>CAYNBJ010000001.1:0-21622 GCA_964395835.1 uncultured Gammaproteobacteria bacterium
TTTGGTCCAGCTGTTTTAATATCCAGTTCAATATTGTTCTACCCCGATCTTGGAGAAAAGCGCTATCCTCCAGATCGGTATCTCTCCCCAAAAAAAGTACTGGTTTTGTAAATTATGCATACAAGCTCTTCTTGCATAAGCACCTTATTTTATTTCAGATTCACTAGCATTAAGTAGGGTTTATTCTTTTATAAGGGCACCTTATGCAATCTCAATCTCCGATCCCTAAAGAGCTTTTACAATCTGTTGTACAAAGCTGTGATCAAACGCACGCTTATCTTTTTGCTCATAACGGACATACATGGCAGGCTATTGAACTAGATATTGTTTCACCGACAATTGGCCAAAAAGCAATTGATATTGGAAATTTATTCCCTAAACATCATTGGCTCACCTTAGATCCAGGTTTCAAGTCCACTGCTTCTTGCCAATCCGCAATAACTTATATTGACGGCGATGAAGGGAAATTGCTATATAGAGGCTATCCTATTGAAAAACTAGCCTCTATTTATGATTTTATTGATATTGTCCATCTTCTTTGGTTTGGACGATTGCCATGTGATGAAAAAGAAAAGCATCACTTTCTTAATGAAATCAAAAGTCACACAATGGTACACGAGCAAATAAAATTCTTTTTTCATGGATTTCCAAGAAATGCACATCCTATGGCTATGCTTTGCGGAATTATTGGTGGACTATCTGCTTTTTATCATGATAATCTCGATATTCATAATCAAGAAGATCGTTATTTATCAATGTTAAGGCTAGTGGCCAAAGTGCCTACTTTAGCTGCTATGATTTATCGCTATCGATTAGGGTTACCTTTTATTGAACCTCAAAATAATCTTTCTTTTTCAGAAAATATTTTGAGAATGTTTTTTTCTTTCCCTTCCGAGCCATATCATGTATCCAAAGCAGCGATAGAAGCATTTGAAATGATTTTAATTCTTCACGCAGATCATGAACAAAATGCTTCTACATCTACTGTAAGAATGGCAGGATCATCTCTTGCCAATCCTTTTGCATGCATGGCTGGAGGCATTGCTGCCTTATGGGGGCCTTCTCATGGAGGAGCCAATCAAGAAGTGATCGCATGCCTTTTGGAAATTGGCTCTGTCGATGCAGTTGATGATTTTATTGAAAAGGTGAAAAGAAAAGAGAGATTGTTGATGGGTTTTGGACATCGTGTTTATAAAAATTTTGATCCAAGAGCTCAAATCATTAAAAATCTTTATGAGAAATTAATGACAGACGGGCAGCTGCAACACGATCCATTATTTGAGATTGCTCAAAAACTTGAGCAAATTGCCCTAAACGATCCATACTTTATTGAAAGAAAATTGTATCCCAATGTCGATTTCTATTCAGGATTAATTCTCAGAAAAATAGGCTTCCCAACAGAAATGTTCACTGTCATTTTTGTTATGGCACGCATGATTGGATGGATCACTCATTGGAATGAGATGATTACTGATCCTAAAATGGTTATTGCGAGACCCAGACAGGTATATAAAGGTCTTGTGCAAGAATAATCAATATCGTTTCAATAAAAAAGGCCCGTTTTGCGGGGCCTTTTTTATACCTCATGAGTTTTTTTATACAGCATAAGGGGAGCTATATGTTGCCTGAACATATAAATATAGACCATCTGTTTGAACAGTCACCATATCTTTTGCACAAACTGAATTACTAATATCTGAGGGAACAGTCCAAACATTATCTTCTTTTGTAGCAGAGCAATGCACAGGATTACCATTTAAAATATAAGCGTTTGTTGGTGCGCCGACATCTGGATATTCGATCACAAAATTTGGCAATTGTAGGGTATCGCCTGGTCCAAGAATAAATAAGTCGGAATGTGTTTGATAAACAGCACCACCACTTAATCTTTTTAAATCTCTAGATTGCGCAATTTTTTTCATATTGATTCCTTAATCACTTTTAATCTCAAATCTTATTCACATTATGCATGATTTTTAAAAAAGGCAACTGAGTTATTGCGATAAAAAGATCAGAAAAAGCACGATGTCCTCAAGGATCGGAAACTGCAAAATTACAAATTGTGTATCGCAAATAAAAAAAATGAAACGATCCTTTTGTGCTAAATAGCCTGATTTGTCTGTTAAGTGAGGCCCTACTGGCCATGACTTTCTTGTTAAAAAATATGCACTAGCCCTATAAAAACAGCCACCGATGACTGGCTATGACAAGGTAGCACTCTAAGAACATCTTGATGCTCATAAATCCACAATCGAATATGAGGGATATTATGCACAGCGGCGGTAGAAAATTCTGAAAAAACAAATTGTTTTTGAAAATAATATAAAAAAATTTTCACAAAAACCCTATTTTTCAGAAAATTGAAACTATATAAGAAACAATGAATATCTGGAAAGATGGTGAAAAATCAATGAATAATAATTTTTTTAGATCGAGTGAACGCTCAAACTTTCATATTGCTTTCAAGACAAAATCTTTTATCAAGCAAATAAATTCTTTTCAATTAGGCCAAATCATCACTGCTCAACCAACAGATTTTGGAAAAGAAAACTTTATACAAACCTTAGCTGGTCAATACTCCGATGGTATCGAGGGTGCATCACAAGAGCTTCGAGACGCCATAGTAAACAGAACAGAGATGAAAGAAAAAATCAAAATATTTGATATGAATGATGTTGCACAAGGGCTCAGATATTTGAAAGACTCTATTCGTTTTTGTATGAATGAATTGAATAATTCTCAAATTTCTTCAGAAGAAAAGAAAGAATCGCAATTTGAAGAAATAGCTGAGCAATACTCAGGTATTTTAGAGGCTTTAGAACAAACACAGAAACAATTAAAAAAAGAACTGAAAGAATTCAAAAAAAATCCCAACGATGCTTTATTAAAAAGCATTAACGAATCAAAAAACAATTTACGTCATATCCTTTTATGATTAGATACAATAGGTAAAATCCATTCGATTCCCGTGAATGAAAGAAGTATCTCGCAAAAGCGAGATCTCAATATTGCTCGGACAGCATTGATCGCATATAGTACGCGCTACAAAGTCTCTCTTCATCAGGATGAAAAGCAAACAAAACATCTTTCTGCCTCCTCTGTATGCACCGAAAAAAGTGAAGTATCCACAGCAAGCAAGAATTCGATAACTTCAATATCTTCGGCGAAAACCTTCTTATGCAAAAGTGCGAATAGCCTCTTTCAAACGCATTTTGAACCAAATAAAATATCAAAAAAACTCTAAATTGTGGATAACATATGTTCAAAAAGCTTTGGGTTTGTTTGAAAAACATCGATGTTTTTCTCTGTTAAAATGCTCTTGGCAATTTGAATATTTGCGTCTTCCCACGGAATCCCGCTACTAAGTGCTTCCATTGAGGAACAAGGATAATGAAAAAATATTTTTTGATTTCTAGGATGTTCTAAAGCCAGCTGTTCCATAACTGTTAAACCGCCACCTTTTAAAATCAAAAGATCTGCCTGCTTAAACAGATTGCACAGTTGTGCTGCAGGCAGGTAATCTAGAATCTTGACATTTTTAAAAGTGCTGCCTTGATTCTCAACTTCTTTTTCAATCTCTTGAACAAGATCTTTATGCACTGCACAACCAACGAGATAAATTGTATATTCATGCTGAAGCAAAATACGAAGATATGCCAAAACATCATAAGAGGCTTGACTCCCCAACATAATAACTGCTGTTTTTTGATGATAAATTTGTTTTTTTGGAGTCTCTTTGAATTCTTTAAATTCCTTTCTAACAAGAGGATTGTGTAAATAATCATGATAAACAATATCATGAAAATGCTCTTTTCCTAAAAGAGATTCAATAAATGGGTGCAGGTCTTTTTCATCCCCCACAAGATGCAAGACAACCTTCCTTTTCATTTCTGCGCTAAGCGCTTTGAGTGGAGAGAAAAAATGAATTGCATGTCTCGATGGTAAATCAGTGACATAGTGATGCAGCAGCATTGATGAATGAACGTTCTCGTCCAACATACACTCTTTCTCATACAAAATCATTGCTTCGCAAATTTCTGCAACACCCAAAGGCTGTGTAGATATAATATTAGAATAAGGTCTATTTTCACGGTGTGCTTCTTGCAAAACATGAAAAATTTGCCTTCTCACAGAGGCTTCAGATTGTCCTTGCATCATTTCTTGCAAATCTATGAGCTTTCGCAAAGCTACAGGATCGCCTTTGCGCTGCAAGCAATTCCAAATTGCAGCGTAATCATATCCTGCTGGATGAAAATCCAAAAGCATATCATAGTACAATCGAGGAGACTGATTATTATGATATAAAAGCTCCAGCTCTTTTTGCAAAAAAAGCTCAGAAGGGAAATGAGGAAAAGGATACGTCCACCCTAACAAACCATAAATCTCTTCGAGATGCAAAAGCGCGGGCATTTGGATCTGTTGTTGTAATAAAAAACGCTGCCATGTCACAGTCTGATTTTCATAAATAGGCCGTATTGTCTCTAAATGCACCCCTTCTTTCTGGAAACTGTCTATCAAGGCACTCATAGCGGAAATATGACCAGCTCCGCCACTTGCAGCTATCAGAAGTGGTCTGTCTTGATCACTGAGCAACGGCTGCTTTGCCAGCAAGCCACTCATTGAAAACCAAACAAAAAAAAGGGTTAGTATCTTCTGTATCACGAAAGAATATCTTTTTGAGAAGCGCCATCTTCAGACGGATACAAGACAAGCGCAATTTTGAGTGCACAGGGTAATGCGCCTCCTACTACAGCATAAAACAAATCAGTGGAGAACGATCGAATCACAAAATAAGCAAACAAAAATAGAAAGGTAAAGATCGCACTGGAAAAATATTTTTGACCAACACACCTGGCATGTGAATCTCTCAATCGGAAAAAGATCTTATCGAGAACAGTCAGCACAACTAACACATAAATCAAAGAATAGTGAGACGGCTTGAGCTCGTGTTGAGCATGCAAAAAAATCACACTACCACTTACAAGAAAAAACAAAGTCATCAAAAAAAGATTTTCAGATTTTTGAAATGCATGATAACAGAACTGAGCTAAGCAAGTCGCAACAAAAAACCCGCCAAATAGATCCCACACTGTATGATAACGAAAATATAATAGCGATCCACAAATTCCTGCTACCATCACTGTGGTAAACAAGAAAAAAAATAAATTTGTTATGAATTTATTCCAAAACCATTGATAGAGCACAAAAGCAGATTGAGTATGACCACTCGGAAATGAATAAGTCGTCTTAGGCACGCCTGGTCTTCTAGGCACATGAAAAAAGACTTTTAGTGCCGAATTGACAAGAATAGAAGCACACAACAATACAATACCAGAAAAAAACAATTTTCGATCAATCCATAAGTATCCTATTGCCAATAGCGCTATTAGAACCATTTCATGACTTGCGTGTAAAAAAAACTGAAAGATCAAATCGCCCACGAAGATGCTCATTTAATAAGATTTTTGTATTTTAGCATTATTTTTTTTTATCGAGAAGCCAAGTGCAGAGTATGTTTAAAATCATTTTTCTTGCAACGCATACCTAAGTAACTTTTGCATTTGTCCCAATCCCTCAAAATTGTTTTCATAAATTTCATAACATTTTTGAATCATCTCATAGGCTTCTTGTGGATGATTCTGTATCCATAAATAATGCTGCTCTATTTGCTCACCCAAAGGCACGCCAGTTGTTTCATTGACATCAACATACAGAATGTTGTCACCAAAAATTTTTTTTAAACAAGACATTTCATCGCTGATCATAATTGTTCGGGCACAAATTGCTTCAAAAACTCTAGCGCTGAGAATATCTGCGGATAGATGCTCATAACTATGCAAAATCAAAGAAATTCCGTATTGATTCATTGTATACAAAAAATTATTCCTATCAAAAGGCAAAAATCCCTTATAATTTTTGACATATTCGGTCCAAAGCTCGGGGCCATAAAAATCGATGATATTTTTTTTATCAAGATATTGATACGCACTAATAAAATTCTCTTTACTGCGCTGACTATCCCAGAGAGCTGCACAATAAAAAATCTTCTTCATATCTATAGGAAGAGGGACATCTATTTTCATTCCTGTATGGTAAAATGGCTGAAAGTATTGATTTTCTTTTTTCACAATATCTTGCACGGCATTAATATGCTCTTCACCTGCTGAAATGAGATATCCTTGATATGAACTCAGATAGGGATAAATATTTTGACTCGAAGTGTTTTTCAGTGATAAAAAAAACGATGGATCACTGATCATCAGATAAGGATTCCTAGAAGGCAGTAAATGTTCTATATCGTGCAAAAAAATTGAGAGGTCTGGATTGAGATCATGATACAAATAATCAAGAGATTTTTTGATATAAGGACTTTGCAACTTTCCCCTTGGTAAAACAAGAACAGCTACATCATAATCTTTTGTTAAGGGCTCTGATAAATTCAGAGCTGAAAAATAATCTCCCAAACCCTCTAAGCAAATAATTGCAATGACCTTGCGCGGCAAAGAATATTGGCTATGATTCATTCGTTCCCATAAACTCTCATTTGGTGAAAAAAGAAAAGTTGTTTTTGACCTCTGTTGATTTTTATGATTAGTGTAAGACATCACAATATATTCTGAGCAAATGAGTTCAGTCATTTTGTGAATGAAAAGCATAGTAAAAACAATCGCAAAGAATATAAAGCTTATCAAGGTATACTTTTTCACAAAATTGCTAACAACGTCTCAGTCTTTCTTTTAGATTAGACTAAAAGCGTTATTTGCGATGTCTGTTTTTCAAGTGATATTCCCAGAAGATTGATACTGAATATTCTCAAAAAACTCTTTTGGGGTCATCAAAGTCGCCTTGTTTTGCTCCAATAAGATGATTTTATCTACTGTTTTAATTGTTTCTGGTCTATGTGCAATAATCACACGCGTGATCTTTAATTGCGCAATAGCTGCACTCACATAAGCCTCTGTCTGAATATCCAAATGAGAAGTTGCTTCATCCAAGAAAAGTATTTTGGGTTTTTTATACAACGCCCTCGCTAAAAGAATTCTTTGTTGCTGACCACCTGAAAGCTGCGAACCAAGTTCTCCGACAAGAGTTTCATAGCGAGAAGTCATGACTTCAATATCTTGATGGATACCCGCCAATCGTGCGGCCTCTTCAATGCGTGAATCATCTCTATCGGGATCAAAAAAGGAGATGTTTTGCGCAATCGATCCAGCTAGTAAAGTATCATTTTGCATAACACAAGCTATCTGCTCTCTATAATAAGATAAAGAGCGATCAGAAAGAGACGCTCCATCCACAGTGACAACTCCACTTTTAGGCTCTAGCAAACCAATTAACACTTTCATTAAGGTTGTTTTACCACAGCCCGATGGCCCTACAAATGCTACAGATTCACCTGGAACAATATCAAAAGAAATGTTTTCAAAAATCATGGGTTCAAATGCATCATACTGAAATGACAAATCTTTAACTGAAAGAGCCCCGTTGATAGCATCTTGAGATTTATGTATATCTTGAGAATCAAAAGCTCTATCCGTTTTTTCTAAAGCGATATCTCCAATTCTTTCAAGATGCAAATCTATCATTTTAAGCTGAAAATAGTTATCTACCAAACTACTGACTGCTGATGTAAACTGTTGTTTATACTGTAAAAAAGCATACATCATACCAAGCGAAAAATGTGACTTTGGGGCAATAATCATAGAGGCAGCAAAGTACAAAATAATCAAATTCTCAAAAGAGAAAATGGCCTTGTTAATCACACTATACACAAGTCCATATTGTTCAGTTTTAATACTCACGTTATATGACTGAGTCAGGCGACTTTGCCATAATGATTGCCGCTGTTGTTCTTTATGAAACACTTTTATCGGCTGTACAGAATGTAAAGTCTCCAAAAAGATGGTGCGCTCTTTACTACTCACCGCAATCAATTCTTCATTCATTTCCTTGAAAGTTTGTATGGTAGCCGCACGAATAGCGATATACAGCAACAAAGCAATCATAGTAATCACTGCCAGAAATGGTGCATAAATCAACATCATAGTCAAAGAGATAATGACCATCAAGCCATCCAATGTGGATTCCACAAAAGTATTAGTCACAAGATTTTGAATAGCCTGCAAAGAACTAAAACGTGATAAAATATCGCCTGTTTGACGTTTAATAAAATAGACTAAAGGCAATCGAATCAGATGCCCAAAAAGTGCATTTTGCACCTGCAAACTGAGACTCTTAGTCAAAAACATAAGAAACAAAGAGCGAATGACCGATGTAGCCGTTGAAAAAATTGTCATCATGCCAAAACCAATACACAGGGATAAAAGCAATCCATGATCTTTGTAAATTAACACATCATCAACAATAAAACGCATCAAAAGAGGATTGAGTAATCCCCAAAATTGCAGAACAATCGTTAAAGAAAGCAAAATCACAAGACTTTGATGAATTCCTTTTAAAGACCTCCAAAATTCTTTTAGAGAAATGAGAACCTTTTCTTTGCCTTTTTTAAATTGGGGTGAAGGATATAGTTCTAATGCGTACCCTGTAAAAGATGCTGAAACCTCTTCTAAACTCAAATGTCTTAAACCAATTGCAGGATCTGCGATTGTCACAACATTTTTCTCTACCCCAACTAAAACAACAAAGTGATTCAGGTCCCAATGCAAAATACATGGTTTTTTTAGCTGCTCAAGCTCTTCAAGCTCTAATTGATAAGCTTGAGAATCCAGGTTCAAAGAACGCGCCAATTCAACAATATGATACAAGGAAAGCCCACGAGACGATACAGCGTATCTCTGCCTCAAGGCTGCTAAATTAATCTCTAAACCATGGTATGATGCAACCATACCAAGACAAGCTAAACCACACTCAGATATTTCAGATTGTAAAATGATAGGAAATTTTTTCTTCCATCCAAAATCGAGTTTATCAATAAGACCAGACATGAATTATTCCTTTTATAGCATGAGCTATGAACGAAGACGAAAAAGTGGCTCAAAAAGTTTTTGTAAAAACGTCATTTTTTGAGTTTGAATATCAGCATCCAGTTGCATTCCTTGCTTCAACGCAAAACGCCCATCTGAAAGCATGGATTGCTGTGAAAGCTGCACGTACACCACGTAAAATGGTCCGCTTTCTGCAGAGCCACCTTGATACAGTGATTCTGTAACGCTTTCAATTTTACCTTTGATAGTTCCATAATGCTGATGCGGGAACGCATGAATACGAATACTCACATCCTGATTCGGATGGATAAATCCAATTGCTCGAGATGGTACAAAAATTTTAGCCCTGTACTGATCGTCTTTATGTTTCATATCAACTAAATGTTCACCATGACGAATCGTTTGCCCAATTTTTAAATCAAATTGAGTAATCATTCCATCTATCGGAGCCACAATCACTGAATGCGATTTGCGATCTAAATCAAGAAGCATTTTTGAAATCTGAGATAATTGCTGGACCACCTGTAATCGTCGCTCTTGATGTTGTGTTTGAATCTGCTTTTTTAATGTTGGCATCTGCTCGATTTTTAACTGCAGTTGTTCAATATCATCCAGAAAACGCAAAAGGTTTTTATCACTCAAAGCAAGTTCTCTTTGAATTTGCTCGAGCTGCACACGCGGAACCGATCCTTTACTAAAAGCTTTTTCAAGACGTGCAAGATGCTCTTTAAGAACCTGATTGTTTTTTTGTTCTAATGGCAATTGCTTTTCTAAGGATTGATATTGCGACATGAGAGCTTTTTCTTGATACTCAAATTCAGAAAATTTTAAAGCAGATTCGTCATCTATATAATCTAACTGCCTCTCAAGCAATTGCTGATCGTGCTTGAGCTCTTGCTCAAGCTTTGCATCATATCGAGCACCGTCAGAAAGAATTTCATAAAAATTTATTTTGATTAAAGGCTCTCCAGAACGAACATATTCCCCTTGCTGCTTATATAAAGCTTCAACATTTCCTGCACTGGGTGCATAGATAGAGATGAGACCTGACGAAGGCTCTATCAAACCCTGCACAGTTTCTTTGGTGGTATAATGACCAAACACAATAAAAAATCCAAAAAGCACTGTGGTTGCAACCATCACAGCAGTGCATTTTTTGTAAAAAACATTTGGTCGCAAAAGCACTTTGCCCCATAAGGATTGTTGGCGCTTTTTTAACACCTCATCTCGAAATTCAACAGTCATAATAGCTTTTATTGCCAATCTGATTAAGAATACCAAAATTCTATAAAAATGTCAGATATACAAGGCAAATATCACAAATAAAAAAGCCTCGTGAACCAACACGAGGCTTTTTTTAATAAGAGAAAATCTTATTTCGCTGTATAAAAAATAGAATTTAAGCCTTATCAGCTTGTTTCTTAACTTCTTCCGCAAAATCAATTTCTTCTTTTTCAATCCCTTCACCTAATTCCATACGAATATAAGCTTCTATTGTCAGATCTTTTGATGCTAAAAGAGCTGCAATTGTCAGATCAGGCTGTTTGATAAATTCTTGAGACATCAGGCACTGTGGAGCAAAATGCTTCTCTAAGCGACCTTTCAAAATAGTCTTTTTAATTTTATCAGTTTTTTCGCCTTCTTCTGCAAGTTGAGCAATGATTTCTGCTTCCTGCGCTTTCATCACATCAGCAGGTACGTCTTTCAGATCATTGAAACGCGGATTCATAGCAGCAATATGCATCGCCAAATCACGTGCTAATCCTGCATCTGCTTTTGAAACCTGGACAAATGTTGCAATTTTGCCACCATGATTGTAATAGGCGGTTTTGTCATTAGTAGACTGAACCACTAAACGTCGAATTTGAATTTTTTCGCCAAGTTTAGCAGTCGCTAAAGCCACATGCTCACTCAAAGCAAGCCCGTCCACTTCTGTGGCCAAAAGAGCTTCTACTGTCTGCTTATCTTGTGAAAATGCTTTTTCGACACTTTGCTGCAAAAGAATGAAATTCTGATCACGCGCAACAAAATCTGTTTCACAGTTAATTTCAACAAAAGCTACACTTTCGCCTTTTGCAATAACTTGAATCACACCTTCGGACGCGATGCGTGTAGCAGCTTTAGCCACTTTTTTTTGTGAAGATTGAATTAAAATCTCTTTGGCTTTTTCAAAATCTCCGCCTGCTTGAACAAGGGCTTTTTTGCAATCCATCATTGCTGCTTCAGTGACGTCACGAAGTTTTTTTACATCAGCTGCAGAAACAGTCACGCTGGCTTCTGTTTTTTCAACAGATGCAGCAACAGGAGCTTTCGGCTCCACAACAGATTCTGTTTTAGCAGTTGTTTTTACCGCTGTCTTTGCGTGCTCTTTTTTAGGGGCTGTTTTTTTATCAGAAACTGGATCTTTAGCTAAAGATTTAGCTTCAATCTTGTTTTGCTCTGCGTGTTCCGCTTTGACTTTTTCAATAGATTGTGAGACCAAGGACAGGACATAATTGATAGAAACAATTGCATCGTCATTTGATGGAATAACATACTGAATACCATCAGGGCTATTATTGGTATCAACCAAACCAATCACTGGAATTCCAAGCTTATTCGCCTCTTTCACAGCTGTATCTTCATAACCAACATCGATAACAAACAAAGCATCAGGAAGTCTATTGAGTTTTTTAATACCACCGAGTGTTTTCTCAAGCTTTTCAATTTCACGAGCTTTCATCAGTGCTTCTTTTTTCGTAAGTTTATCAAGAACACCACTCTGCGCCATTTCTTGCAACTTGCTTAAACGAGAAATTGACTGTTTCACTGTCTTAAAGTTTGTCAACATTCCCCCTAACCAACGATGATTAACATAAGGCATGCCACAACGCTCAGAATGCAGAGCAACTAAATCACTTGCGCGCGCTTTTGTACCTAGAAAAAGAATCTTGCCGCCTTTAGCAACAATTTTTTCCATAAAACTCAAAGCTCTTTTAAAATAACGTTCAGTTTTAACAAGGTTGATAATATGAACGCCATAACGCACCTTATGAATAAAAGGAGCCATTTTAGGGTTCCAAAAACGAGACAAGTGACCTAGGTGCAAACCGTGGTTCAGCATATCTTGTACAGAAAGTTGAGCATTCTCAATCGGGCTTAAAGAAAGGTGTTCCATGTAAATAAATCCTTCAAAATGGGTTAATACTCTTGTCTTATCCTAAAAATCTCGCTTTTTACTCTATGAATATTCAGTAAAAAGACCCCTAAATTTTTTAACGGCATAAGACGAAGACTGAAAAAATTACATTTTATTAAAAATGTAATGTAATAGCATTATTTTCAAAAAATAATGCTTCAAAGAAATGTAGTCTTTTTAATTGAGTGCTTTAACAAAATTCAGGCTATTTTTTGAAAAGTTGCAAAAGCATTAAAATAAAAACTTTCTACTTCTACAAAGCTTTGAATTTTGATGATACTATATTTGAAAATAAATCTCTATAGCCATGATGATCTATTTTTCAGACTCTTAGGCTCTTATCAGTAATTTAATATAAAAGGATCCATTCAGAAGATGTCTTTGCCATTCACCCCTTTCGAAATTCAAAAGATTCGACGTGCCGCGCAATTTACTGCCAGCTTATTTAGTATCATCGATGATATCATACAGCCCGGCGTGAGCACGCTTGAAATTAATGACGTGATAGAGAAAGCGATTTTAGATGCAGGGGCCTATCCCGCACCTTTAGAAAAAGGATTCCCTAAAGCAGTGTGCACCTCTGTTAATGAAGTGATTTGCCATGGCATCCCCTGTGATAAGCCACTCAAGAAAGGCGATATTGTCAATATCGATATCTCTCTGAGATTAGACAATGCCTACGGAGATACATCAAAAATGTACTGTATCGGCGAAGTGGCTCCTTTTGCTAAAAGACTCGTGGACTTAACCCAAGAGGCTTTATACACAGGTATTCGCGCTGTAAAACCTGGTGAGCCTATTGAATCCATAGGCATTGCTATTGAAAAGTTTTGTAAAAAACACAACCTCTCTATTGTACAAGAGTTCTGTGGCCATGGAATAGGATTAGAACTACACGCACAACCTCAAATTGTCCATTATGCTCAGCGCCCATCAAAAAACCTTCTGATGCCTGGTATGATTTTTACTATTGAACCTATGTTAAATTTAGGTCGAAAAGAACTAAAAATTTTACAGGATGGTTGGACAGCAGTGACCCGAGATCGCAGTCTATCTGCGCAATGGGAACATATGATTCTAGTCACTTCAGATGGATATGAAATCTTAACTCTGCGTTCAGAAGAAAAATTCTTTTCAATGAAGTCATAATTCTAAAGACAAAACACATTATGAGAGACAAAGCACTGCATAAAAATCAGTGCTTTGTCCGTGGTTTCAAAAACAATTTTAATGCAAATCAGCATCACGCTCTTATCTGCTTCCAAAAAGGGGACTGACATATTTGCAAATCTTCATCTTCATGCTTTTTGAGATGATCTCTAATTGGTGAGAAAAGCAATATGCATATATCGTTCTCCTGCTTTATTGCACCAGATTGCACATGCTGCGCACGGGATTTCATCCCCATTTTCTCCATAAAAAAATATTTTAATGAAAATGAAGAATCAGAAGCTGCTCCCTTTCTAGAGAGACTTGTCTTGCTATGCTCTTTCTCTCTTGAAAAGATAAAATCCACACCATACTCTACGCAGTTTTCAATCAATTCCCAACAAATATTGCTCAGTGCGCCAATAGAAGAGGCCACACGATCAGCAGATGGCAAAACTTTTTTAAATAGCAGGTCATTATGCCAAAAACTATAAACCGAAAGAAACATATCATTAAATGATGAATCTCGAAAAAAATTCCAAGTGTCAATGACTTTAAAAAAAGTATATCGCTGAACTAAGCGATCATAGGCACCGGCATCTTGGGTTTCTATTGTCTCATCGTTAGCACAGAGCGTTTGATCACACTCTGCAATCAAAAGATTGTTTTGACAGTAATCATAATAAAGCGCCCCAGAAAAAGCCATTGTGAAAAGAGAAATCAGCGCACCTGATCTAAAATAAAAATTGATCGCATTAAAAGGCATAATAAGCATCACAAAAATAAATGTATCTACTACAAATACAGAAATAGCAGGCATGAGATACAGTACTGGAGTCAGCAATCCAATCCCTATAAAAATCGTGCCGAAAAGAAATATTTTATCATCGACCGGCTCAATATCTACATGAGCATTTGTCTTGTTTATGCTTGGAGAAGTGCTATCTGTATGTCCATAATCACGCTGATCTTCCAAAAAAATCAAAACAAATGTCTTTTTTAATGCAAAATTTAATTTTCCAATCCATAGCCAAAAGCTGGATTTTGCTTTTGCATTTGAATTTGACGTTGTTATCATTTTGCGCACATATTCGCAAAGACCTAGGACACGGCTATAGTAAATGCGATTTATACCTAATCCTACTGAATCAAAATCAGATCGCGAACCACTGTCAGAAAAATAGCTGAACACTCTCTGTAGCCCATCTAGCAAACTTTCGGTCAAGGGATGCTTCTTTGAATATGCACTGTTTTCGAATGCATTTTTCTGTTTAAGATCTGCTACGTTTGGGTGGACGAGATTACCCTGTTCAACGATGGTCGGAGACATAGTCGCCGCAGCCAACGCAATAGCGCAAATCAAGAGACCAGCCATCAATAACGGGATGGATGATACAAGGCTCATCAGAAAAGTTAAAAATTGCACCGCTAACCAAGGTAAGATACGCGAGGCGAATTGGAAAACAAGCCCAGCAGACGGCATAAAAATCGCAAGACACGCCAATCCGAAGTACACCCAGGGCTCCCTAGGTTGTTTTGTGTTTTCAAAACTCTTTTCTGTATCCTCACAACTCTCATCATATGCAGAATATACAGCATTATATGCAGAATTATATGCAGAATTATATGCAGAATATACAGAAGACTGCATGTTCTCAAAATGTTTTAACCAACTCATATAATAGCGCCTCAATAAGAAAAATTATGACAAGATCTTAATACATATAATTCCATAAAATTCATTTACAATCAAACAATTATAAAATAAATCCAGATAGAAAATTTAAAAATATTATGCTCACTGATCAGTGCTTAGGTTTAAAAACATCTTGCAACTTATAAAAAACCATGAAGAGGGTCAAGTTACATCGTTGATATTTATATGATTTTATGAGAAAATGCGAGTTATGAATACATATACCACATCCTTTGTAGCTGTTTGGAGCATTTTTTCGATTTTAGTAAAATTGAAAATAAAAACTCTACTATTGATTCTGAAGTGAGCCACACATATATTTCTTGAAATGATTGACTAGGAGCACATCACTGTGAAAAAAATTTTTGATTGGCTATTTTCTTTGTTGTGGCCTAATAAATCTCTAAATCCCTCTCATAATCATTTTCAAGCAAAATTTTCAGATAGAAAGCCACATGAGCTACCAGAGAGTGAAAAAACTGAAAAACTCGGTAACACCTTCACAAGAAAAATCTCTGATCAGTTATTGTCTCAAATCAGCGAACCAGAGTCATTACAAAAAGTGATCAGTGACGCTATTCATCACACTTCCTTGGACGAAGAAGAACAAAAATTCCAAGAGCGATTAGACGAAGCATTAGCGATTGCAACCTCAAAAACGCCACTTATACAAGATCAAATGAAATCTTCTGCAATCTCTGCCCTCATAGGAGAGCAGGAATCTTTAGTCTTGATTCGCTTGATGCGCTGGAAAAATGGAGTGCAATGTCCATACTGTCATTCTTTTCATATTAAAATTCTTGATGCAATCAAACATCAATATCGCTGCTTAGACTGTGAAGAAAGTGGTCATCAATCTATTTTTGATGTCTTAACAAATTATTTTCCTAAAAATGGCGATTGGCACTCAGCAAGAACTTGGATTTTAATTCAGTATTTAAAAATATTCATGCCTTTATCAAAGATCGCAAAGGTATTAGGAATTTCTTTTGAAGAAGCAATGCGAATTATATCGATGGTCCAACCAACTGAGCACGAATCAAAAAAAGAATTAAAAAAAACAACCAGCCGCACATCTTCTTAAAATCACATGCTTCTTATTATGGTGCATGTCACCGCTCTGTGTTGTTTTTAAGCAACACAGAGCAAATACCCAGATCATCTATGAATATGCATTTTATATGGTGAGCCAGATGGTGCTGATGATGTCAGACGTGCATGCTCATTCAATGTATATATGATTTTCTTATTACCAATCGCCCTAGCCATGTCTAAAGCTGTTTGCCCCTGAGGATTTTTTTGATATAAATCGATACCAATCTGATCCAGCAGAAACATCACCATATCGCAATCACTTTTTTGTACAGCTAACATCAACGGAGTATTCCCTTGCGAGTCTGGGGCATTAATTTGAGATTGATCTTCAATCATAAGTGGCATATACATACTGAGACTAGCGCTTGTTTCTGCAATGTATCTGTACTTGGTATTTGTATGGTCCTGATCACGAAACAAAAGCATACGCGCTTTTTTAAGATCATTAGAGCAAATAGCTGCATATAAATTGGAAGCGTTTTGTGCCGCATCACCAGACTGCGTCTGAGCCTGAGAAGACATGACTGGATCAGAAAAAGATTCTCTCAATTTTGATATAACTCGATAAACCCAAGCCGCTTTGTCTTCTGAGAACAATCTCAAATCAGGCGCAATGTCTCCCAGCAAAGATTTGATCTGAGCACAATTGAATAATATACTCACGTTCTCTAAATCATTTTGATTGATCGAGAGCGTGCTAGTCCAGACATTCTGAGTATCATATAAATTCAAATTTATACCGGCCAAGTCAAGAAAATATTGCACAATTTCCGAAGGCCCTTTCAGCAAAGCCAGCATTACAACAGTTTGTCTATTTTTATCTTGAGTTTGAATACTCTCTGGTAATGATTGCACAAGATACTGAATGATAGAAAAGTACCCTGCTTTGACTGCACACATTAAAGCTATCTGCCCCTGGTTATCTTTTATGAGCATCAGATCAGAATGTGATTCGGTAAGACACTGCACTATCTCTAAGTACCCTGATTGCGCCGCAAGCATGAGTGCTGTCTGTCCGTTTTCGTCTTGGTTTTTTACATCAACTCGAGACATGCACTTCAAAAAATACTGCACTATCTCTAAGTACCCTGCCTGTGCCGCAATCATCAATGCATTCCGCCCTTGATTATCAATCTCTTTTACACTCTCAGGCATTGCAGACACAATACTCTCCACTATGCTACGGTCTCCCGCTTTGGCTGCAAGCATGAGGATTGTCCATCCATTTTCCTCTTTGATTTGCGCCGCATAAGGCATTCGCAGCAGAAAATACTGCACTATCTCTGATTGCCCTACTTGTATTGCAAGCCTTAATGCTTCAGTCGCTTCCCTCCTCTCTCTAATACTTCTATCGAGGGAGTGAGAATCACCTACTAGATAATCTACTATATCGAGTTGACCTGCTCGCACAGCAATCAACAAATTCGTCTCGATTGTATTCTTAGCTTGAGCCTTTAAAGAGAGCATCTTTTTTACACAAAAATGATACGCCCATGCATTTCTTGCTTTTTTTAATAGCGTTAAAGGTGTCTGCCCTTGGTTATCTTTTATACACATAAGATCGGGATTCAATTCCCAAAAAAAATGCACTATCAGATCGTGTCCCTCTTTTGCTGCATACATTAATGCTGTCTGTCCGTTTTTGTCTCTCTCTTTTACACTATCAGACCTTGTCTCCACAAGAAACTTCACTATCTGATAATCTCCCGCTTTTGCTGCAAGCATTAATGCTGTCTGTCCATCGATAGCTATATGTTCTAAATATTGCACACTGTTTTGGAGCAAATACTGCGCGATTTCTGAGTGCCGCTCTTGTACCGCAAGCGTTAACGCATTCCGATTCCGGTTGTCTTTTGTAAACATGGCATCAGGAAATTGCGCAAGATGCTGCACCGTCTCTAAATGCCCTTCTTGCGCTGCAAGCATTAATGCTGTTTGTCCGTTTTTGTCTTTGGTTTTAAGACCGTGAGACTTCAATTTTGCAAGATATCGCACTGTCTCTAAATGTCCTTCTTGCGCTGCAAGCATGAATGCTGTCTGTCCATTTTCATCTTTGATTTTTATACAAATACGAGACATAATAGATACAAAATGCTGCACTATCTCTAAATGCCCTGCTTGTGCTGCTATCATGAAAGGATTCTTTTCATCGTGCATAAAGACCGTCTGTGTGTAATGCAGCAGAATCTTTACTATCTCTAAGTTCCCTCCCGCTGCCGCAAACATTAAAGCATTCCAACCATACTTATCTCTATGGCCTAAACAGATCTTTGTTTCAGTAACAAAAAAATTTACTATGTTCTCGTATTCCAAAACTACCGCGAGCATTAGAGCGTTCAGCCCATAATCATCTTTATGTTCTAAAATCTCATCACCACCAACATCCACAAGTTCGCGAACTCTGTTCATATCTTTTTGTTGTACCGCAACCATTAAATCATTTAAAGGTTCTTGCGCATTAAGATTATTTAAATATTTCACATGCACATCACAAATATATTGTGTGATTGCTTTCTGTCCGGTTTGTAATGCCATCATTAAAGAGGTTCGTCCAGTTTTATCTCGATCGTATAATCTCTTTCTTTCTGTGTGAAGAATATATTGCACAATATGTAAATGCCCACCGCGTACAGCACGCATTAAGGCCGTCTGCCCTTGTCTGTCAGTACTGCTTAGAGAGATATCGATGAGTCTCAAAAACTTTACCATCTCCAAATCGCCGGTTTCTGCTGCAAGTATTAAATCATTCCGGCCTTTTGCATCTATTCTTTCATAATACTCGTTGCGTTTATCGTCAAGGTAACTCCAAATCGCTATAGCTCCTGTATTTCTTGCAATGGATTCAGCTGTATTCCCTGCGTCATCTTCATAAGCTAGCAACTTAGGCTCTTTTTGTATAAGAAGCTGCACAATCTTTAAGCATCTTGCACCTACTGCAATCATTAAAACATTCTGCTTGTTTGCATCTACATGAGCTACAGAGATCAATTGGTTTTCCACCAGATAAGTCACGATCTCCAAGTGACCCGCTCCTGCTGCAATCATTAAAACATTCTGCTTGTTTGCATCTCTATCATCTAAAAATATTGAACATTGAGGCAATAGATAGGTCACGATCTGCAAGTGGCCTGCTCCTGCTGCAATCATGAGTGCATTCTGTTCGTTCTGATCTTTATCATCTAAAGCGATTGAGCCTGTTTCAACCAGATAGGTCACGATCTCCAAGTGTCCTGCTCCTGCTGCAATCATGAGTGCATTCTGCTTGTTTGCATCTACATGAGCTACAGAGATCGATTGTTTTTCCACCAGATAGGTCACGATCTCCAAGTGACCTGCTCCTGCTGCAATCATGAGTGCATTCTGCTTGTTTGCATCTACATGAGCTACAGAGATCGATTGTTTTTCCACCAGATGGGTCACGATCTCCAAGTGACCTGCTCGTGCTGCAATCATTAAAACATTCTGCCTATTTGCATCTACATGAGCTACACAGATCGATTGTTTTTCCACCAGATGGGTCACGATCTCCAAGTGACCTGCTCCTGCTGCAATCATTAAAACATTCTGCCTATTTGCATCTAGATGAGCTACAGAGATCAATTGTTTTTCCACCAGATGGGTCACGATCTTCAAGTGGCCTGCTCTTGCTGCAATCATTAAAACATTCTGCTTGTTTGAATCTCTCTCATCTAAAAATCTCGAACATCGAAACCACAGATAAGTCACGATCTCCAAGTGGCCTGCTCTTGCTGCAATCATTAAAACATTCTGCTTGTTTGCATCTCTATCATTTAAAAATATTGAACATTGAGGCGATAGATAGGTCACGATCTTCAAGTGGCCTGCTCCTGCTGCAATCATGAGTGCATTCTGTTCGTTCTGATCTGTATCATCTAAATCGATTAATC
This sequence comes from uncultured Gammaproteobacteria bacterium, assembly GCA_964395835.1. Classification (GTDB taxonomy): domain Bacteria; phylum Pseudomonadota; class Gammaproteobacteria; order Berkiellales; family Berkiellaceae; genus LLD-282. Next base: position 19,975 of record CAYNBJ010000001.1, read on the forward strand.
CTGTTTCAACCAGATAGGTCACGATCTCGAAGTGGCCTGCTCCTGCTGCAATCATGAATGCATCCTGCCCTGCAGCATTTTTTCTATATAATGTGTATTTGCTTTTAGATAAAAGAAATTTTACGATATTCAAATCACCTTTTTGTGCTGCAAGCCTAAGCGCTGTCTGTGCGTCAGCATCTTTCAGCTTTAACATTTTTTTTCGATATTTTTTTCCTACAGAAAGACTGACTTCCAAAAATTCAATCCAACCACACAACACAGCAATCTGCAATGAATGAGAAGCAGCATTTTGTTTATATATCGTCATGGCATTTAATAAATTTTTGATCTTCTCACCGTCACCTTGCTTAGACAAATACTCTATAGTCTGATCACATACATTATTGGAAAATCCTTTGTTAAAAAAAACACATAACAGCTTTAAACATTCTATTTTCACTGTCCACATGAGCGCATTCATGCCTTCGTCATCAGCGATAGTAAGATCGATATTTGGCTGCTCTAGTAGATGCATTGCAATATCAATATATTCGTTTTGAACCGCATAGATCAGAGCAGTCTTGCCGTGACTATCTGTATCATTGAGATCAGTGCCATGATTTAAAAAATATTTCACTGCATCTAGATTCCCACACTCAGCAGCTATCATAAGCATGGTCTTTGATTGCGAAGAGAAAAATGATGTCTTAATCTTAGAGTAATCTTGACTCTGGGAAAAAAAATCATCAGTATTTTTATTGAATATTAAATTATAAGATAAAGTTTCATTATTTTTAAACTGCTCTAAAAGCATACATAAGCTCAACACAGTGCCATTTTTTAAGAACACTTCAAGAGAACGATATGCTTCAAAATCTTGCGCATTTCGATCAATCACTTTGAGATCGAACATGACAAGATAAACAGCTACATTTAAAGCATCGTTTTTCAGAGCATACATCAGCGCATTATGCACATCAAAAGTTTGCGAACTGAGATCAAAGTATTGATGCTCAATTAAATGTTGAACAATTTCTAAATGACCTTCCTTTACAGCGATCATAAGCGCATTATTGCCATTTTCATCTTTTGCATCAAGACAATCTGATTCATACTTTTCTAGCAAAAACATCATCTCATCATAATCGCCTAAAACAGCTGCTTGCAAAAAGTCAGATTTGCTATTAACACTTGTCCCAAAAAAGTTAGAAACAGCATTCTTTTTTTGTTTTTCATTGACCAGCATAAAAATATGCTCCTGTATCCGCATATCATTTCAAAAATGCAATATCATAACTATTTTTTATATCGATGAAAATAGATTTTTTAAAATTAAAAATTGTTTTATCCCAAATATCTCAATTTGTTAACAATATCGCTATAGGTTTCATACAAAATGACTATTCCGATCATCGAGTATATGCAGGCTATCCTTATAGCATTTTAACGCAATATCTCTTTTCTAACTATTAATCTTCAGGATCTACACTACGATTTACAACATCAGATACACTTGAAGACCGGTCTGTAGCTGGAGCCTGAGCCGAATCTGGAGACGCAGCTGTCGAGGAAGACGCAGCTGTCGAGGAAGACGCAGCTGTCGAGGAAGACGCAGCTGTCGTAGAAGATGCAGCTGTCGTAGAAGATGCAGCTGTCGTAGAAGATG
>CAYNBJ010000001.1:21722-71140 GCA_964395835.1 uncultured Gammaproteobacteria bacterium
GCAGCTGTCGTAGAAGATGCAGCTGTCGTAGAAGATGCAGCTGTCGTAGAAGATGAAGAAGTTTGACCAACAGAATTCGATCCAATATGTTGTTTTCCTCTGGATGCAAAGCTCCAGATGGAGGATACCTGCTGTAATGCTCTTTCTTCCAAGGTTAATTTCCCCGGTGTATAAGAGAGTTTCCAATCCGACACGCTACTTATGACATGAGCTGCACCTGCAGCGCTCAAATTTAGTCCACCTCGCACATTTATGTTCATTTTTTCTAAGTGATAACGGGTATATGACTGATCACTCGTCTGTTTGTAACTTGTAGCTAATCCAGCAAGGGCTCCAACCCCATGATATACAGCACTACCTGTTGCATAAAAAATACCACCCACAGTTAAGGCTAGACCACCTGTAACATGATAAATATTTGAAAGTGTTTGTGAAAAAGGATTCTCCGCATTTGTTTTATTCACAAAGTCCGCGATAGTCTGACTTCTATCGATACCCCAAGACACCGTCTCTCCTTTATCAACAGATAACTTATAATCGGCAGCTCGATCTATATAGGTTTTTTCTTGTTTTTTTGCAGCGTTCACGATCTGAGATGGCGCAATATAATCACCTATTTCAGATATTGTCTCACCAGCAATCACAGCACCTTTACCAATCTGAGACGCAGCCCAAGTGAGGCCTGTTTTATCCATAGCCCATTTCACTCCTGTTGCTTCACCCAAATAGCTCACTCCTGATAAAAAGCTTTTTGGTATCAGATCGGAAAGAGGCTTAGGACCAGCGTAGTCTTTATCATCATATTTTTTACGTGCTTGTTGCACTTGCTCATCTAAAGAGCGTTGTGTGCCTCGCATAAATTCTTGAAAATGCCTCTGTGTATTTTGTGATGCAGTTTGCAACGAGTGTTTTGAGGCTTGAGCAATTTGCGCAGTATCAGAAACAGAAATTGCAGCCCCGCCTACCCATGTTAAAAACTTATCAGGTAATATTGAAATAAGGCCATAACACCGAGAACAGGCTGCTGAAAGGAAAAAAGTATACACATACAAAAAAATAATTGATGTAATCGACATCAAAGTAGAATCATCTATCCCTATCTTTCCTAAAATATCATTAATAGCAATAATATAAGATTGGGTAAAAAACAAATAAAATATATTGAACAATTTTGCTCCGGCAACAAGTCCAATCACATGAAGACAAGGGCGCATAAACAAATTAATCACCATCAAAAGAACAGGCCCAGACTTACCTAATCCATCTCCATGAGAAATCATTCCGATGCAAATAATCGGCGCACCCGCAATCATCAAAAAAGAGAAAAAAATCCAACTCATAATAGCGGCTGTATAAGACATCAAAGGAATCATAGGTAACCCAATACCAAAAACACTTCCGATTGGGATGAGAAATGACACTGCTTGAATTAATGCAATCAATAGACCAATAATCGCGGTGGTTACTCCGAAGGTCGTTACACTGGAGAAATCAGAAGAGACACCCGTCAATGTAACAATTAAAAAAGAAAAAATAAAAGCTACGATTAATAAGTCAAAAGCAAGAACTAAGCACTTAATTCCGGCGCCTGCCAGACCCAAGAGTGCATCTCCATGTTTTTCTGTTGCATTAAACATCTCCCGCAAAATCGATTGAAAATTCGCAGTTGCCCCTTTATTTCCATAAAAGGCTACTTTTAAATTAGTTCCTGAAGACATCGGCACATCATTTGAAAAATTTGTAACTGTATTCAATTCCTGATCTGTTGGCAGCGATGGTGGATTTTTAGATAAAGTTACAGCGAGATTAAATGCATAATCTGGCGATCCTTTTTTCAGCATAGAAAAAAAATAAGATGGTATATCGAACCATTCAGAGGCCTGATCTGCAGTTAAGGTTGTGGTTGAGCTCGTTGAGTTCTCAATCGATTTTGCTGCTAGAGCCAGATCCGTTTTTAGTAAATTTTTTATTGTCGTATACTGTGTCTCATAGATTGATGGATCGTTAACCGTTTTGGTTGCGCTATTAAAATCTCCAATAAAGCTATAAGAGACACTATCAAGAATAGTAGAATAATTTTCTAAAACTTGTGTATAGGTTTGATTTGATGGTCCAAAAGAAATTTCTCCACAAGGGCAATGCGCAGTCGAATAAATATAGGAATTATCAATTCCCGCCACACCCGTCTCAATTTTATAGGAAACGTCATTGATGCTTGAAAACTCAGACACAAAAATTTCATTTTCTGTCGGCCCATTTGTTGGATATAAAGGCGGAGAGCCTGGTGGGGTGTTATTAACATAAGCATTACACAATGAAAGCTTGGCATATTTTTGTATAAAATCTTTCGCAACTTGATCGGTCTTAGACAGTGATTCATTTTTAGATGTATCAAATGTCAGTCCGCCCGATCCTATAGGTTCCCCTGTAGCTTGATAATACTGATAGAGATATTGCCATAAAATCGTTCCTGCGCTCGACCCTAGAAGTAAAATTTTTGCAAGAACAATTTGAGCAGCACAGTAGCCTGTTTTTGTAGGGATTAAAAAAGAAAGACCTAACGCCGAACGTAAAGGGATAATATGATGCCCATACTTATGTCCTGCAGCCAGTCCTTGAGAAGCATCGGAAAGTGTAGAATTAAAAATAACATAGCCCATCATCACTGCCGCAATAATAAGCACACCGCTATTAAAAATTCCGAATAAAGTCCCAAGTAGGGTGTTACAAGTCAATGTTTTTCCATTAGGCACACAAACAATCGCTTGATCTGTATTTGTCGGATCCATAGTGCCAAAAAGATATGCGAAAATCTGATAAGCTTTGCGATTAGAGGTTTGATCTGTGCTACTAGGCTTAATCACCAATGGGAATTTTCTATTTGTTATAGAACTTTCAGTAGCTGAATCAGTATTTTGCTGACTGTACTCTACAACTGTTTCTGCAAAAACAGCTCCCCAATAAGCCATTAAAAAGAATAAGAAAAATTTCGGAGCATGTTTTGAGCACCAAGATCGCATCATTCTTATCTCCGTTATCCGTTTTTCTTCTGTGCTTGCTCTTGAGCTGCAATAACAGATTCGTTCACTCTTTGAACACCACTTGAGAAGGTTTCAGTTTGTGTCTTCATGCTATCGCCTCCTTTTTCTGCAGCCTGACGCATTGCACCAAGATCTTCTTGAATCTCACGAGAGCTTCCACCCTGACCGCCAACCCAATTAATCGCCTTATCTGGCAATATATAAATTAACGCATAACAGCGCTGTGCCACACCTACAATTGAAAAAGCATAAAAAAACCAAAACATGATAAATATCACTTCGAAAAAGCCATTAAAGCCTGCTTTTTTTGCTATAAAAGCAAAACCAGACATCATAATGTTTGTAAAATAAACGGAAAAAAGATTAAACATTTTTGCACCTAAAACCATACCGATCACCATTAAACCGGGGCGAATAATCACATTCAGAGTCATCAATAACGCAGGCTGCGCTTTTCCCAAAGACTCCTGCCCGGGAGACATTAATCCTAAGGCAATAATCGGACCTGCAATCATTGTTTCAATGACCATTAAAAACCAAATGACAACGCCTGAGCAGTAAGTCATGCCTGGGATTAAAGGCAAATACACACCTAACACAACACCCATAGGAATCAGAAAGCCAAATGCTAAAAATAAAGTTGCGAAAAAACTCACAATCGCTGTCGTAACACCATATGACCAATTCGGTACAAAGGAAGAGCATACTGCACTTGCTGTCACCATCGCCATACCGATTAAAATAGATGTCACAATACTAGCAATACTCAATTTTAATAAAAACTGCCCGAAAATAGCTAATGAAATTAACGGTTCAGAATCACCAATCAACATATCCTGCATCACTGTATACATTGCTAACGATGGGCCCATGAGCCCATCTGGTCTTTTTATTTTCATGGCATTTGTGTTTGTTCCAGAGGCCTCAAAAATTTCTCCTGTATCAAAAAAATTATATGTTTTAAGCTTTGCTTTAAGATTTTTATATTTTTCGGAGCCATCATTAATGCCCTCATCCATTGCATCGCCCATTTCATCTTTGACCGATCCCAAAGATCCAATACTTGAAGTACCTTTTCCAATCCAGTTGTAAAACTCCAAAGGAAAATTTATCCAATATCCCTCAAAAACAGAAGTTGTCTCATCTGCTTTTGCCTGAGATTTAGATGAAATAAAAGACGTTAAACCCGATAACACAGTTTGCTGTATCAAATTTTTTTCTGATGTCACTTCAGAGGCGTCACTCATATAAAAATTTTCAGTTTGACCTGCTGGCATAGAATACCACTGAGTGGCTAATATATTGGCAGCATTGCGCAAATTTAATGTTAAGCCCTCAAGAGCTGCCTGAGTTCCTTCGATATCCGGATCGTTAGAAGCATAATAATATCGCCAACTACCGCACAAATCCTCAGTAGGTGGGGTAAAAGAACAACCCGTATTAAAAGTAGCCTGATCAACTGTGTATTCATATCCCATGAATGAGGTTTGTTTAGAATTACAATTTAAAGGTGCTGGACCATTATTCATGGTATTGGTCGGCAAGAGTCCCAAATCAGCTAAATCTTGAGTAAATGGCTGCTCCAAGGTATAGCATGCATAACACAGTTCATGATTAAATATATTATTTGATAAAGAAATAAGATCGGTCAATAACATTGCTGATCCCGCTGAACCGCTAAATTCTTTTGCAAAGGAACGATCGTTAACAGTGACATAATTTCCAACCGTGCTATATAAAGAATTCCCAATACTCACTCCGATCAAAATCATTTTCATCAGAAATCCCTGTAAGGCAGAGTATCCTGTACTGGTAGGAATCAAAAATCCAATTCCAGCACTAATTCGCACAGGAACCCATAGAGAACTCCCTTTTTTGCCCATAAATTCACCTTCATGGGCACTTGATGCGATAGAGATCAGAAGAACATAGGTCATCACTAATGATGCGACAGCAAGAAGACCTTGGTTCAATATTGCAAAAAGCTGTGGTGTAAGGACAGAACAAGCTTGATTGTAACAGGTCAAATCCGGAGAAACAGTGCCAAACAAAAAAGTGAGATATTGATAAGAGGGGTCATTTGGAGTCACTGCAGCAAAAGCTATCTCTGATGAAGAAGCCGAGACTGATGTCACCATCAAAAAAGCCCAAATCCAGCTTATGTTCAACCGTACTTTCATGTTTTTTGTCCTTCTTTGATAGCCTTCATAGAATCCAGTGCCACATTTCCCACAGCCTTACCAATATTAAATATTTGTGTCATCATTTCTATCCCCTGTTCTGCACCTGTCTTGGCTTCTGAAACCATACTTGCAACATCAGATTCATGTCCTCCTCGATGTCCAATCCAGTTAAAAACCTGATCCGGAATTTTATAAATTAAAGAAAAAGAACGATTTACAAGAGCAATAATCATATAAACAACAACGTTATTCAGCATGATAAAAAGAAGCAACCTATCAAAATAAAATACTGAAGAGAAAATAGTGAAATTTTTATAAGTAATATACGCATTAAAAGGCAAAGTGAATAAAGAGATTGCGATAGTAGACAACCTGCCTCCTAATATAAATCCAATGAGCATCAACGATGGCTTCAAAAAAACATGCAATGTCAACAATAATGAAGCTTCAGCTCTTCCAAAATCATCTTGCGTCGGCTCTACTAAAGCAACAGCAACAAAAGGAATAGCAATCATCGCTTCGATGACTTTCAAATACCATGCCAACACACCACCACTAAAAATTAAAAGTGGTATTAATGGCAAAAAATATCCCCCCATTGCTGAAGGTGGTAAAAAAATAAAAGCAAAAGATACAATCATCAGAAGTAATGTGCTCACAAAATAAAATGTTTGATGAACAAAGGGCAACTGCCATCGCATTGCGGCAATAAAAGAAAAAGCACCAATCAAAACCACTGTTGTAACCATGAAGATCAAAATTCCTTTTAATGTACGCTGACAATCTTGAACAAAATTAATGATTGGATCTTCACCACGAATCGCTTTATCAAATGTATCTTTTAGTGAATTAAAAGATAAAGGAATAGATGTGATTGTACTTTCAATAGCATTTTGCGGAGGTGCAATTCCATTTTCAGGATCGAGGCCATATCCAGAAACTGTAATTTGTATATTTGCAATACTTGTAGATAAAGCTGGATTATTCTCAAACATATTTGCTGAGATTTTTTTCAACCAATCTTGTAAATTTGTCGTCGATCCGGTTGGTATAGAAATTTCAGTTGCTGGATTCAAATTATCTGCATAACTTTTTGAACTGCCAGAACTTTGAGCCAAGGTCCAATATAAAGCGCCTGCAGTGATCCATCCTTTTTGACGATAACCATCAATAACACTCTCACTTTGAGGATCGATGATCGCCAACATTGTATGAGTGTTCATATAATTATTCATCATCCAGGCATTTAAATCTTGATTAGAAATACCGGCATCAGAATACAAATTATTAATGATATCGCTGCTCATTGCTTCTGAAGGGTGTTCTATCAACCATTGCACAAGGAGATTCACGAATGATTGTGAACGGAAACCCTGCATTAAAGAATCGACACCGTCGATAATTTCACTATTCAAACCATCTTGTGAAGTTGTCTGAAAAATGTTTAAAGGTCCAGGATCGGTGTAACCTGGCTGCTCATCAATAGAAATCTGGACATATTTGTTTGAATACGCATCACTGATCGCACTTGCTTGCAATATTAATCCGGCTTTAGAAAGATACTCTACTAAGACTGCATGTGAGATAAGATTTTGTGCAACAGCCTGATCTCCTGGGGTATACGTCACTTTTGAACTTAATGATTGCCCACTTGCATAAAAATCCAGCACTCTGCCCCATAATGTATTCGCTAGTCCTACTCCAAAAATGAGAATCATCATTAAAAGTTTTTGAATATATGCATAACCCGTATAATCAGGAGTGAGCAGCATCATTCCAACAAAACCACGAAACACTGCTGAAGTACTGCTTAATTTTTCTCCTAAAAATTTCCCTTCTTGAGCTGTTTTTAAAGTACCTGTAAAAGTCACCCACCCCCCTAAAAGAGATGCTAATAAAATTGGAAAGATTAAAATCTTTACAACTAAAAGGTATAGACTATTAGGATTGAGATAGAGGCCTATCGTTCCGAGAGGTCCAAACAAAAAATTTAAATATGTGATTGAAAGATCTTGATTGGGATATTGAATATCAAAGAAATTTGAATCAGATGCATGAGCGCTACCGAGGCATAACATAAAAAAAAGTATAATTTTCAAAATATCAGCCACAGAACTCGATTTTTTCATAGAGATCATCATTTATCACCCTGATGCAGTTTTTTAGCCAGTCCTAACAAAGATTTTGAAATACCGTTCATGATATTCAATGTATTTGACATGGCATCTGCGCCTTTTTGACCTGCCTGCTCAAATTGAGAAATTAAAGCATCAGCCTCTTGATCATTTGAATGCACTCCTATTGAAGAAAAAATTGTTTCAGGGAGTAAATTAATAATATTAAATGAGCGGGTAATCACAGCAATTGTAGTCATCGCTGTTAGTTCATACACAAGCATAAGAAAAACAATTCCTCCCCCACCATTTGCAACAATAGGCATTAATTGCTGACCGATCTGATTAAAAGCCCCCCCAACAAACATGATAGCAAGTTGTACAATTTTTGATGCAGCAACAAAACCTAAAATCATCAGAGAGGGGCGTAAAGTCACAACTAACAGCTGCATAAAAACATGCTCTATATTTCTCTCAGAATCCTCCTGAGGAATCACCATAAGCATTGCAATTAATGGTGCGCTAATAATCGCTTCAATGACTTTTAACATCCAAGCAAAAGCAGCAGCTCCAAAAATTAATCCAGGAACAGCGGAAACATAAACGCACCCCATAAGTGCCGTGGTCATAATTGAGGATAGGAAAGGAATTAATAATACAAATAAAGATATACAGCAAAACATAAACATATAGAAAAAAGGAAACTGCCCGCGCAAAACACCTGCAGATATTGCAAATACAAACATGAAAAGAATCATCGTCACAATACATTCTAAAATAGCGACAACAACTTTATAGTTTGATTGCATAAACGCTGAAAAACGATCAATCGTGAAATTATAATCCAGTTTATAAAAATCCATATCATCTGTAATAAATGCTTTCAGTAAAAAATTCGAGCCACTCAAAGCAAACATTTTATCTAAACCTGCAGATTGTACAGAAGTGATGATGTTATTATATGAGCTGCTATGAGACGGTGAAGTGTTTTTTACTGTATACAAATTTGAAATATATGCAGCAATATTTGGTTGTGCAGAAGCATATAAATTCGAATAAATATTGGGATCCAGGCTTTTCCCTCCGAAAATAGAAGCACTCACAACGGTCGATGCATTCGCAGCCATCTCTGCCAGGATCTCCTCTGCTGCGGGCTTTGATCCACTACCTGAATTAAGATCCCAATAATAATATGCTGCACTCATCCATCCTGATGAGATCATATCTTCTAGAATTTTTTCGGTCTCTGAGCTCTTTTTCGCGAAAGGTTCTAAGAGAGACTGTATTTTTTGCTCGTACATTCCGATTGTAAATGTGCAATAATCCTGTCCGAAAAAAGTTGTGAGATCGTGGACTGAGGGCGCAGCAACTGAGAGATCGTACGTCAAAGCATAGCTAATCAACCCATCTTTTATCATTTCGTCAACGACACCATATAACAAGATAGATAAACTTTCTGTCGTCAGTATTTCCGTTGTAGTGGGTGTCTTATCACCTAAATCTTTTACTGGATATTCAATAATAGAGTTTTTTGCATTACAAGGCTGATTTCCAACAATATTTTGATCGCAGATATAGACACTAGTATTCGAGCCATTTTTTGCATAGGGAATCGCTAAAATTTGACTATCTGGGTTTTCTTTCTGTAAAAAAGCAATTGCTAGAGCAGCATTCATCAGGCTTTTAGACACATCTTCCACTTTAGAAGCAGCATCTGGCATGTGTTGCGTAGTCAATGTGTTGCCCATAGAATAATTATTAATCACAGCTGCCCAAAGATGATTCGCCAAACCAATACCATTAAGAATCATCCACATAAAAAAATATTGAATAGCGCTATATCCATGATGATTTGGGATAAGCAGCATCATACCGCCTCCAATTTTCATGCCAGAATCTAAAAATGAAATTTTTTCTCCCAGGAAATCACCATGCGCAGCACCTGTAAAAGCAGCCTGAATGCTCACAAAACCAATTATTACAAAGGTTAAAGATGCAGCAATAGAAATAAAATTTTTCATTACAGTCGTCACAGAATTGGGAATCATTAAACCCGGTGCGACTTCTGTGATCGGACCAAAAAGATAATATATAAAACTGAGGCTTAAATCTGATGGCAAAACATCAAAAATAAGAGCAGTCGAAGAGCTTTCTGCATAAGCTGTTGAAAAAATCAAGCTCAAAAAAAAGAAAAGAAAAGTTTTCAAAAAAAAATTCATGAGATTAAAAAATTGAACCATTCACGAAAAGAACAACCTAATCTTTTTTGAACAATTTGAAAATACCAAAAATGATATCTAAAAGATTGGGCCAGTAGAAAAAACACCAAACTCGCTGACCCTAAAAATTGCAGATAATTTTCTTCTAAAAACCCTGTTAGAGCATAGATAGACATGCCGATTGCTAGAACAAAGAAAAAAAGACTAATGTAAAAAAATCGTGAACGTAAATTGTGCAAATCTTGCACACTGAGTCGATGTCTCTCAATAGCTTGGAAAAATGTCTCAGTTGAACCTTTTTGTGGCGCACGATAAATATTTTTAACAATTTCGATTGTCTCTGACGTGCTCGATTTCATAAAATCCCAGTTAAACCACTGTTTAGGACGAATATAGAAAACAAAATCGAGGCCTTTTTTAATACCTGACCAAATTCCCATTTTATGTCTCCTGTGCAAATACGCATCTCTTACGAAAGGTCATTCTGAAGAAATGAAATTATGACTCTCATTAGGGTAGCAAAATCTAAAAAGATATTCACCAAAGTGATGAATTTGTCCAAAGCACTCTTTTAGTATATTCTGATTCACTAAGACAGTATATTGTAATTGTTATGCCTGATCTTGCATCTGCATCTGTATATTCTTTTTGGTATGAATACGATCCTAAAATTCTTTTTAGAATTGTCTGTTCTATTGAGGAATCCGAAACATGGATAGAAGATAGCCCAGAAATCCAGCAAAAAATCTCTGATATTGGTGATTTGCTTGACAATAATTTAGATTTCGATTTAATTAGTCCTGAAAAAATTGTCACTTTGCTCACAACGATCAAATTTTCACAGGCTCTCAAAATTATGCAAACCCTAGAAATGAAAAAATCTGGATATATTGCAAAGCTGTTAAGCTGGGCAGATACTCAAACAGATGGCGCACAAAGTCCTGCAAAAATATTTCTACGTCGCAACTCTGTTTTTGAGCGCATGCAATTATGTTCTAGAATCTTTTCGCAAGAAAGGCTGTCTTTATTGAAAAAATGTGAGAAATCTTTATGAACCATAATCGATCTTGGCCGTTTTTTTTCTTTTTATTTAGTGCTTGGCTTCACGCACTTTTAGATCCTGAACAAATTTCATCAATGGTCATTAAATCCGACAATCCAGACTTAGTGACTGATCATATTACTCAAGCAAAATCACTGTCTACTCAAAGTTTATATCCAGAGCTTGCATTAGCTCAAAGATTACCTTTTGATAATCATTTAAACTCACGCCTCACACTCTGTGGGTCTGAAATCATCCCAGATCTGACCTCTTCTTTATTTACATCAGAGGGTTTAAGCGGCCTCTCAATTACAGATCCTGCCTCTTAAAATTAAAGGAAGCACCATTATGATTTTTCTATGTTTTTTTGCAATCATTCCGGCCTTCATATATTCCGATTCTGTAGCAGATAGTGGTGGTGCTACTATGGCTGATTTGGCTGCTCAGCTTCAAATTATCAATAGTAGTGTGATTGAAGCAACCTCACGTGCACCGACCTCTTCTTATCAGCCTACAGAGCAAAGAATTTTATGGCTGGACGATCTCTTCAATTACTGGAAACTTCAAGAACTCAGAAAATCGGAAAAAGATGCTTATCTCTTTTATATGTCTCCGCCATCTCAATCCTATTACACATCTATTTACGCGATAGCTAGAAAAAATTACATGTTGCTACAACCATTTACATTTTACAGCAGCTACTCAGGCCTATCTCAACTTGTAGAAAAAAACTATATTTATACAAATAATCTTTACTTCTACAAAGAATTTCTTGCACCTTCTTTTATTAATCCTGAACAGGTAGATATGCCAATTTATCCTGGCACAGCACACTCTTTACCGAGAAACGGGCGTATTTTCCAAACAGGCAAAAGTCTGTATGATAATTTAATTCACACATCTTCTGTCCAGGATATGGTCTTCAAGCATTTTTACTACTACTGCCCTGAGGAGTATCAAGATGTCTGCGAAGTCATTCTCTCTTCTACAGCATCTGGAGTGTTCTCTCCATCAGGAATGGCATCCACTAGTCCAAATGGAGATATGAATCCTGAATCTCTTTTAGCAGAGCCAGGATATTTATCTTCAAGCTCTAGTTACTCGAGAGCCAAAGATTTTATACAAAATATTACCGATCCGTATCCCAAAAACATTGTACCCTTTAAACCCGATCCTTATACCCCTGGCGTTTTCACTGCAGATACAACCGACACTATACAAATTGCAAAAAACATCGTTGATAAATCTTATAGAGGTTTATCCCAATATGTCTTAAATGAAATTAAAAATAGAAGAGTACAAAGTACAAATCCTGATCAAAATGCATCATCTGGAGCAGGCGGCTCTCTATCAACATTTCAATTTCTATACAATATGGCTAACAATCGCATGCTCACTTCAAATGCATGGTTGACAGAAATAAATGTCGCTTCAAATGAAGCGCTCTTACGAGAAATCGTTTTAATAGAAGCATCTCGATTATTGATGGATTTTCAAATTTATCGTCAAAATGAACACATGGAGGCATTACTAGCTGCGATGGTCTCACAAAATCAAAATCTCCTTGAAGCTTTAAATTTTGCACCAGATACAGCTCAAATGAAACAATCTCTCAATGCGATCGGGTAAGCATGTTAGCTGGAAAATTCTCTTTTCATCGAAAAAAAGGCTGGTTACAAAAAGTTACGCCTTTTTTTGCGATCAGCTTCATGTGGCTGATTTCTTTTTACGCTCAAGATCGCTATTTATGGCCAGAATTGTCTGCATTTTTTGGCTTGATCAGTTGTACATGCTACTTTATGTCAGAAATAGCATTTTTTTCTCACGCAGATTCTCCAGCCATCGCTCAGCATAGAGCAAAAATTTCTGATTTTTATTGCGGCTTAGGCTCATCTTTTTCTTATATTATTAGCCTCTCTATTCTTCAACCGGATGCGATGCTAAAAAACTTTTTTGATCGGGAAAATGTTTTTGTTTTAGGGCTTTTGTTTTTAATCATACAAATCATTATTCTCAGGCTGATTCATAGAGGAGTAGCCAATCAACGCCCACCTTTATGCTGTTATGGATATTGGCCATCTAATCCATTTTTGAGACTTCCCTCTCTGTTACTTTATTACTCAACGTCTAATGGTCTATTCAGTTTGTTTTTAATTGTCATAGGATTGTTTTTATTGCAATTAAACATGCATCTGTATAATGATTTGCAATCTATCGATGTACTCGCATTCTGCCTATATGTCCTTTTTTATTTAGGTATAGCCAGAATCACTCAAAATTTTAAAACACTCTCATCAGTTGTACAAAAATATTCCTCTCTCATTCTTTTAACAGGTTGGATAATCCATATTATATTCACTGCATCCTTAAATCACTTCTCTTGGCATTTCATCTCTTTTAGAACTTACATAGCGCTATTTTCTGATTTAGGGTTGGCAGAAAACATGTTAACCGACAACGTAAATTTATTCTCAACTTTGTCTATTTGGGGCTATTTTTGGGGATCGTATTGGGCAAAACAACAACCCTCTTGGCCTACAGCAGGATCTGTGTTTTTATGGATACTCGGAGTGCTAAGCTCTTTTTTTATATTAAGGTTTGTCATCTATACAAAAAAATCCGGACTGATTCTGATCGCTCAGGGTTTTTTATGTCTCGGGGTAATCGTTTTTTTCTTTTTAAACAAAACGCCTCTACATCAGATTGATGCTCCCTGGCACAATACACAGAGACAAGCTTTAAATATTAAAAGATGGTTGCTTTCTATGGTCTTGGCTCCTCTTTCTCTGATTGGAATGATAGCAATAGGCCAACCGCAACTCTCTTATCGGATTATTGATGCTTTTGGATCTTTGATTTATATATCAATTTTTCTCTTATGGGTAATACAACTTATAGAATTATTAATCAATACATCTTGTTTTCAACTCATTCAATTTGCGCCCTTTTTCAATAAAACTCTTAATTATACAAGAAAAAAATTTACGATTTAATTTTTTCATTTCTAGCTGCACAGTGCAGTACTGCAGTAAATTTTAAATCTTTTTAATGTGCGCATATACTCCACATAATAATATTTTTACATCCTGCTGACTAAAAAAATAATTTAAAAAATCATAAAATAAAGCATGTGAGCAAAAGTCCCAATCATTGTATTGCAGCTTAAGTGAAAACAGAACCTCCCTGCTCAATAGCCCAGTTATAGACAAGAACAAGGAAAAATTGATAGATTGATACTCACTGTTAAAAATTTTTTTTTATACTTATGAATCCCGTGCATAATCTTATTACTAATCTTGTACAAAAACATAGAATTATTGCTTTTATAAAAGGCACGCCCTCTACTCCTATGTGTGGATTTACCATGAAAGTCAATCAGGTTTTTAAAAAACATGGACTTGATTTTTCTTATGTGGATGTTCTATCTCATCCAGAGATACGTCAGAATTTACCCTCTTGGTCACAATGGCCAACTTTTCCTCAAATCTTTATTGATCAAGAGCTCATTGGTGGCTGCGATATTTGGTGTGATATGGATCACAGCGGAGAAATTGCCGAAATAATTTCGGAAAAAAATCTATCATGTAACAATCATATTATTAATGCAATCGAGGAATAACACCATGATTTTAGTCGGTCATCCAGCACCAGAGTTCTTATTCAATTACGTCTCAAAAGAGAATCAGATTATTAAGGGACAATCTTTTAAAGCATATTGCGATCATAAAAAAACTCTGCTTTTTTTCTATCCTTTAGATTTTACATTTGTTTGCCCTTCTGAATTATTAAAGCTAGATCAAAAAATGTCAGAATTTAAAAAAGAAAACATTCAGGTTTTGGCAATATCTATTGACTCTGAATTTGCTCATCTTGCGTGGAAAAAAACACCTCCCCACGAAGGCGGGATTGGTCCGGTACAATTCGATATAGCAGCAGATGTGAGCCATCAAATTGTCTCATTATATGGTATTGAACATCATGCAGCCAAAATTGCCCTACGCGCTTGTTTTCTAATTGATGAAAATGGGATTGTACGCTCACAAATGATCAACGATCTTCCATTAGGACGAAATATTGATGAAATTTTGCGTCTTTTTGATGCAATCGACCATACCCAAAAACATGGTGAGGTTTGTCCAGCAAATTGGTCTAAAGGAAAAAAAGCAATGCAACCAACATCAGACGGTGTGCGCGCTTATTTGAAAGATAGTTCTCATGAATCTCACTAAAAGGACACATAAATGCTAGAGTTTTTTAAATTGCCATATGCGATGAATGCCTTAGAGCCTTTTTTATCTCAAGAAACGATAGAATACCATTACTTAAAACATCATAAAACTTATTTCGATAATCTGGTCCGTTTTATTCAAGATGATGTGAACTTGCAAAATTTATCTTTAGAGCAAATCATACTGCAAGCACAAGGTGCTGTTTTCAATAATGCAGCTCAGGTCTGGAATCATGATTTTTATTGGAAATGTTTACAACCATATTCAAAAGACACTCATCTTCCATCCGCTTCTGTACTGACATTATTCATTGAACAATTCGGATCATTTGAAAATTTTAAAGAACAATTTACGCAGTACGCACTCAAAACTTTTGGATCAGGCTGGGCATGGCTTGTTATTGATAAAAATCATAAACTTTCTATTATTTCCACATCTAATGCGCTCACTCCTATCAGCACCGATCTTTACCCATTGTTAACTTGTGATGTCTGGGAACACGCTTACTATATTGATTACAGAAACAAAAGAGCTGCTTATCTCGATGCATTTTGGGCCTGTATTAATTGGAATTTTGTTGCCCAACAATTACAAAGTTTTCAAAATACACAATAACACCGATTCTCACAGATCCCTATAATTCCAAGGGGTCTGGAAAATCCTAGAAAATCAAGACTATTAGCAAAAAAAAACTGGTTTTTTAAAAAATATATCTTCACTCTGTAGAAAAGCCTTCTTAGTTATTGATAGATAAAATATAAAAACGAATGCGTGAATTACACCTAATTCGCTAAGTAGAAAAACAATCATTTTATCCAATTGACCTTGGCCAAGAATCACTCTATCTTGTCGTTAATATTAAAAAACACAACTAGATATTGGGATTTTTATGGATTTGGTTGAAATCATAAGCACAAAAACTCGCGACGAAAAAAAACGTCTTGAATCTGCTTTATCCTCTTTATTGATTTTAAAACGAGACCTTGCAACATTTGATCGTTATGACAGAAACCGTATATTTAACGCATTTCGCAAAGCTTTTGCAGCAACCGTTAATGAAAATTTTGCACACACAAGTAGTAGTATTGATGAAATCTGTGAAATTTTAACCACAAAAATAGAAGAAAAGGTTGCAGCTTTAGCCACATATCACATTCCTGTTTCCGTTGAGAAGGTTCAAGATTTTCTTGAAAATCAACTCATGGATGAAGGCTTCCATCAAGTTGCCAAAGCTTTCATTTTGTATCGAGCAAAACGCACAGAACAGCGTTCTCTGCAAACTTCTTTGGTGGGTATACAAACGCAAACCGAAGATGGCTTACATATCACATTGAGTGAGGATGTCATTAGCTCTTTTCTGCTGCCTCTCACCAAAGATCTCCCGCTTGTGGATGTCTCCAGATTGACAGAAGAAACATTAAAAAGCGTATATCATCACATGCCGATTCATGAATTATACCAGGCCATGATTATGGCAGCGAGAAGCCTCATTGAAACCGAGCCACAATATAGCTATTTAGCTGCCCGTCTCTTGCTTGTTCAATTGAAAAAAGAATCTTTCCGTCATCTCAACCTTGATTTACATCAAAATCATGATAGTGCTTATCGTGAAGCGTTTGTTAAATTTATCGATAAGGGCATTGAGCAGGGAATTTTAGATCACAAGCTCAAATCAAAATTTGATCTAGAGCGTCTTTCTAAAGAATTAAAACTTAATAATGATTTATCCTTTCAATACCTCGGTTTGCAAACTCTATACGATCGATACTTTATTCACGATAACAAAGTACGTTATGAACTTCCTCAAATATTTTTTATGCGCGTTGCAATGGGTTTGTCTTTAGAAGAAACAAATCCAACAGAAAAAGCAATTGATTTTTATCAGATTCTCTCATCATTTTCCATGATGTGCTCAACGCCTACATTATTTAATTCTGGAACAACACGGCCACAACTTTCAAGCTGTTTCCTCAGCACTGTGGGTGATGATCTGTACTCAATTTATAACGCAATTCGTGATAATGCGATGCTTTCAAAATTTGCTGGCGGATTAGGTAATGACTGGACTCCGGTACGAGGCATGAATGCACACATTAAAGGCACAAATGGTCTTTCTCAAGGCGTGATTCCTTTTCTAAAAGTGGTGAATGATACTGCTATTGCGGTCAATCAAGGTGGAAAAAGAAAGGGCGCTGTTTGTGCGTACTTGGAAATTTGGCATCGAGATGTTGAAGAATTTATTGAGCTGAGAAAAAATACAGGTGATGAGCGAAGACGTACTCACGATATGAATACAGCACTATGGGTACCAGACCTGTTTATGCAAAGATTACGTGATGATGCGAATTGGACTCTATTTTCTCCTGAAGAAGCACCTGAACTTCATGAAACCTATGGAAAAACCTTTGAAAACTTTTACCTGCAATACGAGCAAAAAGCTTCAAATGGGCAACTACGTAATGCAAAAACAGTAAGCGCTAAGAGTTTATGGAGAAAAATTCTTGCTATGGTTTTTGAAACAGGGCATCCATGGATTACTTTCAAAGATCCTTGCAATTTGCGCTCCCCACAGCAACATGCCGGTGTCGTACATAGTTCCAATCTGTGCACAGAGATCACTCTCAATACGTCCTCTGAAGAAATTGCGGTTTGTAATTTAGCTAGCATTAATCTTGTAGCACACTTTAATCAAGAAAATCAGATCGATGAAGAAAAGCTCAAAAAGACAGTGACAACAGCTGTCCGTATGCTCGATAACGTCATTGATATTAATTATTACTCTGTTGAAAGCGCAAAAAATTCTAATTTTAAACATCGCCCCGTTGGTCTAGGTCTCATGGGCTTTCAAGATGCGCTATATCTTCTGCAGATCCCATATGAATCGACTGAAGCTATCAATTTCGCAGATCGCATTATGGAGACCATCTCCTATTTTGCTCTTGAAGCATCGGCAGACTTAGCTCAAGAACGCGGCTCTTATGCTTCTTTCGCAGGCTCTCTATGGTCGACAGGGCATCTTCCAATTGATTCAATAGCGTTTGTTTCTGAACATCGACGCTCGCATGAGTGCACAATGGATCAAACAAGCAGCCTCAATTGGGATAGACTCCGTGAAAAAGTGCGTTTAGGAATGAGAAACTCAAACGTCTTGGCTATTGCACCGACAGCAACCATTTCAAATATTTGCGGTGTTTCTCAATCGATCGAGCCATGCTATCAAAACTTATATGTAAAATCGAATCTTTCTGGGGAATTTACTGTTATTAATCCCTATCTTGTTGAAGCTTTGAAAGCAGAAGGTTTATGGGATACAGCTATGATTCACGATCTCAAATACTATGATGGACAGCTCGGACAAATTCATCGCATCCCTGAAAGCATTAGAAATCTCTTTAAAACCGCTTTTGAAATTGATGCAGAGTTTCTTCTCGAAGCGGGATCAAGACGTCAAAAATGGATCGATCAAAGTCAATCTTTAAATCTCTATCTTGCAAAACCATCCGGCAAAATGATTGATCAAATTTATCAGTCTGCATGGGTGAAAGGGCTAAAAACAACATATTATTTACGAACACTCGGTGCGACAGATGCGGAAAAATCGACGATTCATGATAAAAAACTGAATGCGGTTTCACCTATAAACGAAATAAAATCTGGACCAAAGATGTGCTCTATCGATAATCCTGAATGCGAAGCTTGCCAATAAATTAAAGGATAAAAAACATGAACGAAACTCTCATCGATGATTTAAAAACCACATCTATGGATGCATCATTGTCTTGGAATTTAACACAAAACAGAATTGTCGTAAGTGATAAGCAAATGATAAATTGCCGCGCAGATCTCAATCAACTTGTGCCTTTTAAATACCCTTGGGCATGGGAAAAATTTAAAAGAGGTTGTGCTAATCACTGGATGCCGGATGAAATTTCTATGGCGGCGGATATTGAGCTGTGGAAAAGAAATCAAGGCCTCAGTGATGATGAGCGCTTAATTGTCGAACGCTCGTTAGGATTTTTTTCTACAGCAGATTCTCTTGTTGGTAATAATATTGTTTTAGCGATCTATAGACATATTACAAATCCAGAATGTCGCCAATATTTGCTGAGACAAGCCTTTGAAGAATCAATTCATGTGCTATCGTATCAGCATATTATCGAAAGCCTGGGCATGGATGAAGGGAAAATTTTCAACATGTACAGAGAGATCCCATCTGTGAATGCTAAAGCGGCTTTTGCATTACCTTTGACACAGAACTTAGCCGATCCATTTTTTCAAACAGGTACTCTAGAAAACGATCAAAAACTTCTGAAAGACCTGATTGCATTTTATTTGATTTTTGAAGGCATTTTCTTTTATGTAGGATTTTCTCAAATTCTATCTTTAGGACGTCGCAATAAAATGGTTGGAACTGCTGAACAATTCCAATATATTCTCAGAGATGAATCGATGCATGTGAATTTTGGTGTTGATGTTATCAATCAGATTAAAATTGAAAACCCTCATTTATGGACGGCTGCCTTTCAAAAAGAAATTATTGATATGATGAAAGAAGGAGTTGAGCTTGAGTGCGCTTACGCAAGAGATACGATGCCTAGAGGGATTTTAGGTATGAATTCTCAAGTGTTTGAAGACTACGTGAAATTTATTGCCAATCGACGATTTACGCAAATCGGACTGCCTGAGCAATACGAGCAAAAAGTCAATCCGTTCCCATGGATGAGTGAGATGATTGATTTAAAAAAAGAAAAAAACTTTTTCGAAACTCGAGTCACAGAATACCAAGTTGGCGGTGCGCTATCTTGGGATGATGAATAAAATCATACTCAAAGGGGCTGCGACCTGCCCCTTTTCAAGATCTCACTTTGTTTTACGAAAGATTGGATCTATTCGATCGTGCGTGTGTGATATCTCAATAAGCAAATACTTTGGCGAGCAAAGATAAAAAATTCTTTGCTCAAAATCACCAAATACTTGATGAACACTTTACAAAAAATAATTTTATAGTTATGATATCGCATGTAGCTTAGATGAATTTAATAAGTCTGAATTACAAAAACGCCTTGGTGGTGAAATAGGTAGACACAGAGCACTCAAAATGCTCCGCCCTATGGGTGTGTCGGTTCGAATCCGACCCAAGGCAAAACTCTAAAAAACCTCTCAGTCTTGTTATTTTTAGAAAGATCTATTAGCATCAAATCACTGTTTTTTAACTCTCAATTTTGATGTCTTTATCACAAAAATCCACCACTTCATTTTCTTATTTTTCTTACTTGTTTTTGATTGTCACGCTTGCGCCTGTGTGCCTATTAAGTGCATTGATGGTTGATCTCTATATGCCAATTATGCCATTAATTTCAGATAATTTAGAATGTACGTTTCAGCAAGTTCAGCTATCTTTATCGCTACCGCTTTTCATCGGCGGCATCAGTCAAATGTTTTGGGGCGTGATCTTTGATCGCTTTGGCCTTCGTAAAACACTTGCATATAGTGTTCTGATTTTTTGTGTTGGCTGTTTTTGTTGCGCCATCGCAAAACACTATTCTTTTTTTCTTTGTGGACGCTTATTGCAGGCTATAGGCGCAAACGGACTACAGCTTTTTGCGATGTCTTTAGCGAAACTTTCAGCACAGGAAGCGCAAAGAGGCCCTCTGATGACACAAATGATTGGACTCAGTGGTACAGCTCCGATTTTTGCACCATATCTTGGAAGTGTTCTCAATTTCTATTGGGGTAATTGGAAGGGTATTTTTATCTTTCTTGGATTATATTCCTTTATTCTAGGAGTGATTTTGAGTTACTGCTATCTCGCTTTTATGAAACACAAAGATCAAAACATCTCTACAAAAAAATTGGCGACCACGAAACCGCTGATACAAAGATTACAAACTATTCTTTGTGACAGGGTGTTTTTTCAGGGTTTGTGGATTCAGCCGTTAATGCTATTAGGGTTAATTTTGTTTTTTTCTTTTAGCTCCTTTTATCTTCAATCCATTTTGGCTCTAGATCCTTGGATTTATAGGTGGCTGACGGGATCTCATGCATTCATATACGTCACATCATCATTATTATTAGCTCCTTATTTTTCTAAAAATCCCGAACAGACATTGAAGCATGGTTTGTTTTTTTTATTTGGGATCTATTTGTTCCTTTTTATTATGAGTACTTTCTCTGAAGTCTCTGTGCAGATTTTTGCGATTTGTAGCTTGAGCATGGCTCCTTGTTACGCCGTCATGTATGGTCTTTCATTCTCATATGCCCTAAAAAATATTCACAGTGATCTGGGTTTAGCGACTGCAATATTGGGAACTTTTCAATTTAGTCTTGTAAGTTTTATTACTACATTTGCTTTCGGGAATGGTGATATTGGAATATCTCATTATGCAACCCCTTTATTAGTGATGAGTCTTGTGGTTATCTTCATGCAATATGCTCCACAGATGATGTTGGCACTCAAACCCTCTTCTCAGATAAAAGGAATGTAAGATGAAAAACAAAATGATATACGTGATAGCATTCGCTCTCTTTGCGAGCGGATGCTCACAAAGAGAATGGGAAGACACGAAAGTCTATGAAAGCACAATTTATCAAGCCAAAATGCAAATGCAATCTCAGCGTTATTCGGAAGCAATTCGAACTTTAGAAAATTATCAGTCAAAAAATCCTCTGAGTCCTGCATTAGTGGTGGTCGAAAAAATGCTTTTGGACGCTTACTATCATCAGGGCGAATATCCTATGCTCCTTGCAGGATGCGAGCGTTTCTTGTACGAGCATTTAGATGATCCACATCGAGATTATATTGCTTATCTCAAATGCTCTGCTCTGTATTATCAAGCCATCGGATATCCGTATCAATATCTCCCTATAGATAGGGCATATCGCGATATCAGTCCACATAAAGAAGCGTTTTTTGCAATCAAACAATTTTTCAACGAATATCCTCATAGTGCATATCGAACAGCTTTAGGACGTCATCTACCTGAACTCAAAAATACCATTGCACGCTCATATTATTTAGATGCGCAGCTTTTGGAAGAGCGCCATCAAATGATAGGGGCTATAAAAGCGTATCAAAATATTGTTGACCAGTTTGAAGACTCAGATTACAGCAAAGACGCACAAGCTGCCCTAGAAAAAATAGCGTCTTCTTATCATTTGCAAAAAATTTATAAGAAATCAGAAAAGACTTAAAAAAAGTGTTGACAGCCATATGTGGATATGGTTAAATACAAACATCAAGGCGGGGTCATAGCTCAGCTGGGAGAGCGCTAGCATGGCATGCTAGAGGTCGGCGGTTCGATCCCGCCTGGCTCCAAAAAAAAATTAGTCCCCATCGTCTAGTGGCCTAGGACATTGCCCTTTCACGGCAGTAACAGGGGTTCGAATCCCCTTGGGGACGCCACTTTTAAGATTATGAATCATAATTTAATAATATCAAAATCCCAAGTTCTTCAAAATATTCTAAGAGGCAAAGAGGACCGCGACTCTCTTGCCTTAATTGTTCTCACACTTCGATCGATATATCTTGAAGGTTACGAGGATGGATTATTCTTTGAAAAATATGGATACTCTAAACACACATGCGAATCCACTACTGATTGACTCTTCTCTTTTAGACTCTTTTGAGAAACTTTTAAACTGGTCGCAATCTCATTTCGCTCATCTACCATGGCGAAAATCTAGAAGCCTTTATGCAACTCTCATCTCTGAATTCATGTTGCAACAAACAACAGTCACTGCCGTTATACCCAAATTTATAAATTTTATAAATCGCTATCCATCATGGGAGCACTTTCACCAAATCAAAGAACAAGATTTGTTTGCCTTATGGGTTGGGTTAGGGTATTACTCCAGAGCCAGATCTCTTTTTAATATTGCCCAAAAATTCAAGAATGAAAAAGATTTTTTAACAGCACTCAAAAATGGATTGAAAATTCAAGGAATTGGTCCTTATACTCGAGGAGCTCTGCTTTCTATTGGCATGAACGAACCAGAAATGGCCATCGATGCCAATATTAAGAGAGTATTAAGCAGATATCGAATGCATCAAGATACAAATTTTTATAAACAGATACTGCGTCATTACTCACCACGGGCACTGAATGAAGCGCTTATGGATTTAGGAAGAGAAGTGTGCCAAGCTCGGAAAATCGCCTGTGAAAAATGCTATTTGGCACCAAATTGTCAAAGTGCATACAAAAATCCCTCAAACACAAAGATAAAAAATACACCTAATAAAATTATACTAAATTTGCATCGTTTTGTTTTAAAACAAGATGCGCTTTTTGCTGCAATAGATAAGACAAAAGGACAATGGTTGGCAGGGTACTTAGAATTACCCACCCTGATACACATCTCCACAGAAACGGATAAAAATGCTGCTAAACAGTACCCTGAAATCACAGAATATGACATAGAGTTTTTGAAAAAACAGCATCTGCAACCCAAACAGCACACGCAAACCATTACGAAATATTTGATAAAAAATCACATCTGGATCATACAAGACCGATCAGAAAACACTTGGCATTACGCGCTGAATTTGTTCAAAAATCAAGAAATGCAATGGCGAAGCCCTGAGAGTTTATGGGCTTCATCATCGCAAAAAATATTACAATCTCTTACTTTGTAGGCTTGTAATCTAGAAGCTCAATTTCAAAAATTAAAGTTCTATCTGGCCCTATTTTATTTGAAGGACTATGCGGACCGTATGCTAAGTGAGACGGAATCACAACCTTCCATTTGTCGCCTGGGCTCATCATTTGTAAGACAGCGGTCCAACCTGGGATCACTTGATCTAAAGCAAAATCAATCGGCTCACCTCTTTTATACGACGAATCAAATTCTGACCCATCTGCCAAAGATCCACGATAATGCGTTGTCACAAAATCTTTTGGTCCCGGAGAGCCTGCTTTTTTATTTCCTTCGGATAGCACTTCATACTGAATCCCATTCGGCAAAGAAACCACTCCAACTTTTTTCTTGTTTTCTACTAAAAGCTTATCGCCTTCTTCTTTGTTTTTTTGTGCAATCATGCGCAACTGCTGATCGCGTTTTTGTGCAAGTTCTTCCATATAATTATCAATCTCAACATGTATTTCTTCTACGCTCATTTTTAACCCTCCTCCCGTTAAAGAATCATATACACCCTGCAGAAAAGATTCTTTATCTAAAGGAAAGTCCTCCTGTACCAAAGGTTGTGTTATCTTCACGCCAAGTGCATAAGACAATCTAGACCCATTATTTTGAGCCATTAAAGCTCCATAACTGATGCATGCACATAACAACAACGAACGGTATATTTTCTTTTTCATATTTTTCATCTTTTTTTTATCAATGTCTCTACGTTAGCATACGATTTATGCACAATACAAAAAAATTAATCATATCAAAAAAAGAATTGAAAATACAAAACAAAGAATATTAAATAATTTTCTTGTTTATTTCAATTCAGTTACTAAACTAAATATTAAGAGCTTCTTTTCCTCGCCATTTTGGCTGGTTGATATGGATATAAAATCACTCGATCCGAATAAGTCGTGCCTCGGCTTTGCTCTACGCTCAGCTTCTCGGGCACTCTCTCAAAGATATGATCAAGCCCTAGCATCTATTGGCCTGCGCTCAACTCAATTTAATCTCCTTGCAGGATTAGCACGGCATAAAACAAAAACATTATCTCAACTAGCAATTTTGTTAGTTATGGACAGAACCACGCTCACTCGAAATTTAAAACCCCTACAAAAAGCGGGATGGATTTTGCAAATCTCTACTCCCGATAAACGATCACGTCCTTATGCTTTAAGCCCAGATGGGGAAAAAGTTTTTGAAAAAGCTTATCCAATTTGGCTAGATTTTCAAAAAAAACTACAAGAACTTTTAGGTCAAAGCTATTATGAGAATCTGTTAAAAGAACTCCAGCATGTGACAGAAAAATCTAAAAATTTGATTTAAAAAATCTTTGACAACAGGAGCTTCGTCTATGAAGGCACATGATTGGTCTCACTTCGATCTCAATAGCTGCGACAGCTATGTCCTCAGTCAAGAACATACAATTTTAGGATCGCACGATCGTTATTACGCTGAAGATGATGAAAAAAAAGACATGGATGCAACTGAGCTCTATCTCGGAGAAATTGGGCAGGCCAAACTTTTATCAAGCCAAGAAGAGATTACTTTGGCTGTTAAAGCTCAAGAAGGCTGTCTCTATTCTCGTAATAAAATGATAGAGTCGAATCTTCGATTGGTTGTCAAAATTGCTAGACGTTATCTAAATCGTGGACTTGATTTGTTGGATTTAGTTGAAGAAGGCAATTTAGGACTCATTCATGCCATTTCAAAGTTTGATCCCACCAAAGGATTCCGCTTTTCAACTTATGGTACATGGTGGATCAGACAAACAATTGAACGTGCAATTATGAATCAAACTCGAACGATTCGCCTTCCTATTCACATTGTCAAAGAGCTCAATATTTATGTTCGCGCAGAACGGGAGCTCGAACAACAATTAGACCACCCTCCATCAGTGACAGAAATTTCTGATTTTCTTTCAAAAAAATCTCGGGATGTTGAAAAAATGCTTGCCCTTAAAGAGCGCATTTCGAGCTTAGATTGCCCTGTTACAGATGATAATGAAAAATCTTTTATAAATATTTTGCAAGATCCAAATGAAATAAATCCAGCACATCGTCTCATGCAAGAATCGCTCTTGAGAAAAATTGAGAGTTGTTTAGACCAGCTTACTGAAAAACAAAGAGAGGTTTTAATACGTCGCTTTGGTCTTCGAGGATTAGAGCACAGAACACTCGAAGAAGTCGGTATAGAAATCGGTCTCACAAGAGAAAGGGTCCGTCAAATTCAAGTTGAAGCATTAATGGAAATGAAAAAACTCATTGGTGATGATTTGCCGGACATGAAACATTTGAACAACGAATACTTTTTTTAAGAAGCGTTTTACTGATCTGCATAGAGATTGATGCAATCTTTATCAAGGGGAGCTATGATTCAAATACATTTCTTTGTATCCCCTTGAGGCTTGTATGTCTAAAAAAACTCTTTCCAAAAACACTGACTATTATTCAATCCAACAATCGCAATTTGATAGCCTTACAAAGGCTCCTGCTACAATCAAAATTCTTTTTGAAAACCTTCTAAGACATCATGAAAAAAGACCTGAAATTGTAAAAACACAACATTTGGAACGTCTTTTAAATTGGAAAAAAAGTGCTCTTGCAGGAGATGAAATTCCCTTTTTTCCTGCACGTGTTTTACTGCAAGATTTTTCAGGCATACCTCTTTTAGTCGATATGGCGGCCATGAGAGATATGGTGAATGAACTGGGAGGGGATTGTAGAAAAATCAATCCTCTCAAACCCATGGAACTGGTTATTGATCATTCTATTGTTGTTGATCACTATGGCGACAAAGAGGCTTATGAACTCAATCAACAAAAAGATTATGAAAGAAATGCTGAACGCTATCGTTTTTTTAAATGGGCACAGCAATCTTTTCAAAATTTTACAGCTGTTCCTCCTCATACCGGAATCGTGCATCAAGTCAATATCGAATATCTGGCACGCGGAGTCTTTGTAGAAAAAAATGCAGAAAATGAACAAATCATTTATCCAGATACCGCTGTCGGCACTGATTCACACACAACTATGATGAATGGATTAGGCCTCTTAGGATGGGGTGTAGGCGGTATTGAGGCTGAAGCAGTTTCTTTAGATTTACCTATTCCTCTCACAATTCCCTATGTTTTAGGAGTCAAGCTGAACGGTAAACTACCGCATCAAGCTTGCGCCTCTGATCTCGTATTAACACTCACTCATATTTTAAGAAAAAAGGGGGTTGTTGGACGCTTTGTAGAATTTTTCGGTCCAGGAGTCAGTGATTTATCCGTCACAGATAGAGTAACAATCTCTAATATGTCTCCAGAATTTGGATCAACAGCAGCGTTATTTCCGATTGATGAAAAAACTATTGCTTATTTTCAAATGACCGGAAGAGATCACAAACAATGTGCCCTCATAGAGCAATATTATAAAGCTCAAGGTCTGTGGTTCGATCCTAAATCGGAATACGATTTTCATGATGTTTTAGAAATTGACCTCTCAGCCATTAAACCAACTATGGCAGGACCTGGGCGCCCCCAAGATAGAATTGAAATTGAAACAGCACATATCACACTCTCTTCTCTTTTTCCAAAAAGATCTGATGTAATCAAAAATCAACAATCTGCGCCCTTACAAAATGGACACATTGTCATAGCTGCCATTACTTCCTGTACAAACACCTCCAATCCTTTTGTCCTTATTCAAGCAGGTCTTTTGGCCAAAAAAGCTGTGGAAAAGGGATTACAAGTTCCTGAATGGGTGAAAACATCTTTAGCACCAGGCAGTCAAACAGTGAGTGTCTATTTAAAAAATGCCGGTTTATTAGAATTTTTAGAAAAATTAGGTTTTTATAATGTCGGATATGGTTGCACTACGTGTATTGGAAACTCAGGACCATTAAAATCTGAGATTGAACAATACATAGAACAAAATAATTTGAATGTTGCGGCTATTCTTTCTGGAAACAGAAATTTCGAAGGACGCATTCATCCTTTTGTGCGATCAAGCTTTCTTGCTTCTCCAACTTATGTGGTTGCCTATGCCTTAGCTGGACATATAAATATTGACTGGAATAAGGACCCTCTTGCTACTGTTGATGGAAACGATATTTATCTAAAAGATATTTGGCCTACAGAAGAAGAGATCTTATCCTTGCTTCAAAAAGAAATTCATAGTGGGCTATATGCAAAAACATATGCTCATATCTTTGAGGGCGATCAAAGATGGAAAGATATAAAAGTAGATAACTCTTTGCAATATCATTGGAATAGCACATCGTCTTATTTAAAACGCCCTCCATACACAGAAAAAATAGAGAAAAAAGCATCGCCCCCAAAAAATTTAAAAAATGCTCATGTCCTATGTTTATTTGGAGACTCAGTCACAACAGATCACATTTCCCCTGCAGGTTCAATTTCCTCCCAATCCCCAGCTGGTACGTATTTGCTTTCTAAAGGCATTCAAGCTAAAGATTTCAACTCTTACGGTGCACGTAGAGGTCATGATGAAATCATGATTAGAGGAACTTTTGCAAATAAGCGTTTGAAAAACAAACTGGTGACTCCGACAGAAGGGGGAGTGACAATTTACTGGCCTTCAAACACACTCATGTCCATTTATGATGCAGCGATTTTATACAAAAAAAATCAAAAAGATTTAATTATTTTAGCTGGTAAAGAGTACGGCAGTGGATCATCTAGAGATTGGGCAGCAAAAGGCACCAGTCTATTAGGCGTACGCTGTATATTAGCCCAGAGCTACGAGCGTATTCATCGCTCTAACTTGATCGGTATGGGGGTTATTCCTCTTTCTTTTCTAGAAGGTGAGAGTGCAGAATCTTTGAACCTGGATGGGAGCGAAATCTTTGATATTAAATGGACCTTAGGAGTGCGCGCTGAGCAAAAAGTAAAAATTATCAGACGCGATCGTTCAGAACAAACAATTCAAACGATAGTTCGTATTGATAGTGAAGAAGAATTACGTTATCTGAATGAAAATGGAATTATTCCCTATGTGATTCGCCAGATTATTCAAAAGGATTCAATATGATGAAAAACAAACGCACAGTTCATGATAGCCTAGGCGAATTAATCTTAGACGAAAATGTATGCTGGGGTGCCCAAACCCAGCGCGCAATTGAGAACTTCCCTATCTCATCATGGAAAATGCCTAAAACTTTTTTAAAAAGCCTTGCGCTTCTTAAAGCAGCATGTGCCCAGGCAAACTCTGATTTAGGCATTTTAGATAAAAAAATTGGTGATGCAATTATCAGTGTTGCCCTGGATCTCGCTGAAAATATGAATATTGAGGAATTCCCTATAGATGTTTTTCAAACAGGCTCTGGGACTAGTACAAATATGAATATGAATGAAGTGATTGCGTTCTATGTTGAGAAAAAATTCAATCTCATCATTCATCCCAATGATCATGTGAATATGAGCCAATCCTCAAACGACATCATACCCTCTGCACTTCATGTTTCAGCTATTATTGCATTTTCACAGCAGCTGATCCCATCTCTACAAGAGCTCATCAAATCTTTAAAAAAACGTGCTTTAGATCTCGATAAAGTCGTCAAATCCGGCCGCACCCATTTAATGGATGCTGTCCCGCTCACGTTTGGTCAAGAGCTTTCTGGCTGGATCGATCAACTTGAGTATATTGTAAAAAAATGTCTTGATGCTCAAGAAGATTGCCGCTATATTGCTTTGGGGGGCACTGCGATTGGGACCGAACTGAACGCGCCGAAAGGCTTTAAAAATGAAGCCATTAAGTATTTGGAAGTTTTTTCAAAAGAAAAGTTTTTTCCCGGAAAAAATCTCTTTTCATTAATCAGCTCTCAAGATAGAATAGTGCATTGCCATGGAGTTCTAAGAACATTATCCTGTGCTCTCGCAAAGATTGCGCATGATTTAAGGCTGATGAATAGCGGCCCGCTGTCAGGATTTGCTGAAATCTCTCTTCCTACAGTGCAGCCTGGAAGCTCCATTATGCCGGGAAAAGTGAATCCCGTCATTTTAGAATCCGCATTAATGGTCTGTTTTCATGTGATGGGATGCGATACTGCACTTTCTTTTTGTGGACAATCTGGAAATTTTCAGCTGAATGTAAATTTACCATTAATAGCACACTACATGGTAGAAAACACAGAGCTTTTATCGCAGACATGTCTCAACATGGCCAAAAAAGCGATAGACGGCTTTGAGGTCTTAATTGAAAATGTGCAGGCTAATGTGGCGAAAAATCCGATTCTCATTACCGCGCTCAATCGACATATCGGCTATGAAAAAGGAGCTATAATAGTGAAAACAGCTCTAAAAGAAAAACGCAGTCTCCTTGATGTCGCTCAAGAAAAAACTGGGTACTCTCGGGAGCAATTAGAGAAATGGCTCAATCCTTATCTTCTAACAAAGAGTGGAGAAGAGTATGGTGAAAATGAAATAAAACTTTGATAGGAATACGCCATGAATGTGAGGCTTTTTGTCTATTTCTCTGAAATTGTTGAAACAATCTTATGGGGATATATAGCCGTCCCCGCTGTTTTAGCATTTTCGATTTATCTCACTGTGTTTCATCGATTTCCTCAGATAAGACATTTTCCGCATCTCATAAAAACCCTGCAACATAGCCTCTCAGAGCATCCGGCAGGATGCTCTCGTGGAGTACACCCATTAAAAGCACTATTTGTCTCGTTGGGCGGCTGTATTGGGATTGGTAATATTGTCGCAGTGACAACTGCGGTGCAATTTGGTGGGCCTGGTGCTGTATTTTGGTTATGGATTGCTGCATTTGGCGGCATGGTCATCAAGTATTCAGAGGTCTATTTAGGGATTAAATATAGAATCTCTAATCTCCATGGAAGCTTCGATGGTGGACCAATGTTTTACTTGTCAAAAGTCTATAAAAGTATTTGGATTCCGCGCCTTTTCTCTGTTTTACTAGCTATGTATGGCACAGAAGTCTACATGTTTAAAATTGTGTCTGATAGTATTGCCATGAGCTGGAACATTGATTCTATTTGGGTCATTTCATTGCTACTCATTGCGGTTTTGGTGGTTTCACGTGGAGGTGTAGAAAAAGTTGGTCAAATTTGCTCAACCACAATACCTTTATTTTTACTGCTTTTTATTTCAATGTCTTTGTGGATTTTATTACATAGCCCTGTATCTTTCTTCGATGTTTTCAGAATTATTTTTAAAAGCGCTTTTCATGGGCATGCTGCAATTGGTGGTTTTGCCGGAAGCACTATGCTGATAGCTATGAGCCAAGGCTTATCTCGAGCCTGTTATAGCAGCGATATTGGTTCAGGATACAGCTCCGTTGTTCAATCAGAAACAGCCCAGCGTTACCCAGAAAATCAAGCAATTTTCGAGTTTTTTGGCGTCTTTATTGATACATTTATTGTTTCCACTCTCACAACATTAGTGATTGTATCTACAGAAACTTGGCATTTGCATCTTCCGGCTTCGCATATATTACAACATGCTTTTAGCCTATACTTTAATGGGATGCAGTATTTTTTTCCTTTCTTCATTTCTATTTTAGGTTTTTCAAATTTACTGGCATTTTTTGCTGTCGGCAAAAAGTGCATGTCTTATCTCCATCCTCATCTTGGACCAAAAATTTATTATATTTATGCATCATTAGCATATTTATTTTTTGCTTTTGGATCGCAAAGATATGCATTAATGATGATGTCTTTTATTGGTTTTTGCCTACTGTTTTTAAATCTCATTGCATTGTGGTCACTGCGCAAAGAGGTTCAAATGCCCGATGCAAATAAGAACTATTTTGCATAGATTGCATCTTCTAGATATGATGAGATCAATTCTATTCCCTTCTGAGTTGTATGAACGATATTCGCAATATCTCTTCTATAGAAATTGGAGCCTATTTATCTTTAATGATATTTGGGCTTATATTTTTAATTCCAAACTGTTTTTCAGAAAGCCCTGCTATTTTTTGTGACAGCTGCTCAACAGAAATGCTCCAAAAAATTGGAGATGAACTGAAAATTCAACCACAAACCGATCTCAAAGGCACGTATTTTGTTACTACGGCTATTGATGAGCAGCTTGCATTTTTTCAAAAAATGCGGAAATCTTGGCCTAGAGAATCTTTTCATTTGGATATGATATCAAATGCACCTAGATGGTTAAAAAAATTTGGCTTTCAACCAATGCGATTAGGACTTGATCTCCGTGGC
This sequence comes from uncultured Gammaproteobacteria bacterium, assembly GCA_964395835.1. Classification (GTDB taxonomy): domain Bacteria; phylum Pseudomonadota; class Gammaproteobacteria; order Berkiellales; family Berkiellaceae; genus LLD-282. The sequence goes on from CAYNBJ010000001.1 coordinate 53,369, forward strand.
GGTGTTCATTTTGTATTAGAAGCAGATATTGATTCAGTTATCTTGCAAAAATCACATCGTTTTTTAGAAGAAACAGACAGTTTTTTAAAACAAAAAATAGGCTTAGAACATTTTTCTCTCACATCTGGACCAAATGCAGAGCAAGCCGTATTACAGTTTGCTGATCGCGAAACCATGATAAAGTCTTATACACTCTTAACAGAACACTTTCCTCAACAACAATATGTTTATATTGCTGATACAAATGCAATAGGAGTCTCTTTACATCCGATCTATGAAACACAAGAAAGGATTCATACGATTGAACAATGCTTACAATCTCTCGAGCGTCGCGTGAATGAATTAGGGGTCTCCGAAGCAACATTATATCTGCAAGGAACCAATCAAATTGTTGTCGATTTGCCAGGAGTGCAAGATGTGCAAAAAGCCAAACGTCTTTTGGGGAAAACAGCTACAATTGATTTTTATCTTGTCAATAAAACACAGAAATTTAGAAATTCGCAGAGCGTTCCTGCAGGCATTAGTCTAAAAAAGACTGCATCTGGACAAGATATTTTTGTCATACAGCGCCCAATTTTGAGCGGTCAGTCGATTACATTCGCTCAAGCTATTCAAAATGCCGACCAAAAACCTGCTGTTGAATTAAGAATCGCTTATGATGCAGCTAAAGAATTTAGAAAATTTTCAGCAGAGCATATCGGGGATGCACTCGCTGTTATGTATACTGAATCTTATCTTGATGAACAATACGATCAGAACTCTGATCAATTTGTTACACTTTCTCATCGAGATGAAAAAATTATCAATATCGCAACAATCCGTAGCGCTCTTGGAGAGCGCTTTCAAATCAGTGGTCTCAGTCATGAAGAAAGCTATGATTTAGCCTTACTATTAAGAGCAGGATCTTTGCCAGCCCCCACTCGTATTATTGAAGAAAAAATACTTGGTCCTTCTTTAGGAGCTGCAAATATTGAAAAAAGTCTTAAAGCTTTGTCATTGGGTCTGGTGACAATTATCACAACGATGATTCTGTATTACAGAAGATTAGGTGTGATTGCTGCGTTTGTTTTAATCTCCAACTTTTTATTCTTGATTGCTATTCTCTCTATCATACAGGCGACTTTAACACTCACAGCGATTGCTGGAATTATTCTCACATTAGGAATGGCGGTTGATGCAAACGTATTGATTTTTGAAAGAATGAGAGATGAATATCAAAAAAATCCAGAAATGTGGCACACATTAAATAATGGGGTGAATAACGCATATGAGACAATTTTGGATTCCAACTTAACTACAATGGTCATCGGTGTTGTCTTATTTTTTATGAGTTCTGGAATGGTCAAAGGGTTTGCTCTCACTTTGATGATCGGATTAGTCACATCAATGATTTCTTCTATTTGGGGCACAAGAATATTTATTAAACTATTTTTTCATAATCCCAAATCTTTAAAATTCTTTGAAACTCTCAGGAGCACATCATGACGCTGATCGATTTTTTAAAAAAATATAAAATCATTATTATTTTTGCTTTTTTCCTTATAGCTTTTGGTGCAGTATCTTTGGTCTTTACTAAAGGCTTGAATTTAAGCTTAGAATTTCAAGGTGGAGCTGAAGCGCAAATTCTTCTAGACAGACCAATGAATATTGCTGAAATAAAAACAGCATTAGATCAAAAAGAGATGAAAGTCGTTCCCTTAGGTCTGCAAGAATTTATGATTAGAATTCCTGCTCAAGCAATTCGTCCTGGCACTGATCTAAAAGAATACTTATTATCTTGCTTTCACAAAATCAACGTTGAAAGCTCTGTCATTGCATTAAGTTATATCGGAGGAGAATTTTCGCAAGAAACCACTATGCAATCTTTTATTGGCATGTCTGTTGTTTTAATTGCGTTACTCTGTTACATTTCTTTACGCTTTCAGTGGCGCTTAGCATGCGGGGCAATCTTAGCGCTTTTATTTGATCCTTTAATCATTTTAGGCACCTTTTCTTTTTTTCAATGGACTTTCGATCTCGCAACGCTAGCAGGATTATTATCTGTAATGGGGTATTCAATTAATGACACGATTGTTGTTTTTGATCGATTTAAAGAAAATCTTGAAATGCACATGAAACAAACTCAATCAATTTCATCTGAAAGCATCTTTTACGCTTCATTGTCACAAATTTTTTATCGCACGATCATGACATCAGTTTTGACAAGTTTTGTGATTATTTCTTTATTAATTTTTGATATTGAGGTCCTAAGAGGTTTTAGTCTATCTTTTGGATTAGGAATTATTATTGGAACTGTGTCATCAATTGTCATTGCAGGTCCCTGTGCATTATTCCTGGGAATTCATCCCAGTCAATTTCTGAATGAAGATGATCCGACGCTTTTTGATCCTAGGCATGATTTACAATTTAAAAAACACAATCAAGATTTTGAATAAAAGGACACCAAAATGGGTGAAAGAAAGAATAGAAGCGCATGGGATTTAGTTGCTATAGCTCGGCACCCAAAAAGACCCCAGTCCATTGATTACATAGAGAATATTTTCGATGAGGTTCAGTATATTCATGGTGATCGATGTTTAGGAGATGACAGTGCCTTAGTTGGAGGCTGGGGTCTTTTTCAAAATGAGCCTATAGTTTTTATAGGTCAAAATAAAGGCAAAACATTCAAAGAGAAGCTTGCAAATCACTCTGGTATGATGCATCCATCTGGATATCGAAAAGCAAGAAGAATTGGGCTCATGGCTGAAAAATTTCAGGTGCCTCTCATATGCTTTATAGATACGCCTGGAGCGTATCCTGGAATTGAGGCAGAATTGCAAGGACAGAGTTTAACTATCGCAGAAAACATTCAAATCTTTTCTCAACTGAAAACACCTATTGTATGTATTGTCATTGGAGAGGGGTGTTCAGGAGGAGCTCTTGGTATTGGTGTCGGAGATAAATTTTTAATGATGGAAAACACATATTTTTCTGTTATCTCTCCGGAAGGATGCGCTTCTATTTTATTTAAAACGACTGATAATGCAGCTCAAGCAGCGGAGCAGATGCAATTATCAGCGCATTCGCTCTTAGATCGCAAACTCATTGATGGGATTATTCCAGAACCTTTAGACGGTGCGCATACAGACTATGCGCTCACTTTTGCTTTTATGCGCAAAGCACTTCAAAGAGAGTTGGAATATCTGCAATCTTGCTCTTTGGATGAGCTCATTCATTTTCGTCAAAATAAAATTTTAGAGCCGCATCATGACATGTCCTGTCCTATCCACTCTTAAGAAAAACTTATCTCTTTTTTTAGAAAAATCTTGGGCTATCGCGCTCAGCGGAGGTGAAGATTCTTGTGTATTATATCATGGAATAAAATCACTTTTTCCCTTGAAAGAAATAGTATTGATTCATGTGCATCATGGAATTCAAAATGATGCTGATCTCTGGGCCAATTTCATCCTAAGATTAGGTAAGCACAATAAAGATCGGGTCATTATCAAACATATTTGCCCAGAAAAAAAAAATGAAGGCGACCTTCGTGATTTACGTTATCTAGCTTTTATTGAATCCATGCAAGAGATTGGTTCTATCCATGATGGAGTTTTATTTTTGGCACATCACTCCGATGATCAAAAAGAAACATTTTTATGGAGAGCATTACGAGGTGCGCCCTTTACACAACTTTTAGGCATACCATTTCACAGAGAACATCAGAATTTTACAATTGTGCGCCCGCTCTTATCAGTATCAAAAAAAGAAATTCTTGATTATAAAGCCCAACATCAAATCGAACATGTTATTGACCCGTCCAACTTCAAAAATGAATATTATAGAAATCATCTACGCAATGAGGTTTTTAAAAAGCTTCCCTTCGAAGATGCAATTGATACAACCCTCTCTTACATGCATATAACAGATAGAGCGATTGAAGATTTACTGCATGCGCAAGGATACATATGGTCAGACAAGCACGTGCTTTTATGCCATCACGATCAAATTCACATATCTCGTGCTATTTTAATAATTTTATTCCAAAAATGGGTCAATCAACATGCACATTACCCACCATCAAAATCAGCTCTCTGTGAGTTTGTGCAGCAAATCATACAAGAAAAAATAGCCGTTTTAGCACTGAAAAAACAGCTGTATTTTTATGAGTGCAATCGAATATGGACTTATTCATCCCATATAAAACCGCTGAGTGACACATATCAGTTCAGCACTGAGGGCATAGAAGGTGCTTTTGGAACCTTCTATATAAAAATCCGATCCAAATCTTTAACCAAAAAACTGACTCTTCGAACAATTCATAAAAAAGAGCAGTTCTTCCTACCATATGCACCGCACAAAAAACGCAGTGCAGAAAGTCTATGGAAAGAATTTGAGCTTGGCCCCCAAAGAAGAAAATTTTACCCCGCTGTGATATCTGAATCAGGTGAAATTTACTCTTACGGCGCTCATGTTTTTTTATCTCCGCCACAATGTGAAGAACTGTTCTTGAATTTTAAGATTGAAAAATTACACTAACGCGCAATACGCAGGAATCAGTGCGAGAGGCTCTACAACACAATCTGTAGCATTTTCCAAAATAGCATCATAAAACACATTCAGATCGAGCTGCTGACAGGAAATATTGAATACGCTATCTTCCTGTAAGGGCCCCCAATAAACACTGTCTCTTGGGGCATCCTCTATCTTCATCAATGCTCCTTCGCCTTTAGAAAATCGATCTCTGTAATACACAAATCCCTTTTTGGCAAAAATGGCACTTCCTTTCTGAGGCTGGCTCAATGTCATGCGATCAAGTAAATCGTATGCAGTTAAAGTGTATATCGGCAAACCACTGATCGCCTGCAAAGTTGAGATAATGGCGCAGCTAACACGCACAGCATTAAAACGACCAGGGCCAATAATCACTCCCAGGCCATCTAAGGTACGCCAAGACTCTTTCGTAGGAAAAATTTTTTTCAAAGATTGAAAAATAAAAATATCTTGTGGTGTACCAGACATCTCAGAGTGAATATGAATATTTATTGGCCTTTGCTTCGATCGAAAGTACAACTGAGAATACGATGTACAACTTTCCAGCATCAAAATATTAGGCATAGGGCGTTTCCCCTTTATCATGATCTGTGAGATCAATAATCGTTTTAATTTGAGGAAAATGCTCTTTAATTTTTTGTTCAAAAATATTTTTCAATGTTAAAGATGCCATTGAGCACCCTTGGCAACCACCTGAAAATCGAATAAAGACCTCCGAACCATCCAAAGAAATTTTTTCCACTCGCACATAACCTTTATGTGCATCCAAACTCGGCTGAATTTCTTTTGCAACATAATGACTAATCCGCTCTATCAGCGGCAAATCTTTGGCTTGGCCGTAAAGCAAAGGGAGATCGACTTCTAAATGACCATCAGTTAAAGATGTATTTTGATAAGAAATTTGCATCCCTTCTAAAAAATCAGATTGATTCAAAAGAAAATAAATTGGTGTTGCATTGTTCCAAATCACACCATACAAACTATTATTTTGTACAGTTTGAGTTTCTATCAGCTCAAAAGAGACACGGGCACGCACTGTGCCTGGTTCAGAGAGATGAAGAAAGGGGCTCACAGTCTTTTGATAATGTGATACAATTTCTTCAATAAAATTCCAAGCTTCTTGTGAAATATGGTATTGCATGATACATCCTTATGAAAGTAAAGAGCTGTTTCTGATTAAAGCATCATCTCTTTAACATCTTTTGCGTGATAGCCAGATAAATCGGTCAAAACAAGAGGGGGATTTTCATAATGAAGAATAATCATTTGATCGCAATAACGCAGAGCGAGATCGATATCATGACTAATCATAAAAATAGCCCGATGACCTAGAGTTTTTTTATCAAAAAGCGTTTGTGTAATATAGTCTGTATGATGAACATCTAATTGACTTGTATATTCATCAAGCAACCAAAGTGAAGCTGTGCTTTTTTTCAACATCTGAGCGGCAAAAAGTTGTTGTTCTCCTCCAGAAAGAGAGCGAAGTAAAGAGTGTTTGAAAGATGCCCATTTTTTTTGAAAGACAACAGGAAAACTATTAATAAAATCTTCATATCGCTCCTGAATGAGAGGGAAGCGCCATGTCCACAGCTTCCAATTCTCTTCTAAAGACAAGTCTAAAAAAAGATTTTCATGCATTTTTTGACTCAAAACAATACGCTCTTGACTTAATTGCCTTTGATGATAAGAACTCAAAGGCGCAGCATTCAAAAGCACAGTACCTTGATAAGGGATCGTGGTGTTATCGACCAAAAGACGGGCCAAGGTAGACTTTCCTGTGCCATTTTGGCCGATAACTGCTGTAATCGTTTGTGGATAAAGATCGAAACTCAGCCCATTAAAAAAGACTCGTGAATTCGCCAAATATGAGAAAGACAAATCACGCACAGAAAGAATTTGAGACATGTGACTATGCTCCTCTCAATGAGTACATTTTGTTTTGTCCATACATGACAGCATATAAAATCAGGCCGACAAAAAGCTTTAAATGCACAGGCTCAAATCCTAAAGACATGAAAAATTGCAAAATCAAAAAATAAAAACAACTTGCTAAAAAAATTGCTATTAAATCTTTTAAAATTCCCGCAATTCTCAAACTGAAGTGAGAGCTCATTTTGTCCCCCAAAATGACAGCTGCGAGAGCAATCAAAGAAACTCCGCTCCCCATTGATAAATCTACAAATCCATAAACTTGAGCAAAAAGAGCTCCTGCAGTAGCATAAAGACTTCCTGCACCAGCTAGTCCAATAAAGCGATACAGTTCAGGGCGCAATCCAAAGCGATCCATCAAATACGGATTCGCACCAAAAGCTTTAATCCCCAGGCCGATTGCGCTTTGACTTAACAAACACGTATACGCAACATAGAAGACATTGATAAGAAACAATACACTAATCCACTGCGAAAATGGAGAGGCTCGCAATACTGTTGCCTGACCAAACAAGGAGAGATTGGGCCGACCCAGAATCTCAAAATTGATAGAGTACAGCATAAAGCTCATTAAAATTCCAGCAATGAGAGGATGAACACGATGCCCTTTTTGCATAAAACTCAAGATACCCCCTGTTAAAGCACCACTCATAAAAACCAGAAGCATGGCTCCCCATGGACCAAGTGGTCCTAAAAAATGTGCATACACAGATGCACCTAGAACATAAGAGCCATCAGCGCTCAGATCTGTGATCTTTAAGAGCTTATATGCGATATAAACTCCTATGACCGCTGGATAAAAAGCTAAAATTTGCTCCGTAAGGGCTATAAATAAAGCAAGCATCGCACTCCTTTAGGAAAAATCAGTCTGTATGGCCATTATGGGAATAATGTTTTGTTTTTCAATAGAGTTCATATTGTACGTAAATTTTGCAGACTCTGCCAGGGAGATCTCCTGAGAGACTTGCTTGCCTGCTAAAAGATCTGCAATCAATGCGCCACTCAGCGATCCGATCTGAGTCTCTGCTACACCATAAGCTATAGTCGCGCCTTGAAAAACAGACGAAAGGTCCGAAGCAATAAGGGGAATTTTTCTCTTTTGTGCTTCTTGTATGAGATACGGCAAGGCACTGACGAGCAAATGATCTTTAAAAATGAATAAAGCTTTCACATCTGAAGACACAGAACGCAAAGCAACTGGAATATCTTGAGATTGTTGAATAATTTTTTCTTCAAATGTGATTGAGCAATCATGAGCTGCCTTTCTTGCAGCTTTCATATCATCAAAGCTTTTATCTGTATTACTGTATAAAAAAGCTATTTTGGAAGCATAGGGTTGGAGTGCTTTCAACATATGATCAGGCAAGATCTGATCGTCAATAACATATAATCTCTTCTGATAAGCATTTAAAAGACTTGCAGGAAGGCTTGCTGCAGCGCAAATCATAGTAGTTTCTTCCTGCTTTTCAAAAACCGACAAAGTCATCTGCGCTGTTGCTGTACCTACAGAAACAATAAAATCATATTTATCATGTTTTACTTTTTGCAAAATTTGCGCCAAAAGAGCAGTATCCCCATAAGCATGAAAGGTTTTTACATCATGCGGAAAAAATTGCCTCAATCCGCGTTCTATATCATTCATAGCCTGATGCTCAAAAGGCAGCACGAGAGCAATAAAAGGTTTTGCCCACACCACGCTAAAAAAGAACAAGAGCCCACGAAACAGATTGTTGCAGATGCGAATCATGATTCTACGCCTTATTGTGTGATTGCTGTTCTCAAAGATTTTATCGAAAATGAAAGAAAAGGTCTATTTATTGTTTTTTATGATAAAGAACAAAATATCCCTCCACAGTCTGAGCCTGATGTATCCGAAGTGCATGTTCAAAAATTTGAATCTGGCAATTTTGCAATTGCAGTGCGAGATGCTCAAAAAATTCACGTTTATAAACAAACCGAACCTCTGGTGTCAGACGAAAATCTTCATGATGATTTTGAGTTTCTTTTTCAGCACTTAAAATAATCATACCGTCTAAAGGTAAAGCTCTCCAAAGATGTAAAATCAACTCTCTAGTCAAAGAACCTAAATAGTTTGTCACTTCAATACAGCAAACGAGATCAAAGCTATTATTTTTGTACAAAGACCAATCCCTTAAATCAGCACAAATCAGTTTGTCATACAATCTTTTTTTTCTTGCTTGACTCAGCATCCCTTCTGAGCAATCAACACCCACAAGAGAACTAGCCGCATCTCGGAGCATCAAACCCATTTCTCCTGTACCACACCCGAGATCCAGTACTCGCACGGCAGAACGTGCAGCAAGATACGTCCCCAAAAGAGATCTAGCATAAGCACATGATTCAGAAGACAGAGTTTTTTTCATATGATCATCATAAGAATAACTGTATTGATCAAAAAGGCTTTCGATAAAAGATCTATCCAAAGAATCACAATACTCTTGAGAATAAGCTTTCACTAAAGTTGTGGCTAAAATATGTTTCGGCTCTTTTTCTAAAATTTTCTGACAACACTCAAGCGCTTTAAGATTATGACCATAATAATGAAAAATAAGTGCAGTGTTGTATAAAGCTGGAATATGATATGGCTCATTCCACAAAGCGTATTGATAATATTGAAGAGCGTTTTCAAAATCTCCAAGTAAATAATAGCTCAGCCCATAATGAAACCAAACTTCTGCGTCACAATCATCCAAAAACATTTCTTGAATTTGATTGAAGTATTTTAGAGCTCTGTGAGGTTGCTTAATTTTAATTAATGCAATTGCATAATTTCTCAACCACGAACTATTAGGATACGACTGCATAATATTTTCACTATTTTCAAAATATTCAACAGCTAAAGCAAAATTGCTCATCATACAGCAACAATACGCAGCACTGACCCAATAAGATGGCTGAAGAGGATTTAAACTAATAAGTTGTTTATATAAAGATAGAGCCTGCAATATATTCCCCTTTTTATATAAAAGATGAGCATGCACGCTTTTAATTCCTTGATGATTGGGATAAGAGGGAGAATAATGCTCTATGAGATTTTGCGCTCGATCATAATATTCAAGTTTAATCATGACTTTGGCCCAATCAATAGCAAGCTCTAATGAAGGTAAATTTTTATACAAACTTTCAAAAATTTTATTCGCTTGTCGATAATTTTTTTTTAAAATTTCTTGACGAGCCTCTGACCATAAAATCAAGGCACTACGTTGATTCTCCATTTTTTCTCCTCTGTTTAAAAAAACTCTCCAACAAAGACTGTGATTGCTCCTCTAAAACACCACTCTCAAACAGAACATGGTGATTCATATGAGGACTTTGATAAAAATTATGAATACGGTGCACAGAGCAAGAGCGGCTGTCTTTTGCTGCCACAACAATTTTTCCAACCCGTGCGTGAATCAAAGCGCCAATACACATGAGGCATGGCTCTAAAGTACAATAGACAGTTGTTTGTATTCCTAGGCGATAGTTTTTAATCGTAGCAGCTGCCTCTCTAAGAGCTAAAATTTCAGCATGTGCAGTAGGATCGAGCAAAATAATTGTTTGATTATGTGATTTGCCAATAATGACATCATTACGAACAATCACACATCCAATAGGGACTTCTTTTTTTGCATAAGCTTTTGCAGCCTCTTCTAAAGCTAAATGCATATAATGTTCATCTGAATTTATCATAAGATACCATTTTAGAAAGCAGTGTGGGACAATCAGATTATTCTCTGTTTTTCAAGAAGAATTAGCATGGATATTATTTCTCAAGAGGACAATACACAATGGTCACGGGAAGTATATACAGTTTCAGAATTTAATCAATTGGTTCAAAAAAACTTACAAGTATCTTTTTCAATGATTGCTGTTAGTGGCGAACTTTGCTCTCTATACCTTGCGCAATCTGGGCATCTTTATGGGGTACTCAAAGATCGCAATAGTCAAATCAGGTTTGTGTGTTATCAAGGAGTCCGCAAACAAATTTCTTTTGAACTGCGCGATGGAATGGAAGTTTTATTTGTTGGAGAGGCTGCTCTTTATAAGCCCAAAGGCGAATTCCAGTTTATCATCAAAAAAATTGAACCATTAGGCCTTGGCGCGCTCAAACTGGCATTTGAACAACTCAAAGCAAAATTACAAGCAGAGGGTCTTTTCTGTGAATCACAAAAAAAACCACTTCCCAAGTATCCCAATTGTATTGGCGTAATTACATCTTCTGATGGCGCAGTATGGCATGATATCTTGCAAGTCGTGCAAAGACGCTTTCCGCAAATGCCGATCATTTTATACCCCACCTCTGTCCAAGGACACAATGCACCTACTGAAATTTGCGCAGCTCTCACAAAAGCAACTGCCGAGAATTTAGCATCAACCTATATTCTTGCCCGTGGTGGCGGATCGTTTTCTGATCTGATGGCTTTTAACCATGAAGATGTTGTGCGCGCTGTGGCAAACTTTCCATTTCCTATTATCAGTGCAATTGGACATGAAACCGATGTTACACTTTGCGATTTTGCCGCGGATATACGCGCAGCTACACCTTCAATTGCTGCTGAAATTGCAACTCCTCATCAAGCAGATATCTTAAAACATTTAAAAATTTTTGAAGATCGTATCGAGAAAAATTTGCATACGCTGCTCAGATCATATGAGTATAAAATGGATAAAATAGAACTCATTTTTCAAGATCGCAAAGAGCTTCTCATGTGCCTTTTACAAACTTTAAAAGACCATGAAGCTCAATTTTCGAAATTGCTCCTGAAAAAAATGAATCTACAAGAAAAAAAGCTGATCGTATATGAAAAAATTCTGATTGAAGCAATGCAAAAAAAAGCATACTCAACTCTTTTGGACCAAGAACGACAATTGAACCGCTTACATGAACGACTTCATAGAAACATCGATAAAATCTTTTATCACACACAACATCAACTGCATGAAATAGAAAAAAAAATGTTTTGTTTGAATCCATCTTTAAAAGGTAAAAATCTGAAAATAACAAACTCTGCAGGAAAGGAGTTTACATCATCATTTCAGATTCATGCAGGAGAAAAAGGATTGCTATCCTTTGCCGATGGTGTATGGGAAATCGTTTTTATCAAACGTCAAGAGTCAGCAGACCAAAGCAATTTAGAATTTAACTGAGATGTTTTTTTGAAAATGAACATGCTAATTTCGGGTCCAAAATATGCTAAAGGCCAATTACTCAATGAAAAGGATGTCTTTGACAATGATGGTCGCCCTCAGAGGTGGCGCAAAAAGCTCTTCAATAGATTCTAACAACGCCGATGAACTAAAGAATGAAAAGGAGAAAAAAAAGAATAAAAAGAAAAAATTCGGGACCACTCCTGAAACAGTACAATTTATTCGAGATCTCTGTATGGGTATTTTATCATTTTTTTAAGAGGCAGACGCACATGAAAAACATTTCGTTTGATAACGTTTCATTACAGAAGATTTCCGCAGGACGAAAGATTTCTCTTGCACAAATTGCACTCTTTGTCTGCAAAAGTGTTTTAGACTACGGTTTTTCTGTGTGGAAAAAACAGAGAGAAGACAAATATGCCGAATATCTAGAAGAAGACGACGAATAGCTATTCTTTTAAGTACAGCAGACATATGCAGATGAACAAAATACCACAGGCTCAGGTTTTGAGCCTGTGTGCAAAAAAATCAACACTCTATATAAAGATCAAGAACTCACTCCTGTTTCAAAAACAGATCATGACTAACAAAGCCTCTTCCGGCAATAGGAAAGCAGAGTGAAGTATTGCGAATTTTTTCGTACAGCATATGGAATTCGCAAAAAGAAACACTCCTTTATATACTTTAGATAATCATGACCAGCGATACCCTGTTTATGCGTGTTTCTTACGTCAGAAAAATTAAAGATCAGGTTCCCTTATCTCAAAAAGAACTTTTACTTGCCAAAACCACGATCAAAAATGCAATCATGCATCATAATAAAGGAGTAATAGAACCCTTACTCAGCCGCGGATTTGGTCTTTTAACGCCACTGAGTGGAAAAAAAACCGCCTTATCCTTAGCTATTGAATCACAAAGTGCCGAAATTGTTGAACTTTTACTTATTGAATCACTGAGAACCTTCCAGCTTTTTCCCGCTCAAGATATTTCAGATTGTTTTTCTTGGATTTTTAGAAAAAAACATTATCATCTTGTTGATTTGTTACTTTTCGCTGTCAGACAATACAGTGAAACACAAAAAAAACATGAAAAAACCTTACTTGTCATCGATCAATTAGAAAAATATATTAGCCTCATCAAAAAAGATGAATTACAAGATTATCATCTCAAAGAGTTCGAGCAAATGATTGCGAAAATGGAATATAAAAAAGAAATTTTTTTTTATATAGACTATAAATGGAATAAAGAATTAGGAGATCGCTACTCAAAATCTTTGGATTTTTATAAAACATTAGCAAATCATTATTTTCAAAGAGACGTTGACCAACGCAAAACGCAAGAAAACAGCGTGCTTTTTCAGGCTGTGATAGGCCTCTTTATGTCCTTGGGACTTGGATATTTTTTAATTTCACAATCATCTGCAACGCTCATGTCTGCGATTTCTGAATACTATACACTTATTTTGGCTTGGTTAGGATGCGCAGGATTTTCCATACTTAGTATGTCGTGGTGGCACAAACTTTCCCGAAAAAACTTTTTAGATTTGCAAGCAAGAAAACTGCATAAAGCTGCTAGAGATGGAAATTATGCAGAAATTGCAGAATTAATAGAAAAAGGTGCACACCCTTCCACATTATGCGGAATGGCAGAATCCACTGCTTTGCGAGAAGCGATGCTCTTTAAACACCAATCCATCATAAATTTTTTACAGCAGTTTCAAGTGTACTCAGGAAAAGGTAAGGAGACTCTTTTGTTCCCATAATAAAAAAGGATTGTTTTTATAAATTTCACTTTCTATCGACCAAGGCCCGCTCTTTTGATACAATAGACACCAAAGGAATTTTTGTATCACTTTTCCTTCTGGAAAGACAGGAAAGATAATAAGGGCGGGTTCGCTATGATGACAGATTTTAGTTCAGATCCTCTTTTCGGCTCTTTTTTCGCAAAGCTTTACAAAAAGCGCTTTTCCCTCTTGGCAATGTTTATAGGGATTATTCTTTCAATTATTATTTTTCATTTTTATAAAAAATCACAGATTGAATATAAATACTTCGCATCTGAGTATTTTTTCAAATATTGTGAAGCAGATGAAAAAGAACGTCACTACTATCTAGATATATTAAAAAGAAAATATCCAGATCATATTTATACCTCTTTTGCTCTTTTTCAAGAAATGAGTAAAAATACAGATCCTAAACTTCTAGATGAAAATCAAAACTGGCTGATAGAAAATAACTCTTTTGTTTTTTTGAATCATTTAATCTCTCTTTCTCGCACTTCAGATATAAGCCCTCCGAAGTTGGATGCGAAACATGAAAATCTTTTAAAAAATATTATTTTTGCGCAAAAATTGCTATCCAATAAAGAATATGCCGAAGCTTTGGAAGTTTTACAAGAATCTCTTAAAACAGCCTCTTCTCTCCCTCAAGGAATTGAAATTCAGATTTATCTGATGGATCAGATTCAAAAAAGCCGCTCTCTTCTCCAACAAATTCCACTCTCTAAACCGAATGTTTAAACGATAAAGAGGAAATGTTTATGTTTGAAAAATTCAAATTGCTTATGCCCCTTTCGCTCATAATCTTACTTTCTGGATGCTCGATTGAAAAAGAAGAAAAAGATCCAGAAAAACTTTTAAGTACTGAGCATATTGTGTTACAACCAGAGCAAATGAAAGCATTTTCTCTCAGTTCGTTGAGTGATAAATTGACACTCAAAAATTTTGATAAAAAAGTCATTGCAAATAATCACTATATTGTAGATTACAATTCAAATAGATTGAAAATTTATGATGCATCTTCAATGACTTTGGTTCAAAGTCTCGATGCCTTTTTTTGCCAACAAGCACCTATTTTTGTCAATGCACATCAATTAATTGCCATTAGTGATAAAAAATTAATATTAATTGATATTCAACATCAAACAATTGAGCCTATTTCTTTTATCGATGGGCCTGTTTTAGCAAAGCCATTAGTAGTGAACAGCGAATATATCATTCTGCAATATACAAACAATATTGCACAATGCTTTAATTTCAAAGGTGACTCTTTATGGAAAACACTTTTACCATTCAGCTCTTCTCACTATAAGCACAGCGAATACCACCCATGTGCAGATCATACGCATGTTTATCTTGCCTATCCAGGCGGACCACTGTGTAAACTGACTCTTGCGACTGGGCTGATTGAATGGACTTCAAAAGCTATTATGAACGAAAAAACACCGACAACAGGATTTTTTGTTTCTCATATTAACCAGCCCTTGCATGTCTACGGGGATATGATTTTAGCGCAAACTTCAGACAATGCTTTATATATGATTGATACTTTACGCGGCACTTTAGTTTCTACAATTGAGATTGCAAAAAACTCGATTTACAAACAAAACGATGATAAATTATTTTTCATTGAACCATCGGGATCTCTATGCGCCTATAACTTAAAAGAAAATTCCATGATATGGAGAAACCCTATCGGTATGAGCGGAAATATTTTAGGATTCACGCACACAGATAGCCCGATGATGCTTGTACGTACTGAGGAAGGAATACTCATTTCTTTAAATCAAGAGAACGGTGAAAAGCACTCTTCCTTAGAGAATTTGCCCAAAAACTATGATTTTTTCTCTACTGAATCGAAGCTTTATGGTCAAGACAAGGATGGCTCATTGATCGCTTTTAATTTTTATGATCTTTCGCATTAAGGACCACGTGTTATTATTTTTATGAATACATCTCTCTCTTCTCTTCCTTTAGTTGCTCTTGTCGGAAGAACCAACGTTGGAAAATCCAGTTTATTTAACGCTCTCTTAGGTCAAAGACGGGCTCTTGTTGATTTGCATCATGGCTTAACGAGAGACTGCCTAATTGAATCTTTATATCTCTCCGATCGTGAACAATGCTGCCTCGTGGATACCGGCGGTCTCGATAGGGAACATTCTGAAGATCCCATTGATAAAATCTTTCTTGAACACACTTGGTCTTTTTTAAAAGAAGTGGATGCAATTGGTTTTGTGATTGATGCAAGTGTCGGTCTTTTAGATAAAGATCTATGGATTTTTGAAAAAATCAAAAACCTTGGCACACAGATCTTTATCATTTTGCATAAAAGTGATGCGGATGATGATTCAAATTATATCGCTCTGTGCTCTCGTTTTCAGTCATATTGCGTCATTAGAACATCAATTCATGAGCCAAATTCTTTAGAATCTGTCAAGCATTATCTCAGTGATCTCTTTTTTTCTGAGCTGGCACATCAAAATGCAACAAATGACAATCCAGAAGAAATGCATGAAGAAGAGCCAGATCAAGGTCCACAGCCTAACCAAGATCCTTTATTACGTTCTTTTGGGATTTTTGGAAAACCCAATGCTGGAAAATCATCTTTAGTCAATGCTATTACACGACGTCCTAGCGCCTTAGTTTCCGATATTCCCGGAACAACACGAGATTATACTCGGCATTTCATCACTTATAAAGATCATTCATATTGGTTATTTGATACTGCTGGCATTTTGCCCAAGGCACAAAAGCACCCAGAACAAATTGAAAGAATGACCTATTACAAAACTTTAGTGGCCATGAAAAATGTTTCTACAGCAATTTTTATGATCGATGCACAAGAAGGTCTCTCCAAGCATGATCTCCAAATTTTAAGTTTGCTTGAGCAATATCGCCGCGGTTTAATTATTGTCGTGAATAAATGGGATCTCCTCAGTCAACCAGAGCAAGTGATTATGAAGGAAAGATTGGAATATGAACTAAAAGCCTTTCACTATGCACCTTTGCTGTTTATTTCAGTCTTAAATAAAAAAGGGCTTGGAGAATTAATGAAATCTGTTGCTCAGGTGATGGACTCCTTCTGTTTGGATATCTCAACGTCTATGCTCAACAGAATGTTGGAAAAGCTGATTGAACATCATCAGCCTCCTTTAATAGGGCGTCACCGCATTAAACCACGTTTTGTCCATAAAAGTGACTTGCTCCCATTGGCTCTCACGATTCATGGCAATCAACTCGATAAAATTCCAAATCATTATCATCGTTATTTATTAAATGGTTTTTCTGAGGCCTTAAATCTCAAAGGGATTCCTTTACGAATTTCCTATAAAAACACCAAAAACCCTTATTTAAAAGAAGATTAATTGTTTTTTTCATCGATTAATTTTCGAATATCTTCTGAGATTTGAGCGAAATCCTCAAATCTCGGATCGTAGATATATCTCACATGTCCATTGTGATCAAAGAGATATTTTTGATAATTCCATTTTGGAGCTATAAATTTTTTTAACCACATGAAAAGAGGATGTATTTGCGCTCCTTTGACGTGTGTTTTTTCTGTAAGCAAATATTGTACTCCATAAATAGTTTCGCAATGTGAAATTAAATCTTGTCCATCTCTTTTTTCTTGCCCCATAAAATCTGCACTTGGCACAGCGACTACAGCCAGCCCTGCATGACTAAAATGATGATGTAAATTCTGTAAATCAAAAAGTTGTTTTTTCAATCCACAACCAGTAGCTGTATTGACTAACAGAACGATCACTTTTTTATCTTGCAAATTTTCCCATTTTTGAGATGAATTGATAAAATTCAACGGATAACTCCAAAGAGTTTCAGGACTTTTTTGTACAATCTGATAACGATCATTCATAAAAAAAGCTTTCAATTGTCGTTTAAAAAAAGATAGCATAGTTTTTGTTCTCCGAACTCAATACATGGATCATTTTCTTCATAACATATACAATCGAGTATCAATCCGATTTCGTTCAATCACAGCCATAAATTCGCTTTGCAGCTTTTGGGAAAACTTATCACATCTAAAATTTTTTCGTATCTATGAAAAAAAATTATTATGACTTGCATGAATAGTATCTCAATTCTTTGTAAACTTCTTAATGGTTCAAATTTGAATACTATAAAACAAGCTAAAAAGTTCATATAAATTGAAAAAAAACCAAATCAACCAATATTTTTTGCCCGAATCATCTGCATTGATTAACTCAGATTCATTTATTATTTTTTTGCAGATTGTCTCGAAACTCCTGCGATAAGTTTTGACTTTGCTGATCTTCTATAATACAAAATCTTAATCAGATCACAATTGATGATAGCACATAAAAAACCAAATAGGCTCTCTACAAACATATATTAAAAACATCTAA
>CAYNBJ010000001.1:71240-89654 GCA_964395835.1 uncultured Gammaproteobacteria bacterium
ATAGCACATAAAAAACCAAATAGGCTCTCTACAAACATATATTAAAAACATCTAAGATTCTACTATCGATCTCTTCTTTTTTCCTATATGGATTTATGCTTCACACTCATGAAACGAGACTGAATAGAGGCGACGACCGAATAGATATTTTTTTATTACATGTAAATGAATCAGACTAGCACGCTTTTAAATTTAAAAACATAAAGCATCAATTTATAATAAAGGCGATCAGGAAAGATTTTTATAAAATGTTAAATTTTTTCAGAATCTGAACTTGACCTAAATTCCAAAATTCTAAAAATCCTATATAGTCACGATCATGCTGTTTGTATAGCATCAAAGACCTTTGATTGATCTTAGTACACAAATTTTTTTCAAATGAATATCTGCTTTTTGAAAAACAATACCCAAAAAATACAAAAAGAGATAAAAAAGATTTGATCTATCGCAGCATGACAAAGAGGTATCTAACTGTTGATGATTTTGAAAACGCATGAAGCAATAAGCGCAAATGCATGATCTAGCATAAAAGATCTACAATATATTCCTTTTAAGGTTGCGCATTGAGGTCGAGTAGATTATTGAAAAATCCTGGCCTATAGATTATCAAAAACCACTACAAGATCATGGCATACAATTTCAGATGAACATCAGAGTCATGATGCTCCTTAAAAATAACATGAAGTCTCGTTTAAAAACACGCACAAGCACACACAATTCTCCACAAAAAAGATAGTAGGAAAAGAACTGCTGAGGCAAGTTTGATTGATACTCAAATATGATCCTGATGCAGTTGCAATGCATGATCAAAAAGTTGAGAGCAAATGATTTTTAATGCAGGTATGGGTTTGAGAATTTCGAAATATTTTCTATAGTTTTTCAGTTCATCTGGTTGTGTTTGTATCAGCTGAAACAACAAATAATATTCAGAAGTTGGAATAGATTGCGAAAAATACAGAAAAGATTTTTTTTTAAGAACAATAATAAATTCATCAGGTTGAAGAATGTGAATATACAATTTCAAAATATCTTCAACTTGTTGTTGTAATCGTAGCTGTATTTGATCTTTTTGCTCATCAGTATATGTTGTCCAAGACAGAACTTCTCCAACAGTTCGCAAACATCCCCTGCATACATTATCCCCGTATGTCGTCGAGCATAAGCCCACACAAGGACTTTTTTTTGTTTTAAAATACGTGTCGCTCATTTCAATCACAACCTCCTCAAGTATACCCAATAGAACGAGAGCTCTGTCGAAAGATAGGTCCACGAAACAAGCGATCGAGTGAGTATACAGACTGCGTCCAATAGGCAGTGAGCAACAACGAGATCAGCACAATTCCAAAAGTAATGTCTTCAATTTTTGACATGCGTGTAAAAAATAAAAGCAAAAAAATGACAAAACTTCCCAAGCTTTTACCCACTCTTGAAACGATGGTATCTATAATTGATTTGCCCTGAATTTGATCATCTTTAGAGATTCCCACGTAAGCCATTTCTTTTGTTGCATCAAAAACAGAATAACGAGCCCCTCTTAAAAGCGCGACATGCAATCCTCCAAGAAGAATAACTGCTGGATACCCGCCCAATATCTCCCTTTTTTGTGAAGAGACTAAGGTTAGAAAAAACGGAAGAGCACTGATCGTGTAAATAACAGGGGTAATCAGCGCACCATATCGCCACTTTGCCGTTTTTTGAATAAAAGGATAAACACAAAGTGCAAAAAATGTTGCAAAAACACCGCTCATAATAGATACATACGTTAAAAACTGATTCGATTCGGCTTGATGTGCAAGATCAAAATTTTGCTTCAGCTGCTGCACAAACAGCAAATCTGAAAAAATATAAACCGTATTGTATGCAATCACTAAAGCAGCAATATACCATAAAACAGAATTCATCCATAAAGAACGCAAGGCATGAAAAAAAGATAATTTCTCAGTAGCATAGGTCTTTTTTGCCACTCGCTCTGCTACAAGTGGTGAATCAAAAATACCCTGTATTTCTAAAAACTCATATAAAACCCATGTAAAAAAAATGGAGACAATCAGAAAAATCTGTAATATCAGAAAACACTCTTGCCATTCGGTATAGATTTTTTGAATCAACAAAGAAATCCAGCCAGATACAATTGCAGAACTATTAATCCCCAAAGTTAAATAAACATATTTTTCTTGAGCCTGATCGTGAGTCATCGATTGATTCACAAAACCCCAAATTAATAAAGAGACAATAGTTGTTCCCCACAGCTCCGCAGCAGTTGCAAAAAAAGATTCCATCCAATATTGAAATAACGGAATACAGACAGATTGTTGAGAAAGCAACCTAAAATGCGCATCAATATTCAAGCGCCAGAAAGATTGATGAGGATGAAACACAAATGTGTATAAAAGAAAATAAACAGCGAACAATCCGATAAAAATACGAAACAGTGTTTTTCGTCCGACGTAAGCAGACAGTGTCAGAAAAAGACTGGTCAAAAAAAGTGAGCCAGGCGCGATAAAAAAAAACTTTAAATACACAAAAGATTCTACACTTGCACCTGGGATCGACAAAATGACCGTCTTTTTTAAAGGACAAAGCAAATTGTAAACAAAAGAAGCAAGAAAAAAAAGAGCCCCTAAAGCAAAATGATGTTTGAATGATCGCCAAGATACAAAACAAGAGCCCGACATAAAATTTCGACTCCTAGAATAATATACGCACTCTAGCAAAAAAATTTGATATGGACAAGAGGCCCTATTTAAGCCTCTTGTTTTGTCAATGAAGAAGTAGCGTCAATATGTCTACCAAATTTTAAAATTGCAAACATCCAAAGCACACTCGTAATAGAAATTGCAATAAAAAGATATGGTATGGTTTTTACAATATCATTTCCTAAAATGCTAAAAAGTGCAAGCAAGATAAAACTGCCTCCAGATTTACCCAATCTTGATGCTATCCCATCAATCGCTGCTTTTCCGTGAGTACGCTCTTCTTGAGTGAGCCCTATATATGCCATTTCTTTTGTAGAATCAAAAAACGAATACTTCGATCCTTTGGTAAAACACATATGCACTCCGCCCATATAAAGAGCAAAAAGATGTGCCTGTGAAAAAAGATAAGTAAATCCGTCTATCTGCGCCAGGTAAAAGAAAATTCCTGTTCCAAAATAGGCTACTGGGGTCAAAAGTGCGGTGAAAGTCCAACCCATATGTCGTAAAGAGAGATTGGTCACAACTAATGCGAAAATAGTTGAAATAACACCAGTATACATTTGAACTTGAGCCAAGAACGCGTTGGACTCTAAGATTCGATCAGAACCAAAAGATAGCTGGACTCGCTTATTAAACACAACATCTGAAAGATTATAAAGGAGATTATAGCCCATGACGATAACGGTTAAATAGAGCAAATTCTTAGAACGAAAGACGTGTCCGAAACATTCCAAAATAGAAATATTTTTTTTCTTTTGATAAGCATTTATTCTTTTTTGCAAAGCATCACTGCGTAATTTGGCTGTATATCCTTGGGATACAAAATATGCATATAAAGCCATGATGCCACCACAGGCACAAAGGACAACTATCATGATTCTAAAAAAAGACTGATCCCACTTTGTTGGACCATAAATAAAGTTGGGATTAAAAGGAAGATGCATCAGATATGAAGATACAATTCCTGCAAAAACAGAGGAAAGATTCGCGCCCACAGTAAACAAAGCATAAGTTGACTTTGCCTGATCGTGCGAGGACAATTCATTAACCAAGCCCCATAAAAGCATAGACAGCACTGTGGTGGACCAAAGCTCAGCAAAGGTGTAAAACACAGTATGCATCCAGTAACGCACTAAAGATGGTGCGGACTCAAAACTGCTTGGGACTATCATTTGAAGAAAATTAGCGAGAGAATGAAGAGCAAAGACCTCTCTGTATGGCCAAAGGACAAAGACATAAAGCGCAAAATATGAAATAAAAGTCATAATCACGATCCAAAAGACCCGATCTCTATCAAAAAAACGATCTAAAGACAAAAAATACCAAGTAAATAATATAGAACCCGGAGTCACAGCAAAAGGCTTGAGATACGTCAAGGCTTCTGCACCAGCACCTGGAGTATACATAATAATGCTTTTTTTCATGGGCATTAAAGTATTGTACACAAAAGCAACCAAGAAAAATAAAAAGAACAAAATCCAAACTCTTTCTACCTCCTCAGACTTGAGCGGGTAAATCCAAGTAATTGCTCTCCAGATGGGAGAAAACAAATACTGCAGAGTGGTCCTAAGATATTGCGTCATCTAAATCTCTTCCGTTTGTTAATATACTGTACCTAAAAAGAACTCGCTTTCACTTCGCTCAACTGTTGACTAGTTTCTTGCAAATATTTTTGACGACGACGTGTTTTATCCAAAACATCGCCAGCGAGCTGCCCACACGCTCCAAGGATATCTGGGCCACGTGTCTTACGAATTGTTGTAATAATATGTTTTGAGCGTAAAACTTCAGCAAAAGCCTTTATCTGATTGTCAGAGCTACAACGATATCGAGCTGTTGGATACGAGTTAAAGGGGATTAAATTCACCTTCGCTTGTCCTGAAACATATCGGCCAATTAATTTTGATAATTGCTGTGCATGTTGAATATGATCATTAACTCCATCCAGCATAACATACTCAATTGTCACATGCATTTGTCTTTGACTCTGTTTTAGATACCTAGAGACCGTCGTCATAAGTAAATCAATAGGATATTTCTTATTAATCGGTACAAGTTCTGAGCGCAAATCATCATTAGGCGCATGCAAAGAAAGCGCTAATGCGACATCTGTTTTTTCAATCATTTGCTCTAATCCAGGCACAACTCCTGAAGTACTAATTGTCACGCGACGCTTGGAAAGCCCGTAAGCAAAATCGCTGATAAAAATAGAGGCTGCGATTAAAACCGCTTCACAATTTCTTAAAGGCTCACCCATGCCCATAAAAACCACATTTGTGACTGGAGAATGCTTGGGATTTAAAGGCTCACTCTGTTGTCGTTTTAATAATAGAGATTGAACAAACCAGAGCTGGGACACAATTTCTCCGCTTGACAGGTTCCGATCAAATCCTTGAGTTGCTGTGTGGCAGAACTGGCAATTGAGTTCACAGCCTACTTGAGATGAAATGCAAAGTGTTTTTCGTGTTTCTTCTGGAATCAGCACAATTTCTACAGCCGATCGCTTATCTTCTGTTTTTATCAACCATTTTTCTGTGCCATCTATTGAAACCTGATGAGATACCACCTCAATTTCAGGAAAATAGAACCAAGATTGCATCTTGGCACGCAACTCTTTCGATAAATTTGTCATTTCATCGAAATCTGTTAAAAAAGATTGATGAACCCACTGCAAAATCTGTTGGGCACGAAACGGTTTTTCTCCTTGCTCTTTAAAAAAAGACTCGAGACACGCTTGGCTCATGCCAACAATATTTTTTTTCTCTGCAATTTGTGAGTTCATCATAATACCTAAAATCTTAACGAGTACGAGGGCAAAGCTCTTCTTGATGAAAGAAGAAAGCAATTTCATTCATAGCGTTCTCTACACTATCTGAGCCGTGCACAGCATTTTCATCAATACTGTCACCAAACAATGCACGCACTGTTCCTTCTGCTGCCTGAGCGGGATTTGTTGCACCCATGAGTTCACGATGACGTAAAACTGCATTATCACCTTCTAAAACAGAAACAAGCACAGGGCCTGAGACCATAAAAGCAACGAGATCAGCGAAGAAAGAGCGTTCTTTATGAATGGCATAAAAGCTTTCAGCTTGACTTTGGCTGAGATGCACCATTTTTGCAGCAACAATACGCAAACCGCCGCGCTCATAAATATTCAGAATTGATCCGATACAATTTTTTGCTACTGCATCAGGTTTTACGATAGAAAGTGTTTTTTCCATGATCATTTTTATTTTTTTAAATATGTTGTTTTATTATATCGTCTTACCAAAGATGAGCGCAAGAAAAACCTATAGACCGAAATAGCATTCAGTAGAAATTTTTTACTCTTCGATACTAAAACTTTCGCCACAACCACAAAAAAACTTCGCTGTCTCATGGGTCCATTTTACTGAAAATCCGCCATGTTCAGGAAGACTTTCACAGCGCAACACGCGAAAAATCTCTTTCGCAATTTTTTGATCAACAGCCAAAGTCGTTGTTTGTCCAAGATCTAGCGTATAAAAAGCCTCTTGTTGATCCTGATTAAGACACTGTTCAATTTCAAATGTATAGGCATAACCTGAGCAACCGCTTTTTTTCAGACCAACAACTATGATCTGCGATCCAATCGTTTCTTTCCAAAAATCCAAAACATCTGAGCTCACAATAAATTGAAATGCACGATCTTGAGAATAGAATGATTTTTCCATAAAAGCTCCTTATAATTTACAATGATCTAAGGCCGAAAAAAACAGATCGATCTCCTCTTGGGTGTTAGCAGGGCCTACACTCATGCGAACCATGTTTTTTTGAGACAAAGGATCAATACCATAGCGCAATAAAGAAGGCGCGGGCTGACCAAGATGACAAGTGCTGGCTTGTGAGAAAGAAAAGCCTTTTTCTTTCAAAGAGACAATCATTTTTTCTGCATGCTCAGAAAGAATTAAAAAAGAATAAATGTGTGAAAGCCGTTCTTCTAAATGGATAGGACTCAAAGAAAGCAACCAAGAACGATCTAAGACATGGTTTTGAATCCTTAAGCTTAAGCGCTCACAATGTTTTTTATAACGTTCCGTGAGTGTCCAAGCGCGTACGGCTTCAAAAAATGCATAAATCAATACCAAAGGTAAGGTCCCAGCTCGTTTTGCATACTGCTGCCTTCCGCCGACAAATATCGATGAAATGTGTTTTTGAGCAACAGTTTTGATATATAAAGCGCCTAATCCACAAAAAGCACCAATCTTATGTGCACTGATTGCGGCCGAGCTACATGGTAAAGCATGCATATCTATCGTAGATTTTGCAAACGATTGTGCTAAGTCGAGGTGGACCCACGCGCCTGCTTGATGAAAAAATGCAGCAATATTTTTCATTTTTTGATCATAAAGACCTAATTCATTGTCGCCCCAAGAACTCAGATAGGCAACATGCCTGGGATCGCAAATTTGTGATAACTTTTGATCAATTTCTTGCTCCTCATCTTTCAAAACAGTCAAATACTCATATGTCCAGCCTTTCTCTTGAGCTAAACGTATAGCAGATTTTTCTAAAGATGAATGCAATAAGGGGTGTAGCACAAGATGCTGAATATGCGTTTGAGCGCCCAAAATGGCTACAGCCCAATTATTGGATTCTGTAGCACCACTTGTCCAATACCATTCGATAGGTGCAACTCCTAAAGATTCTAAAAAACACATGAGATCTTGCTGATAACGTTCTTTCAAAAATAGGCCTATACGATGCTGGCCATCAAGATTCCATCCCCATTTAAGACTCTCCTCTTCTAACAACTGCGCTAAAAGAGCATCACGAACCTCACTTAAAAGAGGCATTGCACTCGCTGTGTCTAAAAAAACTGCTCGAGATTCGAGTTTTTTAGCCATGCTCGCTTACCCCTTTCAGAAAACCAAACAAAAAATCTAAATCTTCTTGCTTATGTATCGCATGCTGCAAAAGCAATCTCAATCGCTTCAGCGTTTGCTCTGTCGTTGTTCGTTGAGAAAATTTTTGCATTTTGGAAGAAAAAACGATTTCCTCCAAATAACGATCAAAAGCTTTTTGAGCAGAGGCTGATGGCGGAGTCGCAATAGAAGACGACAAAGCTTTTTCTATAGAATGGCTTTTTAAAAAATGCATTCTCAGTACATAGGTTACAATTTGCACTGCTTGACTCAAATTTAATGAATGATAATGCAGCAAATCAGATGTTTCAATTTCACAGATATAGTGGCAATAAGAGAGCTCATCATTATTCAGTCCGCTTTTTTCACACCCAAACAGCAATCCAATTTGTGAAAAAGTTTTATTTTCGATCAGAGGCCCTAGTTCGTGTAGATAAAGAGGCAGCGGACCGATAGAGCGCTCTCGCAAGCAAAATCCAATTCGTAAATCGCACAAAGCAGCCCATTCACTCACATGGTTAAAACACCTCATTGGCTCTAGCACAGTGTTAGCCGCGTGTGAAGCCAAGGTATAAGCTCTTGGATCAAAAGGATCGCAATGAGGAGAGATCACAGAAAGGCTGGGGAAGCCCATCACTGCGCATGCTCGTGCTGCTGCACCAATATTTTCTGGAAAAAATGGCTGCGCAAGTCCAATTAAAACATTTTGCCCAATTTCAGGAATACTCATAAAACAAAGAGAGCTCTTTCTATATTGTCTGTTTTTTTGTATGATTATATCTCATCTTAAGCTCTTGAGAAATATATTTTTATGCATCCTTTGGTCAATTACGCTATTAAAGTTCTAAGAAAACACAGCAAAAAATGGATCACCTTTTTTGATAATGAATGTTGCGATCCGATTTACAGCCCTGATGAGTTAAAAAAACTGTATCAGAATCATGCGAGTGCTATTTTTGAAAAAATCCGCTCAGATATGCTGTATGGCGATCAAGAATCCGATGTCTTTTTTGATTGTTCTTTCTTTAAAAATAGCTTTTCTCTGAAAGACGCTTCAAAATACTGGTATTTTTCAGAACTCGATGGAATAGAGAATTTTCTTTCTGGTGTCGGAATTTTTAAACTCTCTATGTCTTATATTGAAAATGATTCCGTCAAAGCTACCATTTTTTTCGACCTTATAGGCGATGATATTGTTTGTGCGCTAGAAGGTTACGGTGCGCAGAAAAATGAAAAACGCTTAAGATGCGAGCCCAAAACACACTCATCCCTATTCTGCACAAACTCAGAGAAAGCCGTATCTTTATTTGCTCCCCATCATCTACATCCTCGCATTTTAGGATCAATAGATAGCGAAATTGGACTCATCTTAGAAGGTAAAGTGGCTTTTGGGCTATATAAAAACCTAGAACTTTTTGCAGCTCAGCGACTGTTGCTAAAAGAATCTTTATGCTCATGCTTTGAGATCACTCTTGAAGACAAAAAACACTTTTTAATAGGCCACAAAACAATTATCGGTAAAATCGCAGAAGTGTTGAGATAAAACACCCTCTTCAAATCGAAACAGTTTTGATATGAAATAATCGCACACCATCTTGATCTTGGGGAAGCAATAGAAACCCATTCCCCAAGCCTAGAACGCAATCTCCTTGACCAGGGCCTGAAATTTTCCCCCCTAAAAACTCATGACTGCTATCAATCAGCTCAATCAAAGAATCCATCAACTCTGAACTCATTGCTAATTTTTTCTGCAAAATATAGCTCTCTGTCATCAGCTCACCCAAACGATGCAAATTTTCCCTAGAGAGCGCAGACATCGCTTGCGATGTAATATTTTGCATAGATTGCAATATTTTTGATATTTCAATCGGCTTGTGATTCATCAGAGCATCGATTCTTTCTTTTCCCAAGAGATATGAGCCCCGTGAACCGGTATAAATCGCTACTAGATCCATAGAACATCGATATTTTACAAGGTCTCCGTCATGCAAACCGTAAGCAATTGTACATCCATAAAAAGAAGAGAGGAATGATGCGATTTCTAAATTATGTGAAATATTTTGAGAAATCAAAAAAAGCTTTTCCAAAATCCGCTCTTCCGAAGAAACACCTGCGCTCTGAGCAAGGGCTTTTAGCAAAGCAACAATCAATGCAGTTGAGCTTCCAATACCTACAAAACTATCTATTGTTGATAAGACTTTAATTGTCATACCATGCTTTAAATATTCGGGACAACAAGAAAACAGTGGTACCAACCAAGAACGAAATTTATTTGATTCTTGCCAATTAGATAAAGAGAGTTGTTCCTGACCAAAAACAGAATCTATAAAAATCATATCATCGTCTCTCAGCGTTAAATTAATCGTCACCGATTGATCAATCGCACAAGCAATAGCATATCCTTTTTGATAATGAAACGCATATTCTCCAAAAAGCATCATACTCGCGTATGCGCGATGCCTAAAAGTTTCTGACGTTGACATGAGTTACTCCTTAATATTTGCAAGTTTCTGAGATCGGACTAGTCAATCAATAAGCAGCTTATTAATCTCTTTTCTTTTTCGAGGTCTGTGTAACCGTCGCAGTGTTATAAAACAAACTACATGCTCCGTTCATGCATGATTGCAATGCCGCCATTAAGCGCTTTTCCTGTGGATTGACTTTTACATATCCATCATGCGCTTGTACCACGGAATCCAGTGTGTTTTTATCAAAATTTGTGCGAACCTCAATTTGTGCATGGCCTCTAGGTGAGACGAGTTTAGCAGAAATGGAATTCGCTAAAGGATCGGGGTTTTTGGACAGCAACAATCGCATTTCTTGAATTTCTGCCGATGTAAACGAAATATCTTTATAATCCATTTTGTCTGGATCAATCGATTTAATCTTCGGTTTATCAGTTGCTGACATTACGTTTTGTAAAAGTTTTATTTCATCTGCATTCAACTGAGATAATGCACAAGAAGTATCCGCTTTTAAACTCTCAGCCACTTCAGGTCGCTTATAAAAATCAGCCCTTGCATTCGCAATAGATTTACCATCTACTAAGTCACAAATCTCGCTCCCCAGAGCCTTCCTAGCCTCTTCAACATAAGAGGTGCCTTCTTTCTTATCAATCTGTTCTAAAGCAGCCAGCTCTTTTTGAATGGCACGAATTTGCTTAGAGAGTGCAGATTCTTGAGATCGTGTATAGGCATTATTTTGATTTTGCAAAAAAATCAATAACATGGCGAGCTTTTCCAGTGCTTCTATAATAAATTCACCTTTTTGGTTAAAAAAAGATGCAAAAGAAGATATGCTCACTAAATCAACGCGCTGCCCCTCAATCACCACTTTAGAAGGCTTCTCGCTGATAGATAAAGTCAAACTTTCTCTACTCTCTGATAGCGAATCTATGCTTGCAGAACTTTGTCTTGCCTTAGGGTCTGGAGACAAACTCTGACTGCTTGAGACAGAAGTGCGATTGGTGTTTGAAGAAACGCCAGAATGCGTATGCGATTTTTCCTTCTCTTTACGATATTCAGTCAAATCTTTCAACCCATTAGAAAGAGTCAGAAGCATTTTTTCATAATATAAATCTTTGCTGGTCTGAACGGTATAAAGAGAATCTTTATACGTGACTTGAACTGTTTTTCTTTTTTTCAAACGATCTAAATCGAGTAAAACATCATCAGAAACAGGTAAACAACTTAAGGGAGGGTACTTTTGAGTTGAAACGGGTGGCGTCTTCAAAGGTGATGAAGAAGCGCTAGAGATCGGGTTTTGATCAATTGCTGTTGACGTAGAAATTTGACCAACATTTGGATCAGGATTCTGCGTTGTTACTGTTGGTTCAGTTGCTGGTACAGGACTAGTCATAAAAATTCTCCTTTAAGCCGCACTAGAACTATCGGGATAGAAATTGTTTTCTCGATGGTAAAGCGGCAAATTGAGAAAATGCATCATCATTGTATCTGTCACAGGAAGACGAAAATTAATCCATGGAATATAAGAAATATAGGCAAGAGCGCGTAATGCAATTCCTCTCGAACTCAAGGAGCGCCCTAAGAGATCGGGTTTATCCAGATAAAGCTCATTAAAATAGCTGATAAAAAAAGCATTCGACGCGGTCAGATCAATTTCTGGATGCTCTATTATCCAATCACAATAAACACGTTTACGATCAGATATAGAAAGTGCATACACAATAGGTATTAGAAATGATAAATTGTTTTCTATTGCTGCAATCACTAAAAGATACCCTAAGTACCCTTCATGCACATATTTTTGAATGAGCTCCGTAGGTCGCATTTGTTCATGGATAATCTGGGTATACTTTTCTATAAGCTGAGGAGTTTTACAAACAGATTCAAAATGTTCCTTATAATTTAATGGAACCCCGTAATATTCGAGTTCATAGTTTGCCATAATATATTCTTATCAAGAAAAACCTCTCTGTAGAGTAATATCGACAAAGAGGCATATAAACTTAAGAATTATTTTGAGCAAATAGTAAAATTTCTTTTACCATTTCATCAAGAATGGAGCCTTTTTCTTTTTCTGGATCTTGCAAAAGTCCTGAAGTACCAGAAGTGCCTTTACGCTGCTCTAAACGGGTTGCAACAAAACTTGCTGCGCTTCCTCCAGGATATAGCTTAGCAAGAATACGTCTAGCTTTTTCAGGTCCAATTTTTTTATATAGCTCATTTCTAATAAATGCATCTTCAGCTGTTGTATTAAAAGCCCAAAGCTCAATCGGACCTAATGTTAATGTGTATAACTGAGTATATATACCACTTTTTGTTGCAAATTGAGCCAAGAAAGTTGCACCCCCAGCTCTTGGTCCATGAACACGAGTGCTCAAGGCAATTTCGTCAGTTTTAGAAAGACCAAATGTTTTAACAGATTTTTCAATCGCTGTTTTAGGACCAGCATCCAATATAAAGACGGAAGTACCAAATTCCACCATCACCGGATCAAAATCTTCTAAAGCCTGTGAAAGAAGACAAACTTGAACCTTCCATTTTCTACCTTCTCTCATATCCATTAAAACTTGATTCCGCACCGCTAACGCTTTTGAAGTACGGTGAAATTCATCAAACACAATTCGCTTAGCATCTTCTCGAATTTCTTTAATACGCTCTCCATGAAATCCGTGATAAGCAACTGGAATGTCGTTCAGATTATCTTGAGAAAGATAGTAGTCTTTCGCTAAAATAAAACGCGCTAACATATACATGATCGCTGTTTGGCGATCTGCTGTCTCTCCGCCGCTCTTTGCCACTTCATCAAGATCTAAAGAAATCACACGACCTTCTCCGAGATCAAAAGCAGTAACTCGCGATAAAATAGGATATTCTCTCACAGCAGCAGAGACCATGCGCCCAAAAGCAGAAACCAGTGTTTCTCCTGTAGGAGCTTTCATTGTTCCATATAGATCTGAGACCGTTGTGGTTCTGGAAATTTGCACTGAATCTGCGAGCAAAGGGACTGCTTGTCTTTGTGCTAAATACGCTAATCGAATTTGACCACTATGAAAGAGTGCATCCGTGACTTCCCACCAAGAGGTTTTTTCATCAGTTTTGAAATCATCAATTTTAGATAACCCCTGATCAATTTCTAAATCAATTCCAAGGGAATACAAAGTGGGCTCATATCGATCGGACTTTTGCTTATACAACTCATCAACGATTAAACCACACATATCTGAAATACCATCATAAGGCTTAGTCATCCCAACGGGTGTACAGAGTAAGGAGAGAAAATTCACAATAAATCCACGCTCTTGCGGTGTTGGAAAGCGTGCACCCAGCTGCGTGTCAAATGGATTAATAGAAAAATCCGGTGTCATTCTCATTCGATGATACGCTACAAAATGCTTTTTATGTGCAGGCAAAGCCTCTTTTAAAAGAGAGATCAAACCACTACTTGATGGCCCAATATCAACAACTGCTATTCGAGGTAAGCGAATAATACCTGGCTGTAGACAAAGCCCCAAATTTAAAGCATTTGATAAAACAGATTTACCCGATCCTGGTCTGGCATAAATCAGATCAATCCATGTTGTTTGTTGAGGTGATCCAGGCTGATAGAGCAAGGGCTTTCCATCTGGGCTTCTAAAAACAATAGACCCGTATGTCCATGTTGAAGTTGGACGAGTGACTGGTAACATACTACAGGCTTCCATCAAAGGAGTCGCGGTCGGTTCGGCCACATGATTTTTCGAGAGCCCTAAACAAGTAGACATGAACGAAGCAAAACTATCCCCTGAAAATTCTGAAATATCACAATATCCCCACGCCTGGACAGCCTTGATCACTTCTGCCATACGCCCACGCAGTAATTTTGGTTCTGATTCTGGAGCCCATGTTGTAAATCCGACACGAAACGCAATGACAGCTTCGTCCGAAGAAATTTCTAGTTTTTTTAGCATCTTAATAGAGTCTGCTATCAAGCTATTATAAGCACCTGCAAAAGATAAAATACCCGAGATGGCTTCTTTAGTTGCTAAAGATTTTGTGCCTCCACTTTTCAGTTGATAAGAAATTCTCCAAGGCACATGAGTTGCCTGTAATCGCGCAAACAGCTCTTGGAATGGCTTAAGGTCTTTCGGGAATATATCAATTGTTGCAGTAGAATAGATCAGATCTCCAACTCGCACCGTACGCAAATCAATAATTTCTGCATCTCGTGGAAAAAGCTGCTCTGATAAAGGCGGATAAAATATACTAGAAATATCATCATTAATATTCATCCGCATAGTTAAAGCATCGCCTGGTAAAAAGGCTTGCCAATCTGAAGATGTCGCTAAATAATCGACACTTGCACGCATTCTATTTAAAGATTCGTAGACATCAAGAAGCTGACAGTGCAAACCAGCAATTGCAATTTCATTCAAAACTGTGTTTGTAAAAGCATGATGTGCCTCTCTCATTTGAGGAATTGTAACTATCATATTTTGACTATAGGGCATAGCGGGATATTTGACGCTTGAAAGTGCTGCCTTTTTTTCTTCATGTGCTATCTTCGCTTGCTCTCTGCTCATCACCTCTGGTAATGTCCATATGACTAAGTAACACTGCTCAAAATGACACACTTCTTGCAACAATGTCTGCCTCTCTTCAAAAAGATCGTCGAGTTGCAGCTCTAAGCGTTCTGCGGTATTTTTAGAAGGTTTTAAAATACCTTGCATTTGAGATCCAGAGCGATCTTGATCATACTCAAAATAGATTTGAATATTATATCCCGGTTGTGTCAGACCACTTTTCAAAGCGCCATGCACATGCTCTAAGATTTTATGATATTCTTCTGGCCCAACAAGTTTTGTAGAGCCATTCACTCGAATGACTGAAACCAAAGCACCATCTGTTCCAACTAAAGCATATCTCGACTCTGCTGTTTCTAAATCACAGTAGGATTTGACTGTTTGTCCTAAAGATTGATTGAGCCATCCAATAAAAGAATCAATTGCGCCGAAAAAACCTGTTGTTGTTCGCATAATCTTATCCTTGATAAAAAATATATTTCTTAAGTGTTTTTGGTTGAAGTGCCATCCATAAGCGTATTCTCATAATACAAACTCATTCCAGTCAAAGAATCTGCCGAATCAAAAAAAGAATAATATAAATAAGAGGTGGTTGAAGGAAGATAGATCAGAAAAACACCCATAATAATAAAAATAGGCCCTGCCATAAACGGCACACTGTTTGGCATTTCTTTATTCTGTTTGATTTTGAGAACTCCGCTGATAATAAAAACCGTCCCCATAATATATGCGAATCCGGTGAGCAAGGTCGTGTATGGCGGTAGCTGCTTTGTCAAATTGACGGCAAGATCGCCGACCGTTAAAGATGACGAAGCATATGCAGCACTAAAACACAACCACCCGAAGATCAGATGTATCCCAAATTGAAGGTATCGCATGATTTCACTGATAGAGAATTTCTTTTTATAGTATAACAGCGATCTGAAATATCGCCCTAAAAAAAAAGCCCGATTTTTCGGGCTTTTTTAGGACTATCAAAATTCGAGAACAAATTATGCAAGCAAATTTGTTGTCCCTGCAATCCCTGCTGATGTTCCATCTGCGAAAATAGATCCACCTGCGGTTCCTAAGAAAGTTGGGAGATAAACAAGTAGCAAGCCAACTACGCAAAGTGTCGCACCTGTGCCTAATGGATTTTGCTGTGGGTTATCTTTCCAAGCCTTAATCTTCATAATGCCCGCGATGAAAATTATAGAACCGAGAAGAGTAGCTCCACCTGTGACCATAGACATAATGGCAGAAAATTGCTTTTGCAATTGTCCAGCCATAGCTCCGATTCCAGTGCTACTTGAACTGCTCGCAAAAGTGAAAGAAGAAGCCATAGCGGCCATAGCTGTAACGAGGCGTTTTGTTAAGATACTCATAATTGAAACTCCTTTTATTTGTGAAAGAAACGAAACAGCGATTGCAATCTCGATCCCTTAATATTCCAATACACACTTACATTATAACATGTTCCACGATTTTGTGTTTTTTAACGCACGATTGAAGCGATTTTTTTTTCAAAAAATCAAATAATTCTTAACTTTCAATAAAATAAACATTCGAATATTCTTCAGCATTATTTTTTAAAATATTTTTTTCTGGCACATATCTGAGAAATTTGAAAATAGGATGAGTCATTTTTTTAGGGTTCAAAAAAATATCTAACAAACCCTGTGCGAAAATTTCAACTTTATGGCTATTTTTTCCCAATATTTTCTCCATATAATCTTTACGCTCATCCAAAGTTGTAAAAAGCTCATTCAATTTCGTTTGATACATACTATGTTTATACAAAATTGCAACAGATGCACGCAGCAAATGATTTAATTGTATCTGTGATAACTCAGGCAAATAAATAATCGTCCCTTGAAAATTTGGATCTTGTCCGTATCCGTCCACAAATAAAAGAGGGATGCACAGCGAACAACCAGGCACAATATTTTCACGGCTTCTATCCTGATAATCATGATTTTTATTTACAAGCTCGAGAGAAGAAGACTGATATCCACAATAAGCGCACTTATTCGAATGATCAGCTAAAACAAGATCTTTAATTCTTTGGTAATTTAGTGATTTTTTTCTATTTTCAAATTTTTTCCAATTCCCTGGCTTTACATGAAACGCAAGAGGAAGCAGTTCTCCCATATCAAGACCCATCCTTTTATACTTTTATGATTCCAAATGTAAATTGTATTGCTTGTACCGTACCCCAAACATTATAAATCATGACTCCTGCAATAACATGAATCATCCCTTTAGTGATGGTACCCGGTTGCGTCCCCTGCTCTCCGGCTTTGGACATAAGCAAAAGTCCCCTAAAAAAAGATATTACTCCTATAAGCCTGCAATAACGAGTAATAAGATTGTATACATTGCTCCAATTTACAGTTGTATCTGTGCCAGTATAAGTAGCCGTGCCTAATTCTGTCGTACCGTAGATTGTATAAAGTGCAGTATTAAAAAAGTTGGGAAAATAAATGAGAAAAAATCCCACAATAATATAGACAAAAGGCCCTGCTATTTCTCCACCACGACCTCCTTGATTGAGGTTTTGCCCTAAAGCCTTATACAGCGCTATACCTCTCATAATCATGACGATGCCAGCAATATAGCTAATCACCATGACAAGCATTTCAAGATCAACTGCTGTAGCAAAAAGATTTTTATAGGCCTGCTGGGAATCAAAGGAGTAAGTATTCCCAAAAACAATTAATGATGTTGTACTCACCCGTCAACGCTCCTATATTTGTAAAAGGTGCTCTGATTAATATCTGAGCACCTGCCCATTTGATAAAATGATAATTCCTTGCTTTGAGTCGATGGTAACGATTTTTCCCAGATCTGGAATTTCCTGCCCTTCAGTCACAGAAATAATAACATTTTGATGATTTCTAATCCAAGCTCTTCCAGGAATAATCGCATGCACATGATATTCAGGGGTCAGATTAATTTTGACCTTATCTATTTGTGATAAAGATTCGAGATCTTGAGCGATATACGATTCAATTTTTTCCAACCGCTTTTCATTTTCTTGATGCTTAGAAATAATAGCTTGTAAATCTTTTAAAACACGTTGCTGATCTGCTTGGATCTGACTCAAACGATCATTCATCTCTTTCGTTTGTTTTTGAGAAAGGTCCTGCATATTTTTATTCATTTTATCCATTTTAGCAGCTTGAGATTCCATCATTTTTTGAGTATCGCTCTGATGCTGTAATAGCTGCTTATTCAGATGTTCATATGCATCCTTTTCGGAATCAGATTGTGACTTTATTGCACTTTGTGTTTCTTGTTTGTTTGATGAAGAAGCAGATTTTTCCTTTTGCATTTCAGCAATCTGAGCTGCAGAAATGGCATCTTTACGCTCAACTTCCTTAATGGCACTTTCCACTCTCTGCATCAGTTTTTGCACTTCAGAATTTTGTGCATTGAGTGCTGCAAAATGCATATCAAGACGATTATAATGATTTATAGATGCGGTTGATTGCATACTTGAATCATGAGCTTCAGGAGTACTCATGCGGCCATCTTGAGAGGGCTGCTGCGCAATCTGCCCTCTAGACTGTTCTACAGCTTTGTCTTTCTGCACAGTGTCAGTGCCACTTGAAGATAACTTTGTCTCTTTTCCTGCCTGAACATTATTCTCACTTTCCAAACTCACTGCTTTCATATCGGCAGCCTGTACATCTTTTGAAGGTGCACTGCTGATGTCTTTAGACTGTTCTACAGCTTTGTCTTTCTGCACAGTGTCAGTGCCACTTGAAGATGACTTTGTCTCTTTTCCTGCCTGAACATTATTCTCACTTTCCAAACTCACTGCTTT
>CAYNBJ010000001.1:89754-256868 GCA_964395835.1 uncultured Gammaproteobacteria bacterium
ACTTTGTCTCTTTTCCTGCCTGAACATTATTCTCACTTTCCAAACTCACTGCTTTCATATCGGCAGCCTGTACATCTTTTGAAGGTGCACTGCTGATGTCTTTAGATTGATCAATCGGCGCTTTTTTAGGAGCACTCGTCGTATCATGACGATCATCACAATCAGATAGATTGTCTTTAGAAATAGTAGGGGCACCATCTTCTACTAAATGATCTTTTTTTCCTGCTACTCCCTCTTCATGCGAATCTTGAGAATCTAGAGAAACCGTCATATGTTGTGATATCGTTGCATCGATGGCATATTGGGCATAAATCACTGAATCACTTTTCTCTATCATGATGAGATCAGGGGCGTCTTTTAATATATCTACAGAATTAAAAGCGATATTTTCAGATTGCTGTGTGATCGCAGGCAAATGAGGGTCGTTATTTGCCTCATCTGTCTGAGTTTTATGCTCTAAATTGGAATCTAAAGCAGCTTCATTCTCTATAAAATCAGCATCCTCTTCCTGATTATCACCAAGCACAGAAAATTCATAACTTTCAATCGGAATTGATAAATCTTGAACCTGATTTTCAGCCACATATACATAATCATCATAACTCACTTTTGCAAGCCCATCATAATGCTCCGTATTCGAGTATGGTTTTTCAATATCGCTTTCTATAGAAGCGGGTGCTTGATGTACACCCTCTGTCTCATATGCACCATGTACAGAATCTGAAATGACATGCTGCTCAGAGTCCGTATCGTCATGCTTAATTGTTTCTGAATTCAGTGACTCAGTCTGATTTTGAATTGGCAAAGCCTGATCTGTTGATTTCAATTCTTCTTGGGGTGTTGCGGGATGCTCATGAACAGAGGGAATATTATCTGTCTCCTGAACGGCTTGATCTTGAGGATGCTGTGCAGAAATCACATATTGTTTTGGTTCCAATTCCTCTTTGTGCGATTTGGTTTTTGAAAAATCATTAAAATAATAATATCCTAAAAGAGCAATACTCATCACAGTAATAGCTAATTGTTTGTTGAGTGTTTTGGGAATCTCCATATTCCCATTGTTTGATGAGGATTCATCTTGGAATGATTCAAAATCGAAATCTAACTTGTCTTTATCTGAATTTTTATTGTTATTCATTTGGATATCCTTATGACTCTAAAACAAAATCGCTAGTAAACATTAATCCGATGGGAGTACCGCGCTCGACTCGATATGTCGCTGGACGACTGCCCACTTTACGAAGATTCGACACAATATCATCTGCTACAGGTGTCCCCAAAGAAGACAGACCACTCGTCGAAGAACTTGAGCTAGTGGAAGAAGAGCCCGAAGAAGTATTGGATGATGCATTATTACTACTGCCCGAAGTTGCAGCAGAAGTCGCAGCATTAGAACCTTGCTCCAAAGCACCTGCTAAAAGTAAAGCACTGTATCTTTGTCCATAATGATAATTAGCATACGACTCTACGGCTGGAGCCAAAGTTTCAGGATCGATAGCCTGCAAGGACACTGCTTGAGAATGCTGAGCTAGGGGCCGAGATAGCGTTGAAAATGTAATATTTAAGCCTGTAGCCCAAGAATCACCGTCTACAGATGTAGTGCCTAACAACGTTGAGCCTGCGAGTGGTCCGCTAGTAATTTTAGCTAAAATAGGCCCCCCATTATCACTATTATAATCCGTTTGAATAACACCATAAATAATACTTCCAGCTTTATACAAAGGTGTTTTAGCTATCGTGGGTGTTGTGTTTTTTTCTGCCGTTTTAACATTATTATTAGAACCTGCAACATAGCTTTGCTTAGACGGAGTTCCGTACACTTTCGTAACATTTGCAATATCTGTCAGATATCCATTCACAAGATTTTCCAATTCTTTAGATTGCTGTTTGTTTTTTTCCACATCAGCTCTGGCTTGCTCGACCTGCTTCCGTTTATCTTCTTGTTCTTTTTTGATTTTATCCAAACGTGCTTGCTGCTCTTTCAATCTTTTATCAGCCTCTTCTTGTGCTTTTTTAAGATTATCTTCTCGTGTTGGTTTTTTTTCTTCTTCAGGTGTTTTTCTCATTTCTTTAAAAAATTCCTGATCATTTTGATCTGGCTCTGTCTTATTTACCAAAGTCGGTAAGGCAGATTGCCCAGTTTTTTTTGCTTCATTAGCTCTTTTTTCGTTTTCTTTTTCCTGCAATTCTTTGTAACGAGCATTATCTTTAACTGAGCCAGGCACTGAAGATATTGATGGAGGCTGCGCCATTTTAACCTTGACTGTATCTGGTTGCGCACTTTTTCCTGTAAAAAAAGATAAGAGAAAGTACACAACAAAGGCTCCTACGCCAATCACAAGAAACGATCTGATTTTGGATGGTTGTTTATACGACATAAACTTAAAGCCCCTTTATACTTAATGTTTTTGGAGATCCCTGGCGAGAAATCACAATCGAGTTGACCCTCTCCAACTTGTACACTTTTGTTCCATCAGAGCTCATGGTCGTAGACAGCCATGCTGGAGAAAGCAAAGTATCTTTTGTGCGAATAAAAATGTAGGGGCCTTCTGACCATGCCTGCGCATAAACAGGATCGACGACTAAACTTTGTGCGTAAGCTGGAGGATTTGCTGCCAAATAAGCTAGCAACTGTGTGTCAATCAGCTCTGCTCGATTATTCAGCGTATATGTTTCTTTAGCATTTGGACCTTTATCTGGAATGGTTAAATCTACGCGATAATCTATCTCACCTTGGTTCGAGGAGAGATTCATCATGATGGGAGTTGCCAAACCCTGTAACCGAATCCCGATATTCGCCAAAGCCCAGCGCTTCATAGCTTGAATAAATAATGTGTTTGATTGGTTGTCCCACACAATATCAAAAGAATCCGGATTTCCCAATGAGTAATTAGCAATCGGCCAAGGCTGCCCAGTTTGATCAAGAAAAATCACAGAGGTGATGTATCCTTTTGCGAGCCGAATCAGAGGAATTGGCGCTCCTGGTGATAAATTAATTAACTGAGTAGATGTCACTGGCTGCGGAACACCTTTAGGCTCAAAAGACGTAATGGCTAGTTTTTCATCATACGCTGCAAAAATTTGCTGTATTTGCTCTGGAGATAAAGGAAAAACTTTTTCTAGCGCTACATTGAATGCTTTTTCTTCTAGATCATGCGCTGAATCTTCCTGTGAAGAAGCAAAAGAAAGCTGCATGCCTAACAGAAAAAAGACGCAAAGAAAAAGTGCGCTTGGTCTAAAGTTCAAGATCATCATAGTCACACCTTGGTATTATCATCAACAGTAAAAGAGATATTAGAATAAATTTCAAGTTCTCAAGCAATAATTGTCATTATGGACAAACCTTCTGGATATAATGAAAAGTCTTCTCGACGAATAAGAACGGTCATATTCATTTCTTGAATAAACGGATTTTTAGAATTGAGATTATTAAAATATTGCACTCTGTAAGTCCCCTCTAAGCGCCACACATGAACCGTATTTCCAAGAACAAGATTTTTCTTTTTTATTTTTAGAGGATGGACAACATCTACAACAGCAACATATTTATGAATATTTAATGCATAAAACAATCTACTTTTATCAAGAGCAGCCATGTATTGAATATATCCAATCGGATTAAAAAACTCAGCTGCTGCATTCATAATTTTTTGATGAGTGGCAAAATTCATGGAAAGAAGATATTGAATTTTTTTATCTGCCCAAGACTCAACCTCTTCATCATTATACACTGACTGATCGAGAGGATAAAATTTCAATAATTCTCCTATATTATTCGTCATAAAATATACAGGCTTGATCTGATCTCGATTAATGACTCTAATAAAATAGCCACAACTGATAATAGCTGCCAAAAGCGTGAACAAAATTCCTAGCTGATAAAGAACTATTTTTCTGTAAAAAAGATTTCTGTAAATGACAAGCTCATGACTATTCACAATCACTCCTAATTTTTATAAGGAACATTTTAAATCCACATTCTGACTTCATGGAGTATAATAAATTTATTACGATATACTCTTTTTTTTATGCTGGATTTTAGAAATTATCGCAACTTTGCAAGAAATTTATTTTACACAAATATTGCCTTAGCATTTACACTTTTAATATGTCATGCATTTGTTTATTATTTGCTCTTAAGAGATTATCCTAACCCTCATTATATTCAAACAAATGATGGTTTTGTATTTGGTATACAGCCTACACACCCAGAGCTGCCAACAGAACATCGAACTTTGATTTTAAGATACTTGGAATAAGCGCAGAAATAATAAAATTTTCCCATTCTGAGAAGCATCTGGATTGCAACGCGCTTCTCAGAAAAACTCAAGTTAACGTGATCTAAAAGTAGACACGACCACCCCATAAGGATTGTCTGGATTATTTTGTCGACGAATGACTAGCATCAGAGTTCTTTGTTCATTTTTGACAGTTGAAGCACTATCGTAACGAATGAGAATAGGCACTTCGACATACCACTCATAGATATTTTCTAATACCGTACTTCTCCTAATCGATGGCGCCTCTGCTACGATGCATGACAACATAATTTGCTTTGCCATGACATCACTTCGAAAAGAGGCAATATTTGCCAAATACTCCTGATACCCTTCAGGGGTGAAATATTTTTTCATATTTTTTGCTTGGTTATCAAAATGATAAAAATCAAAAGTATGACTTGCAGCTGCGAAGTTAGCAACCCAATTTTGCAATAAACCTTGCGATAAAGATGGCTCATTTAATGCAGGCATTTCAAAAAAACGATTTTCTGCACTGATAGCAAAATATTTCGGTTTTGGTATGCGATAATATAACCCAATCATTGCAAAACATGACACTAAAAGAGTCAGCAGCAATGTCAATACAAGTATGCTGAGCTGAATAGAGCCCTCTGAACGATAGGTTGTTTTAAGATGCGCTGTTGAGTATTCGTTCATAATTAAATCCACCATCCCCGACGATATCGAATAGGCCCTGCAAGACAAACAAACATATATCTATAGGCTCTCATTAATGTAAAATTATATCGCTCCATAATAATCAACAAAATTGCACTAACACCGACTAAGGTAAGAGTCTTAACACTCATAGATGCTAAGCAAATCATGATAGGCCAAACTATAACTGCATCTACGAAAAAAAATTTTGCTCTACGTGCCGTATCTCGCCAATGCGCACCACTTGAATTCGACATGTTAATGTCCTCCTACGTTCGATCTTTTCACTACCATTTCATAGGTTTTCTGATCGATAATGCCTTTATCTAATTTATTTTTAGCATCTTTTTCAATTGGCTGGCCGTATGTCTGCAACAGCTCTCTAATTTTAGCTGTGATCATTTCTACGGGGGTATCTATAAGCTGATCACGAATTTCCGAACTGAACACCAAATATTCTCTTAATGCAGTTCTTTTGCCGTCAACAGTACGCACAAGTTTTTGCCAGATAACAATTCTAAGTGTCTCCAAAATATCTAAGGCTCGTCCATGTCTTTCTTCTGCAGGGAATGTGGAGATCATGCGACGCACACTATCGGCCACCCCATTCGAATGAATTGTTGTATAAACCGGATGTCCGGTCATAGCTGCATCAATTACAGCAGCGATCGTTGCCTCATCACGAGCCTCACCAACTAAAATTAATCTAGGCTTTCTTCGAAGCGCATTGCGAACACCAGCTGAAAATGATGGAAGATGCC
The DNA here is from genome assembly GCA_964395835.1 of uncultured Gammaproteobacteria bacterium. GTDB lineage: Bacteria > Pseudomonadota > Gammaproteobacteria > Berkiellales > Berkiellaceae > LLD-282. The sequence goes on from CAYNBJ010000001.1 coordinate 95,453, forward strand.
TAGGAATTTCAGCTTGAGAAACTACGCAAGAATCTGCCTCAATATTGTCATATACAAATTCAATTGGAGCCTCATAGGTCAGAATTTTTCTATGTGAGTTTTTTTGCTCCGCTATTGAACGGATAATTGACGCCAACAAAGTAGACTTTCCAGAACCAGTCGATCCAGTCACAAGCACAATGCCCTGCTCTGGTGCAAAATTTTGTTTAATTTCTTCTTCAACTTCAACATCATCTAAAGACGGTGGATCAATAGGTATAGAGCGCAATGTAATCTGTATTCCGTCAGCACCATTAATTAAGCATGCTGTTGCGTTCACACGAAATCTTATGCGCTCAAATCGAGAGGGTTTGATTTCATAATTTGTATCCAAATCAACTCCACTGGAGAGCTGTGTTGTGCCATTCGGCCCATAAATATCATTCAGCATTTCGCCTACTTCAGAAGAAAGCATGGCTCTTCCTGTAATAGGATACAGATGACCATAAATTTCTGCGATAATCGGCTCTTGTGTCTGAATAGTTATATCAGATGCTTGATTTTGCACACATTGCAACAAAATCGTATCTAAATGTTGCCGAGACATCCTTGCTGGTGTATTCGCAAAAAGATAGGGGTTTGTCTCTATTTTCATAACATCTTATCTCCACATGATAGCCGGTATATGATACAAAAGAGCACAGAATTTTAATCTACAAAAAAGACATAAGAGTGCCAATTTCTGTGATCATGCTCTAGTAAACTATTTTTGATAATAGTGATAATTTTTTGATTGATATTCATTTGGTTCTGGCTAATTGTCACTCCAGTTTCCACTTCCTCAACCACCGGAGCAGAAATGAGGCCTTGCTGATACAAACGATGAAAATTCACCATGCCAAGATAATCTTGGCTGAGTGAAGCAAGATTATTTTGGAACATGAGAACAGCTTGCTCTTTTCCAGCGTACCATCCTTCCTCTGCATATCTCGACCAAATTTCTTTTTCAACGCTATCTTGAGGCAAAAATGTTTTTTCTGGTAAATGAGGCTCTGGTAAATAGGCAATCAGATAGCCTTTCCAACTTGGTAACGATGATGAAAAAAATCCATTTTTTAAAATTTTAAATGTTCGATCTGCGATAATAAGATGGGTGTCATCCAACTGCTCCACACTCTGCCCGGAAAGCGCTATCACTGGAGGAACTACGTCTTTTTTTAATATTAAAGGTTGGAAATTAAAAATACGATTCAGCTCGGCATCCTTAGCAAGCAGAAGCTGATTGATTTGATGATAGTGATAACGTAAAGAAGCTTGAGATGCATAAATCAATGCAGCATCGCGAATTGTTTCAAAACGCGGACTATTCGCATCATATGGATACAAAACTTTTTCCGGAGAAAGAACACGAATTTGCTCCAAATCCGCATTGATCACTGGATATTTCGAGTTATCACAACCCGCGAGCATCAACGTTCCGACTAAGAAGAAAAAAAATATTTGCATAGACTACCTGTATCGCAATTCAATAAGCTGTTCATCAGGATAAACGACAAGATCGGCTTTATGATGAACCTGTAAGGATGCATCTCGTATGACATCAATCAAAGAAATTGCATCGTGCTGAAATGAAACCAAAGCCGGTATCACAGGCGGCACACCAAGTATTTGGGTCTGATAACCTGTTAAAGAATGCAAATCGATAAGTAATTGCTCTACAGGACCAGACCAATCTATAAAAACTTTTCTATTTAAAATATTAGAATGGTTTGTCACAATATCATGCTGAGGCAAACGAATATGCTCATCTTTAGAAAAGAAAAATTGCGAGAAATTTCGCATGCTTTTTTCTAAGGAGGCGATTTCCTTATTAAGCTCATGATGAATATGTTCTATTGGAAAACGCTCTTCTTTTTTCATATCGCTTTTAGGCGCAGAATAATCCCTATCGTATGCGATATCCGAAGAACAACCAGTCCACACAAGTGAGCAGAGACATATCATCACTGAAAGTGTTTTAGAAAAGCGAGTCACAATAACCTTTGCAAAAAGAAAGTCTACTCCATAGGATAACCGACAACTGGGTTTCTGCAAATACCCGAAAATGTTACTATAGTATAAAATGTTTATCATAAGATGAAATAGACGCTATTATGACGATTCCTGAATATTTTATAGAAATATCAAAAATTTTAAACTGTAAGTTCGAAATGTATGGAAATCCGGTTACGGCAGAAAAAGTATTTTCTCCAGATGGCATGTTACCGTCATTTTTTAAAAAAGCAGAAAGCTTATCCTTATTCGTTTTAAATAAAAATTTAGGAATTGCTTTTGAAAAAACCTCTCAATCGATGAGTGGCGTTCGTGTGAATTGGGATTCTACTGTCCCCGATTCCTACCGTATTTTGTGTCTTCTTGATATCTTTATTGAATTACTTCAAGAAAGTGGCGCAAAGAAAATCATTCGTTTGGACTCTTTACTTTACGATTAACATGAAGGAGTAATTATTATGTCTCAGGGTGGTCAAGGATCGTCAGACAACTCAAACAGCACGCTATGGCTGATAGGGATGGCGGTATGCGGTCTTGTCATGTTTTGGTACTATTTTCAAGACAGTCTGATTTTCTATTATTTGAAAAATAAATATTATCAACTGTGGTTTTTACAACATTTAACATTTTTTTTACCTGACTCAATGGATAATGACATTTTTTCTATGTCGGAATATTTAATTCTCAATCCTGATTCGCAAGACCCTGGTGTCATTTTTTATATTGCCCAAAGAACAGGCTATTATTTTTCTGCCTGCCAATTATTGCTTGGCTTAATCTCTTTCAGATATGTATGGAAAAAAAATGCCCAACTCCGCTATAACAAAAAATATTCGATGATGGATCTCGCGCGACAAGAGCAACAAAATTGGAAAAAAATTATGCCGATTGTTGGCCTCAATCTGATTGATATTGATGTCAACACAGGTCCATGGGCTATGGCATTGACACCCTTACAGTTTGTAAAAAAACACGATCTCATAACCATCGAAACAGTTTTTGATCGCAAATCTCCCTGGAAAAGCGAGGGGGTCAAAAAGATGATTTTGCAAAAAAACAAAGCATATCGTATTTTTGTATCTCAAATGGGGGTACTATGGGAAGGAGCGTATGAGCTACCTGAACACCGCCGAGCTTTATTTGCGCTTTTTCTCGCTCGTATTGAACATGATGCGGATACTGCTGCTAAGCTCGTAGATAGGCTCGCAGAATCTTTTGCGCAAGGTAAACCAGATTTTTCTATGGTTGCGCCTTTAATTGAGAAATATCGGCAATCAAAAAAAGCTGCTCAGTGTATTCAGAGCCATGCTTATGTCATGACCGTCTTGGCATCTATGCTGAAAATAGCAAGAAGCGATGGTGTCCTTCCATCTTCAGATTTTATATGGCTAAAACCTATTGATAGAGAGTTATGGTATATGCTAAACACAATAGGAAGACAAACAGCTTTTTGCGAAGTTTCAGGTCCGTTCGCTCACTGGAAAGCTGAGTTAGAACTTGGTCGTCCTTTATTTAGACCAATTATTGAAGAAGCGATCAGAGGATTAGAAAGCAGTCTTGAAAAAATTGTTTATGTCGAATAACAACTAACAGGGTATCTTATGGGGAATTTCCGCGGCATTGAAGAAAAAAATGAATATTCAGCACGACAAATTGCGCGTGATACTCGTCCTATGGGGATGCGCATTCGTGATGTTTTACTAGAACCCACGAGCACATTAGTCATTTATTTGATTTTATCAGGAGGCGTCTTAGCATTTCCAATTTTTCTTGATGCGTTCTTTGTTCTTCTCGTAATAATGAATTTCTTTTATCTTTCACAACGTCCTTCTTTACCCTTTAAAATTCCTAAAAGCGCCAAGGTTCTTGATTATAACGACACGATTCCGGGAACCAATACAGCCAAGATGGCATCTGGTATATCATTTTTTGGTAATGAGCATGTCACAAATAAAGAATTATGGTTTTCAAATGATGATATGCGAACACACGTACTCATTTTCGGATCAACAGGATCAGGTAAAACAGAAGCTCTCATTTCCTTAGCCTATAACTCTTTATGTCAGGGCAGCGGTTTTATTTACATCGACGGAAAAGGAGATAATGCTCTATATTCTAAAGTGTTTTCCATGGTCCGTGCGATGGGGCGTGATGATGATCTGTTGCTTGTTAATTTCATGACAGGGGCGCGTGATATTATCGGTGCGCAAAAAACACGTCTATCGAATACCATGAATCCTTTCAACCAAGGCTCTTCATCAATGCTTTCTGAGCTTGTCACATCATTAATGGATTCAGGTGGCCAAAGTGGCGATGGTGATATGTGGAAAGGCCGAGCCATATCCTTTGTGCAAGCATTAATGAAAATTTTAGTTGTCATGCGCGATGAGGGAAGACTTTTACTCGATGCGCATACTGTGCGTAACTATTTTATTTTAGAAAAACTCGAACAAATTGTCGTTGATAAAATGTTCCCTCTTGATGATGGATCGCCTGTTCCTTTACACGATCTACCAGATGTTGTTTTACAGCCTTTAAAAATGTACTTGGATAACTTACCTGGTTATGTGCCTGCAAAAAAAGGAAATCAAAGTGGTGAAGTGAGAGAACAGCATGGCTTTATTACCATGCAACTTACTCGCGTTTTTTCCTCATTAGCAGATACATATGGTCATATCATTCGAGCGAATCTTGCAGAAATTGATTTTAAAGATGTCGTTTTAAATAGACGAATTCTTTGTGTACTTCTTCCTGCTTTAGAAAAATCTCCCGATGAATTGTCTAATTTAGGGAAAATCATTGTTGCATCGATTAAAGCAATGATGGCATCTGGATTAGGTGAAGATGTCGAAGGAACATATCAAGACGTCATTCAGAGAAAACCGACAACATCTCCGACTCCCTTCGTTTCGATTATGGATGAATATGGTTACTATGCTGTCAAAGGCTTTGCTGTTGTCCCAGCTCAAGCTCGCTCTTTAGGATTCTCTGCGATATTTGCTGGACAAGATTTACCTGCTTTTCAAAAAGTCTCCAAAGAAGAGGCAGCTTCTATCGGCGCTAATACAAACATAAAAATTTGTATGAAACTTGAAGATCCTGCAGAAACCTGGGACTTTTTTAACAAAGTTGCATCAGAAGCTTATGTCACAAATGTACGAGAATTTTCAATTCAAAGTGAAAGCCTCACACAAACATATAATGACACACGATCTGCGAGTGTTGATAAACGTGGACGTATTGAGTTTCTAGATTTAAAAGATCAGCTGTCTGGAGATGCTCATATTTTTTTCCGTTCAAAAATTGTTCGCGCGCGCATGTTTTATGCAAATCCGAAACCAGCAAAAACAATGCAAGTCAATCAATTTCTTTGTATTGATATTCCTCGCGAAGAAATCTTAGTTGGTCTCGATATTACATTTAGAGCTTTCTACAATGCTTTTTATAAAGATGAATATGAACTTCCTTCTTCTTTAGAGCAAAAAGATTTCTTTGAAAATCTTGCCCTCTCTTTTAATACTGATGACAAGACGACTTTAGAAGAGCGTGCGGTCAATGCTTTAATCAAAGTTTTAGACTATCAGGTTTCTCAAGAAGAAGAATTACTTGAACATGAAAGTGAAGATGCTGTTTTTGAAAATAATATCCATTTGTTTTCAGCCCATCAGTTTCCTGCAGGCGCTCAAGCTTTAATGAAAAAATCTGAAATCGAGCTCTTAACTAAACCGCTTGTTTCAAAGATTCAATGTGCATCGATCATGATTAAAATTGAGCGTAATTGCGGTACTAGCCGCTTAAAAGCAAAACCGATTGTAGATGCTTTTCTTGATGAAATAAGAGAAATGACCTTATACCCTGTTGTCAAAAAAGAACCATTAAATCAAGAAAAAACTCTTTCAATACTGAATGATTTCAAGACGACCTTTGAAAAAGAAATCGCAGAAAAATAAGATTTTTCTGCTAACAGATTATATAGCTCCACATTGATCGCTCATTTTTTTTCATGTACGATCAATGTGCTATCACAAAATTGAAAAATTTTCTCTTTCACGAAAAAACTCATTCTGCGCATTTAAACAGCCTAGTTATCTTTTTTTGATTGCCTTTTTGTATAAACAAGATACTCTGAAATCATATGTTTTTTGAGATCACATTGCGTGCGCGCTATTTTTAAAAATCTGAGTCTTTTATGCCTTTTGATATCATGTATGATCGTGCATTATGTTTTTTTCATGCAACAAAAAGCACTCCATGTTTCTTTGAACGAAATAGATCAGGCGCTCAACAGAGGGTATTGGCATAAAGCAAACTATTTAATTGCAGATCAAAATGAACGAAACACAATGTTGAGCAATCGAAATTTCTATCAACTCAAATATTTTAAATTACTTGCAGATCGTTATCAAAAAAAAGAAATAGACCTTTCTGCTGATCAGGATTTAGAAAAAATTTGTTATCACTACAAAGAAGCATGTACAGAGATCGGATTATTTCTTATTGAGGATGGATTGAACAATGAGGCTCTTCCTTACTTGAAAAAAAAAGCAAAACAGAGAGACCCAAAAGCACAGTTTGGAATGCTTTTTGTAAATGAGAAGGATTCTTACAAGCAAAGCACTGAAATTATCGAAAAGCATCCTGCATGGAAATATGCTTACGTAGTTTCTCGCATTATGCCCGAACTTTGGGACAATACAGCTTTGACTCTCTTAGAAGAATCTGATACAGAGGGATTTATCCCTGCCTCAGAGCATTTAGGAAGGTTTTATTTTTACAAAAATCCTTTTGTAAAACAGGATCTGACAAAGGCCAAAATATACTTTGAAAAAGCTGCCAAAGCAGGCTACATTCGCGCTATCAAATCTATGGGATTATGGCATCTTAGCCAGGATAGTGAAAATATTAAGGCGTTTGAATATCTACGTTTTGCGGCACAATGCGGCGATTCTGAGGCACAATATCTTTTTGCCCAACATCTCGAAACGCTTTCTCTAAGAAATTCGTTTTCAATAGAGTACTGGTATCAAAAAGCAGCTGATCAGAACCATGCATTATCCGCAGAAAGGCTTGGTATTTTATTATATAATCAAAAGAATCATTTTCAGAAAGAAAATCAAGGATTAAAGTACCTGCTCAAAGCTGCACAATCAGGCCTTCCATCAGCACAAAATAATTATGCTATTGCTTTGATGCAAAAAAACCATCCAGTCTCCATAGAAGATTATCAACAAGCGCGGCAGTATTTTGAATCCGCAGCTACGATGGGCGATCAAGAAGCCATCTATAATTTGGCAGTTTTACAAGCAGAATATGGCCTCAGACTCAAAGACGAAATAAACACTCTCATGACAGATCTGGAAACACATGCTGAGTAAATATCTTTTGCTTGATAGCCAAATACAACAGAGCGAGCTTTCGAGGACTATAGATTTGTATTGATTGCTGTGCAAAAACAGCTTTGTTCGTTTGAAAATTCATGTGCTCAGGATCGCACCGTGTAAAAAACAATCATTTATCAGAATTTTTTCCATCTCGTCTCATACAAGTTTTTGTAAATTCTTTGATCGCCTTTTGATTGGCATGATTCATATTATTAGATTTTTGGTATTTTAATAACAGATGATGAATTTCTGAGACAGAAAAATTTTTATAACTTAGCCCTTGAATGACTTTCCACAATATATTCATATAATCTAACACAATACAACGTATAGAAGATATCTACATTTTAGTATAGATATCTTCATTGCATCATAACAGATTACTGCTTTTCGATAACACGATAAATTTTATAGGTTTGATTTGACTCATCTATTGTCAATAATAAGAAACTCATATTTTTGATATTCCCAAAAACATACTCAGTAGTTTCCATATCTACATTAATCTGCTCAAGATGAGGCCACTTGGCAACTTCTTCAGCAGAAATCTTAATAAAGAAATCTTCGTTTTCTAAATATAATCCAACGAGAGAGGGCTGTGATGTGCCACCAGAAATGTTAGCAAGAATTGCACTATTTAAATTTTTCATCTTAAATCTCTTTTTTGCTTATGCATAAACCATTAAAGCGTATACACGCTCACCATTAAACAAATCGTACGCTGAAGCAAATCCTTTGAGAGTTTTGTCAACACCGCTTTGCTCTATATCGCTGACTACAATGGCAGGAGTTGCATTTTCATCTAATAAGATATCTAGATCTTGTCTCGTAAGAGTTACTGCCTCGGATTCGAGTAAAGAACCTTCTTGCACACACTCCAAAACGTAGTGTGGCTGTACTCCACCGTAAACTTCTTTTGGATTTTCTAATTTTTTCATTTTTGATCTCACTCTCATTTTTTAGGAAATTGATTTTAACGTGATCTTCTCAAACAATCCTGAAATCTGCATAAAATTATTTTTACGCAGAATATCAAAGGTATATTTTATATTCTACAAGTAATATCATACCTATAATAGCGAAAATAGCAACCCTGTATATCGTGATAAAACGCTTTTGTTTCAAAGCAAAAAACCAACATTAGGAGTGTATAAATCTAGAATCTTCACAGATACTTTTATAATCTTATTAAAAATCCCAAAAGTTACGTATCTAGAAAGCGCAGAACTGAAAAATTTACACAAATACAAAAAGCAATAAATCAGTGACAATTGGGTAGGTTTAAAAAATAATTTCGTCTAAGATTAAAAGACGAGATAGCCACTTTCATGGAAGATTTGCAGGAATACGATGGATGAATACCTTCTCATTTATAGCAAAATGAAACATGGAGAGCTTTTGAGGCCTGCAGATTGGATTGATCGCTTAGCCGAACAACTTTGTTCCTTTGAAGATAGATGCACTAGATATCACCCCATGCTCAAACCAATCATTTATCAGGGAGAGCGATGCCTCATCATGGATAAAAAACTCAAAGACATCGAGCCCATTGTTTTTGAGAGTGTCATGGCGTTTCTTACAGAATATCAACTCAAGCATGAGTGGATTACTCAGCACTAACACATTTGTATCGGTTTGATTCGACTTATCGATTGTCAATAATAAGAAACTCATATTTTTGATATTCCAAAAAATATCCTTCGTGGTTTCCATATCGAGATGATTCTGCTCAGTATTATGCCACTTAGCAGCTTCCTAAACAGCAAGCTTAATAAAGAAATCTTCGTTTTCTAAATATAATCCAACGAAAGAGGGTTTTGCTGCGCCACTCGCAATCTTAGCGACAATTGTGGTATTTCAATTTCTCATCTGGGATCTCTTTATTATTTATGCATCAACTATCAAAGCGTATACACGATCCATTAAACAAATTATACACTGAGAAAAATGATGTGCAGCCTGATTTTTTTCTAGATTACTGACTGCAATAGCAAGATTCGCATGCTCATCCAGTCATATATCGAGATCTTGTCGCGAAAGCGTTACGCCCGCGGATTCAAATTCAAGAACCTTCTTACACACACTCAAAATTGTATTGTAGCTGTGCTCAACCCTACGTTTCTTGTGGATTTTCTAATTTGTTCCTTTTCGATCTCATTCTCATTTTTTTAGAAAATCGATTTTAACGCGATCTTCTCAAACAATCCTGAAATCTACAGAAAATTCTTTTCCTATCAGGCTATAGACATAGACAAGATCTGTCTTAAAAACCGATCTTAAGTGATCCTGTCCATTGAAAATTGAGAGTCCAAAAAGATTATGCTGCACTCAATAAAAAAGTATGATTTTTTATAAAAGTCTATTCATGACTATGCACAGTTTATACATCTGATCATAATTAAAAACAACTCATGTATTTTTATTCATTAATGATTGTGTCTCGATAAATTTGATAAGTCCCATTTTTTTCATCAATCAGAATATAAAATAAAAAAATAGGCTTATTTGGAAGGTACTTCAATGCACATTCCTCACCAAGCTCTTCGCTATAAAGATCTGGTTTTTGTTGCATATCGCTGATTGTTGATGGATTGATTGGAAGATTTACAGTCTCTAAAGTCCAATCATACATAGTGAGGGATTCAATACCACCTGTGATATTGTGCGTATTATTCATACTAAGATGTTTCATTGTGTTTCCTCTCGATTCTTAAATATCAGTTTTTTCTACAAAAATCTGATATTGTATATCATTAGCATTGTATTGTGCAGCTACAATGATAACTTTGCCCTGCTCAAATAGATTCAAAATGTCATAGCTTTGTCTCCAATAAGCGTCAGCATCCGATCCATCAAGATCGTATAACATTATGTTTGTATCATAAGATGAGGTTATAAAATCATTCAAAGATTTTTTATCAAGAACATAGCCATCAGTGAGCTTTCCTTCGCGCACTAAACAAAAAGAAGCTTTATCTCCACCTGTAATAGATAAAGCAAGGTGTGATGATAATTTCAACATGTACGATCCTCATTTTTAATTAAAATTTATAGATACAGTTTTCATATAACAATGCATAAGCAGCCACTAAAAAATCTATTTTCATGAAACTTTTAGTGCGCTTTTTGGGTTTTTAAATGACATAGGAACGTAAAACACGCTTGTAAATCTCATAGGTGCCTTCTTTTTTATTAATGAGCACATAAAAAGAATACAAGGGAAAATCTTGATCAGTATTGAAATTCCTCCACACAGAAGCTGTATTCAAATCACTTTGTTTTTGAAGAGATTTAATAGTTGTAGAATTGATATCTATATGCAAGTGCTGCAAGCTCAGCCCATACATAGGCATCTTACACGCACCACCAATAATATCTTCTATTTCCTTTATCATTTGCATAATATGACCTTTATTTTACAACCCAAACTTGATATTGCATCTCATTAGGATACTTTGTTGAAAATTGACAATCCAGAATGAGAGCATCGCCTTGATGAGCAGCATTTTCCAGTTGATCGACTATTTGAAAATAATCCTTCTTATTAGGTTTTCCATAAGCATAATCTGCCAGCAATAAACCGAACACGGAATCTTCATTTAACTGAAAGCCGTCATTCAAATTGCCTTTTTTAACTAGCCCCACTTCACCATAATATTGGACGCCACCTGATACTTGCAGCAGCACAGCGCCTTGTTTTTTTATTATTTTCACAAACTCATGCCTATAAGTAACTGTTTACAATGGTTAATTGTACACATCGTAAGCTCTAAGATCAAGTAAAATGCATTTTTATGATCAAAGAAGCAAAATAATCTAATAAATCCAGACTTTCCGTAACTACTTGATAATAAATTATTTTATTAAGAAACCAAAGCTTGCTCATGATTCTAAAGATCGATGCATAGGCATTGTTTCTCACTATTCTAAATTATAAAAAATACACAAATAGACTGACAAGGATTTCATCGGACCACTATGAAAAAAGCATATCTGCATGCATTTTTTCATAAAAAACACCTTGAAAGACCATGTTCAATTTTTATACGGTGGCCCTATCGTCTTTTCATTCAGTAAACTCGTGTATTTTTTTGAATTGTGGTATTCTGTTGACATTGATCTCAATACTCACTATGGCGACTCGGATGTCAAAAAATCAATCGCTTTTTGTTGCATTAGAGCAAGAAGTTAAAAAATCATATCTTGACTACGCAATGAGCGTAATTGTTGGGAGAGCTCTCCCAGATTGCAGAGATGGGCTTAAACCAGTGCACCGTAGAATTTTATATGCAATGCATGAATTAGGGAACACGTCAAATAAACCTTATAAAAAATCCGCCCGTACTGTGGGTGATGTGTTGGCAAAATATCATCCGCATGGCGAATCATCAGTATACGACTCTATTGTTCGAATGGCACAACCCTTTTCCATGGGGTATTGTCTTATTGATGGCCAAGGAAATTTTGGATCGGTTGATGGCGATATGGCCGCGGCAATGCGTTATACAGAAATTCGCCTCACTCCATTTGCACAGTCCATTTTAGAGGATTTGGATAAAAATACCGTTGATTTCTCACCAAACTACGATGGTACTGAGCAGATTCCTGATGTTTTACCTTGCGCCGTACCTAATTTTTTAATTAATGGAACCAGCGGTATTGCTGTTGGCATGGCTACACAGGTGCCTCCTCACAATATGCGTGAAGTCCTCAATGCCTTTTTAGCGTATTTAGACAATCCAGCAAGCTCTCTAGATGAGTTGATGAAACATCTGCCTGGACCTGATTTTCCAACAGGTGCAGAGATCTTAGGGCGCTCTGGTATTAGAAAAGCATATCAAACGGGGCGCGGTCGCGTCATTCTGCGTTCTGTGTATCATCAAGAAAAAATTGATGAACGTCATGCTATTGTTTTTACAGAAATTCCTTATCAAGTCAATAAAGCCAAAGTTGTTGAGAAAATTGCTGAACTTGCACGAGATAAAAAAATAGAGGGCATTCATGCTCTCCGTGATGAGTCTGATAAAGATGGAATGCGCATTGTTTTAGAACTCAAAAAAGATGCAAATGAAGAACTCATTATTAATTTACTCTTTCAACTTACGCCTTTACAACAATCTTTTTCGATTCATATGATTGGATTAGTCCAAGGACGACCTGAACTGCTCACATTGCATAGAATTTTTGAAACATTCTTGCAACACAGGCTCGATGTCGTCACGCGTAGAATTCGCTTTGATTTCGATAAAGCCAAACATAAAGCTCATATTTTGGAAGGATTAAGTATTGCGCTTTACAATCTCGAGGCTGTTCTCGAGCTCATCAAAAATAGCACCTCATCTGCAGAAGCAAAAGAAAAACTATGTAGCCAACCTTGGCCTGCAACTTACCTAAATGCTGATGAAAGCCTTCGACAAGCTTTAATGATTACACATTATTTACCTTACGGTCTCATCAAATCCGATTCACAGTCCTATCAACTTTCTTTGCGCCAAGCTGAAGCAATTTTAGATATGAAGCTACACAAATTGACTTCATTAGAGCAAGAAGGTTTGCAAAAAGATTTTCTTGATTTGATTGCGCACTTAGAGGGACTCAGAATTCTATTAGATTCACCTGCAAAGCGACTCAATATTATTCGCGAAGAATGTTTACATCTTCTTGAAAAAGACTCTACACCTCGTAGAACAATGATCAGCGATATTGAAGATTTTGAATTTCATGAAGAAGATTGTATTCCTCGTGAGCAAAGAATTATCACACTATCGGTCAGTGGATATATTAAATCTTTACCCTTAGACTTTTTCGAAGAACAACGCCGAGGTGGAACAGGAAAAAGCTCAGGAAAGCTCAAAGAAGATGATTCTTTAAAACAGGTTCTAGTAGCTCATTCACATGACACCTTACTTTGTTTTAGCTCTATGGGTAAAGTATACCGCGTTCGTGTCTATGAACTTCCGAATGGAATCAAGCATAGTGCTGGAAAACCCATTATTCATTGTCTGAATTTATCTGAGGGTGAAGAAATTTCTGCAATGGTCTCTGTGTGTGCAACAGATCCTATTGGATTTGCATTTATGACTACTCGTTACGGTGTTGTGAAAAAAGTTGAACTTGCTTCTGTGGCTTTTCCAAGATCAAATGGAGTGATTGCAATTGCATTAGATGAGGGCGATCTGCTCGATCATGTCTTTATTACGCAAGGAACACACGAAGTGATGTTACTCGCGAGCCATGGTAAATCTATTCGCTTCTCAGAAGATGATGTACGCCCCACCGGCCGAAGCTCGAGAGGCGTCAGAGGAATGACTTTACCTGATGGGCATAAAATTGTAACTGCTTTAGGCATATCACAACAAGCAAAAGCAAATGAACCGATGATTCTCACCGCCTCAGCAAACGGTTACGGTAAATGTACTGCGTTAGAAGAATATCGACTTCAATCTAGAGGTGGATTGGGCATTTTAGCAATGAATGCCTCTGAAAGAAATGGTTCTTTAATTGGTGGGCTCGTTGTCCATAAAGGAGATCAAGCATTCTTATTAACAAAATTTGGCCGCACCCTTCGGACCTCACTAGAATCGATCGCTATATCTTCGCGCAATACTCAAGGAGTCCGACTTGTGCGCTTAAAAGAGAATGATCTGCTGAAAAAAATTGAACGTATTGACAAAGATCTGTTTTTTTTAGATTCATCAGAAAGCGAATCAATTGAGATTGAAAATACAACAGAGAATGAGGAATAATTGTTCTATGCTTTGAAATATAAGCCTATGCTCTTTATTTAGGAATGATTATGAGCGATGGAAAATTGATCAAAGCTGTATTTTTTGATTTAGATGGAACTCTTATTCAAACCGCGCAGTCCTTTGAACGTGCTTTACATAAAAAAGGACTGAATCCACCTCCATTTGACTATACTGCTGATTTTTTAGCTGGTGTTGATTGGAGGGCTGCTTTAGAATATGTTTTTCGTGATCGGCCAGAAACTCTTGGGCCTCTTTTGGAAACATTTGAATCGTATTATACCCTTCATCTCGAAGAACTCACGTCAGTATATCCCAATTGTTCAGCTGTCGTGGAAATGCTCAAAAACGAAAAGTATATCACTGGTGTGATCTCAAACAAACCAGATCTGCTGTGTCGCAAGATATTAGATTTTCTTGGTTTGAATTTCGATTTTATCTTGGGTAGTGCTGTGATTCCTTATAAAAAACCACATCCTGCGCCTTTAATACATACGATGAATCATTTCGGGCTCTCTCCTTGGAACTGTCTTTATATTGGCGATATGCCAACTGATTTAGAAGCAGCACGCTGGAGTGGCTGTATTGGAGTGTATGCTCGTTATGGATTACATCACTCTTTCAATCAATCATTTCAAGCGACTTATTGTATAGATAATCTTGTAGATGTTTTTTCTCTTCTTGATTACTTAGAGGAACGTGACAAATGAAAGAAAAGTTGCGAGAATTTCTAGCATATCAACTATGCCCCGTTGTCTTAGAAAAGACATTAGGATGGTGCTACGCGCAAGAGCGGATTACACAATGGAAATTATTATGTTGGCTCAGCGCTGAATGCTGGAGTTTTTCTTTAAAAACAGAACAATGGAAACTCAAGACCGATCTCAATACTTATTGGAAAAGTCAGTTTTTATTATGGCAAAAAAACCCATCATTGTGCTTGCATCCTATCTTGAAAAAAATTGACCCTATCTATCATCAACAGGTTGAAAAAATTCTTTATGAAGCGTCTTTTTGCCCCACATCTTTTGCATTAAAAGGACAACGTGATAGATGGATTTCACATTTATCAGAATGTTATAATATTTTGCAATCTCATGAAATAATACCTGAAATCAACAGATGGTTATTTTCCTTGATTCTTTATCAACATAAAAATCTTTTTGATGCATGGAACCCACAGTCGATAGAAACTTGGAAATCATTTGAATCCGATATTTTTTCGTTAAAAAAAATCTGCGATACAAAAATTTGCAATGCAGAGAAAAGAGTCAAAATTTTGTATGATTACGGGGTGTTGTTATATAACACCTTATCTCGCAGACAAGAAGAAAATTTTCAAGCGTATGCAAATCCATCTTGGAGAGAATGCCTATCTTTTCGCTTGCATTCGTACTGTAAACTGAGGTTCGTCTAAGAATGGAGAATAAAAAACCAAAAGTTCTGGTTCAAGGAGAGCTCTTTCAGGGCATTCCTGATGATTTTTATCTACCCCCAGATTATCTAGAAATTTATCTAGAAGAATTTGAGGGGCCGCTCGATCTTTTACTGTATATTATAAAGAAACACCATTTTGATATTTTAAATCTCCCTATAGCTCAAATTACAAATCAATATTTGGACTATCTACATGCTCATAGACAACACAATCAAGACTTGTCGATTGAGTATTTAGTGATGGCCAGCACCTTGATCGCAATTAAATCTCGATTAATCTTGCCTCAAGATCCTCAAAATGAAGATTTAGAAGAGGCTCACGATCCGAGACAAGAGCTGCAAGCACGATTAGAAGCGTATGCTCGGTGTAAAGAACTTGCTGAATATCTGGACCACATTGATAGACTTGGACGTGATTTTGAAAACACCAGCTCTTTAGGAACCGATGAGCCATATGTGATCAAACATCTCCCTCCAACTTTAAGTGAGCTGCAGAAAATTTATCAAAAAATTCTTGCGAATCAATCTTTTTGCGCTGCTCACGATCTAGAGAAAGCCCTGATGACAGTTGATGAAGCGATTCTCCTAATCTCGGGATTTTTAAAAAAAGAATCACTTGTGTTTACAGATCTGATCAGAAAAAATGATAAAATTTTTGAAAAAGGCTACGCTATACCTTGGATTTTAAGTGCCTTTATTGGCATGTTAGAATTAGCGAAACAGCAAAAAATTCAAATATATCAAGAAATAGATTTCGATCTGATTTATTTGTCCTGGATTGAGGAAAAAGCACAATGAATAACACAACAACTTTAGATGATTTAAGAGCTTTGTTTTTCTGCTCTACAAAACCTTTACGCACCAAAGAGATCGCAAGTTTTTTTTACATTTCACAAGCACAAACACTCGAGCTACTGGATCAGTGGAGGGTGAGACTTGAAAATGATCGCGTCTTAGAACTCAAAGAAAGTGCCCTAGGATGGAAATTATACTTAAAAAGAGACTTTGTACAGCTCGCGCATCGCTTTTGGGAATTGCGCCCCCAAAAATTATCTAAAGGAGCTTTGGAAATTCTTGCTTTAATTGCCTTTCATCAGCCACTCACGCGCACTCAAATCGAGCAACTTCGAGGAGCATCACTCAATCCTCAGCATATCAGAACACTCCTGGAAAAAGAGTGGATCGAAATTGCTGGATATAAAGAGACTCCAGGTCGCCCAGCTTTATTTCGAACCACTGAATATTTTCTAGAAGTTTTGAGTCTAAAAGATCTGAGTGAACTACAACCTTCTTTTGAGCTCAGCACAAGTCTTTAAAAATCTAGATTTTATGTGCTGGAATGCAGTTTATAAACCGATTTTTCTTTTATCACACAGAGCAAGATCTTTTTTTTCTCCATCTAATTGTTCTGCATATGCTCTACTATAGAAACCAATATCACGATTGGTGCTCAGACGATCCCGCAGCTTCAAATGAGCGTCTAATTTCCGGTCTAGGGTCTCCAAAATATTTTTCAAGTCGAATAATGATGTATTTTGATTCACAGAGATTAAAGGATTTTTTAAAATTCCCGAATAAATCGGATTGTCAGCATAATCATTTAAATAATCTTGACGTGCGGTCGAATCACAAATTTCCCTATATCCATGAAACACTGCCTCAAACAAAATATCCAAAAGGTAATAATAACTGGCCCAGTAGGCATGATATACTTCGTTTTTCGGTATAATAGCAGCCTCCATCGCATAATGAGTACTCAGGGCATTCATAGTGCATATCAATTTTTGCAATCTGGGATTGTCTATTGAATGATGCAAGAAGACTGTTTCGATCCAATAACCATACAACAGCTTAAATCCTTCTAAGATCAAAGTATCAAAATCATAAAAAAATAATTGTAATTTTGTTTGCCCATATTGATCTGCATATTGTGAAAACAACTTCATCTCAGAGCTCAGACCCATGTAAGGGCTGCATACAGCAGCTGTACTGATTCGAAGCACAAAAATACGATATCTTTTAATCTCTTCTAAAACAATCTCCATATTCTCTATATATTTTGCTTCGCGGATCTTATCGCTCTGTATAGAAAAATATGCAATAACATTTTTGAAGAACTGATTAATAACAAACAGAGGCCGACTCATCGTATCTGGCTGCACAACGGCTCCAAGAGAGAGGGAAAAAATGATATTCTCGAATTTGGAAAAAAGCTGTTTGAATGTTTTATCGTTTTGGAGCGCTTTCTCAATGTTCTCAGGTAGAGGTGTTTTCTTATCAGACATTACAAAACGTGCTTTGCACATCTCGTAATAGATTGATATAGAGCTAAGCGTTTCAGTGATTAAGCCTAGAATATCGACATTCGCACTCAAGCCATGCCATTTAATTACATGGGTTAAAAAATTTATACGATCTTTTATAGAATATTGCTGCACCACATCTAACACAAACTGAATATCATCAGTGCATTTCTGTGAATTGTCTTGTAAATTTTTATGAGAAAAAAACAATTGACTGAGTTGTTTATGCTTGTTGAGTTCTAAATACGTGTCATTAATTTGATTGTAAATCATCAAAATTTTTGTATTTTTTTGATAAAAATTCAAATTTTCAAAAAAAAGGAACTTTTCCAGAACAGAGACCTGCCTCTTTTGAATATGATTGAAGATCATCTCTTGATGCTCTAAAAACCATGACAAAATAAAATCATTTTCGAAATAAGAGTCCTCTTTCCCTGAACGCAAAAACAAAGATGCACAATGCGTAGAAATGATCTGGAGTGATTCCGAGATGTTATCGCCTTGATTCTGAGTCAACAACAGATGCTGTATTTCAGAGCAATAAAATTCCATAATACTCGCCAGCTCCTGGCTGGTGCTCTCTCGATTTTTGATGCTATCCACTCTTTTTTTAAAATTCACAAGTTTATCTAGATCTGCATCAAATAATAGAGCCTGCTCCTTTGAGATCACTCTGCTTTTGCCCTGAACAGAAAAAAAACACGGCTGATTGAGTTTGAGGATTTCAGTGTCTACGGAAGGAACGCTCTCTGTAACCACTCTCTTATCACTTAAAACAGATCCTGAAAATGCACTCAGAGTATCAGATTCCTCCTGACTCTCTGAGCTTTTACTGAATTTATGCCACAATAACAAAATCTTTTCTAGCTGGCATCGTTGTCTTCGTGGCGTCAAAAGATTCGTATAAAAATCATTTAGTCTCCTAAAATGTTCCGAATCAGATGATGCCTTGTGATCAGAGACACTCTTACTTTCTTGGAGGGCAAAATCCAAGTTTTTCAAATAATCAGTATAAAGCGCATGTGCATGCTCATATAAAATTTGTTGGATTTTTTTCAGGAATGGATTTTTTTCAAATAAAAATAACGCTCCGTTTTTCCAAATAATTGGCTCAATAGACTCAAAGAGAACAGCCCAGAAGACCAGATCAGTATATTGCAAATCGATTAATTCTCCGCTCTCCGAGCAACAAAAATATGTATGACTTTTAAACTTCACCCCATCTATTTCAAGAACAAGAGTATAATGAAAATACGATTTTTGGCCCACTAAGGCCTCGCCTTCTTTATGATTGATTGTCAAATGATTATCACACACTTTAATCTGGTGTTTTTTAAAAAAAGCACAGTCCTCTAGGTCTATAGGCGGATCAAGAAAAATACAATAATAGGGATGGCCTTCTACATTTTTTCGCAATGTCATACGCAGCTCAAAATTTTCTGTTTTAAATCGCTCAGAGAAAGACTCCTGCTTTTCAGACAAAAGAAGGAATAAGGGATTATCTTTTCTATAACTGCAATCGTTTTTTTTCATTGAAATATGCATAAAAAACCTATCGTATGCTAACTTTTAAAGCTGGATAATGTTACAATATATTCAATACATTATCAAACATGATTTTTATTTACAGTGCTGCAATGATTATCGCAAATTGGTTGAACTTTCTCGCTTCTTTTGGGCATATCTGGAGTCCAGAATGGATTTCTGTGGGCCTTTTATTATGGTGTTATTTTTGCATCACTGTCTTTTTTCTAGCGTTCAAGATAGAAGGACTGATGATTTATCAGATTATCGCTTTATTGATTGCTGATATTCAAGTTTTATGCGCAGCAAAATTTTCCTTTTCAAACAATCTTGTACCTCTGGGAACTGTGATTTACACTACAATTTTTCTCGTGAACGATCTGATTACTGAACATGCTAGCGCTGAAGTAGCCAAAAAAACTGTCAATTTAGTTTTATGTGGTCACCTCTTTTTCTTTTCTCTGATTCTCTGGACATTAGCTTACCCTCCGATCTGCGCGGAGCAACCGCATCATCAAATCTTTATTGCCTCAGCAGAGGCTATTTCGATTCTATTCAGTCCACATTTGGTGATTTTCCTGTCTTCACAATGTGCGTATCTCGTCAGTCAGAATATCGACATCAGCATTTTTGCTCAAATTAAAAATAAAATGCCGAAAGCGCTCATTTTAAGATCATTAGTCAGTGTTTTGTTAGCAGTATTTTTTGATACATGCATTTTCAATCTATTCGCCTGGCAATTGTTTGCACAAGACGCTATTCCCTGGAAAGAACTGTGGAACGATTATATCTGTTTCAATACTATGATACAATTGATTATTCTTTTTTGTAATATCCCTGTTTTTTATGGCCTCACCAGAACTCTACCCTCAATCAATCGATTATCCAGGTTTTTCTTTTTCATACACCAAAACCGGGCCTCATCAAGCACGAATTGGTGAAATTCAAACCCCTCACGGAAGCATCAAAACGCCTGCTTTTATTTTTTGTGCTACAAAGGCCTCTTTAAAAGGGGTGCTCCCGAGAGATTTAAAAGAAAGTGGTACCCAGATCATTCTCAGCAACACATATCATTTAAATGTCTTTCCAGGCCCTGATCGTGTTGCACAATTAGGCGGCTTGCATAAAATGATGGGTTGGGATGGTCCGATGTTTACGGATTCAGGCGGGTATCAAATTTTTAGTCTAGGTCATGGATCGGTCTCACACGAAATCAAAGGCAACAGAGATCGCGGCTCTGAATCCAAACTGCTGCTTTCAATTAGTGAAAAAGGAGCCATTTTTCGTTCGTACTTAGATGGATCAAAACATTTACTGACCCCAGAACTCGCAATGGACATTCAAAGAAAATTGGGACCAGACCTGGTCGTTATGCTGGATGAGTGCACCCCTTTTCATGTTGAAAAAAAATATACAGAACTCTCTATGCACCGCTCTCATCGCTGGGAAGTGCGATCTCTCAAGGCATTTGCGCAAAATCATGATGGTAAACAAGCCACATATGGTATAGTGCAAGGCGGTATTTACGAAGATCTGAGGAAACAGAGTATTGATTTTGTAAATAACAATCCGTTTTTTGCGCATGCGATTGGAGGCTCATTAGGATCTTCCAAAGAACAAATGTATGATATCGTATCATTTACAGCGCCTCAGCTATGCCCTTCAAGACCCATTCATCTTTTAGGCATCGGCGGAGTAAGAGATATTTTTCACGGCGTAACGTGTGGAATTGACACCTTTGATTGCGTACATCCCACTCGTCTCGCTCGTCACGGAGGTGCTCTTGTTCCTTATTTTGTAAAGATTCAAGATCATGATGATAGTCAAAGGCAGCAAGAACATATTAATCTGAGAAATAGTCGATATAAAGACAGCACACAGCCTATTGATTCAACATGCCTATGTCACACATGCCAAAATTTTTCTCGCGGCTATCTGCACTATCTTTTAAAAGCCAATGAAATGCTCGGTCTCCAGGCCATTAGCATTCATAATATTTTCTTTATGAACAGAATGATGCAAGAAATTCGTCAAAGTCTAGAAAATGGAACATTTGAATCAGTGAGAGAGCAATTTATTGGTCCACCCATTTAAAGCATAGGGAGAGTCCCTATGCTTTAAATTCTCAAGAAAGATCTATACTTTAGGAATCAAAAAAGATAATATATTTTATCATCGGGGCGTAGCGCAGCTTGGTAGCGCACATGCATGGGGTGCATGGGGTCGGAGGTTCAAATCCTCTCGTCCCGAGGAATATCTTTTTTCTCTTACCTGAAAATTTCATCAAGACTCACACAAAACTGTATCATTCGTGTTGCAACCTCAGCGCGATCGTAAGATCAAAAAATTCACGACATACGCATCTTCCACAATCTTTGCATCACTTTGGGAAGAAATCAGGCAAAACAATGAACCTTCATCGATCTAGATTGATCGCCTTAGTCTGTTTTCCATTGAGGATACTTAAGAAAAAACTCTCGTTCCTGATCTTTATGCAAATAAACACGAATTGCAGGAAAAAATGGAGTATCTCCTATCGTACGATCTTTGCGAAAAGCGCTTTTCTGTTGATCTTCCTGATTTTCAACATGTTTTATCATTCTCTGTGCAAGATCTTTGGCAGGGCGAATCTGAGGCAAAATTGCTGCTTTGGGAAACACTACAGGCAAAGTACCTTTAAGCATTTTTCTTTTCCCTTGATGATCCAGACAATTGATTCTTAAATGTGGTGCTAACTCTTGGCGAATCGAAAAAGAAGAGTCCCTTGGTAAAAGAGCAAGTTTTTCTAAGTCTTCTGTATTTTTTGTCTTTTGTGCTTTTTTCTCTAGCAAAGTTTTAACCTGATCGTAGCTCAGTTTCTTTATAGATTGTGTCAAAGCCCAAGTCCAAGCAATCTGTTGTGGTGCATGATGAAGAACGGGCAAACATCGATACACATGTTTGAAATGTAAATGATGCAAATTCATTTCTCGAAGCAAATTATCAATAGCTTTTGGGCGCTCATGAGTAGGATTGCCAAATTGATTATCCAAAGTAGAATCTTGAATACCTAAAATTTTTTTTCTTGTTTCCACCATTTTGCTTTGAAATTTTTGACGTGCTTCATTCATTTTTAACACAGCTTCAAAGACAGTTGGAGTCGCTGCTATCAAGCCTGGACACATTAAAACAGTTTTCGGTTTTTGAGATGGGTGAAGTGTATATAATTGCAAAATAAACTGGAGTCGTTCCAACGGATCGGCAATTTCAATACGTTGTTCAGCCTGCATATCAAGCCATATAAATGTATCACCTATACTAGCACTCAAAGCATCGCATACAGCCTCAGTATAAACTCGAACGTGATCATACAAATGCTGCAGCTCATAACGATCTGAAAGAGACATATAAAAATCATCTGATTTTTATATCAGTATATATGATTTTCTGGTGTTTTTCCTAGAGCCTATCAAAACCACTGAAAAATAAAGATTTTTATGATAAAATGACGAACAAGTCAACATCAAACCATTTTTCAGAACAGTCATGAGAATTAACAAATATCTAGCCTCTTTAGGATACGGTTCTCGAAGAGAAATTGATCGCCTTCTTGAAGAAGGCAGGATTACACAAAATGGTCGCAGCCTATCGATTGGAAGCCAACTAGAAAACGATACAGAATTATATATTGATAAAACTCTTGTAAAAGCATCTTTAAAGCAACTGAATCATGATCTGCAAGTTTTGATGTACCATAAGCCTCTGGGCGAAATTAGCTCTCATAGAAAAGGCTCGGCCAAAGGGAAGACCATCTTTGATCGTTTACCTGCAGTGACAGGGCGATGGGTCGCAATAGGACGTCTAGATGTTGCCACAACTGGGCTCTTGATCTTTACAAATCAGGGTGACTTGGCTCATCAATGTATGCATCCATCTTTTGGCCTGCAACGGACTTATCATGCTGTTGTCAGCGGAGAATTCATGTCTCGACATCCTGCATGGTCAAAAGGAGCCCACATAGGCGAAGAGCGCCCTATTCAAGTTTCTTCTTATCGTTTTTTAGGAAAAAAACCTGATGCTTACATGATAGAGGTTTCACTGAAGGAGGGAAGATACCATGCAGTCAGAAAATTTTTTGAATCGATGGGTCAACAAGTGCAACTTCTTCATCGTCTTTCGTATGGACCCATTGAGCTAGATACAAATTTACAAGCGGGGCAGTTTCGTCATCTAAAAAAGCATGAAATAGAAGCATTACAGATAGAATTACAAAGAAAACACATTGATCTTTCTAAGAAATAGGATTGCGAAGGGGGGGACTTGAACCCCCACGACTTTGAGGTCGGCAGATTTTAAGTCTGCTGTGTATACCGATTTCACCACCATCGCATAAAAAGGGGATATAAAGTTTTTGGAGGCTGAGACCGGAATTGAACCGATGTCCACGAATTTGCAGTCCGCTGCATAACCACTCTGCCACTCAGCCAAAATAATGGAGCGGGAAACGAGACTCGAACTCGCGACCCCAACCTTGGCAAGGTTGTGCTCTACCAACTGAGCTATTCCCGCAAAATCTTTCATTATGTTATCACTTCTTTTTTTCAGGTTCAACTCTTTTTATCGAGGGATACAAAAAAAATCTTTCTTTTTATCATCGACCAGAGGGTTTAAGAAGAGTCTTATGGTCATATTGATCGATCTGATTGCCAATTGCTTGTTCCAAATCAGAAATTTTTCTTGGGTAGTCTGTCCTAAAAGAGAGCACTTTGTTATGGAGATTTGTAAAAATGAGATCATCTTTTTGAGTGAGCTTGTCAGGATTATCGTTATGATATTTTTGAAAATCCATTAATAAAATTCCTGATTTTGGATTTTCAGAAAGCTTCAGGTAATGCTGCATAAATAATTCTGAATATGCTGTATAAGCGCACTCATTCGTACTATGGCACACACAGTTATAGAGATGTTTCTTAAAAAAGCCTTTAAAACTTTCATGCAACTGATCATAAGGACTCGTTTCTGAGCCGTTTTTCAATTTATGCAAATAATAAGATATACGCGCACCTTGTGCATATATTGCGCTTGCTCCTTCATAAGCTAAAAACAGCCAGCTCGCATTCGCCCAAATTGGAGAGGAAAAAAATGCAGCGATGGGTGCGGCATGCAATGGAAAAAAAAGCTCTGCGCCCCCTATAACAATAGCTTCAGTGTTGAGAACAGGTGCACACAATGTTAGCCACTCTGCAATACGTCTACGACTCACACTCGGATCATGAGATGGAAAGATGTCCTCAAAAGAAATCTGATGATCTCTTTTATATGTCACTTCTAATTTGCCACCAAAACCTGTTGACCAATTTTTTTCAGAAAAATACACCCAAGAAGTACAGTATGCTTGCAAGGCAGTCACTTCATTGCAAATATCACTTAACTTTTGATTATACTGTTGCGCCTTATTCCATAAATCTAAATAATTCGTCTCGAAATAACTTTGTATCTCCTGCCCCCACCACTCAGTATGATGATTTTCAAAAAGATGCGGTATAAAATACTTGTATTTCTCATTTGAAATTAATACTTGCATTCGATATTGACGTTCTTCTGCCTTTAAAGATGAACATAACATACCAATCAACTCAGTCTTTTCAGCATCCGCCAAATCGCCATAAACCACATGAAGATATTCAGCCCAAGCAAAAAACACAGAGTCGCGATTTTTTATTCGGATGTATTTGAAATAATCTTTCAAGATCAAAGTATTGAAGAAAAAACTTTTTTTCTTCATATGCGCGTCTTGTATCATCATTGCTATAAGAGCACAAAGATCTTGATCAGTATGCGCAGGAGGCGATGAAATTGAGAGTGAAGAATATTTTTTCCTATAATCCTGCGCAATAAAATCAAAAGTGATCTGATTTGCACAAGAAATAATCACTTTCTCTGTCTCTGATTCCATATCATGGGATCGGCTCTGTCCAAAAAGAGCAATAATCTGACTTTGAATCTCTCGGTAAATTGTATCAATCATCTCAAGATTGTCACGATCTGTATTCGAAATCGGATTTTCTAAAATCTCATGGTAATATGCTGTTAGGGCTTTAAAAAAAACAGGATATTTTTCTAAATTTTCTGCACTAATCAATTTTTGATTAAAAATCTCTTTGAGCTCTTCATCTAGATTTTTCATAATGAATCCTTGTTAGGCCTGTTGAGTCTTGTTGGCTCTTATTTGCTTCTTGTTGAATTTTTTGAATATGCTCTTTAGGTATTGGGGTTGCACATGTATATGGAGTGCTAAACACCTGTATTATCTTTGTATTCCAATAAGCATCCTCCTGCTGATCAGTCAACTTGCCCTGCCCCACAAAAAGAGATTTCCCTTTCTTGGCCTCCTCATCTCCACACTCTGCTATAAAAAAATTTTCAAAATATGAATTCCAAAATTGTGCTCTCTCATACATACCAGTCTTTGCAAAAGATACAATTTTTGGCTCTACCTGATTTTTTGAATAGATTTCAATCACAGATGTTGGCACTTTATGAATACAAAGATCTTGAAAAGGATATTTTTTTTGTAACTTCGAACCGGTTAATGCCATCCATTGACAATAAGTCTCGAAAGCATTTTTAAAAATTTGATAATTTTTATATGTTGAAAAAAAATCACTCCAATTGAGCGAAGTTTCAGGTGCTAACAACAAGCTCATCGGATCGTCTTTTAAGTGATCATGAATATATCGTTCCACTTGTCTTTGAAAGTCATCACTTTTATCGACAAGACAATAAAGTTCCTCACAATACTTTTGACCTCGCAATGACAAAAAATTCTCTTCTATCTTTTCTTTCAGTGCAGCATATGGTGAATTTTTCAACATTTTTTCAATGTCTGTGTATTCCCATTTCAAATGAGCGCCATTAAAAAAGGGAGGGTCGATTTCAGCATAGATTTTTTGAAAAATCTCCCAATCATCTTTGTAATGTTCAATATAGGGTGGAATATCTCTAAAAAAATCCATTAAAAAATCTCTACACCAATCACAAAATGTGCAAAAAAACGGCGCGAATTCTAAAAAAGCATAAGTCAAACAAACACTTATCGAGATCATGATAATGTTCTGAAAAAACGAAACAAGACAAAAAAAACCAATAAGAATCAAAATCCCCGCAATATATTTGGAAGATTGAGATACCCCTGAAAATATATCCGTGATTGTGTCTTTTAAAAACGACGCACCTAATAGCAAACTTTCTTTGGTGTATTTTAAAAATACACCATAAGTGCCTATAGGTTTCCAATAATAAAGGATCTGCGCTAAAAAATGATCGGTATATAAAGCCTTAAAAACGTTGTTCGCATTCGGTGAATACATTACAAAATCATCATAAAAAATTCTCTGCTTTATAACCAACAAATCAAAAAATTGCAATTAAGTTATTTGACTCGTCTTTATACTCAGATTATGTTTTATGCTCAAATAGTCTTTCGACTTTGAGACCCGCTCAACTGTTTAAAAGAAAACTTTTCATATCTGTTTGGATAGAAATATTCACAGAGTTTTCTTCAGTCAAGTACAATCCCTTTAAAAAAACTTTTATCTACAGATCCCAAAAAGAATATTCAAACGCAGAACCTGTCTTTCATTCAGATCATCTCTCTTTGAAACAAAAAAATTATTACAATCTTATAGGACTGCGATAAAAAAACATGCGATGATAAAAATCAATCCGCAGTATTGCGCATCCAGTCTCAACACAGAAAAAGAAGGATCGGCATGAGTTAAAAAATTGATATATTTTTGTCATCCAAACCATCATATTAAGAAAAAAGCTGGTGCAACATTCATCATAAATGCAATGATATTTTTTTAGCATCAGTCCGATTATCCGGCATAGGTGTCTGTTCTCTCTCTGCAAAAAAAATCAGAATTTGGTTGACATATCTTTGAGACCCCATATCCACGGAATCACCATACCGAGTGACAATCTCGGTTTTATACCTATGATATTCCTCTTCAGAAAGAGCATTTAAGCGCGCTTTTAAAATTTTCGCTCTGTACTGATCATCTTGCTCCTCAATCAAAAAACCAAGTGGAATCTTATTAAGACTTTTCTGAAAGGACACATAATGATAGGCATAAAAGGACAGCATCACACATCCAGTCGCAATGGCAGCCAAAGCTGGGAAAACTGTTACTAATGACAAAAAGGCCAATGAGCTAATCGGTGCAAAAAGAATCAGAGCTGAGAAAAAAAATGAATTGAAAGTATTGATGGGAAAAAATATTTTCATCACATTTTCCATATTTTTTTTATGCGAAATAGCTTTATTATAATTTTTTAAATTCTCAGGATTGATATCCGTACGCTGATTTATATTTGAACTCATTGAATTGTTTCGACCTGACTTCAGTTCGCATATGCTTGCTTTCAACAAAGAAGAATTATCGTACGATAAACCATTTCTTTTATAAAAATAATACTGCTCTAGAACCAATCTGAAAACCATTTTTTGATCATCACTAGCAACTTGATCAATAATATCTTTGGTCCAGCGATTATTAGCGATCTCATCTTCAATTTTAGTAATAAGTAATTTTTTCCATCTTGGATCAAGTGAATTTTGATAACAGACAATGATCTCGGAGAAAGACAAATCAGAAACCGCTTTACTCAATAAGCTTTTCAACAACAATTTACCAAGGTAATACCCAAGCCCCAAAAGACTGACTAATCCTGTAAAAAATACAGCATTCGTGAAAGTTAATCCCAAAAAAGTCGCTGTTGCTGAAAATCCTTGGCTTATCATCGTATTATTTGATATTACAAGCTCTTTGGTAATATAAAAATCAATATCTGCCGCAGTTAACAGAATATTCACCCCAAAAAAGCGCCCCATTTGCATAAAAGCAAACAGACACCTGATTAAGAATTGATTTTTTTTCAAAGATCCTAAATCGCTATCTTTTCGATCTGTATCAGGTAAATGCGATTTATGCATTCCTGTCATCTTTTTTTCTTGGAGCAATTGCAGAAATTCTTTTTTTGATTCAGTGCTTTGTTGATAACGATCATAATAAATGCAGTCTATCAACGAAGGCATCTTATGGTTGAATGCCTCTTGTAAGATCTCTATCCAAAAAGACTGCTCTATCTCATAAGACTGGACTCCATAGTATCGATCTTTTATACGCATAAAAATATTCTTTTGATTATAAGACCGAATATTTCTGTAAAATGTTTCTAAATGTTCAGGATATGAGGTTTTTACAACACTAAAAGATTTTTTAATCGAGTCAAGATAATCATTATAATCTTGCTGCGAGTGCACCTGATCACGCATAAACGAAAGTTTTCTCAAAACAAGAGAGACATCGCTAAACTCTCTTTTTTCTAATAAATGATCTTCAATAATACATAGATGTTCAAGTGATTGTTCGCTGACTATTGCCTGAATTTTACGCTCTGCACTTGTTTGTGCAAGAAAAAACCCCAAAAACCCCGCGCCAGAACTGTATTGAACAAAAGCAGAAAACCATTTTAGTGGATAGATTATCCATATTAAAACAGATACAGAGACCGCGAGACACTGATAGATCGAAACTTTGATGTAATTAAATGATTTTTGAACACGGAGTTGACGATCAATTTCTATCACCACATGATTCAAATTGATATCTAAGTTTTGTGTTTTGTGCGTCAACATACATCATTCAAAAAATCTTTTTTTCAATTTAGCATTCGTTTGTATTTTTTGCTAAAAACACAGTTTAGTAACAAAATGATTATGCAATTTTTTTAGGACAGATTGTCTGATGAGAAAGATTAGATATCTGTGCGATATGATTGAAATTCATAAAAAGTAATGGAGCATGCTTGTTCACAAGTATCACATCGTCCATATTCTCAGGAACGCTGTTTCTCATTTCAAAAGCCTCTGGAGAAAAATCTCTCACAAGAAGAAAATCCTCTTCAATCCTCTGTGCTAAAGCTTTCTGTATCCCCAATAGCCCCTTGGCATCATCGTGATCAAAATCATTATTATTACATTTTCTCTGCAAAGACTTATCTGAAAAACAACAATAATCAAAAAAACTTAAACAGGTCAAAAAATCTACAAAATAATATTGTCGTAAATTATCGATCATTTCTAAAGACTTTTGATGTTCATATTTTTTACATATGGCTTTCTGCAAAAAACATAAATACTGCCCAGGAGCGACTGAAAATGGAAGTATAGTTTGAGCAAAAAAAACAAATTTCTGAATGGGCTGCAAACCTCTATAGTTTTCCAACAGACTGTGATTGCGCTGCCTTAAGCTTAGAATATCCTGATCAGCAAAAATTTCTTGAAAAATCCTTTTATAAAAATCGTTTTGAATTAAAGAACGTGGTCCACAATATCTTTGGGTAAAAAGATGTGGTGCTTGCAAATCTTGTATCAAATCATCAAAACATAGCAGTTGTGGATAGAGCTGTTTCATTTCTGAAAAAAATTGATATACCAAAA
Organism: uncultured Gammaproteobacteria bacterium; assembly: GCA_964395835.1. Classification (GTDB taxonomy): domain Bacteria; phylum Pseudomonadota; class Gammaproteobacteria; order Berkiellales; family Berkiellaceae; genus LLD-282. The sequence goes on from CAYNBJ010000001.1 coordinate 125,361, forward strand.
ACCTCAGTAAATCTTCAGTCCATAAGAGATGCATATAATCACAATGTTCAATTAACATATCCCAACTAAACACTCGTAATGCATTTTGAGATTTATTGTTATTATAATTTTTACGTAAAAAGTTCCAGCCTATTCGATCATACATAGAAAAATTGGATTTTATCTGCCAATTCCATAAATTCTCAATAAGATTGTACTTATGAGCAACAGATGTCTCTTTTTGAGTCCTAAAAAAAGATTTTTTTTCTCTATAGTCTGAAAAAAGAATACTCATTCGATCGAAACAACTCAAACGCGGCTTATCGTAATCCAAAAGATATTGATTCACAGCAGCGAAAATTTTTTCAAGTTTTCCTTTTAATAAAACACCATAATGCTGCGATGTATCATAATTTCTATAAAAAAGTTCTTGCAATAATCTTTGAATGCGATCTGACATAGTGCAATCGACCTGTGTTCTGAAAATGATGAGCCAGTCAAAAAAGATAGAATAATCGAACGTAATATGTTGATAAGTAGCACTTTGGAAACAGAAAAGACCTTTTTGGACGAGAGCAAAAAGCAAAAATCTTGAAAACATCGAGCGCGCTAAAGATGAAAATTGATATTTCTTGCAATCTTCTATAGAAAAATGTGGGCTTTTGGGGACACTGAACGGGTCCATGAAAGATCTTAATTCTGCAAAAGGTTTATCATATATGCTGTCATCTCTCATAAACGAAAATGCTCTACGATATCTGGATAAAAGAGCAATCAGATCTTTATCGTCAAGATTCAGTCTTTGCTGAAAACAAGTGCAGCGGTTTGATGCTAAAGAATCAAAAGATAATACAAATAACTTCCCCAACGAATGGTCACGAAGAGGTGTCATAGATCTCAAAGAAAACTCTAACCAATCCAAGTTAGAGTGAAATTGTGTCAAGCTCAAATTTTGATTTAAAAACAGATCCATATCGCTCGCTGTCTCGTACGTAATATAAAATGCCGCGCTCATGCATTCGCAAGCAAATCAAGAGCTCAAAGCTATGCAGAGAATATTCAGAATTTTGCAAATTATGAATATAATAAAATAACAAACGAGTATACATCACTACTCTTTTTAAATCAATCACTTACAGAAAGCGCGGCAAATAAAAATCCTACGGGGATATATAAAGTTACAATTTGACATTCTGTCATCGTACTCCAACTTCTTGATAGTGAGCGATGCAACGGCGTTCTTGCAAAAAAACTAACGCATGTTCAAATAAAAATCACAATACTGCATCAAGAAACAGTCCTTGCAAAGAGGGGATCGCGCTTTACAACGCTCTCTGCCAAAAAAAATCACATAATGATGGAAGGATTTTTTATATGGATGAGGGACGATTCTGTGCAAATCGTTCATCATCATATAGGGAGTCCTTGCTTGGGAAAGAGCCAGTCTCTTGACCACTCTGAAGACATGTGTGTCAACAGCAATAGTCTCTTGTCCAAAAGCTTCATTTAAAACAACATAGGCTGTTTTTTTTCCAACGCCCGCTAAACTTTCTAAAAGCTCTGCAGAATTTGGAACCACCCCATCAAACTCATCAATTAATTGCTGACTCATAAGTCGCAAATAGCGCGCTTTTGAACGATAGAGCCCTAAAGCAGATAAGAGTCTTTCCAAATCAAAAGTGGAGTAATTCAATAAATCTTGAGGTGTTTTCACAGATAGAAAAAGATTGTCTGTCACCTTATTAACGGCTTTGTCTGTTGTTTGAGCCGATAATGTGACAGCAACTAGCAACTGATACGTATTTGTATAATTCAGAGCGATTTTTGCATGATGGTAATGCTGCTCTAAAAGAGCGCAAATACTCGCAATGTTATTCTTTTGAGCGTCCATAATCTTTCATGGCCTGGATTGTCTGCTGATGAGACTCGATCTGCTTTGCACGTTGGCGGGAAATACGCTGTGATTTATTTTCAATATTTTTTAATGTTTGATCACGGCTTGGCAATACCTTTGTCCGTGGCTTGACCTCAATACATTGCGTTGGGCAAACAGGAAGACACAACTCACAACCTGTACAATCTTGGGCAATCACTTGATGCTCATAATTCAACACTCCGACAATCGCATCCACAGGACATGCACGCACACATAAGTGACATCCTATGCATTGATCAACAGATACAACAGCCTCTAAAAAGGTGGGAGACTGAACAATTGGTGCTGTAGGATAATCAAAGAGATGCGCTAAGGCATCAGCTACCTTTTGTCCGCCAGGACGGCATTTTGTAATGTCCCGATCCAGGCCTTGCGCCAAGGCCTGTGCATAAGGCGCACATCCATGATACCCACAAGCCTGGCACTGTGTTTGCGCTAAATGCTCCATAATCAAATCAACTGATGGCATATCGCACTCGGCTATTTTAAGAAATTAAAGCGCCAGGTGTCAGATCTGGGCCTAATAAAGGTTTCAAAGTTTCATGATTATGTGCAGATAAAATCATACCCTGTGAGAGACCTACACTCATTTTTCGAGGAGCAAGATTGACACAAACCACAACATATCGACCAATCATCTCTTCAGGATTGACATAAGCTTTTATTCCCGAAAAAACTTGAATAGGCTCTGTTTGTCCAATATCAAGCTGGAAGCGTAAAAGTTTTTCTGATTTTTCAACCGCACTACACTCAAGAACTTTTGCAATCCGTAAATCAACCTGAGCAAAAGTCTCAATTGAAATGACTGGTTTTAAAGCCGGAGCAGATTTAGGCTCCTCTATGACAACCTGCGCCTGTTGAATAGGGGTTTGATTTTGTGTTTCTGAAGACATCACTTGCTCCTGTATATGCATTTTATCTAAACGTTGTAAAAGGATTTCATATGGCGATAGCGCCTGTTCGTTATAAAAGCCAAGAATTTTATCACTTAAAGAAGGAAGAATTGGGCGCATAACAAGAATTAACTGTTTAAACATCAAAAGTGTTTTGCTAAGAGCTTGCCATGCTAAAAGATCATGAGGATTGTTTTTCAATAACGTCCATGGTGCTATCTCTGTCAGGTCTTGATTGAGTAAATCCATATATTTCATAACATGTTGACAAACAATATGATACTGGCGCTCCTGATAAGCTTGATCAGTTTTTTGGAGGAAATCCTCAGGCAAATGAATTTGAGAACTTTCGACAAGACAGAACTTTCCATCAAAAAAATTCTGCAATAATTTTGAACATCTCGATAAAATATTCAACGATTTTCCGACCAAATCGCTATTAATTTTATCAACACATTCATCAACATCAAAATCAATATCATCAATTGTGCCATTCATTTTTGAGGCTAAATAGTAACGAATTGCATCAACGTGAATCGCTCTTAGTAAATCTTTAGGATCGATAGATAAACCACGAGACTTGGACATCTTTTGTTTTTTAATTGTTAAAAATCCATGCACAAAAATTTTCTCAGGTGTTTTAAGACCTGCGGCATACAACACAATCGGCCAAAAAACGCAATGGAAATAGGCAATATCTTTTCCAATAAAATGAATTAAAGCAGATTCAGGATCGCGTAACACACTTTCGAACTCCAGAGAAGATTGAGTAAATAAGAGATCAAATATCGATAAATACCCAATAGGAGCATCAAACCATACATAGAAATATTGTCCTTTACGATGTGGCATTTCAATACCGTGGTAGGGACTATCTCTTGTAATATCCCAAGATCGTAAAGGCTCATAGAGCCATTCCTGTAATTTTGCAAAAACAGCATCCGGTATTTTTCCTGGTAAATACTCTTTCAGCCAAGCACGATAAGATTCAAGCCGAACAAACAAATGCGTTGTTTTTCTTAAGACAGGTTTTTTACCAGAAATGATAGAATAAGGATCTAATAAATCTGTGGGCTGATAAGTTTTTCCACACGATTCACAGCTATCTCCATTTTGATCTGGTGCATGACAAAACGGGCATGTTCCTTTAATAAAACGATCTGGCAAAAACAAACCTTTATGCTCATCAAAATACTGCTCAATCTCTTTTTCTTCAAAAATATTAGTCTGGGAAAGACGTTCGTATATTTTATAACACCACTGCTGATTTTTCTCAGTATCTGTACGCCCGAAAAAATCCAAGGAAATGTTATAAGATTGCAAAATTGATTTATGCTCATGATACACTCGATCGACCAGTTCTCGAGCACTCATCTGCTCTTTTTCTGCTCTAATCATAATCGGTGTGCCATGGGCGTCGTCTCCTGAAACGAAATAAACATCATGACCTAATCCACGTTGATATCTGACCCAAATATCGGCATCAATATTTTCAATCAAATGTCCCATATGTAACGACCCATTTGCATAGGGTAAGGCGGTAGTAACAAAATATTTTTTTTTCTTTGGTGACATAAGAATGAATAGACTTAAGATGATAAGAAATATCCACAAAACTTACCACAAATTGCAGCATCCAACAATCTTTATAGATTTTTAGACCTGTTTTTTAACAAAATCGCAATAATCACAAAATTTCATACTTGAGAAAGCTGCGTTCAAAGTTTTCAGAACCTATACCAGCCTATCAAACCCGGCTCATCACAATCTAAATAGCCCCATGATGAAAACACCGACCTGAGAAGTCAATTATTATTCACAGTTGATCAGATTGAGAGATAGCTGGCCATCCCATAACTTCTAATGCTATAGTGAAAAAAACCATGCTTGAAATTTTAAAAAATTATTATGTCAGATCAATCATTAAAAATTGCGTCTTTGAGTCATAGATTGAATATGCTAGGTAATTTATGCATGAACTGCGCATTGGCAGCACTGTTTATATATTTTTATCCTTCCGCATCTGTAAGTACTATACTCACGATTTCTGCTCTCTATACGATCAGTTATTACTGTCTGATTACCCCGATCATTTATTTTGTCTGTCGAAAATTTTATAGGCAAGATATCATCACAGAAAGATTATTCGAAATGGCTCTCTACATTGCCTTAGTCATAGGCTGCTTTTGGTATTATCAACCACTGTATCCCGCGATCACACTCATCGCCTTTCTTCATGTAACAAATTATCTTTGTCTGATTATTTTTCATTACCGCTTAGAAGAAGCTGAAAAAACTCAAAGTATGCTGATTTTTTCAGACATTATAGGATTTCTCCTCCTAGCAACGACAATACAAGCAATTTTGCAAACGAGTCAAATCACACAATTACCGGATCATGTGATTTGGAGTGTTTTCAAAATGACAGATGGATCATGGAGCACATTTTTTCAAAATTTTTTAGCGTTAATGCTGATCCAAGGCGTAGTGCAGTTTCCTACAGATAGTTATCGTGCCTTTATAGAGTGGCACAATCAAAAAAATGCACGCTAAGATCGCAAACGCGAATATCGTTTTAACGCCTCATCGCGGCACGCGGCCAAATCAAGAATGGGCTTTAAATAAAGGCCCTGATTTATAAGATCGCGGCCCTCAATACATGCGCTCGGCTCATGAATATATTCAACAGGAATCGATCTCAATTCAGGCAGCCATGTCTTAACATATACACCCTCAGGGTCAAATTTTTTACCCTGCAAGATCGGATTAAACACTCTAAAATAAGGCGCAGCATCCGATCCGCTTCCAGCCACCCATTGCCAACTTCCACTGTTATTGGCACGATCTGCGTCAACAAGTGTATCTAAAAAGTACGCCGCACCTTTACGCCAATCAATCAGCATATGTTTTGTTAAGAATGATGCCACTATCATACGTGTACGATTATGCATATACCCGCTTATCCACAACTCTCGCATAGCTGCATCAATAATAGGAATGCCAGTTAATCCCTTTTTCCATGCCCTAAAAAAGTGAGGATTCTCATTCCATTCAAAATGATTAAAAATTTGTTTGAAATTATGCTTCTCTAAAGAAGGATGATGATAAAGGAGATAGTAAGAAAATTCTCTCCATCCCAGTTCAGATAAAAAATGCTGCACATCTTCTTGATAATGAATATTATCTTGCATATACATCATGCAGTCATTCCATAATTCATATGGGGAAATTTCGCCTAAAGCTAAATGAGGAGATAAGCGTGAAGTCGATGCTGGATAATCTGGTCGATTACGCATCTCTTTATATCCTCGTATGCCATTTTCTAAAAAAGTGGCCCACCGAACGCGAGCACCCTGTTCACCTGGAGTCCAATATGTATCAAAATGAATAGCCCAGTTGGGTTCTGTTGGACAAAGATTCAAATCTGAGAGCCGCAACTTGAAAGAGCACTGAGGTGTAAAAAAAGATGTCTGCTTGGGAGAGATGTCTGGGGGCATACGTGGCACAATTTGACGTTGTGCACGTTTCCAAAAAGGCGTGAACACTTTCATAGAGGCCCCCTGATCATTCAAAAGAGTCCAAGGCTCGATTAAGAGATGCCCACTTTCATAAATTAAATCACAACCAAGTGCAGCTAAACGAGCTTTGAGTTTTTTATCAGACTGCATCACGTCAAGCTCATACAGTGTAGAAATAAAAATAGCATCTATCCCTTCTGTTTGGACTAATCGACATAGAATCTCAAGATGATCACCGGCAAATAAACTGAGTGAAACCTGAAATAATGACTGCAGTTGCTGATCAAGAGCGCACAAAGAATGATGGAGCCACCATTTTTGCGCACTTCCAATATGAAATAAGTCCTGATGATAACAATATACAAAACCAACAGTATGAGATCTCTCCAAACACGCCGAAAGAGCATAGTGATAATGAATACGTAAATCCTTTCTAAACCATAACAAACTTTTTTTATATTTTTTCATGCTATCACTCATGACAATTCCTTCTGGTATTCCAACTCAGCGTTCCTGAAATGTCAAGTCAAGACAATATGCTTTATCTGCTTGATCTACACATGATTTTTTAAAACAATTGCGTATCTAATTGCATATGTTTTGCGATAGAAGGATGTAATTTTTTGATACGATCAGCTATCACATAGGGTGGATTAATTAACAACATACCGGCAGCGCTTAATCCGCCCTCGTCGGAACTCTGTCTTTTTCTATACTGCACATTCAGGGTTTTGTCCGGCCAAAGCTGTCTTTTTTGAAAAATATCCTCCATCAAAACCGCCCTTTTTCCGATAGGGTACCATAGGGCGACGCAAGCCTGTGGTTTCAGCGTGTGAATTTTCACGAGCAGATGGGCAATTTCCTGATATTCTTCTGGTCGTTCATAGGCTGGATCGATTAAAATGACTAATCTTTTTAACGGCTGGTGCAAAAGATCGCTCAGCCCACTAAAACCATTTTTATTTTGAATGTGGATCTGATCGAGACAAGACATTCTTTTTAAAAGAGCCTCATAAATCTCTAAACTTTTTTCAAAAAGCCAAAGCTTGTCATGAGATCTTTTCAAAAATTTGGCTATGCAAGGAGAGCCTGGAAAAAACTTTTCATCTTGCAAACTCTTATGAAGAAAAGCCCAATAAGTGGCTGCTTCAGATTCTGCAAAAAATTTACACTCAGAAAACAACGCTGCCCCTTCTTGAAATTCATAAGTCAATTCATCTAAATCATATAAACCCAAACCACTGTGAGTCTCAATGATATCTAAAGAGGCTGGTTTTTTTTGAGCGTATTCGATAATCCAAAACCATATCAAATGTTTCCAAAAATCTGCAAAATTTCCCGCGTGAAAGGCATGTTTGTATTTCATAAAAATTTCAACCTGGAATTTCGACTTTTTCAGAAACAAACCTAAACCGCTTCTGGACATGATGATGAACTTCAACATCTTCAATAAACATAGAAAGCGGCCTAATCCAAAGGCCATGATCTCCGTATAATGCACGATAAACAACGTAACTTTCCAAACTCTCTGAATGCTTGGCAATCTCAATAACTTGATAATACATTCCTTTATAATGCCGATAGAGACCAGGACAAATCATGTTTTTTCTTCTTAACGTTTTCAAGATATATATTCGAAGATTGTAACATAAGATCACACAATATTTGAGCTCTCCGAGCTTAAGGATCAATTCAAAAAAAAAAGGATTGTGAAAAGCTGATACAGGCCCATTGATCTTTTTAGCCGCATGCTCTTATGATTTGCAAAAAATTGAGAAGCAATCCGCAAAAACACCTCCTCATAAACTTGCAATCTTTTTATAAAATTTATCAGGCTTTAGAGGACATCTTGAATGATCACCACTTGAACTCAATGCACGATAACACATTTTAAAAAGATCATTCCAACTGCTTCCCAGATCTTTTAATCAATGAGTTTTTGATAAGGATTCTCGTCATTGGCCTTTTTGATAAATGCCCACAACTGTTGGACAAACGCCAGAAAGCACTTTCTAAAAGCGATTTAATTCACTCCATTTTGTCAATCTGTGAGATCACAAAAAAGAGACCCTGAGGGTCTCTTTTTTAAATCCGCAAACTAAAAGTCTCAGGTGCATCAAAGGACTCATCTCCTGACTCTACTGTGAGTGAGGTTAAATGGATTTGTTTTTATTCGGGATTGGGTAATTGCGCCTCTCGGTGTCCAACAACGACTGTGTTTCTTGGAGAGAACTCTGCACCTGTTCGAAAGCTGCAGTCGTTCGATTGTGCGCACGAATCTTCCCCGTAAAAACTAATTGAGCATGATGAGGAGAGGTCAGCATCGAGACGTAACGTTGGAGCCCTCTCATCAGCGTCATGAGATAGTTGAGCATGTTTTGCAAACTAAAGATTTGTTTCAAGTAGCCTTCTTCCCGCTTTAAATCTTTCTCATGCAGATATTCATTTGTATCAGACTCACGAACCTCTAAGACTCTCTCAGAACTTGCAATCACATGATAGATAGGTGCTTGTGGAATGTCCTTTTTCAAATCTTTCTTGCTATTCAATTGCTTGATGCAATCTGCCCTTTCTTTGAGCAATTCGCCTATATCTGAACGAAATGCATCTGTTAATGCCTCGTGCCGGTCTTTTGCTAAGTCCTTATTCGAATTGAGGCTCTCTAAAATAAAGAATGCAGTCTGATAGGCCGACACCATTTCTTTGATTTCACGGTCAATCACTGCGATATTCTCTTTTTGAGGATTTTTCTCAAAAGAAAATTCAAACTCATCCTGTCCTCGCACGTTACTATCTTGAGGACGATTGACAGTGTAATATGTCCGACCATTCTGTTGGCTCAGTGTAGAATGGCTTTTCATATGAGCGTGTAGTTCTTGATAATAACACGTAAAGGCCTCTGCAAAAGCAGCATTATAATCATCAAAATGCTCTTGCTGATTCTCATTAAACTTCTCCCTCAAATCCACTGGCTTATTCTTCAAGTAATCTGTCAGGGAAAACTGCGTATCAAGGAGAGAATAATGGTAACAGTTATTTGCAGGCCCGATTGCTGATCGCTTAAACCCCTGTTCGTCCAATAGTTTCCGGATTTCTTCTTGAGCATCATTATGTGCCCTTGCACGATAATCTGTTGTTTCTACAGACCCGAAATCTGAAGCGTTTTCTTGATTTGGAGCTATTTTGTGTTCTTGTTCCTTTTTGAGTGCATCAATCTCTTTTACAACCTCTTTTAAAAAGCTCATTTGCAAAGAATCGGCAGCTGTCTTAGGGTCTGTACTAAGCAACTCACCTACTATGAACTGTTTTTGCAACTTGAGTATAAACTGTAATAAATCTTGCAATATTATCCCAGTGAATCTTTCCAAGTCTTTAGTGTCTTCAGTGTTGAGGATGTTCAAAACCAAATTTTGCAAATTCTTTGTGATTATTTCGTCAGATACGCCATTTTTTTTGAAAATTGTGCGCAAGTGGTCAACTCTTTCACAAAAACAATTCCATAACTGCAGTCTTTTTCGTATTAACTCATCTGCATCTGAATCTTTTTGTGATAATTCGGACAATACGCGTTCCAGAGCAGCGCCCGAATCCATTTTCACTGGGCTTTGCGATGCTTTTTGTTGTAACTGCGGTAAAATAGAACGTAGTCTGTCTTTTTGAGTTTGATTCGTATTAGCTCCAAGAAGATCGTCTAGCATTTTTGCTTTCTGGTCATCAGAGTGTTCCGTAGAATATATATAGTCCCGAATTTTATCTTTTTGGGAAAGCATGTAGCTGTTGTATGGTGCCGTAATCTGGGATCTTAAATCTCTCAATAACCCGTCCTGTGTTGATGATTTAAAATTCCTTAAAAAATTCACAAGCGCTTGTTTTAAATCTGAATCGTCAAGATCTACAGCCGCCTCTAAGAATTTTTCCTCTTCAGCAGAGCCGACCGCAGATTTTAAATACAGCGTGATTTGTTCTTGTTTTTGCTCAAAGAGTTCTTCCGGAACAATTGTTTGGCCTAAGGTGTTACATACTACTGACACCACAGCATCGCTTGATAAGCGCTGTGGTGATGATTTTTGAGCCTCTAAATCGGTTATGAGATCTTGTGAGAGCTCTGTCTGTGCAATATTTACAGTGCCTTTTAGTATGGCTTCTTGAATTTCACTAGAGATTCCCATAGCTTGTAAATAGTTCATCAGTTTTGCGTTTTCTTTCCGAATCTGCTTTGCTCTCTGATCAGAATCCAAACATATACGGGTAGTCCATTTTTTCAGATTCTGCGCAAAATAAATTTGAGCGGGATACTCCAACGCTACGAATTCATCCGATTGAACAAAAGCAAACATCTTTTCTATTATGTTGCATTTGTTTGCTATGAGATAGTCGTTTGTGTCGCGCTTTGCGAACTGATCATGGCTCTCACTAATCATTCGATAAATCTCATTCAGTAGACGCAGATGACCAAATTCAGTAAAAGCCTCATCTACATGTTGTCGTGATCTTGATATGTCATTTAAACATTTATCCGAGAGCTTCAACTTTTCTAGAAGAACTAAGAGTTCTTTTTTTGATTGCTCAACAAAAAGCCCAAGGGGCTTTGTTACGGGGTATGCCTTATCAAATTCCTGTAAATGGAGACCTTGCAAAGGATGCGTGACATCAATCTGCTGTTGTTCTCCGCCTGTCACGCCATTGTTTTTCAATCGATAAACTTTGCATTCGATATACATCTTGAGATCGGACGATACACTGTTCATGTCCATGAATGGCACGCTATACTCCACATACGGCATTATTGCGTAGCTCTGACCACCCCATTGCACTACTCGATACATTTGTTGGTGCCCTGCTCCTTCCTTATATATCATCTCGTTAGCATTGCTTTCTTGTTGAGGGTTCAAAGAAGCAGTCTGCTCACTGGACATTAAACCTTTTTCATCAAGAGCGTTTTTTGAGTCCTCATTACGGTCCATAGCTATAATCATCTCCATTTGTAGAGTTTGCAGAGTCAATCACTATCGCATTGACCCTAATAACTCTTCAGATAGGACACATTTTTTAAAAAAAGCATTTTTTGAAAAGAATTTCTCAACTCAGATTCCTAAGATAGGGTTCGTCTAGCACTGAGTCTCAGACAAAGAGCAAGCTCTCATTTCAGCACTGGGCTATATTTAAAGAAAAAAGAAGGTTTCGCTATCAGCATGGTTTCATATGTGAGAACCTTCTGGAACACTCGCTGCATACTGTATCTAAAACGCATTCTTCTCAATTCATTGATTCTTTTATGAGTCTCCTTTGCATTTTTGATCAATACAAAGCCCCTCATATGAACGTACCCAAATCTTTATTTTAGCCTTTGTATAAAAGTGCATGAATCTTGGCAGAAAGCGAAAAACTTTAAAAGAAATTTTTGAAAGCAACTGACTTTTTATCAGTCTTCTGACTGATAAAAAAAAAGAGACCTAGAGGTCTCTTTTTTTTATCCGCAAACTAAAAGTCTCAGGTGCATCCAAGGACTCATCTCCTGACTCTATTTGGAGTGATGTGAGGTGGGTCTGTTTTTATCTGATCTGATTGTGTTTCTGGTTGAGAAAACAAGCCCTGTGATTTTGTTTTGAGATGATTATCCAGCTGTTCTAAAGTAGCAGTCGTACGATTGTGCGCACGAATCTTCCCCGTAAAAATCAATTGAGCATGATGAGAAGAGGTTAGCATCGAGACGTAGCGTCTGAACCCTCTCGTCAGCCTCATGAGATAGTTGAGCATGTTTTGCCAACTAAAGATTTCTTTCAAGCCGCCTTCTTTCCACTCTAGATCTTTCTCGCGCACAAGTTGTCCATCTTGCGCATCTGCACGAACCTCTAAGACTCTCTCAGAACTTGCAATCACATGATAGATAGGTGCTTGTGGAATGTCCTTTTTCAAATCTTTCTTGCTATTCAATTGCTTGATGCAATCTGCCCTTTCTTTGAGCAATTCGCCTATATCTGAACGAAATGCATCTGTTAATGCCTCGTGCCGGTCTTTTGCTAAGTCCTTATTCGAATTGAGGCTCTCTAAAATAAAGAATGCAGTCTGATAGGCCGACACCATTTCTTTGATTTCACGGTCAATCACTGCGATATTCTCTTTTTGAGGATTTTTCTCAAAAGAAAATTCAAACTCATCCTGTCCTCGCACGTTACTATCTTGAGGACGATTGACAGTGTAATATGTCCGACCATTCTGTTGGCTCAGTGTAGAATGGCTTTTCATATGAGCGTGTAGTTCTTGATAATAACACGTAAAGGCCTCTGCAAAAGCAGCATTATAATCATCAAAATGCTCTTGCTGATTCTCATTAAACTTCTCCCTCAAATCCACTGGCTTATTCTTCAAGTAATCTGTCAGGGAAAACTGCGTATCAAGGAGAGAATAATGGTAACAGTTATTTGCAGGCCCGATTGCTGATCGCTTAAACCCCTGTTCGTCCAATAGTTTCCGGATTTCTTCTTGAGCATCATTATGTGCCCTTGCACGATAATCTGTTGTTTCTACAGACCCGAAATCTGAAGCGTTTTCTTGATTTGGAGCTATTTTGTGTTTTTGTTTCTGTTTGAGTGCATCAATCTCTTTTACAACCTCTGCGAAAAAACTTGCTTCTAATTGATCATGCAACACAGCACCTTTTTCCGTTGTACTTTCGACACTGCGTGTACAGTGTTGGCTCAAAGATTCGACTACTTCAATGAATTGCTTTTTTTGGTCAGAAGGGGCCTTGGCCGCAAACTCCTTACTCAAAATCTTCTGGATCTCTTGCGTTAATTGTGTGTGAGCTATACCTCCCTGCTTGATAATTTTATCAATCTCAGCAATATTTTCATAAATAGCAGTAACGTCTTTCATTTTTCTTTCTATTGCCAGCGGTCTTTGGAACACACCGCGCTTATCAAGGTCACTGTGTACTTCTGACATTTCTCCTGCACTTACACTAAGCGCAGCTTTGACTATAGCATCTTTCTCTTCCTCGGTAAGTCCCATAGATGTTAAATGTGCACTGAGCTGTTTTTTGTATCTTTCAACATTCTCAATCCAACTCCCTGCAGAGTTCTCTACGACATAATCTGCCATTGCATCCAAAATATATAATTGTTCTGAAGGATTTTTTGATGCTATGTCTTTGATTTGGTCTCTGATTGCCGTCACTGGTAAGCTGGTCTTTTCGAGCCTGCTCTCTATGAGAGCAATTTTTTGAAAAACTTCCTTCAACATGCACAAGTTCTTATATGCGTCATATGGTGATGCGGCTTTTGAAATGAATATGTCTATCTCTTGTTCTGAGAAATGATACGGCATTTTCATTAACTTCTCTTTTTCTTGCGCAATCAGCACGCTGTATAGAGCATTTGAATGGTAGTTCTGATCCTTAAGCTGATTCTGAATGTCCTTTTGTATATCACAGTCCTGAGCATTATTTACCAGCTTCCGTCTTCCTGTCCAGTCTCTTTCAATCCTATACAGTACCAAATTCATGTCAAAACCCCAACTTCTATTAACGATCTCCGTCTTTACGGCATAATCCTGATCGTTGTAATTCACGATGATATAATCATCGCCCAAGTCACGAATTTTCTTCATATCAATTTTGAATGCGGTTGAGTTTAGAATCGACGCACACCGATCCTGGACTGCCTTTAAGTCTGGACTTGACTTGCTGAGCGTTTGATTTAAATCAACCAAAAGAGCATATGTTTTTTCTTGATCTGCATGGGGTTGCTTCAATATTTGGATTATTGCGTCTTTTAACTCTGAGTATTGCGGTATCGTCTTTGCGTTGTTCTCTAAAAGTGAAATGAGCTTGTATTTTTCAGACTCAATCCAATTGGAGAAAAGGGTCTGTTTGAGCTCTTGAACACATTTCTCCCGAAAAGCAGAATCATCAACATCGGACTGTATCTGAGAGAGAGTGGTTAATAATTTATCACACGTAGCAATGATTGCTTTTCTCTGTTCATGAGTTAACGGTTCACAAAAATCCAGCTTAAGAAGTGGTCCGAGCAATAATTCTATTTGCTGAGAATTTATACTGTCAGAGATAGCCTTAACCTTTTTATAAATAGAGCAAAGAAATTCAATTTTTTGATTTTTTGCATATTGCTCTTTGAACCAACCACTCTGGCTCTCTGTGAACAATGAAATCTCTTCTGGCTGTACACTTGCAGCTTTGGTTAATATTTCTGTACGCCGAACGTCTGAGAGGGGTATATTTTTTAAATCAGACTCGAGTTCTCTTTGCACACATCTCCACCCCATCTGTAAATTAGAGAGTTTCTCTAAAAGCTGCAACTTTTCTTGCAAAGTTTCGAGTGTAACGTTGTTTTTGAGAGCCTCTATGAGCTGCAATGTGATTTCATCACTATCTTTTCCCCAAGCACGATATTGATTATAAATTGCTTTATAAAATACTAAATGGAGATATTGGAGATATTCTAATGATAAATCATTGTCCCCTTTTTCTAAAGCCATAGTTTCATCGATGCGATTTCGGATAATGTTCTCTATTTTAGCCAGATTGCTTTCGGGTTTTTCAGTCCTGTCTTGAGAGCTTTGAAATTTTTGATTAAGTTCTTTTTTTAGGTCATCCCTCCACTTACTGTACAATTGCTTTGCCTGCGCGGTAGAACGCTCAGCAGATTGAAGAGATGCAAGAATGACATTTTTTTCATCATCAGTCGCCTCTCTTTCGTATTGTATGCATTTTTTATCATACAGCTGTACCCTGCACTGGCGACGTTGAGTCTGGTGATCAAACGCCTCCGCGACATAATAAGTCTGCCCCTGATACCGCACAAACATATGTTCTTTCTGCTCTATGCTGCCTGGATCCGTAATAATGACGCGATTTGCGACACTCGGTAAGTGAGTGCTTTGCAAAAAATCAGATATGGCGTTTTGATCTGGTTCTGGTGAAGTGCTGTTCAGCATCTCATTCAATTTAACCAAATTGTTCAATTCTTCTGCCAATGCGTTCACTTTGTCATCTGAAGTGCTCTCTGTTTTTTCCGATGTTGAGGGTTCATTGGACATTGAGTTTATGGATTTTATCCATTTTTTTTGATCTAAACTCTCAATGAGTCGTGTTGTCTGTCTTCGAATGAACGTTTCAAAAAGAAAGCTTTGCAAGTATGAGGATGCGCGGGTACTACTAGATTCTGGCTTATCATCCTTCTTACGCACGTACCATTGAATACTCTTATCATTCTCTCTCTTTTCCAGCGTCGCTAACATGGCTTTACCATCCAGCGTATATTCGAAGGTCCGATCATATTCTTTATTTTGAGCTATGTTTGTGCCCCCATCCACAGGATTCACAGGCCCTTCAAATCCTTGAGGGTGTTTGCTTGCTTGGTCTTCATGATGGTTCATAGTCATAATCATCTCCATTTGTAGAGTTTGCAGAGTCAATCACTATCGCATTGACCCTAATAACTCTTCAGATAGGACACATTTTTAAAAAAAGCATTTTTTTGAAAAAAATTTCTCAACACACACTCTTGTTTTGATAAACCAAATTTTTCTGCCACCTGCCGCCATTGTTTTAGACCCGATGCCACTGCCACTTCTTTATAAAACATCTATCCTGACATATAGGGGCATGAGGAATGTATCTTGGATGATATTTTACTGTCCTGAATAAGGCCTGAGAATAGGGATGATCATCTCTTACAGATGGTGATTCTAATCTCCCAATCTTTTCAGCGTGACAAGCATTGTCGCACCTTTCATCGGCGCGCGATTATCTAAATGTAGAATCAACTGTAATTACGCTGATTCATGAGCAGCCTGGTGCATCTCAGCTTTCATTGATACAAATCATCTCAATCACAGCATGTTGTGATACTGGCGATATTTTATTAAGTGCACGAAAATATTAACAATAAATAGTAAATATGTGCACTTAAATCAAGCAAAATGAACCGAACTGCTGCCACAAATGTCCTAAGACTCCTCGACAAACAAAATAAATTTTTGTTTACGAAGCACGATCTTAGAAAATGGTTTCCCTTGGATACCCCAAAAACCTTTGATGCTGTCTGAAAAAGGATGGTTAAGGATCATTTGCTGAAATGGGTGTGCCATAACGTGTATTTGAACCCACACGCCCAATCCATGGATTATGGTTATACCATCGAACATGTGGCTAAAATTCTCAGACGGGGAGAGTACAATGATGTTAGTTTAGAATCTTTATTGGCTGAATATGGTGTTATCTCTCAAATCCCAATCGATCGCCTAACCGTTATCACTCCTGGAAGAACGGGTAAATACACAACCAAATACGGTGTTATTGAATTCACACACCAAACGGCTCTTTTCTGAGATCATTCCCCATTTAATTAAAGATCATCGTAGACCTTTACATATTAGACCTCTTGCATAACTAGCTATCACGATAATTCCATGTTATAAATAGCTGCAATTAAATTGAATCTCAGTCCAAATCTCTTTCGTCTGTTTCTATAGTTGTCAGATATGATTTTAAATCGTTTAATCATACCGATAAGATTTTCATTTGCCACTCTTTTTCTGGCAAGCTCTTGATTTTTAATCCTGTCTTCTCGTGTCAAAGGTGTTTTCTTTGTCTTCTTTTTGGGTAATTCAGATTGAATATGCAGCTTTTGTATGCCCTGATACCCCGTGTCTGTAATCACTCTTATATCAGGATTGATTCTTATGCTCGATTCTTTGAATAGCCGAAAATCATGACGTTTTCCATTTGTAAAAGCAGTGCAAATCACTTGCTTTGTTTTCTTAGCTACAACGAGTTGGGTCTTTAAAGTATGCCTTCTCTTCTTTCCAGAATAAAAGCGTTTCTGATGATTATTTATGCGCTTTTTGTTCTTGAACCTTATTTTTTTTAGGACGCTCTATCGGCGTCTGTGTTGCGTCAATCAGCACAACTTCATAATCCATATCACTTTTAAGTAATGCTTTTCGACCAGGCAAAGCAAAATCAGGGTGCTTAATCAGAGTCTCTTCTATCCATTTAATCTTTCTATAACAACGACTTTCTGATATTCCATACGAAGAAGCGACATGAAAGTATGCGTGATACTCTCTGAGGTATTCCAAAGCCATCAAGAGCCTATCTTCCATCGCTAAGGTATTGGGTTTTCGCCCTCGTGCTTTTTTATTTTTTTCGGCCTCTTTGAGTATGTCTATTATCTTTTGAAATGTAGATTTTTTTACCCCGCTTAATCTACGAAACTCTTCATCTTTATAAGATTTTATTTTTTCGTATTTCATATCAACTTCTCTATTGCATCTCTAAGAGAGATGTAACCCCTATTCTTTCGGTTATGCAGGAGGTCTATTGCCTGTGGCTAAAATGCGATTCACGGAGGTATCAAGATGTTCGGATTTAAGAGCTTGCAGTTGCAGGGGAACGGATAATCCATCTTCAGGGCGTCTAACTCTAAAGCGAACAAAACATTCACCACCTTCAATCATGCTGTGACAAATAGAGACTTGTAGACCGTAAAAATCATTAACGCCATGGCTATCCGCTTCATCAGACCAACGCAGCCATAATGCCTGTACCGCTTTACGACACTCTGCATTTTTAGCTTTGGATTGCGGTTTGATACCCGTGCCAACCGCGTTGCTCACCAGTGTTTCGATAATATTGGAAGCATAAGGATTTTTACGCACCATATCACGCGCGCGGCTACGCAGTGTTTCTAGATGATTACCAAGAAGGCTGTTGATAGCGCTATTTTCGGGCTGACAATAGGTTAGTCGCTTGCCAGAACCTGCCGCATCCCAAGCAGAAGCTTTACTTTTGCGGCGTTTGAAAAGTTGTGCAAATGTTTTAAGTAGCATCAGCAAATCCCCTTATGTGTGGCAAAGGTAATGCGTCGCTTTAAGAACGTGCTGCTTTTTAAATCTGATTTAATGCGGCTGCGTAAATTTAAGAGATCTTTTAAATCTACTTCCGCATATTTAACGATATGATCCCCATAAGCCACGGACACAACACGCTCACCCATCTGTAGTTTGGTGATAGCTTGCTCAATTTTGACCAGATCATCGACTAAATACATAAAATTATCCCCGGATAAGCTTGACTCAAGATTTCTCTTTAGGTGTCTTATTCGGGAAACATGAAGGATGTGTTCGAATGCTAGAACAAGAACTGCTTGAGTTGCAATTTAGAAGATAATATAATATCTATTATACATGCATTGGGCGCACAGGGGATATTATGATGTCATTTAATATGATGACGCCAAGTGAAATGAAAAAGAGGGTAGCAAGCAGGGCACGCGATCTTCGGCTTGAACTCAATTTAAGCCAGCAGACTTTATCAGAAAAGTCAGGGGTTAGTTACGGCTCTTTGAAAAAGTTTGAGCAAACAGGTCAAATATCCTTGGAATCGCTGCTTAAACTGGCTGTGATACTTGGGTGTATGGATGATTTTAATTCACTGTTTGTGCGTAAGAGCGCCGAGAAAGCTTTATCGCTTGATGAGCTGATTGATAATGGAAAAAGGAAACGGGGGAGAAAATGAGCTTCTCAAATCAAAATCTTGTTTATGTGTATTATCACGGCTCTCTGGAAAAGCAGTTCATGGGAAGGTTATTGCTGAAAAACAGGCAAATCTTTTTTGAATATGATGCTGCTTTTATTAAAACAGGCCTTGAATTGTCGCCTTTCAAGCTACCGCTTAAAGCAGGTGTTATAAAATCAAATGATCGTACTTTTGAAGGATTGTTTGGTGTTTTCAATGATAGTTTACCTGATGGTTGGGGACGGTTACTTCTAGACCGAAAATTAATGAATGCAGGGCTTAATCCAGGCACTCTCTCACCACTTGATCGCCTTTGTTTTGTGGGAACGAGTGGTATGGGAGCTTTGTCTTATGAGCCTGAAAATCCAAGCGCCATCTCTCATATCACCAATGACTTAGATGAAATTGATAGCAAAATACAAGCAACCTTAGATGAAAATGAGACTTATGTGGATGATTTGCTGATTTTAGGGGGATCTTCAGCAGGCGCGCGTCCTAAAGTTTTACTCCATATTGACGGTGAAGATTGGCTAATTAAGTTTAGATCTCAGCTCGATCCCAAAGATATCAGTGCTATCGAATACGCCTATCACCTTATGGCAATCGATGCCGGACTTGTTGTACCTGAAGCCAAGCTTTTTCCTTCAAGAAAAGGCATGGGGTTTTTTGGTGTTAAACGGTTTGATAGAAATGGCGATCACCGTATTCATATGCACACTATTGCAGGCCTCCTTCATGCTGATCACCGGGAGCCATCCCTTGATTATGAAAGTATCATGAAAGCAACCTTGTATTTAACAAAAGATATCAGGCAGTGCGAAATTCAATTTAGAAATGCCGTTTTTAATGTCTTAAGTCATAATCGTGATGACCATTCAAAAAATTTTTCATTTTTAATGGACCAACAAGGTAATTGGAGTGTATCGCCTGCGTACGACTTAACTTTTTCCTCAGGCCCTGCGGGCGAGCATTCGACGATGATTATGGGCGAAGGAAAAAATCCTATAAAAAATCACCTGTTAAAACTGGCCTGTACCGTAGGTCTTAAGGAAGATAAGGCGTCAGAGATTATCCATCAGGTTTTTGCTGCTCTTAAAAAATGGGATGATTTTGCAACCGAGGTTGGTGTTTCTAAGCTTCAAACCAAAAATATTGGGGATGCTTTACGTACGATTCGTAAAAAGACTGATCTCTAATCAGCTTTACTTAATTTTCTTGCGTTAAGTACAACATGGAAATATTGTACTAGCCAACAATACTCGCACGGCCGCTCGATAAGAAGCGTACCAGGCGAGTTTTTATCCCAAAAATCTGCTCTCATAACACTCGGTACTTCAATTCGGTCTTTTTGTACGTCAACACCAGCAGTCAGAACTAACCCACCAAACGGTACAACGCCGATAAGATAGTTCTCTTTACCTTCAAACAGACGCTGCCAATGGGGCGCTTCACCTTTATCGACCCAAGTTTCACCCAAAGTCGTGTTAACCCAAACTTTCAGCATGATTAAACGATTTAAAATCATATCTGACAACTATAGAAACAGACGAAAGAGATTTGGACTGAGATTCAATTTAATTGCAGCTATTTATAACATGGAATTATCGTGATAGCTAGTTATGCAAGAGGTCTATTGTATAGAGATCCATCATGTATTCGATCTCAAAAAGAATATTAGCCCTCCCGTAGCAGAGATTTTATGCTCTAACATTCAAGCACAACATGTCATCAAAAAGACTGGGCTATAAAAGTCTCATTTCGGAATGAATAATAACGAAGGGTTGTATGAAATCAATCTCGAAGCTTCAAATGAGCTTAACATACCGAACAACATAAAGGTTGTGCCCGCACACGATGGACCCAAAAGTATATTAACTATGTGGATGAAAAGTTATGATATTGCAGCGATAGCAAAAGATCAGGTTATTAAGATTCATCAGAAGGGGGATTGTGAATTTGAAAAATGACGCCCAAAAAGTTTGGCGCTTATTATGGAGGAAGATGTGGGATTCGAACCCACGGAAGTCTATAAAACTTCTCTGGTTTTCAAGACCAGCGTATTCAACCACTCTACCAATCTTCCACTATATCCGGTACTACGAATACTTCGTCACCAGAATCATAAACATAATAGCATGTCCAAAATTCCCCTGCAATAGCCCCTTATGCAGTTTTAGGTATTGCTACCCTTAGGTGATCGCCAAGTTATTTAACTTATACGCTGTTCGATCTGAGGTGCTCCATTCGTGCCTCTTGACATCATCCCGATGCGCGCTCCATCTTGAATCTGAATCCTCACTTGAAAACCTTTAGGATTACAGATGGATAAAGGTGTCAGTCATTATACCTTTACGTTCTGGTAATACACCGCAAGATATTTGAGTTCAATCAATCCAGCTTTCACCATAATCGACTTAACTGACATGTGCTTTAAAGAGTATGTCTCTTAAAATATGCCTTTTCATGTCATGCTCCTGTCCTCTTTCAGCTTCCTTCCAAAGTAAGACGCTGTTTTATCCCCAGTTGATTCAGGGGAGTTGTCGATGGACAACTCTGTATAAGAAACCGCATGGTCGCACTTTCAAGACCAGCATCTTCAACCACTCTACCAATCTTCCGTTATAGTTATACCCCATGCTACGTATACGTATTAAACACCAGAATGATCCATCATCATATCATGTCCAAAATACTCCTTTTGCGGATTTAGGTATTGTGATTTCTACGAGATGAACGCCAATTGATAATCATGTATAGACAACTCGATCTGAGATTATCATTTTCATATTGTGTCAGATCATAATAATGTATTTTTCATTTTGCATTCTCAAAATTCCTAAAACTCCAGCTAAATAGCAAGCTGAATCGAGAGTCCCTGCACTCTGTTGGTCTCAACCCAATACTGTGTGTCAGACCAACACTCATCGCATGCACTGACATCTTCCTATCCGATGATTTAAAGCTTTTGAGGCTATACCACAATTTATTTTCATATTTTTGCAAAACTCGGCATCGATTTTATCGAGTCGAATTCAAAGAAATATGATATTGGGAATATGCTTCATCAATCTGATGGTCTCAATTTGTTTTATAAAAAATCAATTGACAGCTTGAACGATTTGATCGCGATTGCGATATAGAATTTAAATTTTTTATCAGCGTTTAAGCGCATTTGTTAGCAATTTTACAGAAACATGGTTTTGAAATTTTCATATACCACTTTTGAATTCACTGAATAAAAAAGATATGATTCATAAACCTCACAAAAAAATGAGCCTCATGTCATAGATTCTACACAACTCTATAAAAAGCCCATATAGAGTTATTGAGTCTTTGCGATTAAAAAGATACTGGTGAACAGGGATACAATTTTTTGTATTATTGACCTTTTTGGTGCTATAGACATCAACATCTGCACTGTACGAAGTGCCTCATACAAATAGCGCTAAACGTTTTATGCAAAAACGCATTATTCAGGCGAGTAGGGTGTGAACACACTAAAAAGCAAGGCACGAACACTCCCTCAAAAATGTTTATGAACGAAGCGCTGTTGAGGCTATCGCCCATAGTCCTTTTAAGCGTCATAGGTTTATTAAAAATATCATGGTTTCATTACTCAGATGAGAATTAAAATCTCACACCCTTTCTATCGCAGCAGCATTTCGTCTATATCTCTCTGCTAATGACACCCAAGCGTTCAACATTTTCGTATGAAACGATCTCAGATCGCGCTGCCAGAAAAGATCTCCAACCCTAATCCAAAATCAACACATTATGTTGATTTATAGACTGTCATCTTGTCAATAATGGTTTCTTTTATATTGTTTCAGGTGGTCTGGAAGAAAAAATTTAACAAGTTGAATTTAAAAGTAAATGATATCTCATAAAATGCTTTTTATTTTTATTCTATTGTGTTCAAATACAATCTAAAGACAGCTAATTAATTATAAAAAAAGACTTTTTTCAATGAACCATTCAGACGCTTCACTTGTTTACGCCCTATCAGAACAGCTCTTGATACAAAGGGAATCACTGCGCAAAATATTAGAAGAAGCTGAAATGTGTCTCTATTCTTCTCATTCCGAGATTGAGCACGATGACACCTCAGATACAGATTCTCATGAACATATAGATTTTAAAAATGGGAATCAGATTTTCAGAGATATGCCTAGCATATATATAGATGCTCTCTTTTATGCCATTGAACAGGGAAATTTCGAAACTGTAAAATGGCTTGTATCAACAGGCGTTGATTTATGTCTGCAGGAAAAAAGTTATCTTTTTTATGCAACTACACCTTTATTGAAAGCTGCAGAGTTTGGCTCAATCAAAATTATTCAGCATTTAATTGAAAATGGCGCAGATATTTATCAAACTAACAACGATCTCGATACACCCCTATGCTTAGCTATTAAAAATCGCCATGCACAAGCCACAGAGTTTTTGTTAAACATAGGATCGGATTTGAATGCAACAAACATCTATCATCAAACACCAATTCTATTAGCCATACAACAGGGATCTCTCTCGATTCTTCGTTCTGTCTTAACACATTCCACAGAATACAGAATTCATGCAAAAAATGATAATAATGAAACAATTCTTATGTTGGCCATTCAACGCAAATCAAAAAAAATGGTTCGATGGATTCTCCATGCTGCACCTACACTTGATGTAAATGCAAAATCAAAAAATGAGGAAACAGCGCTCATGATGGCAGTGAAAACAAAATCAACACCTATCGTGAAAATTCTTTTGCGCCAAAGACCTGATATTGATGTGAATGCGAGATCAAAAAATCATCATACAGCCCTCATGATGGCAGCTGAGATGAAATTGAGTAATATCATTAAAGTTTTATTAAAAAATCATAAAATTCAAATCAATGCTCAAAATATTGACGGGAATAGCGCTATTCTTATAGCACTCTATTCACAATCTCACCTGTCCATGCGGATTCTTTTACAAAAAGGCGCTGATATCCACTTAAAAAACAATCTTGGAGAAAGCGCTCTTATGCTAGCATCAGTTTGGAATCATAACATGAGCAAGACAAAGCATCCAAATATAGATTCTCAGAACAACAGCACAGAGGAGACCTGGATGATAGAAAGTCAGAAAAAAAATAAAAAAACACTCTTACTCTTATCTGCAGGACCTGAGCATCAAAAAATTAAAAAGCACAAAACAGCGGCGAGCTCTTATCACATCAATCCAATCAACTCACAAGAGACTCATGGTCTCCATTTACTTTTCAGCACAAATTATTTTGAGCAGCCTTACCCATATCCAAAGATTTATAACAACCTGATCCACCGTTGAGACATAGAGTATAAAATTTATCTGTCAATCCGCAGAGCCGATCAGACTCCGATCAATCATATTTTTAGAATTTTGACAGGTAGTGTGCTATCTTTAAGCAGCTTGTTTTTTATAAAAGCACAAAATATGAATCTTTTGCTAACGGGCGGAACAGGGTTTATAGGCCAAGCGCTCTGTGACTCTTTACTCAGCCAAGGATATAGAATTTTTGTTTTATCACGAAAAGCAAACGAACTCAGCCAACGGTCTAAGGTCGAGATTACTTACATTCATAATCTCTCGCAGCTCGACGATGTGCACGTGCATGGTGTGATTAATCTATGCGGAGAAACAATCGCGCAAAGATGGACAGCAGCGGCAAAAAAAAGAATTATTGAAAGTCGCTTATCTACAACAGAGCAGCTCATAGAGTACCTGAGACACACGGCACATCGCCCTTTGGTTTTTGTAAGTGCTTCTGCAGTAGGCTATTATGGCTCAAGCAATGCTGATTCAGTTTGGACAGAGGACTCGCCTTTGGTGACACTAAACCCAGACCGTTTCAGCCAAAATCTTTGTCATGATTGGGAAACAATTGCCCTCAAAGCACAGTTCCTTGGAATCAGAACAGTGATTTTAAGAATGGGCCCGGTCTTAAACCTGACAGGCGGTATTTTAAAGCAATTGAAATGGTCTTTTTTGATTGGATTGGGTGCTAGCATCGGAAGTGGACAGCAAACGATATCCTGGATCGATCTCAGAGATTTAATTCGGATCATCAACTTTGTTTTACAAAACTCTCAGGCTATAGGCGTTTTCAATGCTACATCTCCTTTTCCTGTCTCTTACAAAGAATTTGCTGCAACCTTCGCCGCATCTCTGCGTCGACCATGCATCTTTCAGATCCCTGAATTTGTGTTAACCGCGCTCATGGGAAAGATGGCACAAGAAATGATACTTGAAGGAGTAAGGGTTTTTCCGCAAAAATTATTAAAAATCGGATTTACATTTCAATACCCTCACTTAGAAGATTCTTTCAAAAAAGTGAATTAATTTATAAAATGCACATTCACCAATCTCATGCAAAAAGCTCTGCAAAAAAGACTTGCTTTAAAGACACACTGCTTCGAAGATAAAAAGATGAATAAAAATCTCAAAAAAAGAGAATTTTTAACAGAAAAAACATGCCGAAAAATGGATATCAAGCGATACCAGCATGCGCTAGCAAATCTGTATGAACAAACACAAAATTCGCAGTCTTCTCTCTATATTTATAGAGAGAAAGAGATATATTTGAAAGATCGGCAATAAAAATGAAAAACCTATCTCCAAAGCAAACATGTTCATGAAACAGAATTTTCTATTTTTTGATTGCTCCTCTTAGGCATGTTTGTGTTCTCTGTTCTTCTGTCTCACACAAATCGCTAACAGAATCCGACAATATTTTTAGTCCAGGTTGCATTGTGAAAACATCATCAACATTATCAGAAAGGACACGTGATTCTTCAAATGACTGCATCTGCACAGCGCGATTGAGTCTATTTCTTTCATCAATATCGAGCGAATTATATTGAAAAGCAACCAATAGATTTTTTAAGTGATTGCCTAGAATGCGGACTAATGCATCCGGTGAAACTGCCACTTGACGCATTGTGAAAAGTGCTGTCAAAAACAATAAAAGAAAATATTTCAAAATAGGCTCCTGAATTTGCAAATTAATCTTGTAAAAGAAATATGTTTTTCTAAATAATTCTATAAAAAACAGCTTAAGGTATCAAGTTTTTATCAATTCTGCCAGCTCTGTAGATTGCAAAAAAACTGTGATTCAAAATGCACTCGTGTCCTGCAGATCTTCAAAGTGAGAAGACATCGAACAATCAGTACTGTCGGCTATTAAACTTATGATCATCAATACCATGACCTCAAAAGTTCCAAGAAAAAAGATCTATCTCTGCCGCTTTCAAGCTATCTCAACTTGCTTTTCCCAAAAGGTATCCAGAAAATCATGAATAGCGATCCAAAAGCGTTGTATTCTGAAATCGCAGAAAGAGATTGAAGTTTTCATGATTTTTTAAATCCAAGAAATATCAGCATTTTTATCGATATTTTTTACAGTTCGATCCTATATGGGGGCATATCTTTTCTAAAAAGGCTTTTACAATGCAACAAGACAACCAAAACTCCAAAGAATACGGAGAAAAATACGAGAACTCTCAGAAAAAAGAGATAGTTCTGCAGACCTCGCTCTGTTTTGCAGCCCAAAATGGCTATCCTGATATTGTCCGTCTCTTGATTGATCATCCAGACAGTCTCACAACTCCAAAGGAATGCACAGAGACTCCTCTTATACTTGCGACAAAAAATAATCATCCTGAAATCGTAAAAATACTTTTAGAAAAACACACAGATCACGATGAAGTGCAAAGAGCCTTGGAATTTGCTTCCGCAGACACTCACAGAGTCATACATGAACTGTTGACTCATCACTTAGAATCCTCTTCGAAGCCCGCACCCACGGAGCCTGATGTATCGCATCCAACAGTGTCAGAAAAAGAAAATGTTTTTCCCAAAGAACTGCAACAGATTTTTTCTACAGAACTGCTCAATTCCGTAAAACAGAATCTGCTCCATGCGGTAGAAAATGATAATAGAAAATATTCAACCTACAGTCTGAAAGATGAGCTCTCTAAAAACGCCGAAGCTGCCAATGATTTACTCTGTATTGCTGTAGCGAATGGCTGGAACGACGCGGTATGCTTGCTTTTAGATAACGGCGTTCATGCTCGTTCTACAGGAGGAAAGAATAAACAGGCACTGCTGATCGCTGCAGAAAACAAAAACCTTGAGCTTTGGAATCTCCTGAGAGACAGGGGGGCCAGTGTGCAGGATTGTGATATAAATGATTTACTTTACCTTGTGACACAGAATCAGTGGCAAAATGAGATGCGTTTTCTCGTCAACGAGGGCGCTAATGTGAATGCCCGATCTCGAAGTGATAAAACTGCGCTGATGATTGCTGCAGAACAAAACAATCCTGATAGCTGTCAGTTTCTTTTATCGAAAGGAGCTGATATTCATGCCCGTGATACAACAGGGAACACTGCTCTGATGCTAGCGGTTAAAAAAGGCCACTTAGATGCGATACGCACTCTGATCTCTCAGGGATCGGATATCAATGCGTTTAATGTTTTTGGAGAGAGTGCACTTGTTCTTGCTTCCAAAAAAAGTCCAAAAATAACGGAACTGCTTTTAAAGCACAATGCTAAAGAACCTGAAAAATCGATTTTACCAAGCACAACCACTGAAAATTCTGATGCCATAATTGAACAAATAGCATCGATGCGTCCGGGTATGTTACATATGGCATATATAGTAGGCGATACAAAACAACAAGAGTCACTTGGTTCATTGATCGACTTGCAGGAGATGAAAGCAGACGTCAGCAATCTATACATCAATACTAACGAATTACGTAAATCAGAATGGATTTTTCTGGATGCTGTAGAAAAAGGGTATCTAGATTGTGTACAGAAATTTCTCACTGCTCAAAATGACAGTATTAAGCCCACAAAAGATTCCCTATATATAGCACTGATAGTTTCTGCCAGAAAAGGACACAGTACTGTCATGGATTGTCTTTTAAAAGCAGGTGCTCAAGCGAGTCTTAAACTTGTCTTCCTGATGCTGCTCACCGGTAAGATTGCAACAGCTTTTATCCTGATCAAAAGCATAGTGAACAATTTGTCTTTTGTCTCGAAAAGCAGCCCAGGACAAAAAGATCGGACAGAACCTACATCCTCAGAGAAAACAGTTGAAAATGAAAGGAATCTCAATACAAGCAAGAGTCCGGCAGACAATACAGATCTCAACAATCACAATAGTCAAAAAACAGAACCTCATCATACAACACAGGCAGCGCAATCTGATTCTAGCCGCATGCACAGTCCGATAGACCCAGAAGCCTCAAGGCAAGCAGTTGGAGATGAAGGCAATACTGTGACGCACAGTACAAATCTCGGCGATCAGCATGATCAACAAATTGCTAGTTCGGAACCGGCACTTTTACTTGGGAAGCGAAAAAAACATGACTCCCACGACGATCCAAATCGAGACAATACTGCTCCTAAAAAAAGGATAAGAACTGAATAGTCAATATGATAATAAGATTTACACAATAGAGAAAACCTCTCTATTGTGGCGGTTAAAAGAGGAAATTCAGTTGAGTTTTGAGTATGAGAAAGAAGCATGCTTATTCCTTAACTGAATTAGCTATATTATGCATATGAAGCATCTGCCCCTATACAGCCATAACTGTTGAACTTCTTGCAAACAAAGAAGCTCAATCAGTATTGCTGGGCTTCAAACTTACATTTGAGTAAATTCTTCCTATACTATAAACATGTTTTTTTATATCGATGATTATGATTATTGAATATGCTGTATTGTTTGGCCTCTGTGGGGTGATTGTGGATGGCATTTGGTTAAAATTTAGTGTTCCATTACTATACCAACCGCTTTTAGGACATTTGTTCGCAACTCATTTGACCTGGTCTGCAATCGTGATTTTTTACTGCCTATATGCATACGGTGTCGCTTATTTTGTTATATGCCCTACTATTTCAGTTCCAATTGTTTCAATTCAAAAACTCATCAAAAGTGCTTTTCTTTTTGGATTTGTAGCTTATGGGGCCTACGATCTCACAAATCAAGCAACTTTAAAAAACTGGCCGTGGATCATAACAATTATCGATATGCTTTGGGGTGGAATTATGACGGCTGTATCTGCTCGAGGCGCAGTTTATTTATCATTGGGACTATAAAAACACTTTAAGGCTATCATTTTTTACAATTCTCTTGCCCAAAGGAATTGGTAGATGTGGTCTATTTTTATATCTTTTATATTTAATTTATATTTGCAGATCTTATCAATTATCGCTGTGTGAATAAAAACACAGCGATGCTGGTTGTTGCCTAGCTTTCTGTTTGTGTTGACCTAAAAACCCTATCTGCAAAAATGGACACATTGTGCTATTCCTAATCAAAGAGGATTCTCCCATTCATATGATGATGATTTTTTGAAAAAATCATCATCGCTCTTGCTGAAAAAGTTGGGCAAAAATCACATTTCAAACTATGTCTTTTATTGAGTGCCCTTTTGTGAAAAAGGGATACGGTTTATTGTCTTGTGATGTGCTGCAGGTTTTGATGCAGTTGCTTCCATATACATGAGTTTTTTATCGTTATATGCTCACTTGCAAGGCCAGCACAATACTCCAACAGCATGCGTGCCAAACTGTTTTCCGCAATATCAAATCTTTGAGAATATTATCCTTTTGTGAAAAGAGAATATTTCAAAGATAGAATCCATTTAATATAGATTCTAGCATTTTCTCGGACTATTAGACTCTGCAATATCATTCACTTTTTGGAACAGATTTTTTCCAGAAGATTTTTTTTAAAATCTGATGATTAGTGTAATCTTTTCTTGAATGATTAGATAATCATTCCTCTGGGGATGATGCTGATAGTTCTGGATTTAAAGGAAACCGAATTGAGCTGGAATCACTTAACCGCCACAATAGAGAGATTTTCTCTATTGTGTAAATCTGATTATCATATTGACTATTCAGTTCTTTCTTATTTTTTTAGGATCAATACTGTCTCGATTTGGATCGTCGTGGGAGTCATGTTTTTTTCGCTTCCCAAGTAAAAGTGCCGGTTCCGAACTAGCAATTTGTTGATCATGCTGATCGCCGAGATTTGTACTGTGCGTCACAGTATTGCCTTCATCTCCAACTGCTTGCCTTGAGGCTTCTGGGTCTATCGGACTGTGCATGCGGCTAGAATCAGATTGCGCTGCCTGTGTTGTATGATGAGGTTCTGTTTTTTGACTATTGTGATTGTTGAGATCTGTATTGTCTGCCGGACTCTTGCTTGTATTGAGATTCCTTTCATTTTCAACTGTTTTCTCTGAGGATGTAGGTTCTGTCCGATCTTTTTGTCCTGGGCTGCTTTTCGAGACAAAAGACAAATTGTTCACTATGCTTTTGATCAGGATAAAAGCTGTTGCAATCTTACCGGTGAGCAGCATCAGGAAGACAAGTTTAAGACTCGCTTGAGCACCTGCTTTTAAAAGACAATCCATGACAGTACTGTGTCCTTTTCTGGCAGAAACTATCAGTGCTATATATAGGGAATCTTTTGTGGGCTTAATACTGTCATTTTGAGCAGTGAGAAATTTCTGTACACAATCTAGATACCCTTTTTCTACAGCATCCAGAAAAATCCATTCTGATTTACGTAATTCGTTAGTATTGATGTATAGATTGCTGACGTCTGCTTTCATCTCCTGCAAGTCGATCAATGAACCAAGTGACTCTTGTTGTTTTGTATCGCCTACTATATATGCCATATGTAACATACCCGGACGCATCGATGCTATTTGTTCAATTATGGCATCAGAATTTTCAGTGGTTGTGCTTGGTAAAATCGATTTTTCAGGTTCTTTTTGAGCACTCATATCTGTCTCATTTTGAACTTGTTGATTAAGATTTTTTTGATAAATTTGTTTAAGCTCTCGATATTCTAATTCGTGAGGTGAGTGTCGATATTCTATGGAATAGTGATTGCTTGCTCTTGCAAACGCAGATAACATTTTCCCAGATAAATCCATATTATTCTGGCGCATAGCTTCTTTCGCCTTCTGTAAGATCTTTTTTTGAATTAGGTCATATTTTGAAGCAGTTTCTATTTTTATTTCAGCTACAATACTCATGAATAGCGCTTCGCTTCCTCGTTCTATAGCATAGAATGCAGCGTCTATAAGGTCTTCGCGTTTATGTCTTTTGTTGTTAATCAAAAATTTAGCTACCTCGTTATTGCCGCTTAAAATGGCTTTTTGAAGAGCAGTGAGCCCCTTTTTATTTTTGTGTCCTACTTGAGCATTGTGCTGTAAAAGCAGTTCCGTTATTTTTGGACTTTTTTTGGAAGCAAGAACAAGTGCACTCTCTCCAAAAACATTAAACGCATTGATATCCGATCCCTGAGAGATCAGAGTGCGTATCGCATCTAAGTGGCCTTTTTTAACCGCTAGCATCAGAGCAGTGTTCCCTGTTGTATCACGGGCATGAATATCAGCTCCTTTCGATAAAAGAAACTGACAGCTATCAGGATTGTTTTGTTCTGCAGCAATCATCAGCGCAGTTTTATCACTTCGAGATCGGGCATTCACATTAGCGCCCTCGTTGACGAGAAAACGCATCTCATTTTGCCACTGATTCTGTGTCACAAGGTAAAGTAAATCATTTATATCACAATCCTGCACACTGGCCCCCCTGTCTCTCAGGAGATTCCAAAGCTCAAGGTTTTTGTTTTCTGCAGCGATCAGCAGTGCCTGTTTATTCTTTCCTCCTGTAGAACGAGCATGAACGCCGTTATCTAAAAGCAAGCATACCGCGTCGTTCCAGCCATTCGCTACAGCAATACAGAGTAAATCATTGGCAGCTTCGGCGTTTTTAGAGAGCTCATCTTTCAGACTGTAGGTTGAATATTTTCTATTATCATTTTCTACCGCATGGAGCAGATTCTGTTTTACGGAATTGAGCAGTTCTGTAGAAAAAATCTGTTGCAGTTCTTTGGGAAAAACATTTTCTTTTTCTGACACTGTTGGATGCGATACATCAGGCTCCGTGGGTGCGGGCTTCGAAGAGGATTCTAAGTGATGAGTCAACAGTTCATGTATGACTCTGTGAGTGTCTGCGGAAGCAAATTCCAAGGCTCTTTGCACTTCATCGTGATCTGTGTGTTTTTCTAAAAGTATTTTTACGATTTCAGGATGATTATTTTTTATCGCAAGTATAAGAGGAGTCTCTGTGCATTCCTTTGGAGTTGTGAGATTGCCTGGATGATTAATCAAGAGACGGACAATATCAAGATAGCCATTTTGGGCTGCAAAACAGAGCGAGGCATGCAGAACTATCTCTTTTTGCTGAATATACCTTTCTTTTTGCTGAGCATTCTTGTTTTTTTCTATATATGCTTGAATCATCTCTATAGGTCGCTTAGCAGGATAAGGTAAGCGCTCTTTAAACCGGACGGATTTACCATCAGCAATGCTGAGCGCGCTTGCGCAGTATCTCTGTTCTTCATTCATATCTGCATTGTTTTCTAAAAGAATCTGCAATATATCTAGATCGCAAGGCACTTCAGATGCTGCTGTCATAAGAGGCGTATATCCGTCTTTTACTGAAAGATTCACATTTGCGCGATTGTCTATAAGAGTTTCAACCACCTTAAAAGAGCCTTTATGAATAGCATAATGCAGTGCGGTCAATCCGCTGATAGTGAGGGCATTCACATCAGCACCATTGTTTAAAAGCGCTTTAACCACCTCGACATGTCCATATTCCGCTGCGAACATCAAGGGTGTCTTATTAAAGTTTTTGGCTTTTGCGTTCACATCAGCACCATTGTTTAAAAGCGCTTTAACCACCTCGAGATGACCGTATTCAGCGGCGATCATCAGTGCTGTCTTAGAGTCTTTGTCTTTTGCGTTCAGATCTGCACCATTTTTTATCAAAGCCTGGACAACCTCGACGCTAGGATAGCAAGAAGCGTACATCAGAGGGGTATAACCCACAGAATTTACCTGCTTGATAAGCGCAGTATTTTGAGACAATCCAGAAACTAATAATGCATCTTGGTTTTCAATAGCAATCTCTAGAGATCCTCTATGCTGATCTTTTATATCATCAACGGAGTTTTTATTGTTTTCTTGCATTGTAAAAACCTTATTCAAAAAAGATATCTCCCCCCATATAGGATCGATCTATAAAAAAACTCTTACTCACGATCTTCTAAAAATGCCCATATTATTTAGAATTTTTTTTGATATTGATGCGCAAGATATCAAGAAATTCTATTGATGCGCAAAGATGCTGCGCTTGTATTGCGGAATACTTTCATGTCGCTTCTTCGTATGGAATATCAGAAAGTCGTTGTTATAGAAAGATTAAATGGATAGAAGAGACTCTGATTAAGCACCCTGATTTTGCTTTGCCTGGTCGAAAAGCATTACTTAAAAGTGATATGGATTATGAAGTTGTGCTGATTGACGCAACACAGACGCCGATAGAGCGTCCTAAAAAAAATAAGGTTCAAGAACAAAAAGCGCATAAATAATCATCAGAAACGCTTTTATTCTGGAAAGAAGAGAAGGCATACTTTAAAGACCCAACTCGTTGTAGCTAAGAAAACAAAGCAAGTGATTTGCACTGCTTTTACAAATGGAAAACGTCATGATTTTCGGCTATTCAAAGAATCGAGCATAAGAATCAATCCTGATATAAGAGTGATTACAGACACGGGGTATCAGGGCATACAAAAGCTGCATATTCAATCTGAATTACCCAAAAAGAAGACAAAGAAAACACCTTTGACACGAGAAGACAGGATTAAAAATCAAGAGCTTGCCAGAAAAAGAGTGGCAAATGAAAATCTTATCGGTATGATTAAACGATTTAAAATCATATCTGACAACTATAGAAACAGACGAAAGAGATTTGGACTGAGATTCAATTTAATTGCAGCTATTTATAACATGGAATTATCGTGATAGCTAGTTATGCAAGAGGTCTAATGGTGATGCTATAGGTTATCGGCTTTTCGGCCATCTTTGCTTGATGCAGCGAAACAAAAGGTAGTATTTGCCTTGAAAGATTAAGCATCTCTTTTGGGATGCCATGCTCTATCGCCATATGTAAGCCTTGCTGTAAAGACAGCCTTTCGCTCATCAAATCCGATAATCTGATGGTCGTTATGTCAAGCGGTAAATGAGGTAAGGTTTTGCGTAATGTGATGATCAATTTCGGCTGGGCTTTGATGCAATCAATAGCTAAATATGAAGGGTTATCGATAAAATCAGGCAATATCACTGTCATAAAGCCAGAATCCAACAAAATGTGATAAATGCCGGTGCTTTGATTTTTAAAGGTAAATTCTTTGAGCTTAGCCTCAAGCCAGTGCAATATAGTCTGCTTTTGCAGAGATAAAGAAACAACATGAAAACGTTGTTTTTGGTGGGTGATGGGTAAAATGTAACGTCCACATTCCTCGCACATGAGATCATCGCATGATTCATCAAAATCATCAGCAATAGCAATTTTATTCTCACAATCGGGATTGATTAGACTATCAAAATCCAAAGCATCCAAGGGATTGGCACACTTGATGAAATAATGCTCTTTGAGCTGGATAAAGCCAAGCTCTCCCAGATGATGGGCTGCCTCTAAATAAACCTGATTCGGATTGATCCATGAATTGCTGGACTCAAGCAAAACCTGCAATGCATCTTCATGCGCAGCATTTTGCGCATACCAAGATCGTAAAGCTATAGCAATCCTTCATCCATGTTTTAAAAGCTGCACATCCTGATTATGTTATCTTTCATAAACATCTTTTCTATGCTTAATGGCTACAACAATAACCGTCTTAACCTCTGGCTCAATACGATATACAACACGATAATCGATGACCCTAATACGCCTATGGCCTTTCAAGCTATAGCGCAAAGGCTTTCCAAATCCTACCGGGTCGATTGTTAAACGTTCCTCAATTGCTCGCTTTATCAAGGTTCGAGCACTCGAGGGTAGAGCGGGTATATCTTTGCGCACTACTTCATCTAAATATCGAATTTGATAAATCATTTCCATGCATCTTCATGAGAATATGTTTTAGCACCATGGATATCAGACTTTTCAGCAACCTTGGATAAGTAATAATCCTCACGCATTTCCAGAGCTTCAAGCGCGAGCTCTCGCACAAGGCTTGCAACAGATTTATGTTCTTGATGTGCCAAGCTGGATAGAATGCCGACGGTCGATTCTTCAAATGTTACATTAATTCTAGGGTTTTTTGCAGGCATATTTATAACCTCATAATAAGTTAAATATAGTTAATGGTGTAACACCTTTGCATCACCTTGTCAAGTACCAAATCTTTCCAAAAATTCACGATTCGGATGGAACTGAGCTATCAACACTTCATTAGACCTCCTGCATAACCGAAAGAATAGGGGCTACATCTCTCTTAGAGAGACAATAGAGAAGTTGATATGAAATACGAAAAAATAAAATCTTATAAAGATGAAGAGTTTCGTAGATTAAGCGGGGTAAAAAAATCTACATTTCAAAAGATAATAGACATACTCAAAGAGGCCGAAAAAAATAAAAAAGCACGAGGGCGAAAACCCAATACCTTAGCGATGGAAGATAGGCTCTTGATGGCTTTGGAATACCTCAGAGAGTATCACGCATACTTTCATGTCGCTTCTTCGTATGGAATATCAGAAAGTCGTTGTTATAGAAAGATTAAATGGATAGAAGAGACTCTGATTAAGCACCCTGATTTTGCTTTGCCTGGTCGAAAAGCATTACTTAAAAGTGATATGGATTATGAAGTTGTGCTGATTGACGCAACACAGACGCCGATAGAGCGTCCTAAAAAAAATAAGGTTCAAGAACAAAAAGCGCATAAATAATCATCAGAAACGCTTTTATTCTGGAAAGAAGAGAAGGCATACTTTAAAGACCCAACTCGTTGTAGCTAAGAAAACAAAGCAAGTGATTTGCACTGCTTTTACAAATGGAAAACGTCATGATTTTCGGCTATTCAAAGAATTTGGACTGAGATTCAATTTAATTGCAGCTATTTATAACATGGAATGATCGTGATAGCTAGTTATGCAAGAGGTCTAATGCAATTACAACATCTGTCTGCATGATTGACAAAGAGATATGAGATACCTGATCTTTCACAATACAAAGAGATCCCCTTCTCTTGTATACAAAGATTGAGAAATGAAACTTTAAAATATGAAGTCAAATTCTTAAAGATTTATACATCTCACAAATCACAAGACAGATCCTGCTCTCTGTGTACACAGGCAATCATTCCTGTGATTTAAGTCAAACTGCACTGTAACAGAATTCTTTGAAAAATCTGTTCTTGCATCATCTTAAAGAAAAGATCTTCCAACAATTGTTGCTCAGCACATAATCTATAACATCGAAAAAATCTTACACGATAAACACAATCTCTTAAGTCTTTTATTAAACAGATTTATTCATCATATAAAAATCCCATCAAACTATAAAAATTTATTGCTGAGGTTTTATCTTGTACATACGCTCTTTTATTAAAGCACGATGCATAAAAAAGATGGGATGAACTATTGTTAATAAGAGGCTTTTAAATTGTTAGCCTGTTTTTACGATTATTTTGTGAACAAGGACTCCGATATGAGCATGATAAAAAATATTCAAGATCAGTTTAATGGTCACATCCAAGCAACCTATCATCAATCTCGCGATCTTTTCATGCTTTTTTTCAGAAATTTGCATCAAGAAGAGATTTTAGTATCCTTAGGGAGATTTTTTTTGCTTCCATCTCTGATTCAAACCACCTTAATATCACTGAGTGTTTCTCCTGTTATCGCTTTGAGCTCAGTCTTAAAAAATACAGGAAACAATTTAGAATCAGATCATTCGGAAAAGGGTTATGAAGAACCGAAAATTGATCCAGCAGATACGAAGAAAAGAACACCCAAAAGATAAATCTCACTCTGAATGATATCTTGCAATAATAAAATTATTTTTCTTTATTCCTAGGATACAAACCGATAACAGACAACTGGTACAAATCATAAAAATCTTTTTTGAGGCCAATCACATATTGGAATAAAGAAACCCAACTAAAAAACAAGGCCATCACTAAAAAAACATATGCTGCATTTTGGAAAAATGCAGATTGGCGAGCAGCCAAAGAAAGAAAAAACAGACCCAACGCAAAAGATTGGCAAGCTGTTTTAGCTTTCCCAAAAAACACTACCCCAAAATGCTCTTTCGCACCTCTTACAGCAAAGGGAGCGGACCGTAAGGATAGCGCTATTAATTCCCTAATTTGGCTCGCCATGATGACAAAAATCACTAAGGGGTTAGAATCTAAAAACAGCCAATAAGTTGAAAAAAAAGCAATGAAAATTTTATCAGAGACATGATCCAGCCATGCTCCCAAGGAACTGACAAGCTGATAGCGTCTTGCCAAATAGCCATCCAACCCATCACTACATGCCAATAAGAAAAAAATTATAACAAATATCAAATCCGATATATAACACGTAGCATGTAATAAAATCACTAAAGGCGAAAAAAAGGCCCTGCAAAATGTGAGGGCCAAAATCCAAGAAAACAGCATCGTTCAGGCTTTTTTGTTAACGATCACGAGATGAAGAGAGAGCACTCAAAATCTGTACTAAAGAAACAAAAATATTATACAGATCAATAAATAACATCGTCGTTGCAATAATATAATTTCTCTCTCCACCGCGAATAATATTTGATAAATTCAACAATAAATATCCACTAGAAACAGTCAAAATACCGCAAGAAATAAAGAGACTGACAATTGGCATATGTAAAAAAAGCATATTGATAATACTCAAAGCAAAAATACTCAAAGTCGTCACAGATAAAAAGCCAATCATATAAGAAAAATCTTGTTTAGCCTGCAATGCATATGCAAATAGCCCTGCAAAAATCATCCCAGTCCCTAAAAAAGACGCCGTAATAATTTGAGGACCATGTGAAATGCCTTTGACCACAAAATGAAGCAAGGGACCAAGTGTATATCCTAAAAATCCCGTTAAGGCGAAAACCATTACAAGTCCAAAAGGCGAACGAGCAGTTGCGGAAATACCGTAAAGGATCCCGAAATACACAAAAACAGTTCCAAAAGGCCCGAAAGCTAGAGCTCCTTGTGGCGAAAGAAAAGAAAGATAGGCTGTAAACGCAGCAAACAGAGATGAGAGAGAGAGTAAAATTAACGTATTGACTAGAACACTATTTGCAGAACTTTCAGAATAAGAAGCTCGCTGCACAGTTTGAAAACGTTGGGCCATAAAAGCATTCTCCTTTATTTCATGTAAAGATTGAGGGCTATTTGAACTTACAAATTTTCTTGAGAGTCTTGTGAAAAAGGCCACCTGCCTAAAACACAACTCTTAAAAAATCTTATCTCACATAAGATATCTCAAAAATAGAAATTTATCCAACTTTCATAAAAATTTCAGGATAACTAGACAAGGATACCGGATCGGATTAGTCTATTTTGATATTTCGTAAATATCAAAATGGGTGCTTTTATGTCGATTGAAAAAATTTATACTGCTGAATTTCTAGAGCTCATCAAAAAAAACACCGCTAGACTGATCGATGTCCGCGAACCAGATGAGTTTGCCCAAGGCCATATTCCAGGCGCTATGAATTATCCTTTAAGCCAATTACAATATTTAGCATTTCCTGAAAATATCGACCTCATCTTCTATTGCCGTTCAGGCTACAGGAGCCAAATTGTCGCTGAACATTATATCCAAAAAAGCGCCGGTGCTCTCTCTCATCGATGCTTCGATTATAAAGATGGCTATTTAGGTTATTTGCAAGCAATCAACCCAACACCCTCAGCTCTATGAATGCTCATTCTCATTTCACTTTCAAAGACTTTATTAAAAATGCGCCTGAGCAATCGGGCGTTTATCAAATGCTTGATGCGAAAAAGAAAGTTCTCTATGTAGGAAAAGCCAAAAATCTCAAAAATCGATTATCGTCCTATTTAACTTCAAATCACCCTAAGATCATAAAACTCCTATCTCTCATCGCAGATATTCATCTAACCGCCTGTCTGAGCGAAGAAATGGCTCTGAGAGTTGAGAGCTCTCTCATTCAAACTCTGCAACCACCTTTTAATGTACTATTGAAAGATGATAAATCTTTTCCATTTATATGTCTCTCCAAACATTTATCTCCTGCACTTTTTATCGATCGAAAAAAAACAAACAACGATGCACTTTTTAGACATGGACCCTATCCTTCCTTGAAACTTGCAAATGAAGTGTTTCGCTGGATTTTAAAAAAATATCAATTACGAACATGCTCAGACTTTGTTTTCAAAGCTCGCAGTCGCCCTTGCCTAGAGCATCAAATTGGTCACTGCCAAGCCCCCTGTGTTTATAAAGATCAGCAAGCAACGCAAAAATATGCAGATAGTGTTTCAAATTGCATTCTGTTTCTGAACAGTCCAATGCAAGAAAAACTTGAAAACTTACAAGCATCCATGATCAAAGCAAGTGAACAAGAAGACTTTGAAAAAGCAGCCTATCATCGAGATTTGATTCGAAAACTTCATGCAATGCAGCGAAGA
Source organism: uncultured Gammaproteobacteria bacterium (assembly GCA_964395835.1). Taxonomy (GTDB): domain Bacteria; phylum Pseudomonadota; class Gammaproteobacteria; order Berkiellales; family Berkiellaceae; genus LLD-282. The sequence goes on from CAYNBJ010000001.1 coordinate 164,781, forward strand.
GTAGGCGCTTATCATTCCAATGAGTATCAGCGCTTTGATGTGATTGCGGTGTGGATGAAAAAAGCACATTATTTTGTCGTGATCAACAATGAAATTGAGTCTTCAGAAACTTTCTCTGTTTCAAATCCATTGGATTTATGTTTTTCTGAACTGATAGAAACGATTGTGAGGCAGAGAATGTATTATCTCGATCCTGCCTGGATTCCTCAGCAAATTATTTGTGATACGACACAGCAAATTGTATTCCAGATCAAAGAAAAAGATATTTTATTGCGTCATCCTCATAGCGACCAAGAAAAAAGATTCTTAGCAATGGCGCAAGAAAGTCTTTTAGCAAATAGAAAAACCATTCAAAATAAAAATGCTTTGGAGTACGATGAGCAATTTTCTTTACTAGAAAAACTCTTTTTAGAATCTGGCTGGGACAGCATCGAATGTGCTGATATCTCTCATTTTCAAGGACAACACACTGTAGGTGCTGTTGTTCGCTTTCATCGTTATGGACCGGAAAAAAAACTTTATCGTTTGTATAAAATTGCAAAACACAAAAAAAATCAAAATAATGACCCTCTTTCTATGGAAGAGATGCTATTTCGACATCTAAAAAAGCGCTCTACGGAAAATTTAATTGCTAACGTACTCGTGGTGGATGGGGGTCAACTGCAATTACGCGCAGCATATTCAGCAATCCAAGCACTGCAATTAAAAAAAATGCCTATCATTCTTGCTATCACTAAAAACCCATCTCGTAAAAGAGGCGAAGAAACTTATCTTTTTTGCCATGATGATGGCACTATTCATCCCTTAGAGCTTTGCTCTCAAAGCTATGAAGCGCTCTTGCTCCAAGAAATTCGAGATGAGGCTCATCGTAGCGCGGGAAATTTTAGACAGCGTTTAACAAAAAAAAGTCTGCTTTCTCATCCGTTTGATGCATTTAAAGGAATAAACTCTGAGAAAAAACGTGATATTTTGAAACATTTTGGAGGATGGACTGGTCTGTCCGCTGCAACGCAAGAGCAGATCCAAGCATTGCCTTTCCTCGGAGCCAAGACTAAAACAAAGCTCTGGGATTTTTTAACCCAGAGCTTTATTGATTAATACAGTCAAAGAACAATCCAATTTCTTAGATTATTTATTGGTCGCTTTCTCCTGTTCGAGCGCTTTCAAGCCTACATCACGTAATTGCTCAACACTGACAGGACCGGGAGCCTGTGTCAAAGGACAAGAAGCAGATTGTGTCTTAGGAAATAAAATCACATCACGCAAAGAAGTACTACCTGTCATTAACATCACAAGCCTATCAATACCTAAAGCGATTCCACCATGAGGGGGAAATCCGTAACGAAAAGCTTGTAATAAAAATCCAAACTTTTCTTGTGCTTCTTGTGCACCGATTCCCAATATAGAAAAAATCTTTGCTTGCAAATCTTCTTGATGAATACGAATAGAACCACCCCCAATCTCATACCCATTCAGGACAAAATCATAACCTCTTGAAACCCAAGAAGACAAATCATGATCATCTTGTGGATTTTTAGGCGCTGTAAACGGGTGATGCATCGCATAATAGCGCTGCGTCTGCTCATCCCACTCTAACATAGGGAAGTCTGTTACCCATGCCGGCGCCCAAGGCATATCAATCAGGTTAAAATGATCTCTTAAAGCATCGCGCAAAGCTGCAAAAGGAGCATAAATTTTTGATGCAATATCAGCTGCGAAAAATACAAGATCGCCTTCTTCGAGATTTAACATTGCAATCAATTCACGCATTTGTTCATCATTTAAAAATTTCGCAATTGGGCCACTTAAAAGTTCATTTTCATATTTTAAATAAGCCAGTCCTTTCGCACCTCTACGACGTACAAGATCGGTGAAATGATCAATGTCTTTTCGAGAAAGTACTGAACCCTTAGGCACTCTCATGCCTAAAATCATTCCATTTGGCAAGGCTGCAATTGTTGCAAAAAGCTCGATAGAAGTTTTTTTCATCAATTCAGTCAGATTGACAAAAAACAAAGGACAACGAAGATCTGGTTTATCAGAACCATATAAGCTCATCGCTTCCGCATAAGTCATGCGCTTAAAGGTTGGTAAGGTCACATTGAGAAGAGATTGAAACAAATTTTTGACTAATGACTCAATCAATTCTTGAATTGCATATTCATCAATAAACGACATTTCAATATCCAACTGAGTAAATTCAGGTTGGCGATCTGCACGTAAATCTTCGTCTCGAAAACACCGAGCGATCTGAAAATAGCGTTCAAAACCACTGGCCATGAGGAGTTGTTTAAAAATTTGAGGAGATTGCGGCAATGCATAGGAATACCCATGATGAACACGCGATGGTACAAGATAATCTCTAGCACCTTCTGGTGTGGGTTTGGTGAGAATAGGTGTCTCACATTCAACAAAATGCTCAGTTGTCAAAAATCGACGAATTTCCTGAAGCAAGCGAGAACGAAAGAAAAACACATCTGCAACACTTTTATTTCTGAGATCAAGATAACGATAGGTCAGCCGTAGCTCTTCATGGCTCTCCTTTGATCTTTGGATTGCAAAAGGTAAAGGCTGAGCTGCAGCATGAATCACAATTTTTTGGACATAAAGTTCTAGATGTCCCAAAGGATGTGTATCTTTTTTTGTTCCTTCTGGACGCTCTAAAAGTAATCCTTGGACGGATAAAACGCTTTCATTTTTCATGAAATTTAAGCTGTCAACACCAAGTTCAGCCGGATCGTAAACACACTGGACTGTTCCAAAACGATCTCGCAGTTCAAAAAAAACAACTCCTCCATGATCGCGAATGGCGTCAATCCATCCCGAACATGTTACAACACTGCGCAAAGGCAAAGTGGCAAGTTCATACGAAAATAAGCGCTGCAACATGATATGAAATTCTCCTAAATAAGTGCTCGTTGAGGTGTGGTAATAAAAAGAGCTAAAGCTCCGAGAGTTAAAAAAATATCTGCCATATTAAAAATCGGAAAAGAATATCCGAAAATGATTAAGGATATAAAATCACGCACGCCTCCGTAAAGCCAGCGATCAATTAAATTGCCTAGACCACCTGCAAGAATCAAACGCAGCGGCCATTTCTGCGCTTGAGATAGATGTGGCATGAGAGTGAAGATATAACAAAAAAATGCCGTCCAAATCATTGTGCTAACCACAGTAATGATAAAAGGATACGCAGAGCCTACACTCCAAGCGCCACCCAAATTATATACAGGATAAATCGATATCCAGAAAAAAACTTCAGTTTTCTTAAAAATCGGATAGAAAAAAAAGACAGCCTGCTTGATAATCCAATCAATCCCCACAAGAATACTGATTTCCAACAGTTTTTTTCTAAACATATGCTCGAGACTCCCCTGCAGTATGAATATTTTTTTCACAGCGCAAACAAATATCTTGATCAACTAAAGCATCAACTCTATGCCAGCATCTTTGACATTTTTGAATGTTCTCCAAAACAGATACGGAAAAACCTGGAGAATGAGAAATCTGTACATGCATAGATGAGACTAAAAATGCAAATTTCAATTCATGCGCAGCATTGAGCCACAAAGCTTCAGATGGATCAACATTCACTGTTAAGTGCACTTCTAACGATGATCCGATCAGTCCTTGCTGGCGTAAAGACTCAATAGCAGGCGCAATTTCTTTACGCAAATTTAAAATTTTTTCAATAAAATTTTGCTCTTCACGGCGAATACTATTTTTAAATGGAGGCTGTGGCCAAGTATTTAATAAAATTGAAGAACGAGAATGCCGATAACGATGCTGCCAACTTTCTTCTATGGTAAATGGTAAAAGCGGCAACAAAATATGCATTAAAGACTCGAAGATCCAATCCAAAGCTGTTTGAGCGCTACGACGTGCTTGAGAATTTTTGGCGCAAGTATATAAACGGTCTTTCAAAATATCCAAATAAAAAGCACTGAGATCATTGACACAAAAATCAATCACTGAACGAGAAACCTCTGAAAATTGATATTTTTGATAAGATTGCGCAGCTTTTTCCTGTAAATCAAAAACGCGCTCAATCATCCATTTATCGATCAAAGTCAGTTCACTGCGCTCGATAGCATGTTGAGTTCTCTCAAAATCTTCAAGATTTGCCAAAATAAACCGCAACGTATTGCGCAATTTACGATACGTCTCTGAAATCTGATCAAGAATTTTAGGACTAATAGCCATATCTTCTTGATAGTTTGTCAAGGAAATCCATAAGCGCAAAATATCAATACCATATTTTTCAGCGACATCATGAGGGTCAACAACATTACCCAAAGATTTAGACATTTTTTTGCCATCTGGATCCACTAAAAATCCGTGTGTGAGCACTTCTTTATAGGGAGGCTGCTGTTCAGAAGCCAAGGAGCATATCAAAGAAGATTGAAACCATCCTCGATACTGATCATTTCCTTCAAGATACAAATCTGCAGGGAAAGGACCGTCTTTCTTTTGTGACAGCAAGCGAAAAACACAACCAGAATCAAACCAAACATCCAAAGTATCTCTGGATAAGACCCACCCCTCAGAGGCATCAATTTGAAAATCTTCTAATTTAAAGCTATACCATGCTTCCAGCCCTTCCACTTCAATTTTTTTTGCAACTGTTTCAATAATTTCACAAACTGACGGATGAAGCTCTCTTGTTTTCTGATGATAGACTAACACTAAGGGCGCACCCCAATGCCGTTGGCGAGAAATACACCAATCTGGTCGATTTTCAATCATATTTTTCAAACGTAATTCACCGCTCTGAGGATGCCAACGAACAGTCTCAATACATGAGAGCAACTGCTTTTTAAAATCACCAGTCAAATGGACAAACCATTGTGGTGTCGAACGATAAAAAATAGGTTTTTTATGGCGCCAACATGTCAAATAACTATGCTCAATCATATCTTGCGATATCAGAAGTCTACGCTGAGTTAACTCATCAATCACAACATTTTCGGCTTCTGTCCATGATAAGCCCCGCAAAAAAGTCGGTGCATCTGCAGTAAAACGGCCAAAATGGTCCATATAAGATAAAGGTTTCAAATGATGCTCTTGGCCTAATTGAAAATCTTCTGGGCCATGATCAGGAGCAGTATGAACCAAACCTGTACCTTTATCTAAGGTCACATATAAAGCAGGTAAAAAAGGATGAATTTTTTGTTCATCAAATAAATTTTTGTATTGAAGCGTAGCAAGCTTTTCCATATCAAAAGGCGTAATACGGCTGACTTCTAGTCCATACTTGCTACTAAACTCTTTTGCTTTAGAGCTTTCCAATAAATACGCCACATTTTCAGCAATCACAACACTATAAGAAATCTGAGGATGGTACGCTAAAGCTTGATTCGCAGCTAAAGTCCATGGTGTTGTTGTCCATGCGATCGCATAAAAAGGATAACTGTTTCCGGCCTCTTGATATTGCTCTGTCACCGCAAACAGCACATCTAAACTGTGAGAGCGTTTAGGAGCAAATTCTGTTTCCGCATCAGACAAAGAGGAGGCGCACAAAGGGCACCAATGGACGGGCTTAAAACCGCTGACGAGCAAACCTTTTTTGATAAAATCACTAATTTGACGAACAATCTCGGCCTCAAAAACAGCATCCATTGTTTTATAGCTTTCAGAATAATTTGCTAAAATTCCCAATCGTTGAAATCCTTGTGCTTGAATTTCAATTTGAGATTGAGCATAAGTACGGCATAAAGAACGAAATTTTGCTGGATCTCTCTCGGATGTATTTTTTTCAACCTGAATTTCTATAGGCAATCCATGGCAATCCCAGCCTAAGCGAAACGAGGCATCAAAACCCTCCAGTGTTTTAGATTTAATAATAATATCTTTTAAAATTTTATTAACCGCATGTCCCAAATGAATCGGGCCATTTGCATATGGAGGCCCATCATTCAGATAAAACTTAGGTGCATCTTTTCTGGCATCTCTGAGATTTTGATACACATGATGATCTTGCCAATATTGTAAAATCTTCGGTTCTAATAGAGGCAATTGAGCCTTCATCGGAAAGGATGTTTGTGTTAAGTTTAATGTCTCTTTCATCGAATTATGCTCCCTAAGCTCCGGATTTTTTATCACAATATATAAAATGACTGGATCTATTATACCAAGTACCAAAGCTTGGACAAGAGAGTCGTGATAAGGTTTTAGATCTCAAAGCATAATCTCAAAGTACACAAAGGTATGCAGCGAACACAGGTCGAAAAAGATTGTGATTTTTTGCCAAAAAATGGCAAAGCTGTACACAGAGAATACAGCACAATCAAATTGTGCTGAGCGATCTGGAATTTCACCACAAGCACACAAGACATAATGAAGATCATGTGAATCTATGCTTAGATCAGTTGCAGCGCTTCTCGAGTGACTCTTTGATTCATTTGAGCAAAAAATGGCTGGATTTGACGCCAATACCACCAACTCGCAGATCCAACAAAGACTGTCAGAACGATAGGTTGAGGCACAGACGTCCAAAATAAACATTTAAATGTTCTCGTTGAGATAAAAGCCATAGCACCAATCAATAACATTAATGGATAAAAGATCTGTGCTACAACCCTGATCGGCAAACGAGTGAGTCTTGCAAATAAAGGATATCTGAGATGAAACACAAGAAGTTGGATAAAAAGTGTGCATAAAGTAGAAAGTGCTATACCTTGTGCGCCATAGGAATACAGCAGTGCATTCATCACGCAATTGACAATAGACCCTAATCCGTGAATCAGCAGAATTTCTTTATTGCGTCCATGAGTTGTAAAAATGATCACAAAAATTTTATTAATCACTATAAAAAGAATTTGCAAAGAAATGATATTTAATAAAGCAGATGCATTTTGGACCAAAGGAGAAGAGGCTCCCATAAAAAACATCATAATATCCGCTGCAAAGAAAAGAATGAAAGCCGAAGCGGGCACGACCCAAGCGAGAATCAATAAAAGAATCTGATACTCTAATCGCACAAGACTCAAAGCGTTTTGATGGTTTTGCACATAATAGGTAGAAAACACAGACCACAACGAGTATCCAATAATTCCAATTGGAAGCTCGATCACACGCTCACATAAATAATAAATGCTAACAGAGCCAATAGGCGCGTAAGAAAGATAAATCTGATCGATACTCATATTGATTAAAATCAATATGCTCAACCCTGATAGCGAAAGAAATCTCGACCAAACGTTCCAAAAATCCTGATCTGGCCAGACAAAAAGCGGGATACAGCGTTTAAAAGAAAGAGTTGTCCCTGTGAGTACAGCATGGAGTGCACTTTGAATCCATCCAGCAATAAAGACTGATTGAGCAACAAGCACAATATCTGCAGAATAAAAATACGCAGCAAATCCAACAAAAATATTCAAAATGGTAGGGGAAATACCATTAAGCCAATAAGAATGGTTTAGTTGCAAAAGCAAGGCAAGCAAGCTCACCCAAGATAAAGCTAAAGAATATGGTGCAGTCCAAATCAGACAATCAGCTAACAGTTTCTTTTGACCAGAAGAAAATCCGGGTGCCAATAAATAATCAATCCAGGCAGATCCGTAGACCCAAATAGAGAGTGCGAGGCACAACATAAGAAGAGTCACAAACCAAAAGGATGCGCTATAGAGCCGCTGTGCTCGCTCTGGGTCTGGATCTGCTGAAGCTTGAGCCATAATAGGCAGTAACGCCTGATGAAAGGATCCTTCAGCAAAAAAGCGCCTTGTCAGCTGAGGAAAACGAAACGCAACGAAAAAAACATCGAGATTCGGACCAGATCCTATCGCGTGATAAAGGACATAATCTCGCAAAAAGCCTGTTATTCTTGATAAAAATGTTGTTAGAGAGAGCGGAAGGATAGACTTTATCATCTGATTCGATGTACAATACTTGCATTCTTTTTATGATCACTGTACCGAGATATTTGGTTCTGTGTCAAGAAGTTCTTAAATTTTAAAGGAGTTTTACCCCATGGCTAATAGCAAACAAGCGGAAAAAAGACACCGTCAAAATGAAAAAAGTCGTCTTAATAATAAATGGCAAGTTTCACGTATGCGCTCTGCAATTCGTGATGTACGCTTAGCAATTGAAGCCAAATCTCATGAGCAATCCATGGTGGCTTTTCGTCTTGCAACAGCTATCATCGATCGCATGCAGTCTAAAGGCCACGTTCATAAAAACACAGCTGCTCGTTTAAAAAGCCGCTTAAACAGCGCTATTAAAGCTCTCGCTCCTATTGCTGCATAAATTTTCTTATATTTGCATTTTTACAAAACAATCTGCTCAAGGGCAGATTGTTTTTTCTTGATATCACTTCGTGATCGGTCAAAAAAGCATACACGACAGCTTAATTTTTAACTTTTTGATTTATAGAAGATGTACGATGCGAATATCGGCCATTCAAGTGCATCCAGGTTCCAATCTTTTGCGCTGATTTCTCTATCAGTCAGAGATCAGTTTGAATCGTTTGAGTAGAGCAATAGCATTTTGCTTCGATACTGTCTTTTTTTGCCATGATCGAGCAGTCTTCTCGCTTTCTGATCAGATCGGCATTTTCATCTTGGAAACACAGTATCTTTTACAAATAAACTATACACAAATTCTAATAAAGGTGGGCTGTTTGATACAAATGCAGCAAGGCCAAATGAGAAGACTTATCATCTAAAAAAGGATACGATTTTTTACAAAATTGATCTAGACTCAAGCTACTCAAGCTGTCTTTTTGGAAAAAACCTACTGTGGCACCTTGAGGAAAAATTTTTCTGAACTTGAGAATTTAATCTTTATAAAAGAAAGGATAAAGAGATTTTTTGAAAGAGTCCAAACTTTTCGGATTCAAAGCACTGGCAAAAAAGACTCTATCTATACCGACTGTTTCTTGCAATGCGGAAATATCTCCAGAATGTGTCTCTAACAGATCATCATAATCAATTTTATTAATGAGAACGATTTTTTCCAGATCTGCGACTTGTTCTGCATAAACAGACAGATCCAGCTCATTCTTTAAAAGATTATACTGTTGCAGTGGGGAAATTTCGGATGCATTTTGCGCATCTAGAACAAACACTAAAAGTTTTGTGCGCGCAATATGTCTTAAAAACGTATTACCCAAGCCTGTACCTTGATGAGCACCCTCAATCAATCCGGGAATATCTGCGAGTACGATATCTCGCCCGAGTTCATAATGCACAACACCTAAATGAGGGACTAGTGTTGTAAAAGGGTAGTCTGCCACTTTAGGTTTTGCAGAAGAAAGTGCGCGAATCGTGGAGCTTTTACCTGCATTTGGCAAACCCACAAGACCCACATCTGCTAAAAGCTGCAGCTCCAGACGTAAAGAAAAGATCTGACCAGGATATCCTGGTGTTGTTTGTCGAGGTGCACGATTTGTTGATGTTTTAAAACGTGCATTACCAAGACCATGAAAGCCACCTTGTGCTATCAAAATCTTTTGGCCATCTTCAAGGCAATCACAAATTAACATGCCACTTTGCGAATCGTAAACTTTTGTGCCTGCAGGAACTGGGATTTCTAAATCATCTCCATTTTTACCGCGTTTATTAGCACCCGATCCGCGAGATCCATTTTGAGCTTTAAAAAATTTTGTTTGATTGAAATGAACCAAAGTATTGAGATTAGAGCGGACAACGAAATAAACACTTCCGCCATCACCACCATCGCCTCCATCTGGCCCACCAAAGGGAATATATTTTTCTCGGCGAAAGCTGCACGCTCCTGGGCCACCAGAACCAGCTTCGATAGAAATAAGGGCCTGATCGATAAAAGACATACAACTTTCTTCCTTAAAATGAACGCTTATGAAAATTAAGCAGTTTGTGGCTCAACATTCACGATTGTTTTACCATGACGAGTGGAGAAGACAACAACTCCATCTGCAAGAGCATAAAGTGTAAAATCTTTACCTGCTCCAACAAATAGACCATTTTTCATTTTCATACCCACTTGGCGAACAATAATACTACCTTTAGTAACTGTTTGTCCGCCAAAGACTTTAACGCCACGGTACTTGGGTTTTGAATCTCGGCCGTTTTGGCTACTACCACCAGCTTTTTTAGTTGCCATAGATGCTTACTCCTTTAAAGAGAATATCAACGATTTTCACAACAGAAAGATATTGACGATGCCCAGCTCTGCGACGAGAGTTTTTACGACGGCGGAGCTTCATAATGATGACTTTGTCATCTCTTTTTTGTTTGATAATTTCACAAACGACTTTTGCTTCTGCAACTACAGGCTGTCCAATATGGACGGTGTCGTTAGAGGAAATTTGCAAAACATTTTCGAAAGTCAGAGTCTCACCTGGTTCACCAATAATCTTTTCGATATCGATGACAAGGCCTTTTTGTACCCGGTACTGCTTAGAGCCGGTTTCTATAATGGCATAGCTCATAAATACAACAAATTTATAATAACATCAGAAAGATGTATTATAAAACGCAGTCAATTATAAATTCAAGGGCTTAGAGGTTGATTTCGTTTTTTATTCCCCAGATATGATCGCCTATTGAGAGAAAGCGATTTTGGATGTCTACCTGTACAACTGATTCCATTTTATAAAAAATTCATTATCGATTGGAAGTACATGCAACTGTTTATATTCATAAAAAATTGAAAAACACTACGACTGGCCGGAGCTCAATCTCACCAGTCGCTGATCCAGATGACTCAAACCCCAATTTCATTGAAAGCATAGAACTCTCTATTTAACGAGTGAGTGAAGCCGGCATTTCAATTCTTACCGTTTTGTTATACAAATCATGGTATTGCTGGCTTTTTATCACTGCTGCCTCAAGCTCTGACCAGCTCAAGTCTTTCTCAATGTCGCGCAACCATTCCAAAGGCTCTTCTTTTAAACCCTCCAGGCTAATGCGCTTCCAAGCATAAGCTTCAATTTTAGAACCTGGTTTTTCGTAAGCATGATGCCAATACCATTGCCCAAGAGTGTATTGAGCAGGTCGATATCCACTACGAGCACTTTCCAAGAGCCATCTCCACGCTTTATGGTAATTAATTTCTAAACCTTTTTGTCCATAAAAATATGCGGTCCCAAGCAAATACTGTGCATAATGATTATTAGCCCATGCTGCACGATGCAAGAGAGTGATAATTTCTTCTGCTGAACCTTCTATTAATTTCTGCTCTTTGAGAGAAGCGAGATAGACTTGCGATTTAGCATGCCCACTATATGCGAGAAAAGAAAGTGCATCATAAGCAGCATGCGAAGAACGTAAAGTGATTTTTTTCTCCACAATATCACGAATCACCCCAAAAAGATCATCGGCCATATTCGATTGAGAAAGCCCATCATTATAATAGGCTAAAGCTTTATCAAGCATCCCAATTTCTCGATAATAGAAGCTCAAAGCAAAGAGTGCATATGGATCTTTATGCTCAGCAGCTTCTCGTAATAGGTCCCACGCTTTTTGATAAGGCTCTTGAATAGAACCATCTAAAATAGCTCTGGCATAAAAAGACTTGCCTGCAGGCAACGAAGAGGCTTTGAGCATAAGATCTCGGTATGAGCCTGAATTACCCTCAAAAAGCGTTGGATAGCTTCTTGAAAATACCAATTCTGCTAGGGCGGCATAAGGTGACCCTTCATGTGCAGCATGACGAAAAATCTCCCAAAACTGACGGGGAGCGATTGTTTCTAAATGTGCGATTGATTCTTCTTTTTTCGAACCTGATAACGAGTCTATGGGTGCGCACGCATCGAAAAAATCGCCTTCACGATTATCGAAAAAATCTTTCCATGCTTTTTGTGAGTACTGCTGATTTGATGAAATTTTATGCTGTGCATCGATGGATCCTAGATGAGCTGCAATTTTCAAAAAATCCTGCTCTTGATCGATTTTATTTATTTTTTTCGAAAACTGTGCGGCAAGGATATAAACTTGAGCACTTGTCTTTTTAGCCAGCAACGGCTCAAGCGCGCGTAGTGCTTCCTCTGTCTTTCCTTGTTCATCTAAATTTTGTGCCATCAGTATCAAAGCTTCATCATAGCCTTTTTCATAAGCAGAGAGTAAAAGAGAATACGCATTTTCTGTTTGATTCTTTCTTAAAAGAAGCTGTGCGTAAATCATTTGTGCCTCAGGGTAACCTTCTGAGCTTGCCCAATGATAAAAATCTTCGCTTTTATTTAAATTGCTTAAACTTTGAGACTGCAGATTATTAGGCTCTACGCTTTTTTGCGATATACGCCTTGTGTCCATAAAAGATGCTGAACTCTCTCGATCATGAAAAGAAAAATCATTATTACATCCAGCCAAGAAAAATGTAGCCGCCATTAAAAACATCATCATGTGCTTTACCATCGAGTTATAAGAGAAAAATGGAGATCTAAGGAATAGTAACGAGATGCAGTCACTGTATAATTATAACTTTCAGTGTTATCAAGACTTTGGATAGAATCCGAATAAATGAAAGAATGTAAATTACGCACACTTAAAGATGGCTCAAACAATAAAGATTGAGTCAGACCAATAGAGCATCCGGTGCCAATTGACCAGGTCCAAAATTGATCATGTAAGCTTGTATATAAGGAAGAATCCTGACGTGTAACCGCACTCTTATGATGCGTATAACCAAGTGTCGCTTGTAAAAACGGATCGCTCACATTGTCAGGAAGAATATATGCTCTTGCTACTGCTTCATAGTTATAGGCTCTATCAAATATCGATTGAGGCCGATAAAACTGACCAATACTGAGATTGTCTGAAATTAAGTCAGAGGCAATAGGATCCAAATTACCTGGTGCGGGTGGGATAGGATCTGTTGAGCTGTAGCGTAAATCAATAGATTGTGTATTAATTTGGAGCCGATGAAAGGCGAGACCGAAGCTGTATGAGCTTGCAGGGCGGTAATAATAGGCCATCCCCCAATCAAAAGAAATATCATTAATAGGCTTTTCTTGGATATTTTGAATATTTTGTTGATTAAATTGTGAGTATGTATAATCATCCACATCGAGACGGCGTAAAGAAATCTCAAAATTTGCTTGATGCCCTATTTGTTTCTTCTTGCCAGACAAGGGAGCAATTTCAGATTCAGTGTTTTTTGTGCGATAACCCGCTATATCTTTGTCTGAGATGCTTGCTGTATTTCTTGCATCTTGAATTGAAATATGAGCAAAAATTGTTTGTGGCATAAACCACAGCAGCAGAATTGTCCAGGCTATTGGGAATTCAATTTTTTTCATGAGCAGATATCCTTATCGTCGCTTTTTTGATTAAAAATAATAAGCAAATCCTATTTCCTTCAGTGTCGTTTTTTGAAAGAATTCAAAACGCATATCTCCATAGGTCCCGTTAAGATTCGTGGTGCTCGACCCGTTCGTGGAATCCGAATTATCCGATTGAGGCATATTCACCATAACAGAGAAACGTGTAGATCGCCCATCAATTTTTTGTTTTAAATAACTGCATGTGAATGCTAATGATTCTGTCAGCATCAGTTGAAAACCTGCACCGTATGTATACGTAAAAGGCATAAAAGCCCATCCAGTTTGATATAAAGGTGTCAATGTTCCGCGCATTGCAGGATCTTCATCTTCTGTGACTTGCATATTTGTATGACTCATGTTAATTCCAATACCTGCTTTTACGAAAGGCTGAAAATATCCATCATAAATAGGAAAATACGTCATAGAAAAATGAATGGGTACATTCACGACTTTCAGGCGCAGATTATTTAAGGTGACCGGAACCTCTAGAGAAGAAATTGTTGAAGGTGCGGGATAGGTGCTTGTTCCTGCACTTCCTGTTCCTCCTGCTGTTGCAGTGGTATTTGTTTGTGTCGATGTAATAGTGCGATTGATCTGATAAGAAGGATTTTGTAGTGTGATAATAGGGTTATTGTTATAACTGATTTCCAACCCCACTCCTAAGTGCTTCTCACGCGTCATTGCATTAAATTGGAGAAAATATTGCTGCGAAGCGCTCTCACTCTGCTGCTCAAAACTTAAAGAAGAGGCTCCATAGCCATTAATAGCAAAACTTTCATTGATAGTCATTTTGGCGCTAGATTGTGTCGTAGAGCCATCAGCTTGTGTTTGCGTTGTAGAAACTGTTTCTGTGGTATTGACCGGATAGTAAAACGGTTTAATCGAAGACAGAGTCAGATCACTATACCCATAACTCACATCCATATATGAGCTATTTTTTTTATCTACTGTTTTCTGTATTTTACGCTGCTCTTGAAAATACAAAATTTCTTTATAAGCAAAATCTTCTTCTAAACGAGGATGATCAAAAAGTGGCTGTGGATCGGAAACTTGTTTTTCTTCACCTGCATTATGACAACTATCGATGTATTCTATTGTGCCCGCATACAAAAACAGCGGAGACAAAAAAAGGATTAGAAAATTCACAAATCTTCCATCTGACAAAACTCTTATACCAGTCTAACAGATCCTTTAATTTTCTCCACTGCAAAAGAGCTTTTGATTAAATTGCCGCTAATTCTAAAACATCAGCTTGCTTACTCAAACCTTTGGCGTTGACGCGCTCTCTGAGGCTTTTTCCGGATTTGAAGTATAAAACGTATTTTTCCTCAGTAATCACCAAAGCACCAGTTTTTGGGTTACGTGCTTCACGCTTTTCACGTTTTCTCAAACGAAAGCTTCCAAAACCACGAACTTCCATGCGCTGTCCTTGTACAAAAGAATCTACCATGAAATCAATAATTCGCTTCACAGCAAACTCTACGACCTTAGGGTTCATATCACTTTTTCGAAGAGCGATTTGCTCTATCAGTTCAGCTCTAGTCATAGATTTTTCCTATCCTTAGATTGTGTTCGATTATTCTATCTTATTATCAATCAATATGAAAGTATTTTAATATTGAAAAAACAGGTTTATATTAGACAAATTTTATCGAAATTTAAATCATCTAACTGACTGACTTTTGTCTGTAGGCTTTTTTGATTGATACGATGAGGATATCGACAGAACACACAAGGATCATCTCAATGTCAATCAAATATTCATGGAATGGCCCAATTGATTTTGCAAAAACTTTTAGTAATGCCAAAGAGGCGCCCAAAGAGGAAATCATTGATATTGAATTAGAAGAAGAGTGGCTTGAAAGCGACTATCGATTTTGCTCTGAGGACAGCGATAATGAAACAGATCCCACTCAACTGTATTTAAAAGACATAGGCACGTCACCGCTGCTGACTCCTGAGGAGGAAATTTACTACGCAAGAAAAACTCGTAAAGGTGATCTTGAAGCACGCAATCATATGATTGAGTGCAATTTACGCTTAGTGGTTAAAATTGCTAGACGCTACTTAAATAGAGGTTTATCTTTACTTGATTTGATTGAAGAGGGGAATTTAGGATTAATGAGAGCTGTAGAAAAATTTGATCCTGAAAGAGGATTTCGTTTTTCTACTTATGCAACTTGGTGGATTCGTCAAAATATAGAACGTGCTATTATGAATCAAACTCGCACAATTCGGCTTCCTATTCATGTCATCAAAGAGCTGAATATTTATCTCAGAAAATCACGAGAAATTGCACAATTTCTTGATCATGAACCGAGCTACGATGAAATTGCCGCTGCTTTAAATATTTCAGCGGATGCAGTGAATAAAATGATGAAACTCAATGAAAAAACTCTATCTATTGACTCTCCACTCGGAAGCGATGAAACAGAAAAACCTTTAATTGATGCTTTATCAAGCGAAGAACAAATAGAGCCTATTGAACATTTATCAAAGCAACATTTTGAATCAATTTTATATAGAATTATTGAAATGTTACCTGAGAAGCAGCAATCAATAATCGCTCAAAGATTTGGATTAAAAGGGCATGAAGAGGCCACTTTAGAACAGGTAGGCAAAGAAGTCGGCCTCACGAGAGAAAGGGTGAGACAAATCCAAGTCGAGGCTCTTAAACAGCTCAAAAAAATTCTTGAAGATCAGGGAGTGACTAGTGAAATGATGTTTGAGTAATCTCTTTCCAAATATTGTTCGTTTTTAAAAAATGATAAAAATCAGAAGCACAAAAATGCAATCGAGCATATTCACGTTTCTTTTGAGTCTCTTGTTGAAGTAAGTCATTGGGGGTCAGCAGAGCATGATCTCCAAAACTTAAACGTAGGATTTTTGTAGAATCGAATAAGAATTCTTTGACCAGAGCAAAAACTTTTCTTTCCAGACCTGCGGTTAAAAGAGACTGCATACGCGATGAAATTCTGATATCACAAAATTCTTCAGAAAAATTTAAAGTACTATGATATAGCAAATCTTTGGCTAACGAAGAGCCTGCAGGATGATTTTGCAAAAACTCCAACCACTGCTCCACAGCATAAGAACCATGGCAAGGCAGGGATTGCGTTTCTTGCTCAATCACTGACTCACTCAAGGATGGCCCTGGCATAGAATGTACCTGCGATTGAGCATTGAGTTCAGTGCTCTGAGAAGACTCTAAGAAATTTTTTTTTTTTGATAAAAACGCACAGCTGCTTTGATAAGGAGCATATAGAAAAATTCTGCAAGTTTTGGATGCGTACTGCTCATTTTATAAGTCTCTGCAAGAATCAAATATAGTTCACTTTTTTGTTCTAAATTGAAACCATAGTTGACAGAAACATCCAGCATAATACTTTGAAAAACAAGCACAGGTGTATATGCCAAAGAACGCTCAGTCAGCTCTTGAATCTTCACTAAATTGCAGTCGAAAAATGCCTCAAAAAAACTTTTCCAATAATGCTCATCTTGGACACATAAAAAATGTCTCACAAGATCTGATCGCAAATCACCATCACCTAAAATTTGAGCATGCTGTAGAAGATTCAATGCATCCCTATAACTTCCTTGAGCTCTATATGCCAATGCGGATACAGCTGCATCATCAAAAAGAATGTGCTGTTTTTGAGCAACATCTTTTAAAAAATCTTTTATTGTCTCAAGAGAAGGGGTCTCAAAATGAAAATTGAGACAACGAGAACGCACTGTCGGCAAAATTTTATGCGATTCAGTCGTGGCTAAAATATACACTACATGTTCTGGAGGCTCTTCAAAGGCTTTTAGCAAAGCATTGAAAGAATGTCCAGATAACATATGAGCTTCATCAAAAAGAAAAATCTTATAAGGACTCTCTAAAGGTGCGGAATAGGATGATTGAACAATATCTCTAATCTCTTCAACTTTTGTTTTGGCTGCAGCATCGATTTCAATAAAATCCACATGCCGTCCTTCATGAATTTCAAGACAGACAGGACAATTTCCACAAGGACGCTCAGGTTGAGGACAGCATAATGTTTGCCCTATAAGACGGCCAAAAGTTGTCTTACCTACGCCAGCAGTACCTGATAATAAAAAGGTGTGATGTTTTAGTGGATGCAACACTTTTTTTAAAGTGTAAATAGAATCTTTATGCCCCCAAACATCATCAAAACGCTTTGGTCGTAGAATTCGCGCGAAAGGATGCATTTGAGCTCTCTAAAGAATGTGATTTATGAAATACATAGGGAAAAGTGAAAAATTTGCACTAACACGAAAAAGGCTGTTCAACACAGATTGTTTTTTTCGTTGCTTTCTTTCGAACCTGGCGAATTGAAAAACGTTCTTGCCGAACAGCTTGTATCCATAATACAAAAGCTTTACGAATTCTTCAAGCTTTATCTTTATGTTCTCAATTCCAAAAATGATACTGGATGTATTTTAAATACCAGCGACTCATTTAACCTGAGCATTTAAAAATGCATATTTCTCTTCAGTAGACTGCTTTTTTTCTTATGCATGCTTCAAATCTGTCTTCACACGATAAAAACTCAAGACGATACACATGCAAATCTGTCACATAACGAGCACACAAGCTCAAAAGTTCAATCTTCTGTTTTAATTTATATGTTCAAGAAACTCTAACACCTTCAATGAAACGAATTATGAATTTATTCGCATAAAATCACTAACCTCTTGATTATTAAAAATAAATTTATTAATATAAAGAGACTTAGATACTTTTAAATCTTTGAGGACTTATGAAAAAAATTACTTCCCTTCTCTCTATCCATGGTGGAAAAAACTGCTATCAAAAAGATCTTTTTGTTTATGGTTTTGCTGCTGGGGCACTCACACAGCTCAATCAAAATAACACTTTTGGTACAATAGCCTGTACACTCGCTGCTGTAACGGCTGCACATACGGACAATACAGTATACCTAAAGGGACAAAACTATTTGGTATCTGGTGCAACTGATATGTTCAACTACGTCTTTTCTGCTAAGAACGATACTGCAGTCTAAACTGTTTTTCTATCAAAGATCGCTTAAAAATGTTGAGAGATTTTGTTTCTCAACATTGCGATTCGCACGCTTTCGCATTTCTCTTCATTTGATTCACCTAATCCTTTTCTCGTCTATTTTGACCTGAAAACAGCGAATATTCTCCTATTTTTGCTCTCGAACTTAGCTACAATAAAAATATCACAAAAGATCTCAAAAGGAGTTTGGGTTATGAGCGTGATTGATAAAATAGAAAACAAAGTCATTGATCTTATTGATGTGCATCAAGATATTCTCTCCATAGTAAAACAACTCAGAGAAGAAAATAGAGATTTAAAAGATAAAATAGATAATTTAGAGAAAGAGCGTATTCTCCTCAATGAGCGTTTAGAAAAACTCTTTCTAATGATGCAAGAAGTGGGCGATATGGTCAAAACAAAAGATACTCTTTATGACATGCACACATAAAAAAGACAGCAGATTTATTCAAAATCTGCTGTCTTTTTGTATTTCTAAAAGCTTTTAGCAATGAGAGAAAGGGCGAACAATGCTTACATCATTCCGCCCATTCCTCCCATTCCTCCCATGCCACCCATTGCAGGACCTTCAGACTTCTCTTTGTCTTCAGGTAAAGAAACAATCACACACTGAGTTGTAATCATCATACCTGCGCAACTTGCTGCATTTTGAAGAGCTGTGCGAGTAACCTTCGTTGGATCAATAATTCCCATCTCTAGCATATCGCCAAAAGTAGATGTTGCAGCATTATATCCATAATTCCCTTTGCCCTGCATCACTTGATGAACGACGACAGAAGCTTCCTCTCCTGCGTTCACCACAATTTGACGCAAAGGTTCTTGAATTGCGCGACGAATAATATCTACCCCTACTTGTTGATCGCGTGTAGGCGCTTTGAGATCTTCCAATGCACTAATTGCTCTTACTAAGGCAACACCGCCTCCAGGCACGACTCCTTCAGCAACTGCCGCCCGAGTTGCATGCAATGCATCTTCAACACGAGCTTTTTTCTCTTTCATTTCGATTTCTGTTGCAGCACCAACTTTAATAACAGCAACTCCACCTGCTAATTTAGCAATCCGCTCTTGGATTTTTTCTTTATCATAATCTGAAGTTGCTAAAGCAAGCTCTTGGCGCAAAGACTCGACACGCGCAGAAATATCATTCGCATGTCCCGATCCATCAATAATAATCGTGGTATCTTTAGTAATCACAACTCGTTTTGCTGTCCCAAGATGCTCAAGACCAGCATGCTCTAAACTCAGACCAACCTCTTCAGCAATCACTTGTCCTGCCGTTAAAATAGCAATATCTTGCATCATTGCTTTACGACGATCTCCGAAACCAGGTGCTTTAACTGCACAAACTTTGACAACACCACGAATCGTATTAACCACCAAGGTAGCTAAAGCTTCGCCTTCAACATCTTCAGCAATAATTAATAAGCCCCTACTGGATTTCGCGACTCCTTCTAAAATAGGGATCAACTCGCGAATTGAGGAGACTTTTTTATCCACAATTAAAATATAGGGATGATCTAACTCACAAGACATTGTTTGCTGATTATTCACAAAATAAGGAGATAGGTAACCACGATCAAATTGCATTCCCTCAACAACATTGAGTTCATCTTTGAGCCCGCTGCCATCTTCAACAGTAATGACCCCTTCTTTACCCACACGCTCCATCGCTTCCGCTAATAAAGCCCCAATGGTATGATCCGCATTTGCTGAAATCGTTCCGACCTGAGCAATCGCTTTAGAATCAGAACAGGGCATAGACATCATACGCAATGATTCAAAAACACGATCTGTAGCCAAATCAATCCCTCTTTTAATCTCAATCGGGTTGATTCCAGCAGCAACTGCTTTATTTCCTTCTGAAAAAATCGCATAAGTGAGCACAGTCGCTGTTGTTGTCCCATCACCTGCTTGCTCTGCGGTTTTTGCAGCGACACTTTTCGCAAGCTGTGCAAAAATATTCTCTTCAGGTTTTTCCAAAGTAACATTTTCTGCAACTGTTGCACCGTCTTTGGTCATTAAAGGAGACCCAAAACGATCAATCAGTGCGTGACGTCCTTTAGGGCCCAAGGTGACTTTAACAGCTTCATAAAGTTTTTGAACGCCTAGAAGTCCACTATTTCTTGCTTCAAGATCGTATGTAATTTTTTTTGCCATAATTGTATAGTCCTTTAATAAATCTGTTTTATTACTTTCAGTTTGAGATCATCGCCATCACATCTTCTTCTTTAAGAAAAAGATACTCATCTGCTCCGCATTTAAACTTTGATCCTGCATATTGACCAAATAAAACACGATCTCCACTTTTCACGCTCATCGCTAAAAGACGGCCCTGAGAATCATATTTGCCACGACCAATTTTAATCACAATGCCCCACTGCGGTGTTTCTTGTGCTTGCCCTGGCAAAACAATACCGCCAGCAGTTTTTTGCTGTTGCTCATCACGCTTCACAATTAAACCATCACGAAGAGGCTCTACAGAATGGATATCAACTGTATTCATAAAAAATCTCCCTATTATGGAATGTATCTATTCTCAACTTCCAAAAACTCATAGCAGCTTTGGCTTTGAAATAAAAGATGGTGCCATTCATGACAAAATCAAGGGCTAAAAAATTATTTGGATGGAATTTTTAAAAAGAAAAGGAGATTTTTAACAAGCGAAACAACTTAAAGATCATAAAAATTTTATAACTCCATGAATCTATGACTCTATCATAGATTCATAAGCCTCAATTTTTGGAGCCAGACATAAAATTGCATAAATCCATAACACAAAAGTGAGCAAGACCACAATCCCCATCCAATAAAAACCAGGCGCTAACGATCCGAAAAAGATAATGATCATTTGCTGGATCAATGATCCTAATGCCTTTCCGAAACGTGCGCCAAGAACATCGACAGCACTTTTTCCACTTGTCTTCTCTTCAAAAGAAAGTGGAAAATATGCACGCTCTTTTGTAGGGTCAAAAAGAGAGTATTTCGCTGCTTTTGAAGATGCATTTTGCAAAGCGCCAACCATAATAGCAAGATATGCAGGATCGGCTATCAAGCTAAAATGAGAAAAAATAGAAAAAGCAGAATCAGCATACTGATAAGAAAATGAAATATAGTAAAAAATAAGACCAATTGAAAATAAAATCACGGGCGTCATCAATGCTTGTTTTTTCCAACTCCATGCTCTCAAATTACCTTGCGAATCTCGATAAGAGCGAAAAATAAAAACAAAGATTAACGAAAGAAATCCCATAAAAGTATTAGTTTGGGCGGAAAAAAATTGCATCTGTGTTTTAGCGACTGAAAAATCCTGACCAGGGCGAAAAAAATACTGCACAACCTGCGATTTCCATAAAATTTCTATTAAATTGATACTTAATCCATAAGAGATGACCAAGACCGCAATTAAAAAAAGATGAAAAGAACTGCTCACAACTCGCAACGATTCAAACCAACCTATCTTCTTTTTCGTTTTTGAAGATGTATTTTCTAAACTCCAATCAGAGCGTAAAGGAATATTTTTGAGTGTGTTTCTATATAATAAAAAGAGAAAATAAAATACAACAATAAATGTGCACATAAGCATTTGTATGATTTTTTCATAATGATGTGCTGCCAGAATATTCAGCATATAAACAAAGGGGCCTGTTAAAATCAGGCCAATATTCGCACCAATTCCCAAAAAAGGATATAATCTTTGAGCCTGCTCAACAGACACAATACTATTTGCAGTTGTCCAAAAAATTAAATTCATGGCCACGCTGCCCCACAGCTCTGACATAACATAATACAAAGCACTTGGCCAAATATTGAGTAACTGAATAAGAGGCCGAGCGAAAGCAGGTACGGAACGAACCCCTAATCCCACTAACAGATCGTCACCCAAACACGTGTGTAGCGGCCAATCCAAAAAAACAACCAATCCAAAAAAGCAATAAAATACACCAAATGGCGCAAGGGAATAAAAAAACAAATCCCTATAGGCTACTTTTTTGACTAAATACGCATAGTAAATTGTGTAAATCAAAGCTGCTGGAAAAACACAGTACATCTTAAGAGCGGATAAAATTTCTGGTCCAGCCTGCGTAATAACCAAAATATCTTTTGAAATTCTCAAAAAAGAATAGTTAAATGATGTGAGAATCATAATCGCAAATAAAGCGATAAATAAACGACGCTCTTGCGGCAAAACAGGAAAAAAATATTCGAAATACGACCAAAACATGTATCGAAACAATGGTGAGAAGCTTTTATGTCTGTATTGAAATCAGTTTTTTATGAATAAAGAAACTCATAGACAAGAAGACAAGCTCTTGAAACAATATTCTATCGAATTTTAAATATAAAACAAAGATTTTTTAAATAAAAAATTTTTCGATATGATACACCCCACACCCTAAGCCCATCTCAGAGAGTAGAAAGTTTTCTGGATCGGAGAGCAGGTAGGGACACCATTTTTTAGAACAATCAAACTTACTCATCAATGGCTGAAATTTTTTTCATAAAAAAGGCGTGCTAGTCTGTTTTGAGTCATGACAAAGATAAAAAGGATGCGTTATGCATTTAGATTTGATGAAAAATTTGGCAAATCTTTTAAAAGAATTCAATCTTTCTGAAATTGATTACGAAACGGCAGACATAAAAGTCTCTTTGAAAAAAAACATACACCAACTGCAAACACCTCACACAGAAACAAACATCTCTGCATCTATGAACTGCACAGATCACAATCGAGCAAAACAATCAGAAAACTTGCATCCAGTTAAAGCACCTCTGATCGGAGCATTTTATCGAGCTACAGAACCAGGAGCCACGCCGTTTGCAAAGGAAGGGCAAAAAGTTTTAAAAGGCGATCCTATAGGGCTCATTGAATCTATGAAAGTCCTGACCTTAGTCCACGCTCCTTGTGATGGCATCATTGAGAAATTCTTAATTGAAAACGGAGAGCTTGTTGAATTTGAAGAAGTGATTGCTCAAATCGCGCCCTAAAATCGAGGTGAATTATGAAAAAAAGCATTCTTATTGCAAATAGAGGCGAAATCGCAATGCGCATCCTGAGATCTGCCAAAGAAAAAGGATTCAGAACGATTTTGGCTCATAGCTCTGCAGATAAAGATTCTTTAGCAGCGCGCTTAGCCGATCTCTGTGTTTGTATAGGCCCAGGCCCAGCGCAAGAAAGCTATCTCAATCCTTCTAAAATTATTCTTGCGGCTCAAATGAGTGGCGCAGATGCCATTCATCCTGGATATGGATTTTTAGCCGAACAAGAAATTCTTGCTAAAATGAGCGAAAAAGCAGGTCTCATCTTTATTGGACCAATTGCCGAACATTTATCTTTGATGGGTGATAAAGAATCTGCGAAAAAGTTTGCAATGTCTTTAAATATTCCTTGTATACCAGGATCTGAGAGAATCTCCTATCCCAGGCAAAAAACGAATGAAGACTGTTTAAAAATAGCATCTTCTATATCTTATCCCTTATTAATTAAAGCGACTGCTGGCGGAGGTGGCAAGGGAATGAGAATCGTGCATACTCCTGAAGATTTGCTGGGAATGTTAGAACTGACTCAAAATGAAGCTCATAAAGCTTATGGCGATGGATCTGTCTACTTTGAAAAGTATCTTTCTCATCCGCGTCATATTGAGGTACAAATCCTAGGCGATGGGCACGGAAAAGGCGTCCATTTTGGACTCAGAGAATGCTCTATTCAAAGACGATATCAGAAGATTATTGAAGAATCACTGCCTATGCATTTATCGCAAGAGATTCAAAATCATTTATACCAAGATGCACTACGTATTATTCAGGCTCTTTCTTATAGAGGGCTGGGAACAATAGAGTTTTTATATCAAGATAATAAATACTATTTTATTGAAATGAATACACGCGTACAAGTTGAACACCCCATCTCGGAGATGATTTCTGGACACGATCTTGTTGCTGCTCAAATCAGTGTAGCTTTTGAAGAGCCTTGGAAATGGGAACAAGAAAAAATTGTTTTTAAGGGACATGCAATTGAATGCCGTATTAATGCAGAATCGCCCAAAGACTATCAACCACGTGCAGGAAAGATCTCGAAAGTGCATATGCCAGGCGGATTTGGAGTGCGTATTGAGTCGATGATTTATCCTGACATTTTTATTAGCCCTTTCTATGATTCCCTCATAGCTAAAATTATCAGTTATGGAGAAACTCGCGAGCTAGCTATACGAAAAATGCAATTTGCTCTAGAAGAAATGCAAATTGAAGGTTTAGAAACAAACTTAGAGCTTCATAGACAAATTTTTCAAGAAGAGTTATTTTTGCAAGGAGTGTATGATACAAACTATCTCAAAAAACATGACTTTTTTTCGAACACAGCGTCTGATAAGATGTGCGCAACTGTTGAAAAATAATAAAATCCTTTTATGAAATTGAGCGCTTTTCATTTGCGATATACTTTAAATATTGAAAATCTTGGCGATCTTGAAGCAATCGCTGAGAATCACGGCGCCTTGTGCATATCCTATGAACCACAAAATATTGATGACTGGCCCGCGGAAAGCGATAGCTTACCACTATCCGGCCTATCATGTGTGACACTCACATTTGAAAATCCAGAAGACGCAGAAAATTGCCAGAAAGAGCTTGCTCTTCAAGGCTTTGAGCACAAAGAAGTTGAGCATGAGCAAATTGAAGAATGGCTGTATTATCATCGTCCTTACTTAGAACCGATGGACTTTGGGCCATTAAATATTTATCCCTGGCGCAAAGGCGAAAGAGAAGATCCTGTTGCATCGGATCATACATCAAATGTGATTTATTTGCCTGCTGGCCTTGGATTTGGAACAGGGAGACACGAAACCACTCAATTGTGCCTCGAAGCAATGGTTGATGTCGATCTGAGAGACAAAACTCTTATAGATTTTGGATGTGGTTCCGGAATTTTGGCAATAGCTGCTGCGAAATTGGGTGCGAAAAGCATTCAATATCATGATCACGATCCACAAGCTATGAAGGCCTCTTTAGAAAACTGCTTATTAAATACAGTAGAGCACTGTATTCCATGCTTGGATGCAAAAGATCTACAAAAGAGCGATATTCTCGTTGCCAATATCCTACTAGAGCCACTCATTTTATTAAGAGAGACTCTGTGTGACTTGATTCATCTCAAAGGCATTGGAATCTTTTCTGGAATTTTAGAGGAACAAAAAAATCGATTCCTATCGGAATATTCTCAAAATTTCAAATGCCTTGAAATCCGTGAAAAAGGTCAATGGATCTGCATCATCATGCAAAAAATTTCGTGATAGCAGTGCGTTGAAGCCAGAGAAACAGCGAAGATTCTTAATTTTTAAGAAGAAAAGATTTTAGCTTTCGTCTAAAAATGGTCTTCGATGATGATGATTTTTCGATACAGTCCGAGTTTGGCTCATTTTTGTACGCAGCGTATTGCGAGATACTCCCAAAACATCAGCAGCCCAACTTTGATTGTGCGAACAACGCTGTAAAACAGCTTCTAATAATCCTTGGTATACTTCTTGCAAAATGATGCTATACAAATCTAGATCTCTCAATTCGTGATCATCAAAAGCACTTAAATAGGAAACAGTTGCTTGATATGTGGCTTCTTTTAGGCTCATATGGAGTGAGAGAACTATTGAGAATATGATATTTTATCATTAGCAGCTAGAAACCACCATGAGAGAAATGATATGCAAGAAAGTATTTTTGATTGTATTACAAGTATTCAAAAATGGCCGTCGATTGGCAAAAAAACGTCTTTACGCCTTATGAATTTTTTTTTGCAAAAAGAAAAAAATTTTTACTTGATTCAAAGATTACAATCTTTTTTAAACAACACGACTTTTTGCGAATCATGTGATTTTCCAAAATTTACCAAAAAACCGTGTACACAATGTGCACAACACACCCAAAGATCTGGATTTGTCTTGTCTCCTCACGTATTAGATTATTTTGTTTTCGAAGAATTTTTTGAAAGTCTTAATTTAGGATTTTTGCGCTTGCAAACCCATAATACATACAGCTTTTGCGATACGCACAAACAAGATCTCTCTTTACTCAACACGATCCAAGAATCTTGTCCGATTTATGTGTTTTTTAATAAAACAATTGAAGAAAGAATCGCTTTTCAAAACTTGTCTCAAATTCTGCCAAAAAGAAATTATCAAGACTGCTCCTTTTTCTTAGATCAACAAGAAAGCCTGTATATGCTCAGTTTATATCAATCTGAATGGTTTAAAGAAGAATTTTTATTAGCCCTTCGATCTTGAAAGAATAAAATCGAGCTCCATATAGATACAAAGAAGTCATTCACATATATCTAACAATATTGTAGGAGCACGCAGATGTCTGAAACCGCACAAAAAGAAGAAGTGTTTAGTTTTAAAACCGAAGATCGCAAATTACTTGATCTTGTGATCCATTCTCTGTATTCAGATAAAGATATCTTTTTAAGAGAGGTGATTTCTAATGCTGCTGATGCTATCGCTAAGGCACGCTATTGGTCTATCTCGGAAGGAAAAAATGAAATATCTCAATCTTTTGAAGTCAGCATTTCCTGTCACCCCTCTGAAAAAATGATTAAAATTCATGATAATGGGATTGGAATGACTCGAGACGAACTCATTCAAAATCTTGGGACTATCGCACACTCTGGCACAGCAGAGTTTTTAAACACAAACAAAAATGGTGCTAAATCACACTCCATCGATGATTTAATTGGTCAGTTTGGAGTAGGATTTTACTCGGTATTTATGGTTGCATCGAAGGTAGAAGTCATTTCACGCTCTGTCAATTCTGACGAAGCGTTTCTTTTTACATCTGATGGCAAAGGATCGTTCACTATTGCTCCTACAATAAAAGAGTCACACGGAACGACAATTAGCCTGTATATGCTGGATGATGATTATCTATCACATTATCGACTACGTAATATTATTAAAAAATATTCTCACTATGCCCCTGTTGCATTGTTCTTAGAATACGAAGAATCACATCCAGAAGAAGATAATCAAAAAATTTGGAAAAAAGAACGAATTAATGAACAACAAGCCTTATGGCTGCAATCGAAAAACACGATTGATGAAAAAAGCTATCAAGATTTTTATAAAGATCTTGCAAAAGACTATAATGAGCCACGATCTTGGATCCATGGAAAAATGGAAGGCTCTAGCGATTATCATTTTTTATTTTACATTCCTAAAGAGCTGCCTTTATTAGCATGGCAATATCAAGACAAGCCTTCTCGTGTCAAAATTCATGTCAAACACATTTTTATTAGCGACGATTCTTTACTTGTTTTACCAAGATATCTTTCTTTTGTTTCTGGTCTTGTCGACTTCAACGATCTGCCTTTAAATGTCTCCAGAGAGCTATTACAAGATAATAAAATGGTGGAAAGAGCAAAAGCAGCACTCACAAAAAAAGTCATTCAACATCTCGGAGATACTGCGCGTGATAAACCTCAGGAGTATCAAGATATTTGGTCTCACTTTGGTCAAATGCTCAAAATGTTCCCAGCGGAAGATCCTCAATTAAAAGATAATATGCTGCCTTTATTGCGTTTTCATAGTTCACAATCAGCAGCACAAGAGTTAATTTCACTCGATCAATACTTGCAATCAATGCCGGAAGATCAAAAAGAAATATACTACATTACAGCTTCAACATGGGATGCAGCGATGCATAGCCCTCATATGGACTACTTTAAAAAGAAAGGCTGGAACGTACTTTTATTGATTGATCGAGTTGATGAATCACTGATGAACTATATCCAAGCATATCAAGAAAAAAATCTCGTATGTATCACACAAGCAGATCTAGCACCTTTCAGCAATGAACAAGAGGAACAACAAAATCTTCTCAATGAAAGCGAAGATTTTTGCAAAAAAATGACATCGGCTCTTGCTGGAAAAGTCAAAGAAGTCCGAATTTCGAAAAGACTCGTCGACTCTCCTTGCTGTCTTGTCGTTGATCATCAGATCAGTCTTCACATGCAAAGACTATTAAAAGATGCTGGTCAAGATATCGCACACACCTTGCCAATTTTGGAGATCAATCCTCACCATCCTTTGATTGCGCAGATTGAAAAAAGTGATCATGATATGCAAAAACCTGCCAACTTTCTGTATTCTTTAGCTTTGCTTGCTGAAGGGGGAGATCTCTCCGATCCAGCATCATTCTCTAGAGATATTACAAAGTTACTCAATGGAGTTGCGTTTCAGGATCTCTAATCTATCATATGATTAAGTTATAATATTGGAAGAACAATAAAATGGCACAGGCAGATATTGAATTTCTTAAAGCAGCGCTAGTTCACTATCAAGCCTGTGCCAAATTTTTTCAAGCACCCATTGATTTAACAATGATTCAAAACCGACTCAGCGATGCTGAAGCTAGCTCTGAAGAAGATGGATCTGGCGGTGGTAGCAATGGGCGATCTTATCAAGATTTTTTGCTACCTCTCCCGGATCACCTACAATCTACAGAAAAAGGAATTCCAGATCCAAACCAAATTCAAGCACGCAGAGAAGCCAAAGGAATGAATACTAAACAAGGATACTCTGATAAAAATAGACAACGTGAGGCTCTGAAAGCAAAAAACACGCTGAAAAATCGACCTGGCGCACCAGCTCCTCAAGCGAAAGAAGAAATACGATATTCTCGAAAAATGAAAATTGCTCCTCGGCCTGGTGGCTATCATTCCACAGAAGAGGATTAAACATGTCCCTATCTAAAGATATTTTAGACAAAAATACTGATAAAATTTACAGACGAATTAGTGTCGGTATTGCGGTCAATGACCACGATGCGTATGGATACACTCCTCTGATTTTGGCTATCATGACAAATCAACCAAATATTGTGGACCTCCTGCTCTCTAAAGGTGCCGATGTCAACATGCCCGATTTGTTTGGTCAACCGCCATTACACTGGGCTATCAGAGTTGAATCAGAGCAGATCACATCTCTGCTTTTAAAAAAAGGTGCTTTTCCAAATACTGTCTCAGCTTACGGCGAACCTTTATTAGTATACCCTTTAATAAAAAAACAAAGTAAAATTGCCGAAAATTTAAGAGCGCATGGGACAAGCCAATCTTGTGCAGAAGATTATATTTTCTTAAAAAACATCGGGCATCATTTTGATCTGAAAGGATTTGGTCTTTTTAAAAATTACAATCTCCTTATTTATCCTATCGATTATCAGGGATTTAGAATAGAATTTTCTCTCAATCATTTGAAAAACTCTTATGAAAGCGCGGTGTTTTCTGGGAAATATACGTCACCTTATCAAAAAAACATTCTCGAAACACTCGCTCGCAGCTGCAAATTACGATCTTTTAAACAACAAATTGGTTCACATTCTGAAAATCTTGATCTCGAAAGTGCACTCGATGAAATGAATTTGTTTCCGATGGCTTTTGATGGCCATGCTGTTTCTGTGATTTATTCATACCCATATTTGATTTTATGCGATCGATCTCAGGGGAGAGAGCACACAGCAGCGTTGTATTCTATTCCACATCGACTCTCATTAGAGACAATCAAGCACTGGCTGTATGGGAAAAAAAATCGTCTCTACTGGGACAATCTTCCTAAGTATTGTGAGGCAAAGTATATTGACTCTTGTCGGATCGATGCTCAAATAAGTGGCAACTGCTCTTGGGCTAATATTGAGCCCTCTGTGATTTTCTTAGATGCATTATATCATTACCGAGATCACGGAACTGCTTTTTCATCATGGAAAGAGCGTTATGAAAACTGGTCTTTTTGGAATAAAAATTATGCACTCAATCAGGCATTCAGTCTTAGTACACAGTTAAGCGGCGATCGCCTCTTAGCACTAAAAGTGACTTTATTAAATATTATTTTAGAAGGCAATGCCCCCCACTCTCTCGAAGAAAAAATAAAAGAATATCTAAGCAATGAAAAAGCGATGATTGACGAGCTCAAGATAGCACATGAGATTAATCACACAGTATGGTGTAAGAATTTCAGAAAATTCTCCTCCTCCTTTCTGTTGAGATAGCACTTCCTGGGCTACACTTAATAGCAATAATCCTTAGGTGCATCGTAACTATGAATAGGCCCAAATGGCTCACCCTTCCTCAGAAAACTCCTCAATGGGTCTTAAAAATTTCAAAGATTATTGAAATGTATGCCGTAAATTTTTTTGGAAAAACGACAGATCTTGCAGATAATGCAGCGCTTTTGGAGATTCATCGCATTGTTGAAAAAAACGATCTCAAAGCTTTGAAAATTTTACTTGCAAAAGAACACGTATCTTTCGATATTCCCAATGACAAAGGTGACACACCTTTATTTATAGCTGCTGCAAAAGGTTTCATAGAGATCGGTGAATTTCTGATTGCTCAAAAAGTTCAGATAGATGTGATTAATATTTTAGGTAAAAGTCCTTTATGCATTGCTGCTGAAAATGGTCAAAATGGATTCATGCAAATCTTGATTCAAGCGGGTGCAAACATACATATCACTGATAAAGATCTGAATAATCTTTTACAGTTATCGGTGATTGCGGAACAACATCAATCTCTTATCTTTCTTTTAGAATATCCTGATATCGCCATCAACCATACAAATCGCTTTGGACAAACCCCCTTAATTCTGGCCACTGAAAAAAATCTAAGCGAATCAGTCAAAGCATTAATTGCCAAAGGGGCATCTCTCAATTTATCTGATCACGACGGCTGGTCACCTTTAATGTATGCTGTCAAAAAAGGCACTGAAGATTTAGTGAGTATTTTTATTGCGAATAATGCAGATTTACAAACACACGATTTAGAATTTAAACAAACCCCTTATTTGATTGCCTGTAGAGCTGGGCAAATTTCTAGCATGAAAATTTTACTCAAACATGGGGCAAAATCAGATGATAGGGATTACTATAATAGAACAGCACTCCATATTGCTGTGGAAATTAATAATCTTGAAATGGTTCGTTTTGTTATAGATCAGAATCCTGATCTTTTAGCAAAAGATCGTTTCGGGCTGACTGCCTTAGAATGGGCTATTGTTAATGCATCTGCAGACATCGTGAAAGCCATTCGTGATGCCTATAAAAAATAAGGAGAAATTATATTATGTTTTGGCGTGTCTTTTCTATTTTTTCTATGAGTTTTTTGTCTTTTTTACATAAAAATCCGTTTTTAGAAGCAAACATTCTCTTCATATCACAAAGTTTACTGGCCTACATTTCTCCTTTCGCGCGTTTAGGCTTCCTCGCTCTCAGTATATCGTGGACCTCTTATAAAACATGGTTAATCTGTTTAACGGGATTGCAAATGCTCTCTCAAAAACAAACCTATTTAAAACACAAAGAACCCTCTCAAGTGTTGGTACCTAATCTGATAGCCATATGCCTTTTATCTTTTGCGATCAGTCTATCCTGGAGACAATCGATATGCACCTTGGCCTTATATCTTTTATGGTCTTTATCTATTCCTTTTTTATACGGTCAACGGCAAAATTTAAAAAATATTTTTTATAAGTCACTTGGTCGTTATCTGATTGGACTTGTTCTTCTTGCCTTTGCAGTCATGCAAACATCCAATTTTATTTTTATTCACCTTTTATTTATCGGATTTGTCTTAGCTGTTTCTTTCAATATGTTATCAATTCTCGAGTCTTCAGCACTCTCTGTTTTGCTGATGTTCCGATTAGTTTCTGCTCAACCTGTAGATTTTTTTATTATGCTTGCCTTATGTTGGATACAAATTTGTGCACTCTATCGAGGTCTCCTTTATGTTCAAAACACCGCTTCAACAACACACTATTCTCGAAAACTTGGAACTGAAATCAATGATCAGTCTGTGCCCTTCGGCGCAAATTTGTCTACATCTGAGCGCTGAAAAAAGTTTTTTTAACCATCAACTAAAATCATTTTTTCAATTTGACACGTTTCTGCGTTTTATCAGCTATCGTGAGAAAAACTGTCGTGCTCAAGACAGTCTATGGTCAGAATTAAAAAATGAAGGCGAGACACTTGAATGGAACATGCACTCTTTCGAAAAAACACTACGCTCTTTAGAAAAAGAAAGCCTCGTGATTATTGAAGATCTCTCCTTATCATGGGAAGAATGGGAATGGCTCACCTTAATCTTAGAAAAAGCATTAGCTGTGCGCTATATTTTTTCAGTCTCAATGCTTTCTCTGTCTTCAGAAAATTGGGAGAGTTTAGACATGATTCCCTATCGAGATGAAGTCTTTTATGGGTACAGGCGTCAATGAGTTTTTTTATCCTCAATAGGAGGCACTAAGTTCTGAGATGAATGCGAGACAAAAAATTTTGAGAAAAATTTTGAGAAAAATCTAGTCCATGAAGGATACAAGTCAGGATATAGCTGAGCTAAGACCTGCTGTTCTTCAGGATGCATTTGATACTCTGGCTCCAATGTCACTAAAGAACTCTGAGTCTGTACTAACACACCTGTAGAATTTTGAATTTTAAAAGACAAATCAATCATCAGGGATTCTTCTCGTAATTGAGAGTGAAAGGATCCGATTTCTAAAATAAACGGAGCGTAAAAAAATAGACCGCCCCATGATGTTGTGCTCACAAAATCAAAATGATCATGCCAACTTTGCGCTATCCGATCTTTTTTATGTAAGAAGGGCGCTCGATTTTGTGTTTGAAAAGAAACCACGCTGTTTTCTAAAGAGACCAGCTGATCTTCGCAATAACGTAAAGTTGTGATCACTTCCTTTTTTAAAAGAACCCTCGCATCTATCAGAAAAACTTTTTCTTCTTTGAGATAAGGAATAAACTTTTTTATAGCTGACCCAGCTGCAATACGATCAGGCATGGTAAGCACAGTAATCCGTGAATCTAGTTCTGCTGGAAAATTTTTCAGCACAGACGGTGGTTTTTCAAGATTCAAAATAACAATTGTATAGGCAAAAAAAGGCCCGTAGGTAGAAACCGATGTATACAATTGATTTAAAGCTTCTGTATGCTCGCAGTAAAGAACAAATGTTATTGGTAGCACTCTGGATATCTTTTCTATATTTTTGATAAAAGTCTTAGGTATTGTAAAAATACCTGTATGATAAATCAAGATTTTTGATTACAAAGCTGTAAATATATCGGTATGAATAATTTTTCACAGAACCGTCAACGCAGATTGCTCATTGCATAGACCGTATAAAAAAAGAAACATCTTTTTGCAGAAAACATTTTCCGCAAAATTTGACACAGATTTTAACACGATCCTGAAAGGAACCCACACTCTCCAGATACGTGCAAAATATCTCCTCCAATCAGACCTTTGATTGAACAAAAGGCATTTATATTGTAAGAGCTCTATGCTTGTGCTCTCTTTGCAGATTTGACATAATATCATTATCGCCGATTTAGCTCAGTCGGTAGAGCAACCGTCTCGTAAGCGGTAGGTCGCCAGTTCGATTCTGGCAATCGGCAATCAAAAAGAAAACAACGATACACTCAGCCACGCTAGAAAAAAACACGAATACAGAGGAACTTGGTTCTTTTTATCTTTCAAATAGAAAGAAAAACATGTCGCAATCAAAGAAATTTTTAAAAAAACCTCTAATTTTTCTTTATTCAACACACCGAACAATAAAACCAAGTCGGCAAAATACCATTTTCTTTGAGAAACAATCGCGTGTAGCGTAATAAAAAAAAGAAAAAAGATTAAAATTTCTGGTTTTTCATGAGTCTGCATCAAAAACATACTACTCATAAAACAAAACAATCCGAAACCTGAAACACAATGAAACCTCAAGTCCTCATAGGCTAAATAGACAAAACTCACAAAAAATAAAATCTGTGCAAACATATTACAAATATGGTTGATAACTTTGCTCTAGCAAAGGAACCAGCGTCATCACAAAGAATATCAGCATAGCTATATCTATAATCGCTCCAATGTAACGTCTCCGACTGACACAATCTCTTTTTTTAAACACACCCCAATAATATTGATACAGCATCAAAGTCTTATCCAAAGAATGAGAAATTTGATAGAGATCTTTCCACATGTTTTTTTCGTATCGAGTACGAAGATATTGAGGACTGGGAATAGAATCTATAAATTGCATATCTTTTTTAGGATCAGTGGATGTCATAAAAAGTTTTGCAATATACACCCGATAATCGAGCCAAGACCACCACTCATAAAAAACCATACAACATAAGAGTAAAACAAGTATCATCTTTTCATCATATAAACTCAGAATCTTTTGAGAATATGCAAAAACACTCACAATCAAAAATCGGAACAACGACATATACGGATATGGGCACGGATGAGACTGTGATAAAAGATAAAAAATTTTCTGAAAATGCTCTATTGTTATGAAAGGCGAATCAAAAGAAAAGCCAAAATGCGATCCAACTTGGGTCAAGCTCATGCCTTGCTCTAATTTTTTATAAATATAGCGAAAAAAGAACCGCACCAGCATTGAAGGATGATAGCGACTTTCTAAATCAAAATATTCTTTAAGACTCAGATCGGAATGATGTGAGAGATCGATCAGCAAAGCAAGCTCTTTAATAAGAAAAGACAGTACGGTAGCGTAGAGATAAAAAATCATCAAAGAGATATCCTGCAGAGATAGAAAAGTTTTCCACAATAAAAACAGCGTCAATCATCATATGCTGCATCTCTGTTTGATATGAACGCGCTTTAATTATAAACTCCTGTATATTTTGAGCATGTGCAGTTGTTAAGACACTAATCGTTGATAATCCTAAAAATGAAACGAAGCCCCAATCATGGCTATTTCGCGCTTCACCAAGACCCACATAATCAATATCGCATCGCAAACATGCTGAGGCATATTCGTGACTTTTCATCGACTCATATTTAAGCTGGACTATGCTATCTATCGGTTTTTCTATGGGCTCCTCAAAACTCATAATGCTTTTCGCATTTCGTGCATAACGTGCTAATAAATCATAGTAATAAGTTGTTTTTCCACTATGCAAACCACCGACTAAAACACAAATCGAACCACGTTTTTGATCCAGAGAATCCAGCATAGTCCAAAACTCCGAACGATATATACACTCGTGAGTACTAATGGTTTTATGAATACGCAAAACCACATACTGATGCGGATAGGGCGAAAAGGCAATCCGAAGCGAGAGAGATTGCACAATGCAAGAACAGTCTTGAAAATGCGCGCTTCTAGCCGCACTGTAGTCGCTATGAAACTTGAGCCACTCTATTAATTCCGACCACTGCACTAGACTCACAGTTTGGCTGCTCAAGGTGAAACGCTGAGACCGAAAAGAAAAATATTTTTGTGTGCATGTAGAAAGAACATGAATATCTTGAGCTCCCAACCGCAAAGCTTGCTCCAAAAGCTGATCAACTAAGCGCATAACACAAATAGGTTTTCATGGAAACACTCGCATCATAATCACAATTCCAATGAATTTTATAATTTTCAAAATATGGCTCCAATCGCAAATGCCCTTCCTCATTTTCTCCTTCCATAAAAATAGCCTCTAAAGCCTCCCCATCCCAAACAATCTGTGATGCCCCCAGATCGGAACCACAATCTAAGTCCTCAGATGAGGGTAGCTCTCCTTTAAGCAAAATATATTGGTAAATTTCCACTTGGATTTGTTGAATGGATTGAATAAAATCTTGTGCTTTCATTTTATTCATCAATAAGCGATAAGACGGCAGAGCATAATGCAAAGATAAGGCAACCAAAGAGACGTACATCATCATATCAATGAAAGAAAAGGCACGATACTTTCTATCAAAAAATTTCATTATGGACTCTCAATGCTCAAAACTGCGTCTAATCTAAGAGAGTTCCCTCAAAAAAGCAATAACCAGCCAAATGAAGAATTTTGCACAAAACACTCGTTCATAGTTGCTCTCTTGAATCTTCCATGATAGTATGAAGGGGTATTGACGGAAGGTTGCCCGAGAGGCCGATGGGGCTCGCCTGGAAAGTGAGTTTAGCGCAAGCTAACAAGGGTTCGAATCCCTTACCTTCCTCCACACTTTGATGCCACATCACATTGATTGCGCATATATAGCCTTAAAAAAATCATCAATCATTCTTAGCATGTTTGTTAAAAGTCACACCTATCATAAAAATGTCTCCCCCTTATGAGATCTCATACAAGTAAGAGTTTCTTTTTTAACATCTCTCAATCCATAATCCGCTACCACTGAGAAAGTGGATTTCTATAAAGAGGACAAAAGACTCATGCGAGTGCCCTATGGAAAAACGCGCGCATCAAATCCATTTTTTTATCAGTCTTCTTCATGATAAACCCGATCTATGCCAGAATATGATATTCTCAAGTGAGAGGTTTTTGGAATGATAACACAGAACACATGCCTATGCTTTTTTCAACTTTCTCTGTATCTCTACTGATGAGATAAACATATGCATAACCGAACTTTATCCTGTTATGAGGACAAGGGGGCTTGTCTACTGATTCATATTCATTTGCAACCAGGCGCAAAAAAAAATATTTGCGTAGGAGTGAGTCATTCTGTTCTAAAAATAAAAGTAAAATCCCCTCCCATAAATGATCGTGCTAATAAAGAGTTAATTGCTACACTCTCCACGCTGTTGGATATTCATCAGCAATCTATCTCATTAAAAGGGGAGCGTTCCCGATATAAAACAGCCATCATATCTCACTTGCTACCAGAACAACGCAAAAAAATCATTTTATTTTTAGACAATCTTTCCCAAAATCACTCCGTGGAACCATCAGAAAAATCGCAAAGTCGTGCTGAATATTGACCAAGAATACAAGCAAGTATACTGTTGAACAACAGCAGCCAATAAGGCATTTTTATGACATGTATTCGCATTGTATTGCAAGATCAGATCTCACAGTCCCTCAGCGCGCTAACAGGTCTTTCACAAGAAGATCTCATTGTTTTTTATGAGGATAAAAACTACCTGCAAAGCATGCCGCATCATCCTAAAAAAATTGCCTTGCAATTAGCATCCATGAGACATTTAGCAGAAGAATACACACAAAAAGGTTACCAAGTTTTTTCAATCTCATATGATCATCCTCAATGGAAACAATTAAACGAAGTAATTGAACAGATTGCAAAAGAATTGACATATTATCATGTTGTCATCACAGAACCTTCCGAATATCAACCTCTGATGCAGCTCCAAGAATGGAAAAAATGCTCTTCACTCCACATTGAAATTAGAGAAGATGATCGATTTTTATGCCCTAAAGAAGATTTTTATCAATGGGCTAAAAATCGCAAAGAGCTTACTATGGAATATTTTTATCGAATGATGAGACAAAAATATAGACTCTTAGTCACTCACGACCTCGAACCTTTTGGAGGAAAATGGAATTTTGATAGTGAAAATCGAAAAGTTCCAAAAAATCCGTTGCAAATTCCAAAAAGAATTTCTCATAAAAAATCCGATATATTAAAAAAAGTCTTAGAAAGTGTTCGTAAAGATTTTTCTTCTTATTTTGGAAATCTTGATCCTTTTTATTTTGCAGTGACTCGCGAACAAGCGCTCAAAGAATTATCACATTTTATAAAAAACCTTCTGCCTGTATTCGGTGACTACCAGGATGCTATGATTCAGGGTGAGCCGTATATGTTCCACTCTCTGTTATCTTCTTATTTAAATATCGGTCTCATCTTGCCCCTGGAAGCTTGCTTAATGGCCCAAGAGTCTTATTTAAAAGGCATGGCACCCTTAAACAGTGTAGAGGGATTCATTCGTCAAATTTTGGGATGGAGAGAGTTTGTGAGGGGAGTGTACTGGATAAAAATGCCTGCATATAAAGAATTAAATTTTTTCAAAACATCCAGACCACTCCCCAAAGCATACTGGGGACATCCTACACACATGCAATGTCTAAAAGAAGCTATCTTGCATACGCAAATCCATGCTTACTCTCATCATATTCAAAGATTGATGGTCAGCGGAAATTTCGCTCTCTTAGCCGGTTTCGATGTAAAAGAAGTGCAAAAATGGTACCTCTGCGTTTACAGCGATGCTTATGAATGGGTTGAAATGCCGAACACCTTAGGCATGGCTCTTTTCGGAGATGGCGGAATTATTGCAACAAAGCCCTATGCAGCTAGCGGGAAATATATTCAAAAAATGAGTAATTTTTGTCAAAAATGCTTTTACGATCCCAATCTAATGACAGGTGACAAAGCCTGCCCTTTGAATGCTTTATATTGGAATTTTCTCCACACCCATCAATCTCTCTTAAAATCCAATCATCGCTTGTCTTATATGTACGCAACTTGGGAAAAATTTTCTGCTGAAAAAAAAGAAAATCTTTTACTGCAAGCTCAATATACTTTAAAACAAATTGAAAAAGAGGATTTTTGAAATGCCTAAACAGATCAAAAAAAGCGAATTACCTGAAAAAATATGCCCAATCTGCTCACGCTCTTTTCGATGGAGAAAAAAATGGCAAAAAAATTGGGAACAAGTGATTTATTGTTCTCATGCGTGTCGAAAATTACGTCAGATTTAAATCTATTTTGCCGCCCTAAAGCTCTCAATTTAGGGCTGCAAAACACAAATCACTGGGCGTTTTTAAAGATGGGACTTTCTATCCAGCTATGTCATCCAAATAAAATTTTTAGCACAAATTGGCGCTTCTTCTTCCCAATCCCATAGCAGATCGCACTTGCTCTATCGTAATGGCGGCTCTTCTGCGTGCAACTTGCGAGCCATAATCTAAAATCTCAAGCACTTCTTCATCTTTCAGTGCTGCACGTTTTTGCGCAATCGGATCTAAAAAATCAGATAAGACCTGCAAAAGCAATTTTTTTAAAACCATATCGCCCAAACCACCTTGGGCATAATGCTTTTTTAACTCTTTTAAATGTTCTTTATCTGAGTAAAAAGCATCTAAATATGCAAAAACAGCATTACCTTCCACTTGACCAGGATCGCTCACGCGCAAATGATTCGGATCTGTATACATGCTCATGACTTTTTGCTTCAAAATCTCAGGAGAATCAGAAAGAAAAATAGCATTATTTAAAGACTTGCTCGCTTTGGCTTTTCCGTCAATTCCGACTAACCGGCCCTCTGTGCTTAAAACAGGCTCACAATCTTCAAAAATCTCTGTGCGATACAAACGATTAAAACGCCGAGTAATCTCATTAGTCTGCTCTAAAATAGGAAGCTGATCGTCGCCTACAGGAATGTATTTGGCTTTAAAAAGCGCAATATCTGCAGCTTGACTGACAGGATAACATAGAAAACCTGCTGGTACGCTTTGCTCCATGCCTTTTTGCTGTATTTCTTGTTTAATAGTAGGGTTTCTTTCAAGACGAGATACGCTCACTAAATTCATAAAAAATATTGTCAGCTCAAAGAGCTGTGGGATGTGGGATTGCACAAAGAACGTGCAATGCTGAGGGCTTAATCCTACCGCAAGATAATCCTTAGCCACCGAAAGAATATGCTGCTGTATCATCTCAGGATGATCGTAATGATCGGTCATAGCCTGACAGTCCGCAATCATAATAAAGGAATCATAATTTGATTGCATGAGAAGACGATTTGCAAGCGACCCAACATAATGACCCAGATGGAGGCATCCTGTTGGACGATCGCCTGTAAGCATGATTGGAAGAGAACCCATAGCTACTCCGTACAAAATGGCAATTAATGAAAATTATACTGCACTCTGTAGTAGACAGCTATGGTAGAAATCAGGTCATTTCAAAAAATTCTCTTTCCTGGTGGAAAGACAAGACTGGAATATGATTCATTCTCTCTTGAGTCACATGAGCCAGCCAATCTTCAATTAATGAGCGCTGGTACGCAATAATACTATCGTCTTGTAAAGATTGGCCTATTAAAATAGAACCCTGAGCCATTGCTAGAAATGTATAGGCAGTACTCAGCGCTTTTTCCGCCATTCCCATTAATTGAAATTGCTCTTCTAACCAATCAATAAAGCTTTTAAGAAATTTCTTTGAAGACTGCGCAAGAGCCCCTCCTTCTCGAGAAAATTCTTCACATAAATGTCCCATAGGAAAGGTCATTTCTGCTTCAATTTGGCAAGACATAAAATTTTGTAAAAATAGAGTTAAACGAGAAAGCACTATAGGCTGCATCATGGCAGTTTTTCGCCAATTTTCCCAGTCTTTAAAGCGCTGTTCAATCACAGCTAATCCGATCGCTTCTTTTGTTTTGAAATAATAATAAACGTTACCTAAAGGCACATCTGCTTCATGCGCAATATCTGCTAACGTTGTTTCACCAAATCCTTTTTTATGAATTAAAGCTTTTGCAGCGATAATCAGCTTTTGCTTTTTATCTTGTCTTTTGCGTTCCGGTGCACGATGTGTCACGGGAGACTTCACGATTGATTGCCATAAATTCTTTGTCATCACAGTCCATCCATAGTTGATTAAAAAGCATACCTAAATCCAAAAAGGCATCCATAGTTCATCTGAAACATTCATATTGATAATGCAATACGGATGTATCAAAATGCGGGCAAAAAGAGAAAATAAGGTTTGAAAAAAAGAAAGTGCCTTTCTTTTTGAAAAAGCATGATCTTTAAGGTGTATACCCCAAAAATATAAAGAAGGCTTGTGCCATCGAACGAATCTCAAAAAAGCCTTTTTTTGAGATGTGATATATTGATCCATTATCGAGCTCAACATGTCCTTTGCTTTCCTATACTAAGAGCAAGAAAACAAAAGTTCAAGCTTGTTTACTAACTCACAAATTTATAAAAGGGAAAAGCAATCCTGGGAAAAACATGAAAAAAACAAAGCCCGAACGCAACTTGTTGTTTTTAAATGCTAATTGTGATATATTTCCAACATAATCACTAAAAGGGGTTTGACATCATGTCTTACAAAGAGTTTCCAATTTCTATTAAAGATACTTTCATGTGTATTTACTACGGACTCAGCACTGCAGACATGCAAATCCTTCATAATATAAAAATAAACGAGCAGGATTACCAACAACAGAAGCCAGAAACACAAAACCAGCGCTCTGAATGCATAAAAGACTTAGCGACTTATCCAGTCTCTGTCCTACCTCATAATTGCCGTCATCCGATTTTAAATGAGGTGCAGGAAGCGATTCAAGCTGATACTACTGAGAACGCATCGCCTGAAAACATCAGCAACCAAGCGGCCATACGTATCAGAGAAGTACTCTACTTGTTACCCGCAGGATACTTATATGATGTCAGTCAATGGATTCAGGCAGCATCACCTCATTCAATATCGACAATGCTCCAAGAAATAGACAAAAAAACCACCTTAAAATGCACAGAAACAGGGACAGAACAGCATTTGACTGAGAGGGAACTCGCGCAATGCATCACAGTCTGGCAAATCAAGAAAACTGTCTTACTGTCTATATTTTTAAAAAACGTTTTTATAAACAAGGAAGAGTATCAATTGTCCCAAACAGATATGCTATGTACTCTCATAAATCATTATGTAGAGCTATTAACTGCAAATCATGCAGCTGATACAGGTTGGCACACCTCACCAGATATCTTAGAAAATTGTTTCGAGTACCTCTCACAAAACAAACGCGATACTACACAACTTTCTTCGGCTATTGCGATGATTAGCTTGTTTTCAAAAGATAGGATATGGCGCCTACCAGGCAGTTTCGCAATATTGGGACCTGCTTATCTATTGTCTATGAAAATATGGGTGAATTTTTATCCTGTCAGATTTTGCTCTGATTTTCTGATCGAGCCTGTATATAATCGATGCAAAGCAATTTTCAGTCTTGCCGCATCTCTTGCATATACAGCATTTTCGCAAATCCATTTTATTCTCTTGGGAAGTTTATGGGTTGATGAGCACACAATCATGTATCGATCTCCTCAAGGCACACCACAAAGAACAACGCAGATAGACCCTGAGGCAGAACAAACACCGATAGTTAACCCTGAGGCACAAAGACAGGGACAAGACCCGATAGAGAACCCTGAGGCAAGACCAATAAGACCTTAGCAATGATACGCGGCTCCCAGCCAGAGTTTTGTTTATAAAATACAAAATCACAAACAAATAAGCCCGCTGTGATACTCACAACAGCGGGCTTATTTTCAGTAACAGATAAAAAGACATCGCGATTCTGTACAAGCGCAATACTTTGACATCTGTTAGGTGAAATGCGTAATTCCTGCGCTAAACGGCGGAAAGCCAAATCCAAACAAAGCTGCCAAATCCGCATCATCACTATTTTGTACAATTTGCTCTTTTTGAGCAGCTAAAGCTTCATTCGTAAGAGCCTGTTTCAAAATAGCAGCGCAAGCTTCTTTATCTCCGCGCATTCCGCCTTTAATTGGCTTTTTGTTTTGATAGCGATATAATCCCTCTCCTGTTTTTTTACCTAACAATCCGTTTTGAATATACGATTGCAGTGTGGCCAACACCTGATCGTCACAAAGATTCATTGAGGAAAGAGCGGCCAAACACACATCGAGACCAACAACATCAGCTAATTCAATAGGACCCATCGGCATACCAAAAGACTCCGCAGCAGCATCTATCAAAGCAAAAGAATGACCTTTGTTATGCAATTTGAGTGCTTGTAACATATAGGGTAATAAAACACGATTCACAAAAAATCCTGGAGAACTTTTCACTTCAATTCCAATTTTATCAATGAAGGAGACAAAAGCTTTTGCACGATCGCGAGAAATCTGAGCTGTCATACGCCCATAAACAATTTCCACTAATGGCATCTGAGCAACGGGATTAAAAAAATGCACGCCTAGAAAACGCTCAGGATTTTGAAAAATCTCATCAATTTTTTCTAAACAAATTGTAGATGTATTGGTTGCAATCAAAGCATCAGCTCGAGCTTTTTGCTCAATTTTTTTTAAAATTTGTACTTTCAATGACAAATTTTCACTCACAGCTTCTATAATCAAATCTGCACTTTGAAGACCATAACCTAAAGGATCGGGCATCAAGCGATCTAAGCATCTCTGTTGCTCAAAATGATGTGTATAATGCTTTGCAAAAAGCTTAGTCGCCCTCTCAAGAGCCTGTCCAATTTGTTTCTCTGAGAGGTCTTCCAGAGTCACTTTTAATCCTTTGAGTGCACACCAAGCAGCGATATCTCCACCCATCACCCCAGCACCTACAATATGGACATGCATCATAGGATGCATAGATTTATATGTACTGAGTTCTTTTTTATTGCGATCTTTCAACTGAAATACACGCACAAGATTTTTAGCTGTTTCACCTTGAGCAAGCGCAAAAATGGAATCTACTTCAACTTGATAGGCTTTATCATCATGATGTCCATAAGAGATCCAATCCTGAATCATAGCAAAAGGAGCCGGATAATGATCTTGACGCACTTTTTTGGCAATCTGTCTTTTAATCACAGATCCCATCAACATGCGAATCCATCCCCATCTCCATAGCCAATCCATAGAATTTTTTTGTGTTTTTCTTTTTTTGCGATAATGTGTTAAGGTTTCCGGAATGATTCGCTGAGGTACAACAGCATCGACTAATCCACTTTTCAATGCCGCTTTACTTTTATAAGCACGACCACTTAAAATGCAATCGAAAGTTTTTTGTACACCGATCATCCGCATCAATCGGACGCTCCCGCCCCAACCTGGTCTCAATCCGAGCTGAACTTCTGGAAGACCTATACGCACTGAAGGTGAATCAATCACGATTCTCCAATCACAGGCTAATGCCAACTCAAAACCACCCCCTAAACAATAGCCATGAATCAAAGCTACGGTGGGCGCATGAAAGCGTTCTAATTGATCATAAACCTTTTGGCCTCTTTCGATCAGAGCTTTTGTTGC
Source organism: uncultured Gammaproteobacteria bacterium (assembly GCA_964395835.1). Classification (GTDB taxonomy): domain Bacteria; phylum Pseudomonadota; class Gammaproteobacteria; order Berkiellales; family Berkiellaceae; genus LLD-282. Next base: position 208,868 of record CAYNBJ010000001.1, read on the forward strand.
AGGAGCGTCATTTTTAGCAAATACATCAAGAATATCTGCACCGGCAATAAAGCCTCCATCTTTTTTTGAGCAAATAATAAGCTGCACAATTTCATTATCATCTTTGAGAAGATCTAAAACGCGTGAAAATTCTTCAAGAACTTCAGCATTAATTGTATTTGCGCTTTTATCTTGTCGATTAAATTCCAACCATAAAACTCGATCGTCATCTTTATGCCAATACCAATGCTTCATCATGTCCATGATTTATTCCTTCTCTAATCGTTCTATCAAAGCTGCTCCACCCTGTCCGCCACCAATACAGAGGCTCACAAGCGCAAATCTTTGTTGTTTTTGTTCTAATCCATATAAAGCCCTTAAAATCACTCTCAGGCCTGAAGCGGCTATGGGATGGCCTAAGGCAATCGCTCCTCCCCATAAATTCAATCTGTCTACCGGAAAGTCTCCGTATCGACTATCAATTCCAGTATATAATTCTCCTAACTGTGGATCGTTAAAACTTTTAATGACACCAAGAATTTGAGCAGCAAACGCTTCATTAATTTCAATCACACCAATATCATCAAAGCTCAAACCATTTCTTTGCAAAATTTGTGTCATCGCTTTGACAGGTCCCAGGCCCATCATCCGCGGATTACATCCTGTCCATTGAATATCACGAATCACACCTTTTGGTTGAATTTGATATTTTGTAATAAAATCTTTTGTCGCCAACAAAGCTGCTGCAGCGCCATCCGTAATTTGCGAACTATTAGCAGCTGTAATCGATCCTTTTTTATCAAATACACCTTTCATTTGAGAAAGCTTTTCTAATGTCGCATCGGGACGAATTCCATCATCTCTTAAAACAGGCGTACAGTTTGGAAAAATCAACGGATACACTTCTTGCATACAGCCCTTTTCCCATGCTTCATGGGCTTTATAATGACTATTGACCGCATATTCATCCATCTCTGTTCGATCAATATGATAACGATAGGCAATTTCTTGGGCAGTTTGCCCCATCATTAAAGCATTCGTAGGATCGGTCAAACCCTGCTTTAATGAAATAATCGGAGAAATTTTTTTCCATGGGCATGCAAAAATCCATTGAATGCGTTTCCACGGATCTTTGATAGCCGATCCCATGCTGAACCAATCACTCATTTCTGGAGACCATATCAGTGGTGCTCTTGACATCACCTCAGATGCAACAACCAAAGTTGCTTCACTTTGACCCAAGCGCAAAGAGGCGCAAGCATTATCTAAAGCTTGCAGCCCGGAACCACAGTTTCGAGCCACTGTGTAAGCTGGGGTCTCTAAAGAGCATCCCGCTCTCAATCCGATAATACGCGCAATATTCGCTTCATCTTCACTTGGATTCACACATGCAGCAATCACTTGATCAACCATCTTGGGATCAAAGTGATGCTTTGTGAACAAAGCTCTTGAGATATAGACTCCGAGGTCTGCTGCAGACCATTGTGCTCTTTTCCCCTTGGATTTTATAAAGGGCGTCCGTATTCCATCAATAAGATATACAGGATCTTGTATCTTAGGACCTGTCATTGTCTCTCTCCCTAATCTTTATAAAGACCGATCATCATCGGTCATAATGACTTCTTGTCTCAATTGATTATAACGCAATATTTTCTCTAGCTGCTCTTTAGAAATAATATTTTGAACAACAGCCTGTTCATATTGCTGCTCTAAAGATAGAGAGTATAGAGAAGCAAGATGAAATTTTTGCCATTTCGCAAAAGATCGCAAAGAGCTATCTAATTCATGACGAAGAGAAAATGCCTCTTTTAAAATCGCTAATGGCTCTCCTGGAATAGGCTGTGGAACAAGCGTGCTTAAGCGGTTGACCACACCCTGAGGATCTAAGAGACTTTTAGCAACATGATGAGTTAATGCATCACTCGGTTGGCGATACAGCCTACCCCAAGGGAAAAAATAAAATTTCAAGATTTTTCCTAAAATTTGCGGTCTCATATTATCGCAAAAATCGAAAAAAGCCTGTTGTGCTTGATAAAGGCAGTATTCCAAGCTCCATTGAACAATTTCTTTATCTTGCGATAAATCAGCTTCTCTCGCATGCCGATCAATCACAGACACCGCAAGATAGAGATGGGAGAGCATATCTCCTAAACGCGCTGAAAGAGATTCATAACGCTTCAAAGCCCCTCCATAAAGCGCAAAAGAGAGATCGGATGAGACCGCCAGAGCAAGTGAAAGAATTTCAATTGTGCGTAAAGCTTTAGTATTTGGATAGCGTTTTTTTACGCAATATAATGCCCCTCTTGTCCACCCCATAAAAAATCCACGCACAGCATTAGAGGCCGTGTAGGTCATATGATTAAACAAATGTTGATCGAACTTGCCAAGATGAGCAGGATCAGACGCTGTCTGAATTTCATCAAGTAAAAACGGATGGCATCGAATGGCTCCTTGCCCAAAAATCATCAAGCTACGTGTTAAAATATTCGCACCTTCAACGGTAATAGAAATAGGTGCAGCTATATATCCGTGTGCTAAAAGGTTTCTTGGACCGAGAATAATCGCCTTACCGCCATGAATATCCATAGCCTCATTAATAATTTTTCGCCCAAGCTCAGTCATGTGATATTTTGCAATAGCTGAAACCACAGAAGGCTTCACTCCGTCATCTAAACCAGATAGGGTCAAACGACGTGCTGATTCTAAAAGATAAGTCCATCCTGCAATACGGCCTAAGGGATCTTGAATACCTTCAAAAGCTGCAATTGGCAATCTAAACTGCTCTCTAATACGACAATAAGCAGCGCTGTGAAACGTACACAGATGCCCGATCGCTGTTGCAAGTGATGGGAGAGAAATACCTCGTCCTACAGAAAGGCACTCGACAAGCATTTTCCATCCTTGCCCGATACGTTCAGGTCCTCCAATAATCCAGCTTAAAGGAATAAAAACGTCATAGCCTTTTGTGGGCCCATTAGGAAATGCCATACCTAATGGGTTGTGTCTGCGCCCTATTTCAACACCAGGGTGTTTCGTTGGAATCAAACAAACTGTAATACCGCGATCAATCTGATCGCTCAAAATATGATCAGGGTCAAAAAGCTTAAAGGCTAAACCCATAATTGTGGCCACTGGAGCCAATGTGATATAGCGCTTATTCCAAAACAAGCGAATTCCGATTTCTCCATTCTCATTTTTAGAAACAATTCCATAATCTGTCATGGCACTTGCATCTGACCCCGCATCCAAACTGGTCAAGCCAAAACACGGTATCTCTTGTCCCTTAGCCAGTCTGGGCAAATAGTAGTCTTTTTGCTCTTCGGTTCCATAGTGCATCAAAAGCTCCCCTGGGCCAAGAGAGTTTGGGACCATAACAATCACTGCAGCAGAAGGGCTCTTAGTGGCTATTGTACCCACAATGGTAGAATGCGCTTGTGCAGAAAAACCTAATCCACCGTACTTGGGATGAATAATCAGACCAAAAAACCCTTGCTCTTTTAAAAAAGCCCAGACATTTTTAGGGAGATCTTTATTTTTATGAACAATATCCCAATCATTGATCATTGCACAGAGCTCTTGCAATGGTCCATTTATAAAATCTTGTTCTTTTTGCGAGAGATGACTTTGAGGCCGAGAAAGTTGTTTTTCTAAACTCCACTGGCCTTGAAAAATTTCTGCCTCAATCCAGCGATCTCCGGCTGCAATAGCCTCTTGTTCCGTAGGAGAAATAGGGGGTAATGTTTTTGCTACCCATCTCTGCACAAAGCGAGATATGAGATTTCTTCTCAATATCGGAAACGAAAAAACAGCTAAAACAGCTAAGCAACAAATAGACTTGAGAGCAGCTGCATGCGTAAGAGGCCAGTGCAGCGCGATACACAGTCCCAGCCATCCCCAAAATAAGCCAAGAACGACATATAGAGAAGCTCTTAGATAGAGAGCTAACACAATAGAAACGATCATGAGTAGCAGCATAAAATATACTTAAAAAAAACTCTTGTAACAATTATAGCTCTTCTTCACTCATTCGATCTGAGACCTGCCAGCCTCATAAAATGCCGTTAAAGTGCGATTGCCTAAACTCACTCATAAGACTCCAAATTGGCACTCAATTGCAGTGAACGATAGAGTCTGAGTCTGTCTTAAAAGAATTTTTTTCCGCACCCATGCTTTGATACAAAGCCTCTTGCAGATGCACTGAAACAAAACGTGAAATACCTGGTTCTTTCATCGTGACACCGTATAAGCTGTCAACCTGACTCATCATAACTTGAGAATGTGTCACAATAATAAATTGCACAGTAGCCTGAAACTGATGAATGAGTTTAGCGAGGCGCTCTGTATTTGCATCATCTAAAGGTGCGTCTATTTCATCAAGCAGGCAAAATGGTGCAGGATTCAATTGAAAAAAAGAAAAGACCAATGCTGCGGCGGTGAGAGCCTTCTCTCCGCCTGAAAGCATAGCAAGTCGGTGCGTTTTTTTTCCTGGAGGCTGTGCTTGTATTACGAGGCCTCTTTCACCTCTTTCATTCATTTCGATCTCAAGTTTGCCCTGTCCTCCTGAAAAAAGAATCCCAAAAAGATGGGTGAAATTTTTTTGCAGTTCGCTATACGTTTGATTGAACAGATCCTCCATTTGCTTATCTAGATCGTTTAACGCAACTTTCAACTGCTCTGTGGCTTGTTCCAAATCTGTACGTTGAGCCACAATATCTTTATAACGCTGTGACTGACTTTCAAACTCTTGCAGCGCTTTAAGATTCACAGGCCCCAGATCTTCAAGCTCTTTTTCTAAAACTTGCATATTTTTTTTCAAACTCGGGGCACTCTGTGAACTTTGAATAGAGTCCAACTGTGCAAGTAATAATCCCTGATCAAGAATTTGTTCTTGGATCGTCTCTAAGATGACAATATTCTTCTCCAGATCAGACTGAATAGAGCGGAGAGAATCTTCTTTGCTATGTAAAGAAAAGAGCTGATGTTTTAAGTTTTTTTCCGCCGCTTTATATTCTTGGGCCAAACTGTCAATCTGTTTTTGACCGCTTGCAATTTGCGCCTGATCTCGCTCAATTTGCGGTTGCAATTTTTGTATTTCAAAGAAAAATTGATCGCGAGACTGAATATGCTGGTCTTTTTCTTTCAGTGCCTTGGCATAAGAAAGCATAGCGGTTTTCCATCTCTTTTTTTCTTTTTCATACTCTTTCAAAGCATAATCATGTTCATTTTTTGCGATTTCTTCAAGGCTTTTTTTCTCATAATATTGACTTTGCAAATCCTGATAAATTTTTTGCACATTCTGATACTCCAAAGAGATGCTATCCAGTCTGTGCTGCGCTTCTAACATCACATCTTGCAATAGGTCAATTTTTTCTAAAAATAACTTTTCTTCCTCAGTACTGGCTGCAATTTGCGCAAATAACGTTTGTTGCTTCTGTGAGTGATTCATAATTTGCATTTCAATTTTAGAACAATGCTCTTGAAGCGATGCAATTTTTTGCTTTTTCAAAGACAGTTGCATTTGCTCTTGATGTTTCTGCGTCTCTAAGCGTTTTAAATTTATCTCTGTGACACTCAATTGCTCATCGAGTGTTCTTTGCAAAGAAATCGCCTCTGTCAGCTGGCTCTCAATACGATCAATCTGAATTTGATAATCCTGTAGTGTATCTTTCTGAGAAAGCATTTGCTGCTCTAAATCTGCTAGCGTAGTGGATCTTTTACGTAAAGGACGAATCCAACCATGACCTAATAGCATTCCTCCGGGCAATAAAAATGCTTTTTCCGCAGAAAGGTTTTGTACGTTCTCTAAAGCATATTCTAAACAATCTGTAAAAATGAAATTTTCCCAATAAGGCGGTGCTGAATCTCCCCAACTATACTCTAAATCTAAATCGGCGACTTGCTCAATCATTGCACGTGTGGGTGCTACCGATCCTTTAAAAAAATACTGTGTCGGCTGACTTTGATAATATGCAAGATCATACTTCCAGCTCTGTGGATCAACAATACGCACATTATCAATACCACTGAGCCAGTGTGACTTTAATCTATGATGCGCATCTATCGAGTGCTGCAACTCACTCAGTATACTCACTGTCCGATCGCGATCTTTTTTTATAATCGCAAAATGTGTTTTGAGATCTTGTATCGAAATCTGCGTCTGCTTATATGAATTTTTGAGCTCCACAAGACTTTTTTGAGTATCACAGATTTGTGAATCGTAAACATTTAAATCATGCTCTGTCATTTGCGCGATCAGATGTTCTAAACTGGCTTTTAAATCATCGTGCTCTTTTTGCAATTTTGCATATAAGGCCTGCTCTTCTTGAAATTTGTTTGTCAGATGCTGCACCTGCCATTGTGTTTTATTCAAAACTTCTTTCTGTGCATAAAGATTTTTTTTGGCCAAATCATGCTGATGCTGTGTTTGATGATAAAGAATTTTTTTTTCATCTACACAGTTTTTAGATTGCTCCATATTCTCATGTAAAATCTCCATCACCTGCGGCTGTAGTGTTCTATTTTTTGAAAAATGTTTTAAATCAATCGATACCAACATGCTTGCACTTGATGCAATTTCTTCGATAGATGCGCTGAGAGACTGATCGGCCCATGTCAATTTCATCTCAGTTTGGTCATAGTGGTTTTTCAAATCTTGTAAGTGTTTTTGCGAAAGATATAAATCATCTTTTAACTGATTAAAGAGATGTTGTTCAATTTGCAAATCTTTCTCAAAACGAGCACAATTTTTTTTCAAATCCTCAAGATAAGATTTTTGATCGTGAATTTGAGTTTCTACATCTTGTTTTTTTGCCTGAAGCTCCAAAATCATACGGCAACTTTCTCGATAAGAGACTGCAAAATATTGTTGTCGAGTTTGAATAATCTTTTCACGAATGTCTTGATATGCTCGCGCTTCTGAAGCCTGTTGCCCCAAAATATCACAACGTTTTTTTAATTCTTTCTCCAGATCGCAAGCGCGACTTAAATTATCTTGCGACTCTTCAATATGAGCAATCGTCTCTTTTCTTTTCTCATAATAACGTGAAATTCCTGCAGCCTCTTCAATATAGCCAATTAAATCAGTTGGCTTGGCTTCTATAAAACGATTAATCGTGCCTTGTTCAATAATCGCATATGAGCGCGGCCCTAAACCTGTTCCCATAAAGAGATCGACAACATCTTTCCGTCTACAACGAATAGAATTAATCCAATATGCAGAATGACCTTCTCGATCAATCAGTCTTTTTACGACAATTTCATCATAATGAGAAAAAGGCCCCTTTAAAACTTTTTGGCTATGATCAAAAGTCAGCTCGACAAGAGCCTGTGAAGCTGCTTTTCTAGAAAAGCTTCCTCCAAAAATCACATCTGAAATTTGATCACCCCTCAAATTTTTGGCATGTGACTCGCCTATCACCCATTTAACTGCATCAATAATATTAGATTTTCCACAACCATTTGGTCCAACAATAGCTGTGAGCGGTGTCTTGAGCTCAAGACTCTGTAAGTCGGCAAAAGATTTAAAGCCTGAGACTTTAATAGACTTTAATCGCATAAAAAAATCAAAAGGAGTGAAATATTCTAAGAGTTTATCTCTTTTGAAAAAAAATTACAGTTGTCCTGCGAAAAAAAGATTTTATAATAAAAGCACACTTTTTTATCATTCACTTTTATGGATTTTTTCACACAGTTTACAGGTTTGATATTTTTAGGACTTTGCGCCTTTTGGATATACGCTTTAATAAAAAATAGAACTCATCTTTTTCAAAGATCGATTTTACTCAAAGCATCTCAGACACTCGCATTCATCGCTTTAATGCTCTGCGCCTTAGTAGCATTCTTAATGTTCATGATTGAGGGAGAGGCTCCTACAGGCAGCGAAAATATGTCTGAGAACCACTCCTCTTATCCAAAAAAATATTCTTCCGATACTGTCTTAGATAAAGCTATTTAAAAAACCAAATCGCGCTCAAAGGTCCGCGCAACTGATGAAGAAACCAAAGAGCTTGCAGACCCATTCAAAGTCAAGATCTGCAACTCTGCGATCGTAAGTTGAGCGCGATCTTGAGCCAGATTATTCAGTGAATAATACCATTCATTATAAGCATCCAGTAAATCTAGCAAACTACGCTGGCCCATAAGAAACTGATCTTTATACCCCAGAACCACATTAGATACAGCCTGCTCATGCTCTTTACGAAACACATAAGACTGCTGCGCAGATTGATAATCTTCCCATGTGGCCAAAATTAAATAATAAAGTTCATTTTTTTGCTTCTCTAACTCTGAACACGCTTGATGATATCTTTCTGCCAACACATTTGTATTTTGCAAATCCTGACTCCCACGAAAAATATTATACGATAAATTCAAGCCAACTTGTGTATTCGTTTGCTTATCAGTATTACCATCAATGTTTTTACGATATTCAAATCGCGTCAAGGCATACAGCTGTGGGAAAAAAGAGCTTTTTGAAGCGTGATATTGTGCCATTGCAGCTTCTTTAAGATAAGCATATTGCCTAATCTTGACACCATAATTCAAAGCTTGCTCAAAATACTCTTCATATCTCATAGGAAGTAATGTTTGCAAATCAATAGGCAGCAAATCAACAGGATCGAGACCGCCACTTTGTGCTTTAAATAACGCTTGATTTTTATTTAACTCACTCATTGCCATAATCATAGCAGCGCGAGCTGTAGCTAAACGCCCTTTAGCCTGAACTCGATCGAGTTCCCGAGAAAGACCCTGAGAAACACGTTGATCGATCAAATCCACAATTTCTTTGAGTCGTTTGTAATTTTCTTTTGCATTGATCACAAGCTGCTGAGACAGCAAAACTTTCACATAATCTGAACCAATTTCACTAATTTTAGAAAGCATCCTATCAACAACAAAAGCTTGTGTTGCCTTCAAGGATCGATCAGCCTGATTATAGTCATAGTATCGTTTCATCCCGTCAAAAACAGGCTGCGAAATCACAAGACTGTAATCTTTACGCCAAAGATTCGTTTTAGGATCGGTAGAGACACCTTGAGAAAGATAGTTATCATGTACTAAATCTGCATTTCCATCAATCGATGGCAAAAAAGCGCCCATTTTCCCTTTAAGGTTGTACTGCTGAATGACCTCATCTGCTCGAATCATCGCAACATCTGGAGCATGCTCCAAACTATAATCCAAAGCCTCTTGTAAGGTCAAAGCCGATAAAAATGAGACTCCGACGAATGGGAGAAGAACTAAAAAACGCGTCATCATATCAAATAAGACTAAAGAACAATACTGTTGTTTATAGTTGATCATACGCCTGATTGTCTACTCCCACAGTCTTAGCTGGTTTTATCTTAACGTTCCGTCATTGCAATTTGTTTCGATTTTATAATCGGCTTCATTAAATAATCCCACACAGTACGATGTCCTGTTAAAATATCTACTGAAGCCATCATACCGGGAATAATTGGATATGTATGTCCATTTTTTTCAAGAAATTTTTTATCAGTTTGTATTTTAACAAGATAGTAAGGCTGATCGCGCTCTATTAAGACATCAGGAGAGATATGCTCTACCTTCCCACTGAGACCACCGTAAATAGAAAAATCATACGCTGAAACTTTCACACGAGCATCCATGCCTTTGCGAATAAATCCAATATCTTTAGGATGAATTTTCGCTTCAATAATTAATTTTTCATCAGATGGCACCATTTCAAAAAGTGTTTCCCCTGGTCTTAAAACAGCCCCAGTGGTATGAATATGTTTTTTATGAATAAGCCCTGAAACAGGTGCTCTTAACTGTGTTCTGCGTTCTTTATCGACAAGCGTTTTTTTCTCTTCATACAGTTGTTGCAAATCGAGTTGCACTTTGGCATATTCTGCAGCCACTTCTCTGTGCCACTGAGCTAAAAATTCATCTTTGCGACTCATCAAACTCTGACGATGCTCCAAAGATCTTTCAACACGATGAAAAATTTGCTCTATGAGCCCTTCTAATTCCGATAAAGAACGCTGAGAGATCAGCAATTCATGTGCAGAAACAGCGCCATTTTCCATCAAAGATACAATCATTTGGTATTCTTGAGATTTTAATTCATAACTTTTTTGAGCATAATGATGCTCCGATTGCTCTTGCTGTATTTGATGTTCCAATTGAGCAATTTCATGGTCAATTGTATTGAGACGCAAAAGCAACTCTTTTTGCCGACCAAGGTAAATACGATATTCATTTTCTGCGGACGAACCAAGACTGTGTGGAGAAGCGATCTCATGCTCATAATTTTTTTGATTCATTTCAGCTTCTAAGCGCGCTGATCGATTCTCTAAGGCATCAATTTGTAAAAGATTTTTTTCTAGCTGCGATTGCGCCCATAAATCATCAATTTCTGCAAGCACTTCACCGACAGCAACACTTTGCCCCTCTTGCACACAAATACTCTTAATCAAACCGCCCTCTAAAGACTGTATCACTTGATTTTGTGTTTGAGGAACTACAATAGCCCGATCTGTGCGTGTAAGCTCTTCTAATGGAGAACGAAGAACCCACACTAAAAGCACCGATGTCATCAAAGCTGTATACTGTAATGTGTAAATTAAAGATTTATCTAAAATAGGCTGAACAGGACGATTAAAAATAAAATTCGATAACGTTTGTGCATATGTAGACATAAAAATCACTCCTAAGAAGCATGAGATGTTGGCGCCATAGATAATTCTTGACGCTTAACAATCTGTCCGTTTTGAAACACTAAAATTTCTTTGCACAATTTCAATGGAGCATGTCGATGTGAAACGACAACCAAGGTACGGTTCTCCAAACAACGCTCTAATGATTCAATAAAAGAATTTTCTGCCTGAAAATCTAAAGAGCTTGTCGGCTCATCTAGCAATAGAATTTTTGGATTCGACATCAAAGCACGCGCCAAACCAATGGATTGTTTCTGACCACCGCTGAGATTTTGTCCCCTTTCCTCAATAAACATGTCCAATCCTTTGGGATGGCCTGAAATCCATTGATAAATTCCGCTATCTTTTAAGACTTGGATTAAATGCTCTTGAGAGACAGAGCGACAGCCAATTAATAAATTATCCTTCAAGGTCCCAGAAATCAGTTGCACTTCTTGTGGCACATAACCTATTTTTTGACGCAGATCGGACATATTAAACTGCTGAAGATGAAACCCATCGAGACGCACCTGACCCTCTGTCGGCACATAAAGGCCCAGCATCATTTTTAAAAATGTGGATTTTCCAGATCCATTAGGTCCAACAATGCCGATTTTATCTCCTGGTCGAATTTGACAGTTCACTTGATTCAGGGAAGGTTGATGATCTGCGCTGTAACGAAAAGTCACAGATTGATATTCAAAAAACCCATCAATATTATGTGCAGAAAGTCCTTCTTTTTTAGATTCTGAAGGTAAAGCGACTAACTGCGACATCGCTTGATAAGAATTTTTAGCTTGCTGCCACTTTAAAACAAGCTGTCCTATTTGTAAGATCGGTGCTAAGGCTCTTGATGATAAAATTGAACACCCAATCAAGGCTCCCATTGTTAAAGAGCCTTCTAAAATCATCAACACTCCATAAGTGATCATCAAAACATAGGCCAATGATTGCACCGTTTGCGATAAATACGAAGAGACTGTTTGTATAGATTTTATTTCGCGATGAACCTGAGCAGAGTTTTCTAAAACGAGTGCCCAGCGTCTTTGAAAAACATCTTCTGCACCCCAAAATTTTATGGACTCTAAATTATAAAGCGATTCAACTAAAAGAGTTTGCTTCTGCGAAGATGTTTTTTGCTGTTTTTTGACACGCTCTTGACAAAGCCACTGAGTTCCTAGAGTGATCATCGCAACAAGAGGCACTGTAATGAGCTGTGTCCAGACCAAAGCATGCCCCATATAAGCAATCATACCAATAAAAAGGAACATAAAAGGAAGATCCACTAAAGTCGCTAAAGTTGCCGATGCAAAAAATTCTCTAAAAGACTCAAATTGAGTCACCAAAGAGGAAAAGCCACCTAATGATTTTGGTTTCAGGGCAAGAGGGACTTTCAAGAGATGCTCAAAAATCTGTTTACTCAGGGCAATATCAATTTGTAAATTTGCTGCATCAAGCAATCTGCTTCTTAAAATTTTAAAAGCCAAATCAAAACTATAAAGAATCAGCATTCCGAAAGACAAAGTATATAACGTTTCGACAGCTCCATTAGGAACCACACGATCATAGACATTCATTGAAAACACGGAACTAAACAAAGCGAAAATATTAATAAAAACTGTCCCCACTGCGACAGAGCCATAAACGCTATATAGCGGCTCTAAAGTTGACCAAAACCAGTGTTTATTTTCTTTTAAATGAGGATAAGAGCTTTCTGGCTCTAAAATAAGAGGACTATAAATTTCATAGACAGCTTGAATTTGATTAATAAAATCATCATTCATCTCCGTCTTGAGCTCTGCAGAACTCAAAGAAATCGCTGTGGGAGAATCGATTTGACTATGAGAATGGTAGATCCAATAGCTCTGATCTGACAGACAAATAATTTCACAAATTGCTTTAGTTGTGAGATAAGGCGCACGATTCTTGCGTTCAATAATTTCGCAACCACAATTTTTCAAACATTTCAACAGATCGAAAAAATCTGATTGTGGCTGAGATTCTAAAATTTCGAAATGTGCTTCGTCAAAAGGATAAAACGATTTCAGAAGAAATGTGACTTTTTTCGCAACAAAAGGAATCATTTCTTCTCCGGCAGATACATCGGTATACTCAGTCATAGAGACTCTCCTTTAGAAAAAACAAGAACGGAAATATCATCAAGTCTATCTGGAGTGGTCGTGATTTTGAAAACTTGATTTACAGAATCAAAAGTTTGATTTGTTTGCTTCAGCAGGTCTAGAAGATGTTGATCTTTGTCATCAAAATTCCCACTCAAAATTTCAAAAATACCGTCACTGAACAAAACAATACGAAAAGGCGGTTGCACTTCGATAATCTCAGTTTTATATGACATAGAAGCAGAAATCCCTACAGGGAATCCACGTCCAGGTAGATATCGAGGCTCACCTTTTTGGATAATGACTGGATTCGGGTAATGCCCACCTACAGAATAATGAATTTCATCGAGTTTTTTATAATAGACGAAGTAAAGCATCGTACAATATTTTCCAAGCTTTTCTCCATGCACCTCTTTGGCAATGGATTGTAAGAGCAAATGTGGAACAACGATCCTTTGATCATGATCTGTGAGATAGGCCGTTGCGAGTTCGCGAATATACATTTTAATTAAAACAGTGACGAAGGCTGCAGCGGCTCCATGTCCGGAAACATCGCAAACATAAAAAATTAAATGATCATCATCGAGTTCAATATAATCAACAAAATCACCTGACAGATAAAGCATTGGCTCAACATGATGCTCAATACGGATATCATCTTTAAGATAGACCACTGGTGGCAGTGTTTTTTCTTGAACTGTTTTGCCTGCTTCCTGATCTTCCAACAGGGTATGACGGATTTTTTCATTTTCTTCTTTGAGATATTTTTTCTCTAAAGCTTTTTGAATGGATCGATCTACAATCGAAAAATCCCCTAATGGTTTAATCAGAAAATCCTGGATAGATAAACGCAAGGCTTGTATGATTTCATGACTTTCAGTCACTGCTGTCAAAATTAAGATTGGAATTTCTGGATCAATTGCACGAACTGCCTTCATGACTTCAATTCCACTCATAAGAGGCAAATCCAAATCTAAAATCAGCAAATCTGGCTTGGATTGGGTAAAAAGCTTAAGACCTTCTTGTCCGTTTGGTGCTAAGGACAGGTGATAACCTGCATCTTCTAAATAAACTGAAAGGGATTCTCGAAACATGGTCTCATGATCGACAATCAAAAGATGGACGGATAATTTTGACACTTAAGATCACCTCTGAAGAAAAGATATTTCAGAATAAGCGATCGAAAGAGTTTATGGCAAACAGCTAAAAAGCATAGCAACCATACCGATTGCTATGCTTTTTCTTGAGTAAATTTTAAAAAGAAAATTCAGAGCGGAAACGAAGACCTTGTTCTTTTTCTAATGTAGTCCAAATACCATTGACTTTAGAAGAGGTTTTCAGATGATAGTACTCTCCTTTGAGGCAAATAGATGGGTTGACTGCATAAGATGTTGCAAATGTCCATCCTTTAACTCTCACAATAAAATCTTCTTCTAGATCTTGTGTGATTGTAGCAAGATTATAACCGGGATCTTTAGAGAAGCTAAATGGAACAGCTGGGCTAGATGAAAAAGAGTTTTTAATAAATTGTGCTGCTGCAGCATTATAATAATACTCATATCCAAAACGCATCGCGACTTCCAAAGAACCATAGTTTGTATCAGGGATGATTTTATTCACAACGCCTGAACTGGGATTGATTTGATAACGATCACCCACAACCAGGCTGGAGAGCTCTAAATATCCTGAACTTGCTTGATTTTTTCTTTGAAAAACATTTAAATCTGCAGGTACAGATGTTTTTGCTATGCTACTTTCATTATCACGATAATATTTAAAATAATGATATGCGGAATTAATAACAAAATTTTTCCAACCGAAAGAATGATCAATCGTACCCGCGATCCTTTTCTCAAAGGTTGTATGGTAGGCAATATTTGTATTCCCTATTTGAGTCCAGTCTTGAGACTGCACAACTAAAGGAACAATGACATCTAAAGATTGCAAACCTGCGCCAACACCATAAGAAAAAAGTCCTCTATTGAGAAGAACTGCATTAACACGGCCACCTAGAGCAAAGCGCACAGACTCCTGATCAAAAGAGACTTGTGGGGTATTGCCGTTATAAGTCACCTGATCGATGAAAACATCATCCAAAGACACTTCATCACTGTCAATCGCAATCTTACTATACGAATAATCTATAATGGAAGCACGAGCTGTAGTGGACCATAAACCTAGGGAATACCCATAAGTCTGATCATAGACCCCTGAAATATTCGCTCCTATTTTTTTACCGATACTATCTTCCAAAACACCCAGTGAGCGCTCTATATAAGATTGTGATTCTGTGCCGGCTTGAGAGTATCCTGGAGCATCTCGGCCCACATTCAATTTTAATGTATCTTCAAAAACCGTATAACTGATTACAGCGGAAGGAATCACGGCTTTTGAAAAATCATTAATTGTAGAGGAAGGGCGTTCTAATCGAATTTTATAAAAAAACTTCTGAGACCATGAACCTTTAAAATCCAAACGCGCTCTTGAAATCAGGAGATTATCACTGAGCTCTTCGGGTTTAAAAGGAAATTGAGCCTCAAAAAAAAGAGAACCGGAAATCTTGTCAATAGGCGCCGCATGTGCAGCGGAAAAAGACAAAGCTGTCAAAAGAAAAAAAGAGAAAGAGCTGCGTTTCATAGAAGGAATCCTTATCTTAGCAATCATTCATTAGCTAAAAATGCTATCAGGACTCATTCTAATGAAAAAAAAAAAACTTAGCTAGACACAATCTAATCTGAATATAAAGAAAGCTGCTATTTAGAAACAGAACTTTCCTTTTCTTGTGACCAATCGAGATCATAAAAATCATCCCAATTATGCTGCCCATCATTGAGAAAATTTTTACGATATTGTAAATAAGAATCTCTGACAAACAAATAACGATCTTGAACAAAAGTTGTTTGATTCATATGATTCAAATACTCCGATAATGAAGCACGTGTTTCAATTCCATTGAGCAGTAAAAGTTCAACGCGCAAATCCCCGGTGCCATAATAATTCAAAGGATTCAGCAACACTCTATCAACAGACATACCAATCATATCGCGTGTCGTTGTAGGCCCCCAAAAAGGCGATATCATGTAGGGTGATTCTTTCACTCCCCAGACATATAGTGTTTTACCAAAATCATTTTTCTTCTTAGGCAAGCCCAAATCATGCGCCATATCAAAAAGGCCGCCTACCCCAAAAGTACTATTCACTATAAAACGAATAGAACTATGGTATGCATGCTCGTAATCTTTTTGTAAGAAAAAGTTTAGACCGTACGCAACCTCAGCAACATTTGCATAAAAATTGCTGATTCCGACTCGAAAAGGCAGTGGTACGATTGTTTGGTACAATGAAACAATAGGGGCAATAATATGCTCATCAGCCTGCTCATTAAAAGCAAAAACCTCTCGATTATATTGCTCATATGGATCAATCTCATTGGATGAAATTTGACATCCGCTAAGAGATAAAGAAATCAAAGCCAAATAAAAAAATCTCATAAACCCAATCGTATTAAAAAGCCTTCCCTTTGAAAAGGGAAGGCTGTCATCGAGATCAAGAATGCTTTCTTAGAAAGAAAATGCAGCTTGAAGACGAATTGTAGAAACAGAATCGCTATAAAGAGAATCTTGATCTGCAGAGTTCGCAGAAATACGATTGAACTCATTAGAACGATTTTCAAATTCTAAAGTTGCATTTGCAGCTTCTGTAAAGTAATACTTAAGCGCAACTGCATATCCACTGGACTTGGACTCATAAGCTTTTTCATCAGAAACAACGATCTGTACAGCTCCTTTATTTGCAGATGTTGTATTTGTTAAAGAGTTGTCAGCAGAAATGAGCATGTATTTATTGGATGTTCCTTCATCAACGATCTGAGCACCGATAAGCTGAGCTGCACCGCTTTGGACAGAGCCTGTGAAATCAGAATATCCAACAGCGTTTGTAAGTGCCAAAACGTTACGACGATTTTCATTACCATAACGAGCAACAATTTCTAGTCCTGCTTGATTTTCACGAAGTTTTACACCACTGACAACAGCCTTAGCTTCATCAAATTTATAGGAATCTCCCATAATCAAGTAGCCACCCTCAATCCACCAAGATGTTGCTTTACCATCATTTTGGAAAACTTGAGATGCGCCACCAGCACTATTGTAAATAGCATTTGTTGCTGTATCATTTTTCAATTTTTGATTTTGATAACCAGCGTTGACCTGGAAGGCACCAAAGGCAACAGATCCATCCACAGCGAAGTTTGATAGAGTATTAAATCCTGAAACACCGTATCGCATTTCGTCTCCGCTTGTAGTGGTATCATCAAATGAACCAACAGTTGCAACCACAACAGGCATATTCATAGGAGCTTGATTATAACCGACTGCTAAACCATAAGAAGTTGTCCCGTTCATCTTGTTAGCAAAGCTTAAACGTCCGCCGTATCCAAGACGTAGGCTTTTTGTATCAAAGTTTGAAGCGGATGTGAAAGGACCAGTAGCAACAGCTTGTTGGAAATCAGTAAATGATGTTGGATCAGATGCAGCAACTGCTGGCATCGTTACAGACTCAAGCTTTCTAAAACCTGTTTGTTTCCAAAAACCAAAAGCATACCCAATTGGACCAGCTTTTCCATCAATAGAGAAACCTGCATGATTACCTGCATAACCAATAACAGAGCCTACAGCCATATTGTTAGGATAGCTACCTACAAATGGTTGATAATAAAGTCTATCTGCAGTGATTTCAGGGCATCCGATACGTCCCATCATAATATTAATATTTTCAATTCCAGACCATGCGAGATAAGCTCTAGAAATAGATGCATCAATAGCATTCAATGTTGCAACTTCATCTAAAAACACATGATCAGTAACAGCTGCTGCATCAGAATTCATACTGATAAGCTGCTGATTTTCATGCTCTGGATACTCTAAACGAATTCCATATGTCCAGCTTTTTGCCACATCACCCATGAAATTTAAACGCGCACGGGACACAAAAAGATTATCTGGTTTTTCTAGATTGTCAGGCACAGATGAATCACCTGTTCCTTTTTGAGATGTTGTGAAACGACCATCAAAACGGATTTCTCCAGTGATAGTGTTTGCAGCAAAAGCGATAGCGGATACAGATGCCAAGCCTAATAGAGCTAGACGAGAAAGGGTTGTGTTTCTCATGAATATTCTCTCCCAATATGTTGAAACAAACTTCCTAATTTTTTAGAAACTAAGATTTGAGTTTTTAAATGCTCTTCATGAGTCCCTTTAAAATCCCTCACCTTGATCTCATAAAATTTATGACTCACTACATTTATAGCAAACAGCTTTATGAAGTCAAATGCCAGTCATTTGCCTAAATGCGGAATTTCAAGTCTCTGTGCATGTTTTGTTAAGACATCGACTCTTATTTCTTTTATAGATATAGGTTTTAAAAAAGTCAAACTCAAATAAAATATAAGCTCTTATTTTTTCAGATCTTTTTTATTTTCATAATCTAGCCAAGGTTTTGATATCTCTAGAAAATGGCCCTCAAATCTCGTTTTCCATAAAAGAGCACTCCTATGAGAATTTTTTTTATACACAACCGCAATGACTCAGAGACCTCTGTTTAGCGCTGCTTATCTTTCAATAATGTCATTTCTTAGTGCCTCGAAAAGATCGGTCGCTTATAAAAAATCCCTGTTTAAAAGACAGATTCAATTCTCAATTTGAAAGTGTGAATATTTTTAAAATGAATCGAATCACTATAGTTATTATCTCTCAGATATATGCGTTTTTGATAATTTTTCCAATCAAATTCAGCTTTTATAGAAATAGCATCTGCTGGATAATATTGTAAAAAAAAGGCGAATCCAGTCGCCAAAGTCTGAAAAGATTTAGTTTCTTCAGTGACGCTCCCTAAACCAAACAAAGTACCATTTTTTTCAACAAGAGGATCGATATAGTTGGGGCTCTGATTATCAACACACACAATCTGATACCGAGAGCCATTCACTTCTTCAATACCATGCAACCTCAGGCGGCCTGCACCACTCGTATCACGATAAACACTCGCGGAAAAATCGTCTGCACCGACCATATCCATTAAAGCCAAAATATTACGCCGTCTCTCCAATCCCCAACGCGCTCCAATTTCCAAGCCCCAGCCCTGATTCCCTAACACAATCGAACTCACTGAGTTTTTAGAACGATCAACATTAAAGCCTTTTCCAAAAAGCAAATGTCCCGCTTCAATATAATATCCAAAGACCCGACCACCATCTTCCAATACATAAGGCGCTACAGGCTGAGTCGGCGTGCCTCCCTGCGTATCATTCGTGATCACTTGTATTTGAACATCGCGTGGTAAGACTTGTTCAGAATAACCAGCGGAAGCCCTAAAAGGGCCGATAGTCCTCAAACACTCCAAATGATAATGATTCATTGATTTAAAGGATGTGAGTCGATAAGCCCCCTGTGCTGCAATAGCTTCTTGATCAACAGTAGCGACCTGACTGGGCACATAGGGATCGTATAAAACAGCCAAGACTAAAGGGTACGATAACTTTTGATGAGCAGCTGCTAATGAAACACCCCAAGTCTCTAAGGTGCGAAATCTAAAATAATAATTTGCACGCCCCCCAAAGGAAAAAGGGATATATTTCGATGAAAATGACCCACTATCAAAAGACTTAGACACCTCAGCTGGATCGAGATTAGTATCAGGGGCCACTGCTCCCTCTAAAAAAGATGGTGTTACTGTCTCAGTTACGGGGGCAAAATTCTGAATAGACTGATAAGTTCCACCTGTGCTTGATAGCCCCTGTCCTTGTTGCCATACCCCAAAAACACCACTATATGGCCCACTGATCAACTCATAAGTCATTCCTAAATGATACCCACCAAAACCAATAATTGTCCCAATAGGCTGATCAAACCCTAGAGAAGCACAGGAAATTTCTTGACTCAGAGATGGAGCCTCTATTAGCCCAGCTTTAAAAATATTTTTATTAAAACGGTACGCTGCATAAGCTTGCGAAAGCTGCGTCTTCAAACTCAAAGACTGTGATTGCACCAGAAAACTGTTTTTTACAAATGATGTCGGCTCAGTATCCAAATGCAATTCAATCACTGTTTCAAGTTGATTGACCCATCCAGACCAATTGTGAGTATAACGTAGACGTGCTCTTGTGATATCCCATCGAGCGGGCTCATTTAAAGCCACATTCTGCGAGTTATTAATTTTATGATCTAAAGTTGCATCCATTCTCAGCCATCCAGAAAATCCTGTGCTTGCTCCGACATTTCCTGCGATCATTGCGATAGCATAAAAAATCGATTGTATAGCTAATACTCTATTCATGTTTCATCCTTAAGATCGCTAGTATTCTATGTGCTTTTTAAAAATTGAGAGTGACCCCGCTTCTCCAAACAGAACGATGTGCACTTTGCGGTGATGCGGCATATGCTGGTCGATCGGTATCTGTGTTATCCACATCTTGACCGAAAATTAATTTATATCTTTGAATAAAAGAAAGTGTATTGGTCCATTCGATGCTTTGTCCGAAGCGATAATTCAACATCAAAGTAAATGTTTTCGATTTAATATGGAATGCTTCTTGTCCATTTTGGACATTAGGGGTCGTAGTGGATTTCAGAACATAGGGCTGCTCTTGATCTGCTGGAATACTATTATCTACTGCATAAAACACATAAGCACTCTGTGCGACAGATGCATAAGATCCGAATGACTCAGATAAACGATTTGCCCCTGTAACATTCGGGTAGGCACTCAAAAGAAAATCCTCTTTGCCCTCATTGGACATTAAAGCAAAAATATTTTTTTGTGTCTTAGATCCATAACCTAATCCAACAATCCATCCTTTACCACTCGTGTGAATTGATCCGCTTCTTGGATCCATACGATAAGAATCTCCACTGGCGCCGGTATGATATAGAACGCTGAGATCATAGCAATGCCCATAAGCACTTTGATTAAAGATTTCTGCATTCATATCTTGCCCAATTGCATAAACAGCAGTGACTGGGCTATGGACATACTCACAATGACCTTCAAATGCGAAATGATCCCAATAATACTTATAGGTTAAATGCAGTTGTGAAAAAATATTATAAACACTTAGCCCTAATGCTGTATCGGAGCCATAATTTGAAGCTACCGCTACAAGATATGGTTGCTCAAAGGGTGCACATAAAAACTGTGCGTTTAAGGATACACCTTTATGTGCCGTACTAAATGGTATAAAACCTAAGGTCATCGCATAAGCTGTACGAACAGCACCTTGAGAAAAAGATGTTGTATCAAGAAAGGTATTCGCTAAGCCCACATTCAGATCATGAAAACTCTCTACCTGAACATCTGTTATATCAGAAAAATTCTTGATACCCCGCGCACCAGAATGATCCCATAAATCAAATTTTATCAACAGCGGATGCTTCAATAACCATAAGCTGCTTGAAAGATGAGAGTGTCTCATATGTAAAAAATGCACAGATCCTTCTATCTCACCCATGAGCCGATCCGAGTAACTCAGAAATTTGTCTCTATCTTGAATGAGACCAAGTGCAGTCCCCCAGCAAGAGTCTTCATAACTCAAATAAGCATTCCAAAAAGCAACCTGATTTTCTGCTATGCGATCGAGGCCATCATTGTAAAACTCTCCCTGATATGTAGGCTGAATACCGAGACCAATATGACCGTTCACTTTATTAAGACCAAGAGCCTGTGTCAGATGATATGATGCCTCTTTCAATCCCCATGAAAAATCACTCTCAGTGTCCAGAGTATTTGCATGACCATCAGCTTGATGACGATAGAGTGTTGAAGAATGCTGTGTGCTGAAAGCCCAATGCTGCTCAAAAGCACAGAGATTCGCTGTAAAAAAAAGCGCAGAAAAAAAAAGACCCCTTTGAACAAATAAAAATTTCAAAGGGGATAAGTTTGTTTCTTTGGGAAAATCCATCAGCTCTCTCTTTAAGTATAGACAAGAATGCAAATTGTTCATGGTATATTTTTTATTTAAGAAATGTAAAGATCGGGTATAAGTTTTTGATTCGGATCGATGGCATATTTTGAGAAATCCTCAATCCCCTCTGCACGCAACACATCTTCATCTAAGAAATGATACCCAGTGCACTCAGTCGCTTTCTTTCTAAAAAGAAATGCAGCAGCATCAGCCACGATTGTTGCATGACGCGCTTTTTTCATAAATTCTTTGGGAAAATTCATTTCAATAGCTGCCGTCGCAATAATAGTTTTGGGCCACAAGGTATTTACAGCTATATTATGTTTTTTCCACTGAGCAGCCAACGCTGCTGAAATCAATGACATATTGTATTTGGACAGAGTATATGCCAAATGCGGATTATACCACTTTAAATCATGATCCAAAGGAGGAGAAAGAGTTAAGATATGAGGATTAGTTGCTTGGCACAGTAAATGAAAAGCATGTTTTGAACAAAAATAGGTCCCTTTTGCATTCACTTGCATAATCAAATCATATTTTTTTTCACTCAATTCATGAATCGATGAAAGATCGATAGCACTAGCATTGTTAATCAAAATATCCAAACGACCAAAAGTTTCCTGAATGTTTTGAATGCACGTTTTCACTTGTTCTTCGAAACGCACATCCATCACACATCCTATGGCCGGCACACCTAAAGCTTGCACTTCCTGCACTGTTTGATCCACTGTACCAGGAAGAATGTGATGTGGATCGCGAGTTTTGCCACAAACAACAATTGCATATCCCAGAGATGCCAATTTTAAAGCTATAGCTTTCCCGATTCCACGAGTTGATCCTGTAATCATAGCGACTGGAAATTCTGAAACATTATTCATAAACGCAAAAACTTATATTGCTCAAAAGATATTAGCCACAAGAATAGTTCATATTTCACAACAGGTGCTGAGTGAGAAAAAATTTTAAATATAAACACTCATATTGAATCATCACAGAAATTTTGTATACACAGGCCATATGAATCCAAAAAATCATTATTTCTTTCATCTATCTTTAGAAAAGCACTCTCATCGTAAAGAGCATAATACTTATGATCTTTTCGTTGATACAAGAGTTTTTGTGATTTACGGCAGATCCTCAACTGAGAATGATATTGTGTAAAAATTTTTGTGCGGATTTGAGCACATTTTTTATGCATCGAACTGAGATCTGCAAAGAGCTGCAAGGTGAAAAAAGAACCGATACATACGGAAGTAAGACAGACACAAAGAATAGAGCTTTTCAAAGGATTTTAGCATTTTTGATAAAATTGTACTTTAATAGATTATAAAAAGTCTCAGAAATAAAGATAGTTTCACATGATATTAAAACACTTCGACGTTGTTATTATTGGCGGAGGAATCCACGGTGCTGCAACTGCTGTTGACGCTGCTGGTCGCGGTTTAAAAGCGTTGGTCTTAGAGAAAGGAGATCTGGGTGCTCAGACTACTCAATATAACACCCAATTAATACATGGTGGATTAAGATACTTAGATCAGTTTAATTTTGGACTGGTTAAAGAAGGACTCGCAGAACAGAAACTCTTATTACAAAATGCATCTTATTTGCTTCAGCCGTTAGAATTTCTTTTAATTCAAAAGAAAAAATGGCTTCGTCCAGAATGGTTAGTACGCATGGGGCTCTCATTTTATGATCTCATGCGAGGACACTTTTTACCGCGTTCACAAAAAACATCTTTCGAACACAATCGGTGTTTAGATCATATACATCAGAAAAAATCTTATAATCTCTGGTCTTTTTTTGATGCCCAAACAGAATCAAATCGACTTGTCATCAGTGATGCACAATTAGCGCAAGATATGGGCACAAAAATTGCGACATACGCATCAATTAAAACTATTAACTCAACTGCACAAGGGTGGATTATTCAATATGAGCAAGATGGTGAGCAATTCAACATCTGTTCAAAAATCCTATATAACCTGACAGGGCCATGGGTCAATCAATTTTTTTCAGAATATCACTTGAATTTTCATATTCCGATTTCACTCGTACAGGGATCACATATTGTCTTAGATCATATCCTCGATAGTGATGGGAAAGCGATCGCTTTTGAAAACGATGATGGTCGTCTTATTTTCTTTATTCCCAAAGGGCAGAATACGATTATTGGAACAACAGATTATGCTGTGGAATCTCCTGTTGAGCATGCACGTCCATCCCCAATTGAAATTGATTATCTCATCGAAGTTGCAGAAAAAGTTTTAGGGCCACAGGCAGCACATCGATCTGTTATTCATGCTTACGCAGGTATCCGATGCTTGCCATTTGACCCCAAGCCAGGTGCAACCACATCGCGTGAAAGTGAGATTGTCTGTTTTGAATGTCCAATCCATCAATGGCCAATCTTTACCCTTATTGGTGGAAAAATGACATCTGCGCGCAAAACAGCAGAGAATTTAGTCAGTAAGGCCCAAAAAATTTATCCTCAAATGGGAAGACCCTGGACACAAACCAAAAGAGCGGCTGGTGCACAAGAAAGACTCTCTCTCAAAGATATCCTGAACTGGTTAGAAAAAAATTACTCTTTTTTAGAGCTCGATCTGCGAGAGAGATTGGGCAAATCTTATGGTATGCGCTGTGCAACACTGTTAAAAAATATTCGTACACAAGATGATCTCGGTCCTCTGATCATAAAAAACTTATACGCTCATGAGGTCAAATTTTTGATGCAAACGCAATGGGTACGATCTTTTGAAGATTTAATAGATCGAAGATTGGGATGGAAACTCAACTTAACGAAAGAAGAAAGAAAAAAAGCTTACTCCAGATTTATTAAACACTGTAGTGCTTTTGAGTGGGAAACGAACACGAGCTCTACTGAAGAATTTTCAATATGAAATTTTCTAGCAAAGATGATTGAGCCCAATAAATCCATTGAGTATCATAGTGAAACAATTTGAATAAAATGAGAAACGTATGGCAGGTCACAGTAAGTGGAAAAACATTCAACATAGAAAAAATGCGCAAGACGCAAAACGTGGTCAAATTTTCACGCGTCTTATCAGAGAAATCACAATTGCTGCTAAAAATGGAGCTGACCCTGAAACAAATGCTCGTTTACGATCCGCAGTAGAAAAAGCTCTGGATAGTAATATGAGTAAAGACACTATCCAAAAAGCTATCGCTAAAGGATCGGGCACAGGCGATGGATTTGAATTGATTGAAATCAGCTATGAAGGTTATGGGCCTGGTGGAATTGCATTTTATGTGGAATGCGCGACAGATAATAAAAATCGAACTGTTTCAGAAATCCGCCATCTTTTCACAAAATCTGGTGGCAATTTAGGAACAGCTGGATCTGTGAGTTATTTATTTGAAAATAGAGGTATTCTCGTCATTGATCATCAGGGGCGATTTGATGATGTCATGGAAATTTTACTTGATGCTCCATTTGTAGATATTGAAGAAGACGAGCAACATATTATCATTTACTGCGCTGCAGAAGATTTTGAGGAGTTACAAAAATTCACAGCCTCTCACAATTTAACAATTGTTTCGAAAGAGTTAACCAAACTATGCCCATCGGCGATCACTATCAGCGATAAAGAATTAGAACAGAAAGTCTTTTCTTTATATCAAAAACTGGATGAACACGATGACGTCCAAGCACTCTTTTGTAACGCACAGTGGAGTGATGAACTTTCATGATACGTGTTTTATCCTGTGATCCAGGATCGATAACAACAGGGTGGGCTGTAATTGAAGGCCCATCTTTATCGCATTTAGGATCGGGGATTATTGAACTTGGAAAATCCGCGGTTCCCCTTTGGATAAAAATTCAGATCTTAAAAAAACAAATGGAACACCTGTGTGCTCAATACCAGCCAAACGTTTTAGTTTTAGAAAAAGCGTTTGTGTCTTTAAACAAAGATGCGGCTCTAAAAATCGCACAGATTAGGGGTGTCATTTGTGGCTTATGTGCAGATGTTCATGATTACGCGGAGTATTCGCCCAGAGAAATCAAACAAACGATTACTGGGTATGGAGCAGCAGAAAAAGAACAGGTTGCTTTTATGGTGCAAAACACTTTCCCTCATTTAAAAGCCTTTAAGATGAAAAACGATCAAAGTGATGCGATTGCGATTGGATTGTGCCATATTTATCATCAAAGACGTCAGAAGCTAGGAGGTTAGGTATATGCTGGAATCAGTTTATGGAAAAATTGAACATGCAGCTGGCAACGAGATTTCTCTCTCCATTCAAAATATATGGTCCATTAAAATCTTTTGCCCAAATGCGGCAATTTATGCGCTCAATCAATCCTATCGCATCATCACAGAAATGATCTGGAAAGAACAAGGGCCTACTCTTTTTGGCTTTGAGAATCAGGAAGAACGAATCTTTTTTCGATCTTTGCTAAAAATTGCATCTATTGGGCCCAAGCTCGCTTTAAGTATTATGAATCATCCAAGAGAAGTGCTCCTTGATGCATGTCGCAATCAAAATCCATCAGAACTGCTCAAAATTCCAGGCATCGGAAAAAAAACAGCTCAACGACTGATCAGTGAAATAGAAATGACAGCTGTACCTCAAGGGGCGAATACAACTTCATTAAATATGGAGTTGCTTTCTGCTTTAGAAAATTTTGGATTTCAGAAAAGCGCTATTGAAACAGCCTTATCCAAAATTGATGCTCAAGATTTTACGCATGGGCTCAAGGACGCATTAAAATATTTACGAGGCACGCATGCAACAGTTAGAGAATGAACGTGCTTTGCGCCCTAAAAAACTGGCTCAGTATATAGGCCAAGAAAAAATCTGTGATGCGTTAAAAATTTATATGTCGGCTGCTTTGGAGCGTCAAGAACCACTGGATCATGTCCTTTTAATGGGGCCTCCTGGTTTAGGGAAAACGACTTTAGCTCAAATTATTGCTCGAGAGATGGGAGCTATGATTCATAGTATTAGCGGGCCTGCAATAGAAAAAAGTGGGGATTTAGCCGCTCTTCTGACACAACTGAATTCTGGCGATATTTTATTTATTGATGAAATTCACCGTTTGTCTCCATCAATTGAAGAGATGCTATACGGCGCGATGGAGGACTACCATTTAGATGTGATGATAGGAGAAGGTGCGGGCGCTCGTTCAATGCGCATTGATTTAGCACCTTTTTGCTTGATAGGCGCAACAACGAAACCAGGAGCGATCTCTGCGCCATTACGTGATCGCTTTGGAATTTTATTTCGTCTTCTACCGTATTCTATAGAATCCTTAGAAACAATTATTGAATTATATGTAAAAGAATTATGCCTTCCCATATCGAAAACGGATATTTCTTTAATTGCGACGCGTGCGAGAGGCACACCTCGTGTTGCACTGCGCCTTGTTAAGCGATTGCGAGATTTTTTGACAGTCTCGTCTACTATCGGAGAAGTAAAAACCTATCTAAAAGCATTGGATTTAGATGATAGAGGACTCGACACACAAGATCGGCGTCTTTTACGATGCCTGGCTGAAGATTATGCAGGTGGTCCGGTTGGCCTCGAGACCTTAGCTCTGTCTTTAGGAGAAAACAAACAAACCTTAGAGGATGTCATTGAGCCATATCTTGTAGAGCAAAATTTTATACAAAGAACAGCACGAGGAAGAAAAATCACAGAGAAAGGTAAAGCACATTTGATGCAGATCAAAGAATAAAAAGCTATAATTGAAAAAAGATTGTATGCCGCCATGTTGTACATTATTGCCCGCGTTTGCTTAATTTTCCTTCAAGCTTTTTTGTTATTGATTATCGCATTTTTTCCTATGCGAATTCGTAAAAAGATCTTAGAAACATCGCAGTATTTTTTTACACCGATTATTCAACGCTTGCTTTTCCCTGGCTCTTTACGAGAAAGCTCCTTTGACATTATGACTCATCATCAAAATAATATGCATAAACATTTAGTGATGATCTTTAGTGGTAATAATGAAACACAAGAAGAAATCTATCAGTTATTTGCATCTTATAAACTTGCAAACGGAGAACGGTTATCGCAGGCATCCTGCTCTGTTCTTTCGATTCCATTATGGCCCAAAAGCTCCGAAGATTCTTACAAACACTGTTTTGAAAAAAATATTTCTGACTATTTGCGAGCACAATCTATAGAGCCTGATCAGATTGAGCATCTTGAAATTTTAGGCCACTCTTTAGGTGGTGGCTTAGCTCTTTCTACAGCACCAATCTTAGAAAAAATTTTTTCCAAAGCAGATCTGCTCATCATTTTAGATCGCACATTTACACAATTGAGCGATCCAGCACATAACCTTTATGGGTTTTTTGGAGACATTTTAGAACGCACCTTAGGTCTATTATGGCAGCTGGATAATATACGAACTCTTTTGGCCTTGCAAGACAAATCAAAAATTTATGTGCGCATTTATCAAGTAGAACCTGATCACATTTTAGGTGAAAGAGGGCTATTAAGTGTTGCGCTTCGCAATAAGGTATGGCGTGTAGATTGGCAGATTCATCATACGCATTCACAAAAAGACAATCTGCATACATTGCCATTTGGCGATGTCTTTCCAGATCATGCAGATATCAGGTGATATGAAAAAATCACAGGTATCTCAAAGACTGATGATTTATAACTCTTTGTTGTAAATGAGTCTCTCGCAAGTGATGCTCAGCGTCCTCGATGAGCATCCTCGATGAGCTCTCTTGATCTTTTGAACCAAATAGGCCACAAAAAGAGAGCTGATCATACAGATCATCTCATTAAACACATCCTTGAACGAGAGATGTTTGTTTTTTCTGTACTGACATCGTCTGTATTCACGATAGGCTGGTCATTTAAATTTCCAGAAAATTTGCTGAAAATAGTGATATTTTGAAAGAGCAACAAGCAATTCATATTGTCACAAATCTCTGAGGGCGGAAATGGATCAGGTTGAGTGTGCTGATTATCGCACTCATCATGCGCAATCGGTATATGTTGCACATGATGATCTATTTCCAAACCAAAATTTTTAAGAAAAATATTTTTCACATGATCCTGCAAATTCGGCATAAATATCTTATCAGAAATTCGCTGTACAGACTTAAAAAAGTCCATACATATCAATTTTTTAATTACAATATGCTGCTCATTTAAATTTCCAGAAAATTTTCTGAAAATATCGATATTGCGACGAAACAACACACGATTCACATTGTCATAAATCTCTGAACGCAACAATGCATAAAGTCGAGTGTGTTGATTATTGCACTTATCTGCCAATATTTGCTGATATACGACAGAATCAACCGCTATAAGATAGTCAAAAAAACTCAATACACTCGCAGAATCAGAAGACGTAACAGATATATGTTGCAAATTATGACAAAATCCCAAACAAAATTGTTTAAGAAAGATATTTTGCACATAAAACTGCAAATCCAGCATGTATATCTTCTCAGGAAGTCGCTTTATGAGCTCAAAAAAGTCTCGATATATCAATGTTGAGCTTTTAAATCCTTGATACGCAATAGCTTGTTCTTTTTTTAGAAAAGAATTAAAGATTTTTTGTGTTTCATACAAAAAAGGCCAATGACTTTCGGAAGTGGATATCGCCATCGAAGACGATGAACTGTGCTGATCTTGAACAGACAGATCTTGCAACATGAGCTCTAAAGCTCCCAGATAAGATTGGATCGTGTCTTTCGTATCTTGAGCAGTTTCTTCAAAAGTCATTTCCCATTTTACAAAAATAATGACGTGGTAAATCAATAGCCTGCTTTGTTCATGTTTGAAAACAGCGTCACTCTTTTTGCTGGAATAGATCTGAAGCAAACCGCAAAAAGCATCATATATTTTTCTTGCAGGGCAATCATATGAATAAGCTTGAAAAATTTGGACAAGAGGTATTGTCTTTTTAAGTTGATATTTAATGCCTTTTGAATTGCTCAAAAATTTTAAAAAGCTCGCAGCGACTTTTTGAGAGTAGCTAAATCCAGCATCTTTGCCAGATTGGGTGCAGATTTTCTGATATTCATCGATCAGAGCTCTGCTATTCATAGCAGATATAGCATCAATCTGCGCATGATCATGCGCGAGATCAACGACATTCAAATCAACAACCTCAGAGAAATTGATTTGTATAGATTGCTCTTTATGCGTCTGCCAAGCTGAATTCGAACGAGCACTGGCACTCAAACGAGCAGATTTTAATGCAAAACCATCTCTCTGTAATTGAAATTGATGATTATGAGCCACCGAATGCTTCGTTTTTACCAGATCGCGATCTCGAGACACGAGATACAAGTCGTTATCTGGCTGGAATGTCAAAGATGGTTGTTTTTTTCGCCACGAAATAGGGAGCTGGGTCAAAAAGTATAGGATTATCGCCGAACAGCCAGGAAATTCCTGAACAGCCCAAGCGCAATTAGAAAGAAAGGGGTAAAAATTATAAACGATATCAGAAAACATATGCGACATGATGGGAGAATAAATAGCAATAAAAAAAATAAGAGCCGCATTTATCATGAACGGCTCTACGAAAAGGATAAAAAATTAATCTATATCTTCTGCATATTCTGGTAATTTAGAGGGATCGCGGCGCTTAGAGACTTCTACAAGAGATGAATCGATAGACTCAATGCGTTCTTTAACTTTCTGAGAAGGCTTATAAGTGACCACAAATCTTGCAGAAATAGGCACAGGTTCTTTTGTTTTTGGATTGCGACCTGGACGCTCTTTTTTCTGAGCAGGCTCAAAGTTTCCAAAACCTGAGATACGAACTGGCTGGCTGTCTTCAAGATTTTGAGCGATGACCTCAAAAAATAGCTCTGTAAGCTCAACAGAATCTTTTTTAGAAATTTGGAGTTGCTCAAATAAATCTTGAGCGATATCTGCTTTTGTAATTGCCATGGTATTGTTCCTTCAAAACGTTTTTATTCGATTGAGTTCAATCGACTCCTAAAATTCAGAATAATTTTTATAACCTCTTGATTATTCATCATATGTCATATTTTTTCAAGACTCCTGCAAAAAAATATGACAATAATTTGATATTTTTTATTCCTTCGACTGTTTTTTCAAGAAAACTTGATATTTCTCAGCCAAATGACTCAAAATTTTATCAACAGATTCAACAATCTGATAATCTTCTAATGTTTGGTCAAAGGACTGTAATGCGATACGAATACCTAAATTTGCGGGGCCTTGCTCAGGTTGATAATAATCAAAAATCTTAACATCCTTATAATAAGGACATACCTCTCTGACGAGTTGCAAGATCTTGTGCGCCACAGTTCCAGGGGGCAATTCTAAAGCGAGATCACGATAAATAACAGGATATCTCGACATCTTTTGAAAAACAGGTTTGTTTTTTTGATTCCAACAATCCGCCTCAATTTCAATTAAATATGATGCTGGCCAATCGTACATAGATTGAATATGAGGATGAAGTAAACCCACCCGACCGACAATACGACCTTGTTCATTCAATAAATGCGCACTTAAATCAGGATGCAGTAATGGCTCTTCACTTTGACAGGGCACCCAAAATATCGTCCCTCTCAAACCTAAAGAAGCAACTAATCCTTTAATATCGTAATAAGACCACTCTTGTTGTTTTGCTTTGGAACTCAAAGCAGGCCAAGACTGTTTATGTGTTTTCACTACTGGTAAAGCGGCACTCACAACAATTTTCTGAAAATCTGGATAGGAGCGGTGATAAATGGGTGCTTTTTCAAACACGCCTAAGTGATTTTGATGACGTCTTTGATTATAAGACAACACATCGAGTAATGATGGCCATAAAGACGGTCTCATGATAGCCAGATCTTGATTCAAAGGGTGATCGAGACGAATCAGGTTTTCAATCGCAGACACAAGCTCCGCTTTTTTTTGCGAAATGAAACTGTACGTAACGAGTTCTTGCAAACCACGGCTTAAAAATGCTTGTGTCGGCTTATCATGCAAAGCAATTGTATGCAGAGGGGTAAAAGCCTTTAATGATCCGGAGCGAGAAAGTTTATTCATGCCATAAATACGCAAAAGCTCAGATGTGAAATTTTGCTCTATAGAGAGATCAAAGCGCCAAGATGGTATCTCCCATGAAATCTGATCGTCCTGAATCAGCGCCCCGATGCGCTTAAAATATTCTTCAAAGTGAGCCGCTCCTAAGCTTGTTCCGGCTAAAGCTGAGACCTTTTGAAAAGAAGTTTGAAGAACAGGAGGGCTCCAACTTTGTTCATGTGCCATTTTTGGAGCCCAACACTGTGCCTGAGGATGGATCGATTGGATCATGGCGCAGAAAATTTCAAGCATCTGTTTTTGTCCTTCGCGATCAACACCACGCTCAAAACGCAAGGAAGCATCAGTCACAATACCTAAAGAACGAGCCTGTCTGATCATAGTAGGCTCGAAAAAAGCACTTTCTATATATAAGACACGTGAATCATTTTCAGTTGCGCTTTCTAAAGAACCCATAATGCCAGCTAAACCTAAGCAAACCCCACGTGCAGAACGCATCAATGGTACAGTGCCCTCTAAATTCACTGTTTTCCCATCTAATAACTGTAAGCTCAACGGATCGATAAGATGTTCATACCCAAATTGAATCTTACCTTGTAAAGCTCTTGCATCGAAAGCATGCATTGGCTGCCCAAAAAGAAGCATCAAGTACTGTGCTAAATCCACAGGAGAAAATCGCGGTGTCATACCATGCTTAATTAAAAAACGCTCTAACCAAAAAGGTGACCTTAAACTTGTCGGAATTATGATTTTGGCAACGCCGTACGTCGGTGCAAGTTTTGCATCAATTTCTAACACAATCTCTGCAGGCTCTGTTTCAAATGTCACTTTATAACGTTCGAGAAAAGACTGTCTCAAGATTGAGCTTGAAAAATGTCCTTGAATAGCAAGCGAAGTTTCACGGCACAGACCCACATAGGACAAACAATCGCCTCTATTGGGTCCAATAGATAGCTCAATATAGGTGTCATCAATCTCCCAAGCTTGATCAATATTCAAGCCATTCGGCACCCAAAGCGGCATCTTCAGTGAGGACCATCCTAAACGCTCTGGTGTAGCAAGCTGCCATTCTCCGCTCAAACAATCAACAATATAGCGTGAATCGAGCTCTAAATCGGAAGGTAAAAAAATACGTTCTTGGGTATCTTGAATTAATGCAACTAAGCCATGCTCTGTTCTCTCAAGAGTTTTCGCAATTTTCAAATGATCGCGAAAAGCGCAAGGCTCAATATATCGTTCGACTTCGAGACCATATTGAGTCAAGACTTCTCCTAATTCTCTCGGTGTTAATCCTAAAGGCTGTCCCAAAAGAGCTTGAATCTGATTATAACTCACGATCATATAAGGGCATCTCCTTGAAATTGTTTAAGAAAAGTAAAATCATTATCAAAAAGCATTCTCAGGTCTGGAATTTGATACTTAAGCATCGTTAAACGCTCCACACCGAGACCAAAAGCAAAAGCCTGATACTCTTTAGGGTTGATATTCATAGAAGATAAAACATGCGGGTGCACCAACCCCGATCCCAAAACTTCAAGCCATGTAGAGTGCTTGCAAACAGCGCAGCCCTTTCCGTGGCAGACAACACAAGAAATATCGACCTCTAATGAAGGATCTGTGAAAGGGAAAAACGAGGGTCTAAAGCGTAAAGAAACAGTTTGGCCAAAGAATTCCGATAAAACATCGCTGAGTAATTCTTTTAAATCGAGTAAGGAAACATGCTGATCCACAAGAAGCCCTTCAATTTGATGAAACATAGGAGTATGCGTCAAATCATCATCACGTCGGTATACTCGTCCTGCAGCAATCATTTTAAAAGGTGGCTTTTGATTTTGCCCATATCGAATTTGCACAGGTGATGTATGCGTGCGTAAAAGATGTTCAGGACCACAATAAAAGGTATCATGCATTTGTCTTGCTGGATGATCTGCTGGAATATTCAAAGCTTCAAAATTAAAAAAAGGCGTTTCTATATCTGGTCCCTGCCCAAGATCAAAGCCTCTTTTGAGAAACAAAGCGATCAGATCGCGTTGTGCAATCAGTAATGGATGCTCTATCCCTTGAAAACCAAACTCAAAATGACCCGGCAGCGAGTAATCAGGGCATGATTTTTTTAAAGCCAAATTTGCAATTTCTGCCTCAATTTTGGCCCCCGTTTTCACGCTTAACTCTTCAATCACAAACTTGAGCTCATTGAGATTTTTGGCAGCGTTCTTACGCTGCTCTAAAGGTAAAAGAGCAAGATTTTTTAGAGCTTCTTGAATCGTCCCCTTTTTTCCTAGATAAGAATTTTTGAGAACATGCAGCTCTTGAGGGTTATTCACATGCGCAAATTGTTCGTTAAGGCGTTCCACAGAAGGAAAATCATCCATAAACATGCACCTATCCAAATCATAATGGCACCATCTTAGCATAAATTTAACGAGTCCATCAAAAAATTATCCGCTTAAAATCAAAATCGATCCTATATGGGTTTGTAGAAACATCAATTGCGGGAGCAATGACATGGAACCATGGGCTGCGAAATCTTTGCATGCGAAGAAACAATCACACTCAAAAGGAAACACGACGATGGATTCAAAAAAACAAACGAGCTCTGCCAATACAACCACAGCTCAAGGATCATCTACTACGAAATCAACAGGTTATTTCTCCTGGCCTTTCGGCACGAAGACTCAAGCCTCTCCGAATTTAAGTGAATCAACTGCACGAACATCTACATCAGAAGAAAGACCTGCAGCAGACACATCAGCAACACCTACAGCAACACCTGCAATACCTGCAGACAGTTCAACAGTCACAGCAGAAGAAACATCTACAGCAACACCTACAGCAACACCTGCAACACCTGCAGACAGCTCAACAGTCACATCAGAAGAAGCAGCTGCAGCGACACCTGAGAAAAAAACATCCTTGCTTGGGAGAATATCCAATTTCTTTTTTGGAAAACAATCTCCAAATCCCGAAAGTGATATACCAGCGCCAAAGGAAGAAGCCAATTCAGAAACAAAAGGATTAGACCCATCAGATGGCCCGATGCCAATGGATGATACAGATTCCGTGACAAAGGTACGCAAACCTAAATCTTGGTATTCCTTCTCTTTATTCCCAAGCAAGGTCACTGACTCCGAGGAGGATGCATTGGAAGTCACGGTCACCACTAAATCGCAGAAGCCAAGCTCTCAGAATTATCAAAAACTCTGCACAGAACTTGAAAAAGAAAGCATCACATTAATGCCACTCAGTCCTGCAGGCACAGAACAGCAAAACGCATATACATCGAACTTCATCAATATGATTAATGTCGGAGGCATCAGTGTTGTATGCAACAAAATGTCTTTTTCTTTAAAGTATACGGCCGATCAAAAAGACGAAGTGGTGAGTCCATCAAACAGGGCAGATGAACAGAACGGAGCTACAACCCCACAACCACCTTTTATTCCGAAAGATGAGCGTGCGCGATTAGTAAAATGTTGTTTGACAGTTCTCGAACATTCCACAGTCTCATTTCGAATGGCTTTAAAAAGCGAAAAAGGACTTGCAACGCTCATGAAAGCAATCACCGAAATCTCGACTGCAGCCGAATCTGCAACAAAAACAAATGTGAATTTTGATTTTACAAACCTACAGATCACATTTTCGCCACAGGATGAGAACCTCAAAAAGACTCTAGCAGCGCTGGACAAAGCAAAGAGCGCCTCAAATCCAGAGCAGAGGGCAGAACACCTCAAAAGTGCGCGTGAATCCTATGCAGCTTATCAAAAAGCACAGAACGAGACCGCTTGCAAAACAACAAACACGCCTGATTAAGCGCTGAGCCAGCTCACATAGTACAGGTTTGATAACACAATAAAAAAGCCAGGATTAACCTGGCTTTTTTGATCAAAAAGAAAAAGTATCTTTTTTAAATTTCTAAAGCAGCCTTTGCTTTTGCAATGACAGCATCAAAAGCTACGCTGTCAAACACAGCAAGCTCTGCTAGACTTTTACGATCAAGTGCAATTTCTGCTTTTTTAAGACCAGAAATCAAACGAGAGTACGAAATTCCAGCTTCTCTTGCAGCTGCATTAATACGAACAATCCACAGAGCGCGGAACTGACGTTTTTTCTGTTTACGATCTCTGTAAGCATATTGTCCTGCTTTCCATACAGCTTGGTTAGCTGTTTTAAAACAACGAGAGCGCGCTCCAAAGTATCCTTTGGCTGCTTTCATCACTTTTTTGTGACGACGATGAGTCACAATTCCAGATTTTGTACGAGACATAGTTCAAACTCCTTAAGATTTGATGCAAAGAAGTTCTTTTGCTTTGCAAGCATCACCATGCTGCATATATCCAGCTGCACGCGCCTGACGCTTGGTTTTTTGAGACTTTCCAGTCAACAAGTGTCTGCGATTTGCACGAGTGAACTTCACCAGACCACTTCCGGTGACTTTAAAGCGCTTTGCAGCTGCTTTTTTTGTCTTGAGTTTATAAGCCATAAAAGAAACTCCGCATTGAGATTTATGATGTCGCCTTTGTAGGGGCAGACGATTTGGGTGATAATGATAAGATCATTTGTTTCCCTTCAAGCTTAGGTGGGTGATCCACGTGAGCAGTTCCTTGAGTTGCTTCCAGAATTCTCGCGAATAAAGAATCTGCAAGTTCTTGATGGGCAATTTCTCGTCCTCTAAACTTTAGGGTTACCTTGACCTTATCTCCTTTTTCTAAAAAGCCTATCAGGTTGCGTAGTTTTACCTGAAAGTCTCCTTCATCAGTAACGGGACGAAGCTTAATTTCTTTAAGCTTCGGCGCCTTTTTCTGTGATTTTTTGTTTTTATTTTGCTGGAAGACAAATTTTCCGTAATCCATGATTTTGCAAATCACAGGTGTTGCTTGGCTATTAATTTCAACCAAGCGCATTCCCTGACTCTGGGCAATTGTTAATGCCTGAGCAAATGGCATATCTTCAGAAATTTTTTTCCCGTCTAATCCAATAAGACACACACGGCTTGCTTTAATTTGGTTATCAAGCTTGTGCGGTTTTTCAATTTTCTTAGTAATAGCCATTCTCCTTTTTATAGTTCCTGTGAAATCAAATCTTGCAACTGTGGCACTGTCAGATGATTACGCATCTGACCTTGTCGAGTCCGCAAAGAAATTGTTCCTTGCTCGGCTTCCTGGTCGCCCAGAATAATCAGATAAGGAATTTTTTTCAAAACATGATCTCGGATTTTATACCCAATCTTCTCATTTCTCAAGTCTATTTCCACACGAAATTGATTTTCTTTGAAGATCTTAGCAACTAAAGCAGCATAATCGCGATGTTTTTCAGAAATCGGTAAAATCATAAACTGAATTGGCGCAAATTTAAGAGGCAAATCACCTGCATAATGCTCAAGCAAGATTGCGATAAATCGCTCAATCGAACCCAAAATGGCTCTATGAATCATAACTGGATGCTGTTTTTGTCCCGCAGCATCAATATAATGGGCCTCGAGTCTCATAGGCATAGAAAAATCTAATTGAATAGTACCGAGCTGCCATTTACGATTTAAACAATCTTTCAACTGAAATTCAATTTTTGGTCCATAAAACGCACCCTCGCCTGGTTGGATCTCATAGGCGAGCCCATCCTGCTGCAAAGCTGATGCTAAAGCAGCTTCTGCCTGATCCCACAATTCATCAGAGCCAACTCTTTTTTCTGGCCGTGTAGATAATTTCACGAGAATTTCATCAAATCCAAAATAAGCATAGACTCTTTTTAGCAGGGTATTAAATGAGGAAACTTCAGACTGGATTTGCTCAGGAGTACAAAAAATATGTGCATCATCTTGTGTAAACTGACGCAAACGCATCATACCATGCAAAGCCCCAGAAGGCTCATATCTGTGACAAGACCCAAATTCAGCAAGCCTCAAAGGAAGATCTTTATAACTATGAATTTTTTGTTTAAAAATCTGCACGTGACAAGGACAATTCATTGGTTTAATAGCATAAAAATCATCTTCGATTGAAGTTTGAAACATGTTCTGCGAGAACATAGCCCAGTGTCCTGACTGTTCCCATAAAGAACGATGGACCACCTGAGGTGTTTTGACCTCTAAGTAATCTTCTCCTAAAAAAGTGCGAATTGCATCTTCGACCAAACGATATAAAGTCCATCCTTTCGGATGCCAAAAAATCATGCCCGGTGCTAATGCTTGCATATGAAAGAGTTCCATTTTTTGGCCTAACGCACGATGATCTCTTTTTTGTGCTTCTTCCAAAGCTTTTAAATGACCCTCTAAGGATTCTCGACAGGCAAAACACGTTCCATAAATGCGCTGCAACATTTTATTTTTTTGATCACCCTTCCAATAGGCTCCAGAGATTTTTGTTAATCGAAAATGTTGGAGATAAGCGGTAGATGGAACATGAGGACCTTTGCACAGATCGAGAAACTCTCCCTGAGAATAAGCTGAAATAATGGCATCGCTCTCTAGATTTTCAATAATTTCAACTTTGTACACTTCATTTTTTTGAGAAAAAATTTCGAAAGCTTGCGCTTTTGTGTACTCTACACGCTGCACCGGGAGATTTTCAGCAACGATTTTCTTCATTTCACTTTCGATTTTTTCAAAATCATTTTCACTTAAAGAAACATCGAGATCGATATCATAATAAAAACCGTCTTCTATAACAGGCCCGACAGCCAAACGTGCCTGAGGATACAGCCTGAGAACAGCTTGAGCCATCAAATGAGTACAGGAATGTCTGAGAATCTCTAAACCCTCTACCGAAGAGGTACGAATTGGCAAAGCATTTTCAGGCACAGGGTTAGGCAAACAAGACAAATCGACCATGCGATCATGGATTTTATAAGCAATAACATCGGACAGAGACATAACACACTCACAGGCTGTATAAATTCTTCAAGATATATTAACCCAACCACATCCAAACTCTCAAAGGTTTTTTGACACCAGACCCTTGACCGATTTTTTTTTAAATAGTATGATGATTTCCATAAAACAGGCACGTAGCTCAGTGGTAGAGCATCACCTTGACATGGTGGTGGCCGGTGGTTCGATCCCACTCGTGCCTACCAAAATCTCGATCTTGTCCCTAGTCTGAGGGGCAAAAACTCGCCCTCACTCTTAAAGACATAAACTAAAGAACTTTATTGTCAATCAAATCAAGCATATATTAATCAAAACAGATCGTAGCTGCCCACGCCAGCACAGAGTCATATTCAAAAAACCTCACTCTTTGCCTATTCTCAAAAAAATTTTCAATCGTGGAAAATGAAGCTCAGAAACATGATCCAGAAGCATCTTGGTAGACACAATAAAATATCATTCTTGAGAGCATGCTCGGTTTAAAAACCTCAACGCTTTTTGAGAATGATCACAAAGTGACATAGACCTCTGCTGTTCTTACGAAAAAAAATAGATATTTTTTGCAAAAGCCTGCTTGGGGTCCCAATAAAGAAAAATCCATAAAATCACTCATCCTTCATATAGTGACATGGATTTTGCTTGTGACTATGGTACTCAGCAAATTGATATATCCCAATACAGTCTAGCCAAAATAAGACACAGTCTTGAAAAAACTTCTTTTAGCCCTGAATTGATCAAAAAGAAAACAAAAAACGAAATACTCAAAAAAAACATTAACACTTTCATTTTTATGAATAAAAATATACTAAATAAGGTGTAACGAGAAAAAATAAAGCGAGATTCAGTTCAATGAAATATCTTAATCAATCACACTTGAAAGATTTATGCGGTGGTCACTTAACCTATCTAGACATGTCAATCATCGGTGTCTCTGGTTTGGCAATTGCTAGCGGATTATGGTACTTAGCCCCTCCCTCATTTAAAGACTGTTCTGAAGCAGAATTAAGCGCTCAATTCGACGCTGGATATGACAAAGGCCGACAACCAAGAGAAAAGCATGTTTATATCGAGGGCCCTAAATACATCGCTGGTTTTATTGCCGGCTACGCTTCTATTCAAAGAAAAACAAGGAACTAAGATCATGAAAAAAATATCTTCAAGCCAAATCAGTCATATCTATGGATCTGTTGCTTTTCATAATCTTTGTGCAACCTCAATCGGTTTTGGAGTCGGCCTATGGGCGTTACCACATGCATACACGATACTCAAAAATG
Source organism: uncultured Gammaproteobacteria bacterium (assembly GCA_964395835.1). Classification (GTDB taxonomy): domain Bacteria; phylum Pseudomonadota; class Gammaproteobacteria; order Berkiellales; family Berkiellaceae; genus LLD-282. Next base: position 248,719 of record CAYNBJ010000001.1, read on the forward strand.
CATATGCCTCTTCAGCAGCATACCAGAAAGGATACGCACAGGGCTATCAAGCAGCGCCTGTTACGACAATCACATTGGAAAAATCTTTTTCTCATGGATTCTATACTGGACAAGATCTAGCGGAAATAGAAAGGCGTCAACGCTTAAACATTCAACAGTCCTATATCAGCTTTTCCCCAGCAGAACAGCCTATGCAATCTGGCTAAAAACACCGATTGGCATTGCATCAAATGATCATGCTCAGAGACTCTAGATATAGACCATCAGATTGACACTGAAGAATTCGTAGGAGTCTTGTAAAATTGGCATCAGTTTTTCAAACTTGAGGTGATAATCTCACAAGAATATCACCTGAGTGATGAAAAATTTTATGCTCAAAAATGCAAAATAAAGCAATTGCATGCGCATGTAACAGAAAAGAATCATCCCAAAAAGACCCTCTCAATTATGCTATGGGCGTCTATTTCTCATACTCTCACTGAAAATTCACAAAAAGAGGTCAAAAGGATAATCTCTCTTTTTATGGTCAAAAAATAAACACGATTGTTTTTTTAAGATTTGTTTTTAATATGTATTTAAATGGTTTTTTATTCTCAACATCGTTTTCAGCTGGGCTTTTTGAAACTTGTCAAATGCTGCGATTCACCTTATTCTTAATTAAGAGCGCAAAATCGACAAGAAGGTTGATGATGAAAAGCACAGCAGAACTAACGATTATGTTACTATCTTGGGCCCCTATTTTAGGAGCTTGGTCCTGTGTTTATGCCAAAGACAATACTCCATTCTCACTCTCTTTTTTAAATATTTCCCCAAACCCTTCCGTTCTCGGAGAGGAAGTCGCATTAAATTTTCGTGGCCATCTTTTTGAAAAAACCCACGTGATCGTTTTAAGCTCATGTAGAATAAATAATTTTTCACAGCCTTTGCATTTTTTAGACTCTCAAGTCACCGCAGAATGGAATCAAACAGCACTTTTAGAATTTGAACCTGCAAGAACACAAGATCTACAAGTGTATGTTGGAGCGGGATATAGTCTCAAGCGCTATGCGTTTTCTTCACATTTTGGAGAAAGACTCTTTGAATCTATTTCACCTTCAGCTTTACTGCCGATTACATTTGCTTATTCGCGAGAAAATCGCTTTGGTTCAAAAAACACATTTTTAAAAATAGAGTATGAATTTGATGGAGAAGGAGTCATGAAAAACTCTTCACTCCTACATCAAATTGGCTGGTATAAAAATGTCAATCACGATTTTTACTGTTTGCTTTCTTTAAAAGAAATGCTCTATTACCAAAATATCATCGATCAAAATAGTGCTTTTCAAGCTTATCAGATAGGATTGAGCTTCGAACATCGTTCGCATTAATCGCTCCTGGATCACGTAAAATTTTACAAAATTGACAAATTTCTCCCATAAATGATACTGTATCAGAAGTTTTGGGCTGACCAGATGTGCGTTTTCAAGGTAAAAACAGCTGAACAGCCTCTTATTTTTTTATAGAACAAGATCTTTCTTATATGAACACATCCTTTTTCTCAAAAATTTGTACCTTTCTTGTATTGAGTCATTCTCTCCTCGCTCAAGGGTTTTTCGATGAAACATCTTTTGGAATAGGAATGACCCATAATCATTTCAGAGAAAGAGCGCTCCAAAATAGCTCTCAAACAACCGGTGATTTTATTGCGAAACATTATCGCTCTTCTAGTCCAGCCTTACACCTCTCTGGAGAAAAAATCTGGAATAACGAGTGGTCTATGAGAATGACTTTTGATGGTAGCTATGATAGCGGATGCGAATCAGAAAATGTTGTAGGTAATGGCAGATTCACTTTTGAAGCACATTCCTACAATGCAGAATCACGTCTTATAGGACTTTATCAAACCGACCCTCATCACAAAATCAAAATCGGACTTGGGATAGGGGTCGGATGTTTTGGTCTGATAACACACGATGGTTTTCGTACACCCTATACTCACTATGGACATCTGATCGCTCCCATTTTACACATGGAACAAGACTATCAATGGCTTTCTATTCCTGCCAAATGGAGTGCGCAAGTCAGCGGAGTTGATTTTTACTATTTTTCTGGTTTTAGTTACACTCTTGATAATCAAATCGTTTTTTATCACTCTGAAAATATAGACCAAGCCATCCATATTCAATATAACTACTGGGATTTAAACTTAGGACGCATGAGAAATCGCAATTGGATGAGTGATTATCACGCGTTAAGCTGGCTATTAGAGATAAAATTTCGCTAGGCAGTATTGAAATAGATCATCGCTTTCAGCACAAGTTTAAAAAATCGCATATCTAGAAAAAGACTTGATTTTAATAGTAAACAACCGTATTGTAGATGAGAGTTAGGAACGCTTGGCAATCGCGCTCTCTCTTTATCGAGAGAGTGAGGAAAGTCCGGGCTCCATAGAGCAAGATGCCAGATAACATCTGGGCAGAGTAATCTGACGGACAGTGCCACAGAAAACAGACCGCTTAAAAGCGCTACGATGCATTTTTGAGTAAGGGTGAAAAGGTGCGGTAAGAGCGCACCGCTTTTTTGGAAACACAAAAGGCAGGGTAAACCCCATCTGGAGCAAGACCAAATAGGAATTTGATAATGTGGCTCGCATTAAATTCGGGTAGGTTGCTTGAGTGCTGTGGTGACACAGCTCCTAGAGAAATGATTGCCCTTCGACAGAACCCGGCTTATAAGCGCTCCTAATCTTTTTATATTTTTTTACAATCTTGATGAGTCCGAGTCTGACCTATGATCTCTTTATCCCCCTTACATATCCCTGTTTTTCATCAAGAAGTTTTTGATTATTGGGGTGGACTCATCAATGGGCATTACCTCGATGCAACCTTTGGACGTGGCGGGCACAGTGCACTTTTTCAAAATCGCTACCCTCAGACCTCCCTTTCTGTCTGCGATTGCGATCAAGATGCTATCAACAGCGAAGTTGCAAACAGTCTTAAACTCCAAACCAAAGTGTGTACCAATTACAGCTTGTTAAATGAATATTTTGCCTCTTCGTCTTTTGATGGAATCTTAGCAGATTTAGGTATTTGCTCAGCGCAGTTAGATAATCCACAACGTGGTCTTTCATTCCAAGCCGAAGGTCCTTTAGATATGCGTTTAAATCAAAATGACCGCTTTTCTTTAAAAGAACTGATTAAAAGAGCTACGGCTGCTGAGCTTGCAGATATTATCTATATGTATGGAGAAGAAAAACGCTCTCGCCCAATTGCAACCGCAATCAAAACCTCTTTTGAGGCTGGACAACTCAAAACAACCCAAGACTTAGTACGCTGTATTACAAAAATTGTTCCTTTTCGCAAAGGCGAAAAGCATCCGGCAACCCGCACCTTTCAGGCTTTACGCATTGCAGTCAATCAGGAAATCGCACATTTAAAGAGGTTTTTAAGGCAAACCGTACCTCTGTTGCTCAAAGAAAACGGTTATATCATTCTCATATCTTTTCATTCTTTGGAATATTCTTTAATTAAAGAAACCTATCAAGATCCATTACTACAAGCTTCTTTTGAAACACAAGGATTTGAAATCAAAAAAATGATTCACCCTCTTTCCCCTACAGAATTAGAAAAAGAACAGAATCCTCGCGCACGCAGTGCTCGTCTCCATGTCTATCAAAAAAAGCTTTTAGCTTAGATCAAAGACAAAATCTTTCTCAGCAACCACACAAGGACTTTCCTAAAAACAGACCTACATACACAGCTCTATTCTGAAAGATTATAAAATAGATATATGACTCATCAATGAAGCAATATAAAAAATCTGTGTCAAAAGTCTGTATCCATACATCTTCTCACTAACATGATTTTAATTTTTGCAAAAAAAATAAGTGATCAATGCGTCTTCTTTACGATAGCAAGCGCAAAATCAAAAAACAGCACTTGTTCAATTCAGATATCAACCATAATACGCTACTGAACACACTGAAATCATGATTCAGTGATCAGAAAGCTCTCCCCATCAGTTTAGCAATCAAATCGTATTATTGATATTTATGTTATGGAAGGCTCTTTGCGCATCCATGCATGACTCGCTATCATCTTCAATAGATTCACCGTCAACCCCGAAGAAGAGTCCCCTTTGTCCCCTTTCTGTATTTGGGTCGTTCGATCGCCGTACCTGAGGTGTCTGCTGCATCTCGGTACAGCTCTGATTTTTCTGCTCTAAGAGTTGATTGAGCTGTTGCTGAATCTCATGAAGCGAGGACCGAAGGTTGCTGACCTCTTGCTGGATTTGATCAGTCGCGATTGTCTGCATAAGGGATGTCACTCTCAGCAGTGTGTAGACCACGGACGGTATGCCTTCATCTTTTTCGAACTGGAGTGCATGTTTTGCCACATCTGTACAGAAATCATCATTTAAATAAGGATGAGGAGCAGCTGAATGAGATGATATTGGAAAGTATTGAGTGCACAGACGCTGTACCTCGATTGTGCCCTGCGAGTCTGTAGCTAACTTGTGATCATCTTGAATACTGGGCGTATCAGAAAGAAGTGCGTTCTTCTGCACCGTCTTGTAAGACTCTTGCTTTGTTCGTGTGTGTTGTGGGCTTGGTGTGAGCTTGACTACGGGAGATGGAGTTGTCGCAAACATCTTATACAAGATATATCCAATCACAAGAATGGCTACTCCAAGCAAAAAACCCCAAATTGTGATCCCTGCGAGGGCATTGAAAGCTATCTCGATTTTCGCGAAAAACGCAGTCATTGTCATAATAAACACCTCTTTTTAGAAAGCAAACAATCAATCTGGAACTCAACTATTTGTATTTTATCATAATTCTTATTCGCATCCAATGAAATAGACTTCAATAAATGACTTTTTTTGACCAAAGATCATCTCGATACCTTTGTGTCTCTATCGCAATTCCATTCACAATCAACAACTCAACTTGAAATAGCCTATGACTTTTTTTCACTCTGTCTCGATGAAAGCACAAATGAAAATCTCACTTCCTGCTCATCAATAGAATGAAAGTTATTTTTTAGTATGTAGGTACTATCATCATTTTCTCCAGAGCTCATCTGAGAAATGTCTACGATTGAAAAACAAGATATTTAGCAAAAATTCCCACTCAGCCTTTGTATTATCAGGTGAAACAAAATCCTTTGGGACGGAGGCTGCAAAGTACACAGAGAGAGTCTCTCAACTAGGTCAATTTAAACACCCTAAAAAGGCTCTTTTTACTCAAACGATCTCAAAAACGCATAAATAAAAAGTCATTCTAAAAAAAGAAGAGCTTTGAATAGACAAGCAAAGATCGCTACAATTGATGATATATCGCACGATATCACAAGGATACACGCCCATATATCAGGACAATCTGACAAGTGTCAATTCTCAATCAGACCAATTCAATCGCACTGGCACACGCTCTTGGCACTATGATGGTCATAATTGTCTCTGCATGCGAAGCATACTTCATGTGTCGCGATTTGAGCCTAATAATCTTTTTGAGCCGCTTTGGATTCTGAAGATCTTTGAATTGGGTTTTGAGTGAATCGAATATATCTTTTAGATATGGAAACTTTTCTTCCAATCAAGTGAGACAATCAAGGTATGATTGATCCAGCTTCGCAAAATTGGAATCTTTTGCGAAAATCTACCTATCAGAAGTTCTGCGTCTTTTGATAATGATAAACTGAACACACAATAAACCGCTCAGCTGATGATATGATCGTATACTGCACCACATCCAGAAATCGCAAGACTGCTTGTCCTGCCGTATCAGAAAGTGGAAGTGAGAAAAAACCGAGTTCTTTGTGCCAAATTATATCCATTTTTCCTTTTGGACTTTCTCCTTCTGTGGGATCTTGTGAAAACACTCAAGGAATCGATGAGATATCAAAGAATAAAACCCCTTGCAAAAACAGAAGGCCTATTATACCTGGTGTGCAACTGAAAGATCTGAAAAAGTTCTTGGGAAGCGAAAATGACTCAAAATACAAATTCGATTGCTACATTCTGCACAATCGATTCACATTTGAATGTCACTGAGGAAACGCAGATTTTTCTTTGCCATGAAAAATTTAATACAAAATCAAGATCAAAATTGAGATTCATTGTCTGTGCATTTATAGCAAATCAACCTCAGCGATATCATATTTTACACGAATCTCATATTTGTATGACATCCAGCCATTCAAAAGACTTCCAAACTGATAGTGCGAAAATAAAAAAGCCTTTCTTTTTCAAGAAAGGCTTCAGACTCAATATCGATATCGATGCGCTTTGCAAAGACTATTTATTCAATTCAACTCAATTAAACTGTAAGTGAACTTCTGCCTGATGAAGTTTCTGTTTGAGGGTTTGGTGTATCGGCTGTATCGGTTGGTTGGCTTTCAACTGACTCTTGACCTTTGCCTACTTCTACTCCAACGTTTTCGACGCTTGCTGGTGTTGTTTTCGACAAGTCAACTGATAAGACCTCATCTGATGCTGCTTTTTGGCTTTCCAGTGCTTGTAGGCGGTTTTCGAAGGCGCTGAGGCGGGTTTCAAAAACAAATAATTTCTCTTCCAATACCAATACTTGGACTAATGTGTTTCGGACTGTGTCTATGATGCGCTGCATGAAGCCTGTCTGCTCATTTTCTGCATGATTTTGATCTGCATCTTCTGCAGGCACCATCACAAATGCATTACTTTTTGATGGTACTACTTCTGGAATTGCTACTTCTGGCTGTTGTCCGAACAAATCCTCTACTGTAACCTTTGATTCTTTTGAGGAAAACAAACCTGCGACAAAATTCACAACAATACCAAGTGTATAATCGTATACTGTTTTCAAGGCAGAAACGACCAAACCAATTGTATAGTTATATAAGAAAGAACCCACTTTAGACAAGAAACTTTTTTCTTTAAAATCAGGTTTGTCTTCAGATGATGGATCTCCTGCTGTTGACGATGTTGCCTCTACAGTTTTTTCCATTTTTGCAGATGACTTAAAAAACCAAGAATAAGTCATATATCCCAAAGCAGCGCTGGTAACGACAGCAAGACCAGTCATCATTGCCGGGGTACTGAGTGCCGCCAAAACTTGTGCGGAAATTGCGGAAATGGTCATAATTAAAATCCTCTTTGTGTGTATCAATTTTTTGAACCAATACTTAAGAATCTATCTTAGTTTCTTTTTCTAGTCAATAACATAATTGAAAAATTACAAAAAAAAACACAAGATTAACTAAAAAATTCATCATAGCAATATCTTCAAATGATAAAGATTTTTTTCAAAATAATACGATTATATTTTCACAAATCATCTAAAATCACTTTTCATTTGCTCAATTTCAAAAAATTCGATTTTCAAGCCCATTATCTCTGCACTTTTCATACTGAATCTAGATCTTTACTACTCTCAATTCAATATGCGCGATCGTGTACTTATTAGGCACACTCATGATCTGTATCTATGGTTCTGTGCTCCGATTGACTTATCAAATATGATGATCGACGGCTTTTTTACGCTGCAATCTGCCCGCGTCATAGAGGAACTCGAATTCAAAAAACTGTGTTTCACAACGAATGTGATTCTCTTATCTTCGTCTGCAATACCAGCTCCTTCCTATCGTCTATCTAAAGCACACTTCTTTCAAAGGAGTATGGTTTATCAAGCAGCTTGAACATCGATCGCGCATATTGTCTTATTTGAAAAAATTCTGTTTCAAACGGCCAAAGGATTCGCATATCATATTTATTACAAATGCATATTACAGCCTGCAGAAATATCTCAATCATGTCTACGATCCGATCTGCTATCTCTTTATCCTGCTCTAATGAAGTGCTGTGTATTTGATATAAAGTTTCAGAATAGTTTAAAGTGCTTCACGCATCTCTATTTTCGCTATACATTTCCGAGAAACTATGGAGCTAATCAGCAGGGCCTCTCCTTCGATGAACAAGGGTCGCAATTTTAGCACTGCTCTCGTTTTGCGCACGACGTCTGCTGCGGGTCAAAGATCGGAACGAACTATCTATCTCGTTTATTCTGTATTGGATATTTTGAAGGAATGAGTGCTTTACGTGCGCACTTTGCGTTTCCTGCAATTGTGATACTGATGCTTTCTTTTGTCTCAACCTCTTGTTCTGCGCTTTGATTGGCATTGAATGACTCTTTT
>CAYNBJ010000002.1:0-204472 GCA_964395835.1 uncultured Gammaproteobacteria bacterium
GTGAAAAAAGCCGCAGCTCCAGTGAAAAAAGCCGCAGCTCCAGTGAAAAAAGCCGTAGCTCCAGCGAAAAAAGCCGCAGCTCCAGTGAAAAAAGCCGCAGCTCCAGTGAAAAAAGCCGTAGCTCCAGCGAAAAAAGCCGTAGCTCCAGCGAAAAAAGCCGCAGCTCCAGTGAAAAAAGCCGCGGTTTTAGTCAATAAGTCAACAACATCTAAAAAGGCACGCTAATTTTCTTGAAAAAAATACTAGGAGTCTGAGAGAATACTTTCAGACTCCGTTTTTATGATATTTTTTAATAATATGAGAATGATTTTTTGTCAGTATTTGAAAAAACAATCGCTCGGACTGGAAAGAGCTCCATTCAACAACATTGTAGGCGAATATCTTTTTGAAAATATTTGCCAAGAAGCATGGGATCTTTGGAAGATAGAACAAATAAAAATTATTAATGAAAACAGACTGTCGTTGCAAAATTTAAAAACACGAGAATTTTTGCGCGAAAAAATGATGATTTATTTCGATATACAGTCTAAATTCATTGACTAACTTAAAAAAAAAGCAAAAACCCTCCCATTTTCAATTAGATTCATGTATACTGAAAAAGTATTTTTACAAGTTGAGAGTCTCTCTTGAGTCTAATGGTGACGATATTGATGGAGAGTCAGGCGACTAATTAAGAGTCGAAGCTCTTCAGTTAGCTGTTCATCAGCTTTGAAATACATCGTTTACATTAATACTTAAGATTTAAGGACTATACAACATGTCTTCAGCATCCTTTACTGATTTTGCTCTTCAGCCTCAGATTCAATCTACTTTAGAAGAACATAATTTTCATAATCCTACTCCAGTGCAAAAAGAAACAATACCTGTCCTCTTGCAAGGTCGCGATTTGCTTGCAACAGCACAAACAGGAACAGGTAAAACATTAGCATTTGCAGTACCAGTGGCGTCTTTTTTACTCAATAATCCTGAAAATGTCGCACTGATTTTGGTTCCAACTCGTGAGCTTGCTCAGCAGGTGCTCAAAACTTTCTTATTGTTGAGCAAAAAACAAAAACTTTTTAAGACTGCACTTCTTATTGGTGGCGCTTATATGCGTCAGCAATGTGCCGATCTTTCTAAAAAGCCTAGATTAATCGTAGCAACTCCTGGTCGTCTTATCGATCATTTGTCTCGTAAAACATTAGATGCATCTAAAATTTCTTTTGTTGTTCTTGATGAGATGGATCGTATGCTGGATATGGGCTTTGGGGAGCAATTAAAAGAGATTTTTGATTACGTTCCTGTTGAAGGGCGTCAAACAGCAATGTTTTCCGCAACATTGCCTCACCATATTGTTCGTTTAGCTAAAGAGTATCTGAATAATCCTGAGCAAATCTCTATTGGCCAACATTCTCAGCCTGTTGCTAAAATTGAACAGGAAGTCGTATTTGTTAAGCAAGAACATAAAGAAAAAGAACTTGTTGAGCGTCTTGTTCGTCATAAAGAAGCCTCTGAGGGAAGTTGCATTATTTTCGTTAAAACCAAAATTGATGCCGATAGACTCAGTGAGAAATTGAAAGATTACGGTTTTGCAGTTGCAGCTATGCATGGAGATCTGAATCAGTCTAAAAGACAACGTGTTTTACAGGATTTTCGTGTTCAAAAGATTTCTATTCTTGTTGCCACAGATATCGCAGCACGTGGAATTGACGTTGCGCATATTCGCCTAGTTGTAAATTACGAGCTTCCTCAGGCAGCAGAAGATTATATCCACCGTATTGGACGGACTGCTCGTGGCGGCGCTGAAGGGCAAGCTGTGTCTTTTATAGCACCTTTCGAATATAAGAAATGGGCAGAAATTCTTAAATTAACGAATCCAGAAGAAGCTCAGGCTTTTGCTGCAAAGATGGGACGTTCTTTTGGCGGTGGATCTTCACGTCATGGTTCTGGCCGTTCTTCTCGTTTCGAAGGACAATCCCGTTCTGGTGGTTTTTCTCGTGGTGGTTTCGATAAAGCACGTCGTCCTTCAACAGGTTCTTCTTGGGGAGCACCTCGTGAAGACCGTCCTGCACGTAATGAGTCTTCTTGGAAATCTGAGCGCCCTTCAAATGCGGGTTCCCGTTTTGCGTCTCAGGACGGATTTTCTGCACGTGGTCCACGTTCTGATCGATTTGATAATTCTAATCGTGGATCTCGCTATGAAGGTTCTTCACGTTCCCCTTCTTCAAACGATAGAGGCCATTCTGGATCCAATGATAGAGGCCATTTCGGGGCTGCATCACGTCCAGGAGCTTCTCGTGACGGTGGATTTAAATCTGATAGAAGACCATCGGCACGCGGTTTTTCCGATCGTCCCGCTCAAGGATCAGTGCGCTCATATAAAGTATTTAAAGGTGATCTTGTAGAATCCTAATAGGAATTATCCTTTAAAAAGATGAAAAGCCGCTAGATTTGCAGAGATCTAGCGGCTTTTTCATAATCTGCGGATGTGGTGCGCTACCTTCTTTTTTGTTTTTGAGCACATTTGATTCAAAAGATGAACAAGTGATGAGATTTCACCTCATATCTCATGAAACGATTCTCTTTCAGATCGGTATGATGATACAGCGAAATGAAAGCCCGCCACACATTTTATCATGATCTATTTTTGAGTGATTTGCCATTGAATAGTTTGGAGTTCATTATCAATAAAAAATTTTTGGTCTGATCAATCATTCTCTATTGTAGGCGAGTTAAACCCGGTATATACAGGTAGCAGAAGCTATATATCAAAGCTAAATGATAAAAATCAAATTCAGCACAATCTGTTACAAACAGATGACAGGCTTAAAAACAAGTGCTTTTCATTGAAAAAGTGTTTAATGAGCATGCTCAAAAAATTTAAAATATTATCTGAACAATATATAAATTCACGAAAAATTTTAGAACCAAAATCATTGAATTGGAGACATTGATAATCTTGAACGATAATCTTGAACTGATATCCATCAGTTTCGAACGAGCGCTGTTGAGGATGTGTAAGGATTTTTCACTCAATTCTGTTTTTTGTAATTGTTTATTTGCTTTTTAGCGCAGTAGACAACCTTTTTGCAGTATTTTCAATATTAATCGCTTGTTGTTTTTCGGGTGGATATTGGGATTTTTCTTTGTACTGAATTTGAACTGAAAAAGCATTCACAAATAAGAAGTTTCGCATAGCTGAGTGTTTTTTTTGATGAGTGATAAAAAATGAAAAAAGATTTTCATAATACGGGCACGTTTATTTTGCAACATATGCAAATCAAAGAAATTTGAAAAAGTCTAGAGCGTATCTTCGTATAGTGAGCGGATACTGCTTTATGTCTTTTTAGGACTGCTTGTTTTCTTATTTGCCGTAGGATCATCACTCGTTAGCGTTGGCGTTGGCGTTGGCGTTGGCGTTGGCATGGGCAAAAAATTCATGATCGAGGGAACGGCTGCACACTCGGTGGCTTGAGGAGGGTAAGTCCAAAACTGTGCTGTGATTCCATCATATGAGTCATCAGTATAGGTATTGAAATATTCTGATGTTGTAGGACCTGCTTTGTGTTCTACGGAGCTGGTGCTGTGTTCGCTTGGATCTGCTGCTTTGAACGATTGTGTATTCTCACAGATAGCAGTAATAAGAGGATTCTCACTGACTGTGTTCGTGATTATGTCATTCCAGTTTGTTTGTATAGAAGAATGAAAAGTTGCAGGGAGGTCTGTGTGTGTTGTGTGCTTATCCCAAGTGACTTGTGCTGAGGGTTGAGAGAAATAACATGCGGTCTTGCAGATGCTCCGGACGAGTTTGCTTGGCATGCTGTTAGAGTCGCTGACTTGTTCGGTTTTTTCATTTTGAGTATTTCGGCTAGTACTTTGAGTATATTCCCAAACACCAAATAATGGATACATATTGTAGGCTGTTGCTGTTATTTTAACAGCGGGGAGGATTACGCTGCCGAATGTTATTTGAGATATATGAACTACGCTACCTAAGAGAGTTGCTGGTTGAATATAAGGCAATAAATGGTGTGTTTGCGCTAACAAACAACGGATTTTTGGGCTCTTGATTAAAATTTCTTCTCCTAATGGAGAGAGCGATAAGTTGAATCGATGATCCATCAACATAGGACTGAGAGCCTCTATAATCAAGACTATTGCTTGTATATTGTCGATACAATTTTTTTGGAACAAGAGGTATAGCCCATTAAAAAGATCAAGTGTCTGCTGTTCATTGGAAAAGAGTGTTGTAAATGCATCTTGGAAAATCGCAGATTCTGTCTCAAGTTCATTTAACCATTTTTCGTTTCTTATAATTCCAAGAAGGATTTTGGATATAAACAAGGCGCTTTCTTCAGGTTGGCTGCAAAACACTTTTTTAATCAAATCTGCATTAAAAGACCCGGTAATAGGATCGCTTAAAAGGCCAAGAATAATCTGTCTACTATCTTTATTTGCAACACCATTTAATAAATTTTGGAGCGTTAAAACAGATTTATCTATCGTAGGCGATGAGGGAAAACTCACTGCGTTGGGTGTTAAGATCATTTCTTTGAGAAGGAATTTGATAAATTCAGGACTTTGATTGTTCAGTTCGTAAAAAAACATGTTTTCCAAGCAGAGATTGATAAGATTCAGTGCTAGAGGATTATCATTCTTTTCTTGTCGAGCGGTTTGTATTAACAAACGCAATAAGTGAGGATTTTGTGCCGCTATGATCAAATCAACCGGAGATTGGTCATAACTCAAAAAAACTGAGTCTAGACTGCTTGAAAAAATATGTATAATTGGACAATACTGATTATACTTTCCAGCCGGTATCGTCATTTGATTGATATTTTGCGACTCTTCCAGTTGTTGAATATCGTTCGTTATGTTCGTATTAGGTAGATTGTCATAATGGTCTTTAATAATTAAAAAAGCCAAATCGAGTGCTTCTTCAGGAGAGTGAATGGAGCTTGTGTCAATTTGTTCTTGATCGATTGAAAATTGCCCTAAGATCATTTCACAGAAATGCTTAGGATTTGTCTCTAATGCCTCTGAATAGAGAGAGGCGATTTTTTTTAAATATTCAATTAAGCATTGAGGCTCTGCGAGAGAACGATCGCGTTTTGTCGATATTATCAGTGGATGTAAAATGTGTGCGAGCTCATCTCTAAAAATTTTTCTGGCTGGGTCTCCCAAGTTTCGATATTGTATACTACACATAATTAAAAAGTTATTTAGAAACTGCGGGAAGACAGGCGCATAGATTTTATGCTGTTCAGTGCTCACTGCGTCTTCCACTAATTCTATTTTTAAAGGCTGTGAACACGTATACTGAGGAATCAAGTGCTGCAATGCTGTGTAGCAATTTCTTCGTGCTATTTTATAGCGCTCTTTTGTGCTATCAAGAGCATTAAACGGAAGAATTTTTCCTGAGACAGTATTATTGATATTTTTGTATGTTAAAACCTCTTTAAAAATCTGTTTGCATATATTCAGACTCGCATTTTCCGTTAGAGAACGAATCAAATTTATGACGATTTCATCAAGATGTGCTGTATGCAAAGAAGTGACGGTCATTTCAGATTGAAATCTTTCAATTGTTTTTTGATATGCTGGATCTGTTTTGATGTTGCGTACCCGCTGTAAAATGTGTTCATTTACCTCTTCAGATTCCGATGACAAATCAATATCGGATACAGAGATTTTTGCACAAAGTTTTTTTGTGGCACACTCAGGAGATTCATTTTTAATCGAGGCTTCCTTTGTCTGTATCACCCGCAATGCTGCGAGTATTTTTTGAGGTTCGTCTGTTTGTAGTAATTCTAAAAGCGCTTGTCTGAGTAACGTAGAGGATTTTTGCTCAGAGCTTTTATATGCCTCGTTTAATTGAGCGGCTTGTTGCAAGGCTGATTGCATCATGTCCTGATTCAGAAAGTTTGCAACTTGTGTAAGCGTGATCTGTGTCCGATCTTCTGCATCAGAGTCGGCATTTAGATAGATACCGTACTTGTGTGTGCCGCTGTCTTGTTCTAGATCATTGAGTTCTCGGCTGTGCTTGTTTTCCTGATCATGTAAAAGAGCAGCGCTGCTGATTAGCAAGTTGATAATCATGTTTTTTTGATCAGTATCCATATTTTCAGGAAGAAGAGTCTGAAGCAATTCTGTTGCGGATGCTGGGGCACTCTCTTTTGGTAACAGAGCCAATAGCTCTAGATAACTTTTATAGATATTGAAAAAAGCTCCTGATTTTAAAAGATTTTGTAATATAGACACTTGCAATTGTGGAGTATTTATTAATTCAAAAAGTGATGCATCGAAAGATTTTTTGCAATCACTATGATTCCAAAGAGAAAAAATATTTTGTCTCAGGTTTATCATATGCAACGAGAAAAGCTCTTGCTGTGTCTCGGGCAGTGTATCAATATATTTCAAAAGATTATGCAAATATTCTAAAACTTTTATATGAGAAGGCAGATTTGTGTGCACGGCATCAGTATAGATAGGCATAAGTAGCTTTAAGGTCTGCTCTATCAGAATGATACTTTGGTGGAGTGGGATCAGGGGCGGTCTTTGGAAAAAACATTCGAATATAGATTCAAGGGATTGAAAATTCGTTAGGCAAAAGTGTTGAAGTCTTTTTTCTGCTTGTTCTTCCTGAGTCATAGTGTCTGTGATTTGTGAATCTAATGTCAATATTTTTTCCAGCAAGATCGGGTGATTGAAGATTGTTAAAAGATCAGCTACCTTTTGCTCTAAGACATCATCGTCTTCAGAATCTACTAGCGTTGTTTTCATTGTTAATAAAATCTGTACGAATGCCTCTTTTTGAGATGCGCTCATTTTATCTGATTCTGATAAAAGTGATTCTATAAGTTGTTGAAAAGCCTGTTGGCTGCTGTGCAATTGAGTTGCACTTCTCATCGTTTTGAACAAAGAGGTGAGCGATCTCTCGAATTCTTCTGCAGATAAGACCGTCTCGATTATGTCGAATGTCAATGCTGTTTTGTTTATCTTGAATTCGGCATCTTCTGATGCATCTTCTGATGTATCTTTTTCAGATAAGATCGTCTCGATTACGTCTGATGTCGATGCTGTCTGGTTTATTTTGAGTTCGGCATCTTTGGATGCTTCATTATGAAACAGATCTTGCATATTGGAAAAAGATAGCGTTGCAAGGCACTCATTGTTTTTGATCAGAGCTGTAAGAGACGTTAGGGTCTTTTGCCATTCTTCTTCAGTAGTTGATCGCGCTTTCTCCAATAATTGTGCGGAGTGAGGATCGAGTGTCGCTGTAGAATACAGAGCTTCTAGCAATTGAATGAGTGGGCGAATAAATTGGGGGGTATCTTTTTCTAAAAACAGTTCACTGAATTTCAAAATATCAAGAGCGATTTGTGCAGAAAACAATTTCTTGTTAATCAAAGGCTCAATGAGTGCAATGATATCTCCGAGCTCTAATTCTTTGAATGCCTCTGGAGAACGAGTTGTCATGAAATGGATAATTTTATCATTTGCAATTGCGGTTTGTGTGATTGAAAGAATCAGCGCGTATAATTCTTGAGATGTTATACAGTTTAATGTTGATCTAATCCCGCAGATCAACTGTAGGCTTTCTTCATAAGTTTTATTCTTGGTTTGTTGGATATGGTAAGTGAGCAAAGATACGAGAAGCTCATGCAGCATTCTTTTTGGGATTTTTTCTGACTTTTCTTCTAGATCTGATTGTAGTGTTGCGAGACAGTGTTGAAGACCCTTCTGTAGAATTTTCTCATGGTCTGTGTCAGGTGTGATTTTTTGTTCTAAAAAATAGTGATCTAAAAGAGTGTAGATAGCGTCGCTTCCTTCTTCACTACTATACAGGAGTTTTCCAACGATATTTCCAAGCTCAAGATTGCTGAAAATGTTTAAAAGAGATTTGATTACGCTATTCAAAATATTGCTTTTCTCAGCTGCAGAGTCATCAGTGGGACTGCTCACTTCAGTTGTTTTGTTTCTTATAAGAGTGGCCAGTGCTTCTCTAAATTTTTGATTAAACAGCCTGAAATGCCCAAACGATTCAGGGAAGATCAGCCCCAATCCTTCGAAGATAACAGAAAAAACTGTGATCATGAAAGATACTACAAGGAGCGTAACTGAGGTGATAATCGATTGAATGATTGGGGCTATTTTAGAGATGGGATAGACAACAGGCAAGAGAAGGTATGCTAAATTAGAGGCATCTCTGATACCGTAACGTGCATATAAATCATTGATATACTCGTTTGGTGTCAGATAAGTGCGATACACGTGTTTGGTAGAATAATCAAACAAGAAAATCTGCATCTGGATTAAAAACCGAAAAAACGGATTTTTCAGTACCTTTTCACTTTCAAACAGCATAACGAATTTATTCCAATAGAAACTGCTAAATATCTAAAACTTATATAGAATACATTTTCTAAAAAGTTAAAAAATATACGATAGATGTCACATAATAATACAAAAATTTAAATCCCCAAAATTCTTTAAGATCGAAATTCATTAAAATCGAAAAAATCATATCTTTCTTTTTATCCGTTATTGTATGAAATTTCGCTATTATTTTTTTTTGCTTTGAAAAAAAGAGCCTCTAAGGCTCCGATTTTTTCAAAGATTATAGTAAAATGAATATTATTTTGATTTGTACGGTTTTTTATTTGATGAAAACACGATTTGCACCAAGTCCTACTGGTTTTTTACATCTTGGTTCAGTGAGAACTGCTCTTTTTGCGTGGCTAATGGCGCGTCATCATCAAGGGACATTTCTTTTGAGAATTGAAGATACCGATCAGGTCCGCTCTCGACCTGAATATACTGATTTGATTATTCACACGATGGAGTGGCTAGGCCTCGATTGGGATGGTGAAATTGAATATCAATCAAAACGTTACGATCGATATAATGCCGTTATTGATGAATTAGTTGCCAAAGATTTAGCATATTATTGTGATTGTTCTCCCGAGCGTTTAGAAGGGATGCGACAATTGCAAAAAGATGCAGGCGAAACTCATACTTATTATGATGGTCATTGTCGAGATAAGAAGCTTGCTCCGACAGCAGCTTCTGTTGTGCGTTTAAAAATCCCTCAAGATATTGATGTTTCTTTCAATGATGAGATTCACGGCTTTCAGTTTCGAGAGAGAAGTTTGTTAGATGATTGGATTTTAAGACGTTCTGATGGTAATCCTACCTATAATTTTGCAGTCGTTGTAGATGATTATGATATGTCAATTACGCATGTGATTCGAGGTGACGATCATTTAAATAATACGTCTAAACAAGCGGTTTTATATCGCATGCTTAATTGGGACATTCCGTTATTTTATCACATTCCGATGATTTTGGATGAAACAGGCGCACGTTTATCTAAGCGTTCAGGCAGTGCAAATATTTTACATTATCGGGATGAGGGTTATTTACCTGAAGCTTTACTCAATGCTTTGGCTCGTCTAGGGTGGTCGTGCGGCGATCGTGAATTATTCACAATTCAAGAGCTCATTGATCTTTTTGATGGGAGATCCTTACAAGCTTCACCTGCAGCCTTTAATCGTGAAAAATTTTACTGGATTGCTAAACAATGGATGCAAAAATTACCTCTATCTGTTTTAGAAAAAAAATCGATTAAAGAAGGTTTTTTAGATGATAATCCGCTTACTTTAAAAAAACTCACTCTCACGCACAAAAAAGCGAAAAATTTTCAGGAAGTGAGAGATGCAACAGGATTTTTTGATCGCTATCAACCAGATTCAGTCTATCAAAGGGTGGTTGATCAAACGCAAGCAAATGTATTGGATTTTTTACAAGCATTTATCAGTGAGCAAAAAGCAAAGCAATCGGACTTAGTGACATTTTTTTCTGATTTGAAAACGACTCTCAAAGAGCAGCAATTGACTATGAAGGATATCGCTTTTCCGCTGAGAGATTTGATTACAGGCGATCCACAATGGGGTGATTTACAAGCTTTGCTACAAGAGCTTTCTTTAGACAGAATGTATGAACATTATGAGAATTTTCAAAAATTTTATGAAAAAAATTCGTTTTCAAAAAATTCATTGTGAATGTCAGCCCTCGTAGTGAGGGCTGTGTGATCTCGCTGAAGTTGATATCTGCTTTAGTGACCTAAAGTGAAAAAATAGGTGTTTTTCATGTTTTCTTCTATAACTTGAAAGAGATGAGTCTATAAAGATTTATATAGAGGGAGCATGCAAAACAAAAATTATTTGACATATGAGCCTACACAGCAAGTTTGGCACTGCTATATGGAAAGCGGTGAGTCATCTTTAACCTACTGCATCTCATTAATGGATCGCATCGGGTTTGAGGTCATCTCAGCGGACTATGAGGCCGATTTTTTAAAATTGAATATTCGGCCTCTTTTTAAAATTTCTGTTTTTGAGCAGGATTTTGATTGTTTTGAAATAAATGCCATTTTGAACCGAGCAATCCAGCAGCATAGTTTACCAGACAGTTTAGTGCGATTGTGTTTGCAAAGAGGTGTGCTGAGAAAAGATCTCTATATTCTCAGAGCGTATGTTGCCTATTACTGTCAAATATATCCCGGAGTATCGGTCGGAAGGCTCTATAACTTTTTGACACAGTATGCTGATTTGACTTTGCTTTTGCTGGATTTTTTTCATTTTCGATTTCGCTCTTTGCAAGAAAAAGCTTATGATTCAGAAAAATTTTCTGAAAAAAGAAAAGAGTTGTCTCAAAAAGAAGTAGATAAGTTTTTTCATTTTTTGTGGGAGTTGATGAGTGCCACTGTCAGAACGAATTTCTATCTTATTGAAGATTTTGAAAAACAGGCGTTATCTGTAAAAATCGATCCAAAAAAATTCATTTTTGCTCAAAAACCAATTCTTTTTGCTGAAATTTTTGTTTATCATCCCTGTGTGCAAGGTTTGCATCTTAGAACATCTCCTATTGCACGGGGCGGAATTCGTTGGTCGGATCGACTTTTTGATTATCGTTATGAAGTCTTAGGCCTTGTCAAAGCGCAGCAAATTAAAAATACCCTGATTGTCCCATCAGGTGCCAAAGGTGCCTATGTGATTACAGATGAGCATTATGAAAGCGCTTCCGAAAACGAAAAAAAAGAAAAAGCTATCCTTTATTATCAGTTGTTTATTCGCGGCCTTTTAGATCTTACAGATTTATCTAATCAGGGTGATTGTCGAGGTGACTTGCGTTGTTATGATCGTTTCGATCCTTATCTAGTTGTTGCAGCCGATAAGGGGACAGCGACTTTTTCAGATTATGCTAATGCATTGTCTTTGCAATATGGACATTGGCTGGGAGATGCTTTTGCTTCTGGTGGTAGCCAAGGGTATGACCATAAAAAACTTGGAATTACGGCAAAGGGTGCTTTGATTTCTGCTTGGCATCATTGTCAGAGATTAAATCTCACAGAGACAATTACAGTGATCGGAATCGGCGATTTATCTGGAGATGTTTTTGGAAATGGGTTGACTCTGTGGCCACACATGCAACTTTTAGCCGCTTTTAATCATAAACATATTTTTATAGATCCTTCTCCAAAAAATGAGGCGTATGCGGAACGCTTGCGTCTTTTTTCTTTGCCTAGAAGCTCATGGGGGGATTTTGACCCCTCAGTTCTTTCTGATGGTGGGATGATTATTGAACGCTCGGTGAAAAGTGTGATTTTATCTCCACAGGCTTCAATCTTGCTCGGTGTGCATGTTCAAGAAATGAGTCCAGATGAATGCATTCGTTTGATTTTAAAAATGCAGGCTGATTTTTTATTTAATGGGGGTATTGGGACGTATGTGAAAGCATCATATGAGTCTCATTTTGATATTTCTGATGCTGCTAATGATGATGTTCGTGTAGATGCGCGTGATCTCAAAGTCAAAGCCGTGATAGAAGGTGGTAATCTCGGATTGAGTCATCAAGCGAGAGTGGAATTTGAAAAGAAGACAAAAGGTTTGATTAATACCGATACTTTAGATAATTCAGCTGGTGTGAATTGCTCAGATCATGAAGTTAATTTAAAAATCTTTTTAGAGCTTTTGATGAAAAAAGGGCTTTTGACCCAATCGAGAGATTCTTTATTGCAGATGTGCACTCAAGAAATACAAGAACTCGTCTTAAACGATAATCAAGAGAGCAATTATCTGATATCGTTTTTAGAATATTGTGCTTACAGAGATCGCTTTTTACACTGTGAAATTTTAGAATTTTTAGTTAAAAACTCTTTGATGAATTTGCAAACAGAGAAATTTGACTCATTAGAAGAGATCAAACGAAGGGTTTTTAATCAGGATACTTTGAGTCGCGCTGAACTGATAGTTCTTTTCGGATATATCAAAATTGATTTAAAACAACGCTTACTCAAGTCAGAGGATTTAGCGTCTTTACCACTATTAGATTTTGCAAGAAAGGCTTTTCCTAGTAAGATAATCCAATCGTATGAACATGATCTTGTAGAACACCCATTGTTTTGCTCGATAGCTGTAACACAGATTTTAAATCATTTGATTTCTCACTTGGGTTTGAGTTTTTTCTATAGATTAGAAAAGGAAACCAAAAAGCCTTTGTCGGAGCTTGTGCGTATTACATTGCAAATTTTTAAAATTTTTGAATTAGAATTAAAAGTTTATAAATTGCGTCATTCGACAGAGCTGTCACATGCAGATAAAAATCTCTCTATCCTTTCTTGGTATCGTTTGATTTTAAGATCGGCCCGTTTTTTAATTGTTCATCCTTTAAAAGAGCAAATTTTTGAGCTTACTTTTGTACAAAGAGTACAAGCCATCACATTGAAAAGAGATAGTCTGTCGATTGAACAACGTTTTGCGTTTTTAGGGCTCATTCTTCTCAATCGCGATCATCCCGAATCAGATGATGATCTTTTAAAACAATATGAACGTTCAGTGATTGATCTTCAGATGGATTGGCTTCTTCAACAGATCGAGCAAATCCCTATCCAGCATGGTTTTGATGCTCAAGCTAGAACTTTTTTACGTGAAAGAATGATCTCTTTAGTACAGAAAATTTCATATTTGCATTTTAGCAATAAATCTTCACAAGATCATTATGACTCTTTTGTACAAATATGGTTGCAGAGTTTGGATCAAATGAAGCAACTCAATGTGTTAACTTTTGGTCCAGTTTTAATTCTCACACAGCAAATGGAGTCTTTTTTAGGCAATTAGATTAGCTTGAATCGATAGAGAATGTTGGTGCTATTTTATTCCTATATTCATGTTTCTCAATATCAAGCTCTCTCTGTTCATAAAAATTCAGATAGAGCTTGGTATATGCAGATAAAAATTCAGCTAAATTTATGTACAACTGCTGATAACGATAAAAATTGAATTATTCTCTATTATAAAGAGAAAGACTCATTTTCGTATGTTTAAATCCAGTACCTTTGTTTTTATCGAGCAGCAGTTAACACCATACAAATGGACGCTGTTGATAGGATTTATTGCAAGTTGTATTTATGGAATTGTTGATGGGTTGTTGATATGGCTTGTTAAGCCATTGATGGATAAAGGCTTCATAGGGCATGATTATCATTTTATTCACAAAATTCCCTTGTATTTGCTAGCGATTTTCTGTATTCGTTCTCTTGTCACGTTTACTGCGCAATTTTTTCTTACCAAGGCCAGTATTCAGGTGAGTTCGCAATTGCGTAAAAAGCTTTTTTCAGACCTTTTACTTTATCCGGCATCTTTATACGATAGAAAAAGTGCAGCGGATTTTATGGCAAAAATCAATCAACAAAGTATTTTGTTTGCAGAATCGGCCACATTGGCGATTAATCTGATTGCTCGAGAGGGATTGACCATTTTTGCTTTATTAACAGTAATGATCTTGGCTTCTCCATTATTTACTCTTATTTACTTTTTAAGTGTACCTCTGATTATTTCAGTTTTGTCCTATGCTGCCAAACATTCCTTAGTCATGCAAAAAAATGTTCATAAATCAAACGAAGATTTGGATCGTCATCTGCATGAAGTTGTAAGTGGGCATCTGATTATTAAATCTTTTTTAGGATACGATCTGGAGCAACAAAGATTCCTGCGTTCTTTAGAGGGACATATCGATGCTAAACTGAAAGAAGCAAAAATACTTGCCAGAAGTGCTGCCTTTATTCAACTGATAGGTGGATGCGTGATTTCTTTGATTCTTTTTTTGAGCCAATCGCCTTTTTGTAGGTTAAGTGGAGGAGATTTTGCTTGTTTACTCACTGCTGTTTTAGCCTTATTACGCCCCTTAAAGCAACTGAGTTCTCTATCAGAGCTGGGACAAAAAGTTATAAGCAGCACTTTGTATATCCAAACATTAGAGGAATATCCTAAAGAATCTTTGAGCTCTCAGAGTGCTATCGTGCATGTATCCCAACTTCCAGCTCGATTAGAATTTGAGCGTGTCTCTTTTAGCTATCCACAACAAGCAGAAAAGATTTTAAAGAACATTTCTTTCACTTTAGAGCCGGGTCAAACAGTCGCTCTTGTCGGGCCATCTGGAGGAGGGAAAACAACTCTTGTTTCTTTGGTGCCTCGTTTTTATGATTATCAGGGAAATATTTTTTTAAATGATAAAGAAATTAACTCCTTATCATTAGCGCAGTTACGTAATCAAATTGCTTTTGTTGCACAAGATACCGTTTTGTTTCATGATACTGTGGCAGCTAATATTGCTTATGGTGATCAAAAAATTGATTGGATCGGCGTAAAAAGTGCAGCTAAAATGGCGTATGCAGATGATTTTATAGAAGAGCTTCCTAAGGGGTATTTGACAATTATAGGAGCTGGGGGCCTGAAACTCTCAGGTGGACAAAGACAACGTTTAGCTTTAGCTAGAGCTTTTTATAAAAAGGCTTCACTTTTAATTTTGGATGAGGCTACTTCTGCTCTTGATCATGAAAGTCAAGATCAGGTTCAAAAAGCCTTGAATTCATTGATGAAAAGCTCTTCGACTTTAGTTATAGCTCATCGTTTATCTACGATTATTCATGCAGATAAAATTCTTGTTCTCGATCGCGGAGCGGTTTTAGAAGAGGGTACGCATGATGCTCTGATCAATAAAAAGGGGTTTTATGCTCAGTTATATCAACAGTCTTTTCAGGATACAACAACATCACTGGCCTGAGGCTGTTCTTGCTTTTTTTTGGAAAGCATATCCTTGGACAATTTGGCTTTTGCCATTGAGTTGGATTTTTTATCTTTTGAGTAGGCTGAGATGTTTTTGGTGGAGGTGTGTTCTCAAACCTAAAAAAACCAAAGCACTGAGTGTGTGCATTGGAAATGTGAGGGTTGGAGGGAGTGGTAAAACGCCTTTTAGTATTACGCTTATACAGCATTTAATTCTCAACGGTTATAACATAGCCGTTGTTGTCAAGCCATATAAAACATCCCAAAAACTCAGCTCTCCATTAGAAGTGATGTCAGATTCGAAAGTGGAACAGGTAGGTGATGAAGCCATGATTTTTAAAAAACATGTGAAGGCCTGTATCATTGCTTCTCCATCCAAAAGAAAAGCTATAGATTTTTTAGAGAAGAACTATGCAGATATGTACGATATTGTTCTTTTTGATGATGGCTTGCAAGATCCATCGGTTATTTATGATATGACAATGGCTCTTTTTGACGATAGAAATCATCCGAGTGCTCTCTTGCCTATGGGTCCTCTGCGAGAGATATGGGATGCTCTTTTGAATTATGATTATGCTTTTCGAGTCGGATATGGTGAAAACTTTTATGATGAGGGTAGAAATTATGCATTTATTAAAAAACCGTTACGGCATATTTATCATCATCATACAAAAAATATTCATTTTTTCGATCCAGAGGATCGGGTCATTTTTATTTCTTCTGTGGCCTATAGTGAGCCGATTATGGCTAGGTTGACAGAGTTATGTGCTTGTGTGTCAATTATAGAATTAGGGGATCATGGTCAAATTTCTGAAGCTGTTTTTCGCAAAAATTTAGCTCATCCTCAGTGCTTTGTTGTTGTTACTGAAAAAGAATATGTAAAAATGCAGTCGTATCTTCAGCCCTCAGATCCTTTATGGATCATCAGCTTAGAGTCAGAAATTCAAAAAGATATTCTGAGAAGAATATTAAATGATATAGAGAGAAAATATTATGAAAAAAAGATTAGAGGGCTTGGCGCTTGAAAAAATGGCCTGTCCGTACTGTCATAGTCCTTTGTTTTATAGAGACAATTTTCTGATTTGCAAGGTGCACAAAAGAGGTTATCCAGTTGAGAAAAATCCCTGGATGATTGATTTTCGTAAGGAGTCATATGTTGCAATTGATTTAAAAAAGTATTTTAACTCGGAGCGCTAGGTTGAGATTTTTCTGCATCTTTGATTTGCTGCATATAACGAAACAAAGACCATTTAATAAACTTTTCACAGGGACTTGCATCAATCACGACATCTGCAATTTTGATGAGGTCATCTATAATCTCCAGGTTGTTTTGAAGGAGCGTCGTTTTTTTTAAAGTGAGCAGATCGCTCAGTACCCAAGCAATCACATCATCTTTCGAAATTTTATCACTTTGAGCTGATAAAAATATTTTTAAAAGGCGTTCTCGTAAATTTATAAGAGGGTTTTGTAAGGTCTGTTTGTGCGTATAATTGAGATGCAGCGCATTTTTAAATCGTTTCTGAATCTGTGGTTCAGGATTAAAAATTAAAATAAGCAGTGCATGCGGCGAATGAGTCTTAGAATGCAGTTGGGACAATAAAAGTTCAATTGCATTGAGATTGTCTCCATGCACGTCATCGAGACAATAGAAAATAGGCTGAGATGATTTTTTATATTCCAACATGTATTGAATTGCTAGAGTATCGACTTTATCTTCGGTAGTAGAGAGCAGATGGTAGTCTATAGAGATTTTTGAAGTGAGTGATGTAAAATCATGCATGCCATGCAGGAAAACAACATTTTGAACGCCAGCGAGAGCGAAACGTTGTAAATGTTCGGCAACGTCATCAATATTCATAATAATTTCTTAATTTCATTTATGATTCGCATAGTTAAATTTTGGGGTGTGTCATCAGCGGAGAGTTTACACCACCTGCGCTCACCCCTAGCAGCTAAATTTTGATATCCCTGATAGACTTTTTCAAAAAATACAGAACCAGCAAGTTCTATTCTATCGAGATTGTGCGAGCTACGTTGAGTGATTCGATCAAAAGAGAGATCTAACGAAAGATCTAAAAAAATTGTCAGATCAGGTGCTATATCAATCTCAAACATTTGATGCGCTTGACGGATATAATTCTCCCCAAGGTCACGACCGTATCCCTGGTAAGCAATAGAGGCATCGATAAATCTATCAAGCAAAACAATACAGCCACGTTTGAGGGCCGGGAGAATCGTTGCGTTGAGATGAGCTTTACGTGCAGCTAAAAGTAATAAAAGCTCGATATGAGCATCCATTTCTTTTTGATACTTCGATTCTAAAAGTAAATGCCGTATACCCTCTCCAATTAAGGACCCTCCCGGTTCTCGAGAGCGCACAACATCATATCCTTCGGAGAGCAATTTTTCAAAAACCATTTGAATTTGAGTCGATTTCCCAGACCCTTCGATCCCTTCAAATGAAACTAAAAGAGGTTTGGCCATATGCAACAGCTTGTCTGAGAATGATTGTGGAATTTTAACATAAATTTTTATTGGATACCAAAGACAGACTATCTGGGTTCGGAATATCTTTTGAAAATTAAAGAACAGTTAGACCCTCCAAATGCAAAAGAATTTTTCAAGATGTACTCCAGATGCGAGGGTTGCTCACTAGAAGAAGCTAGGCGATGCGCAAGAACATCGTCTTCAGGGTCGTCTAAATTGATCCAAGGAGGAATTTTTTGATGATAAAGGCTCAAAATACAAATTAAACTCTCTAAAGCACCAGCAGCACCAAGCAGATGCCCAGTCAAATTTTTTGTAGCACTGAGCCATACATTTGTATGATTTTTAAAAAGCTGACGAATAGCCAAAAGCTCTGCTAAGTCTCCCAAGGGAGTGGATGTTGCATGGAGATGAATCATATCGATCTCTTCTGGATTGATCTGTGACCGTTTTAAAGCTGTTTCCATTGCAAGTAAAGCACCTCTGCCTTCTGGCTGAGGTTGTGTTATGTGATAAGCATCAGAGTTTGCTGAACCTCCACAAATCTCTGCAAAAATAGGAGCATTTCTTTTCAGTGCATGCTCAAGAGATTCCAAGACCAGCATGCTTGCACCATCTGCCATTACAAAGCCGCGTCTTTTGCGATCTAAGGGACGTGAAAGAGTTTGAGGATCGGACCAATCTTTCATATCAGCTAAAGCTTTTAATGATTGAAAGGCGGCGATTCCTAAAGGATTTAAAGTATGTTCTGCCCCTCCACAAATCATCACATCAGCATAATCAGCGCAAATCATATCATAGCTATTCAATAAAGCATGTGAGCTGCTTGTGCAGGCCGATGTCATTGCTAAATTAGGTCCCAAAAAACCATAACGAATTGCAATATGTGATGCGAGCATAGAAATTAGCGTCGAAGGGATAAAAAAGGGAGAAACTCCTTTGAGGTTTTTTTCAAAAAACTTTATCGCTGTTGCATCAATTGTTTTGAGACCTCCAATACCCGATCCGATGCAGACACCAATACGATCTTTATGTATCTGTGTTTGCATAATTTGAGAGTTTTCAATAGACTCAAAAGCTGCTTTCAGTCCAAAAATGATAAAAGGATCGAGGCGCGACAAGGTTTTGAGCTCATAATCTATTTCTTCAAGTTTAGGAGCAGAGACAGCAGCACCCACGGAAATCAAATCTGGGTGCATTTTTAGATGATCTAAAGTCGATATAGCGCTTTGACCAGAAAAGATATTTTTAGAAATTTGTTTGTAATTATGGCCGTGAGCACTGAGTGCTCCCAGGCCAGTGACTACGACACGCTTTTTCAATCCTACGCTCCATAGGCAACCGTCATCTGAAACATGATGACTTAAATGAGAGTTTTCTTGTCGTTAATATAATTTAAAATATCTTGAACACAAATAAATTTTTCAGCATCAGATTCAGGGATATCAATCTCAAATTCTTCTTCTAGTGCCATGATTAATTCAACGTGATCGAGTGAGTCCGCACCCAAATCATCTAAGAAACGAGATTGAGGGGTAATCTTTTCTCTGCCTATTTTTAATCCAGCACTAATAAGATCGAAAATGCGATCTGCTAGCCAATCCGGTGTTTCTGTTTGCATATGATGTCTCCGTTGAAAATATCTAAAGAAAAATCTAGCAGAAGAGATATGTCTAAAGCAAGTTCATCAGGTTTTTTAATCTCTCAATGCATCACGAAAATTTTAATTATTTGGAGATCTGTTAGCAGTCCTCTTTATCTATGAAGAGAATTTTGGGATTTCGTTCGCGAATGAGGTCCATTTGCACTTTGCTTTGAGCCAGAAAAATCATTTTTTCGTAAGCATCATAAGCGATCTGTGAGGCATAATTTTGCACGAACAGCTCTAAAATATCTTTAGATTCGCTTTCGATCCATAGGGCGCAAACAAAAGGGCAGTGCTGATATATACAAGAGAGCTGATATTCATGTTTGAGTCTTGAAATGACCACATCAAATTGCAAATGTCCTACAGCTCCTAAAATTAAATCATTTCCAATTTTTTTTCTGAAAACTTGAACAGCACCCTCTTGAGAGAGCTGAGCAAGAGCATGGTTTAATTGTTTGGATTTGAGAGGGTCTTCTGAACGCACACTTTTAAATAATTCAGGAGCAAATCTGACAATTCCTTGAATTTTCATATTGGTTCGTTTTTTGATGCAGAATGTATCACCAATATGGATATTTCCATGATTTATGAGGCCAATAATATCCCCCGCGACAGCTTGATTGGTGAATGTTCTATCTTGCCCCATGAAGCTTAATGCTTGGGTATTGGAAAGATATTTTTGCGATTGAACATGAAAAATTTTCTGTCCTTTTTCATATGTTCCACTGCAGACCCGACAAAAAGCAACTCTATCTCGATGGTTGAGATCCATATTGGCTTGAATTTTAAATACGAAGGCAACAAACTCCTCATCATTAGGATGAATCGTCACTCCATCTGTGGATTCACGAGACAAAGGACTAGGAGCATAAAGCGCAAACCCGTCTAGCAATTCTTTAATACCAAAATTGTTTAATGCAGATCCAAAATAAACAGGCGTCAGTTGTCCTTTTAGATACGCTTGATGATCGAAGGGTTCACTGGCTACTAATTCTAAAGCTTCATTAAGAGCCTCCCGATCAAAGTGAGAGAGAGATTCTTTTGTTTGTTCTAAGGAGGCTATAATGGGGTCTTGACGAATAAAATTATACCCACTTTTGTATAAAAAACAGTGTTTTTTTGTGCAATCATAGACGCCTAGAAAATCTTTTCCCATGCCAATCGGCCATGTGAGTGGATGAGTTTTGATGCCCAAGGAATTTTCAATATCATCTAAAAGTTCGAGTGGATCTTGAATGGATCGATCGAGTTTATTGATAAAAGTAATAATAGGAATATCCCGCATCCGACAGACTTCCATGAGCTTGCGAGTGCGTTCTTCTACACCTTTTGCTCCATCGATGACCATTAAAGCTCCGTCGACAGCAGAGAGAGTGCGGTACGTATCTTCAGAAAAATCTTCATGTCCCGGTGTGTCAAGTAAATTAAAAATGCAATTTTTATGAATAAATTGCATGACAGAGGTGCTAATTGAAATTCCACGTTCTTTTTCAATCGCCATCCAGTCGGAGCGCGCATGTTGATCTGTTTTTCTACTTTTTACGCTCCCAGCTTCATTAATCACCCCTCCGAAAAGAAGAATTTTTTCAGTGATTGTGGTTTTCCCTGCATCAGGATGTGAAATGATAGCAAAAGTTCTACGTTGCATAAGAGACGGTCCAAAAATTAAAACTTAGTGATGACTCATAAAATCAATGAAATATGCAATAGACCCTAAGCACAGACTTGTCATCATGAACATGAGTATCAAGCGCCTTAAAATAATTAGGAGCTGCTTATAGTCATTTTGATTCATGAGAAAAGTTGCTCTTAGATTCTATGATAAAGGTTTTCATTATAACCCATTTCTACAGGCCTGACTATCTAATTCATTATGGGGGAGCTTAGCTACTGTATCTTGACTATATGCATGATCATTATTTCTGTGTATAGATGGATTTGTGGGGATGCTATTCCGGTTTGGTTGGGGAACGAATGTATGGTTGCTTGTAAATAAATGTCTTTGATGCCTAATTTCTTGTTTTCTTTTATCAACTATCCTGGTGACGAGAGAAAGACATAAATGTGAAATCGAAAGCGATAAAATCACTGTAGTCAGAGGGATAGCAGTGGGTGGAAAAGACAGCATCCCAATCATCAAAACGACAATCGTGAGTTGGATTGTTAATTTGAGGGTTTCTTGAGCGATAGCTTGAAATTTTTGTTTTTTTGTGAGGTCTGAATTGTTGTAAACACCATGGATTTTGTGCAATGAAATCCATGAAACAATCGATAAACTGATCGCGCCAATAATGGGAATGGCTGAAAAAGCCACCCCAAGAGTTTCTATATTCGTCACAAGAAGCTCAGATATGACTTTCGTGATATCTAAGAAGAATGCAGCCATTCCGACCACGATCGCAAAGAATAGAATTTTTCTCGTTCTAGCTTTATCTATGACTGTGAGTTCTGAAGCATCTTTTTTTAAGCCAATAATTTCAACAATGCTATCAACAAGTTCTAGTGGAATATACATGAATCAACCTCTTTTTTTTTAGATATTTTTATTAAATGGAGTGTCTTTTTGTTAGGGTGCCGGTGTTTTTTTTCTCCGTTTCCACTATGGCTGATTCTGATTTTCTGGATGGCTTTTGTGATTGAGCATAACTATTTGTAGGTAGATTCGCAGTTGTATTTTTGGGATTGATATCGGCTGGATCTCTTTGAGAAAAAGCTGTCTGCTGAGGAGTGTTGGAATTCGAGGAGTTTTTTATTTCTTTTTCTATTTTTTTTTCATAGTATGCGGATCCAAAAAAAATAGCTGAAGTGACGGCAAATCCTGCAAATGCAAGAATTGGTGCTATAGGTGGCGCCAAAATTGCGACTACAGTTAAAGTGGCAGTGAGCGTTAATTGTGTCAACTCTGATCCTATGCGAATTTTTCGGTTCTTTTCAAAAAGAGCGTGTTCTTGTGGATTTGTATCAAGAGCGTACGGATTTTTTTCCATTATGGTCATTGCGAGTTTTACAGAATAGTACATTGCGGCAATGCCAACAAAGATTTGTCCTACGATAGGAACCGAACCTATGCCGCATAGAGTCCTTGTACTACCATGGGTAATGAGATCTTTTAGGGCATCAACGAACTCTTTTAGAGCATCAAGAGTTGCACTTGAAAAATAACTGATGCGTAGGGCGCTTAATCCCATACTAATCGCTTTTTTTTCTTGTTCATGGGTATTTTTTTTTGCACTAGCCACTGTAGCTGATGGGTCTTGGGCGGTTTGATGCTCGTTCGTTTTATGCTCTTTTGCATCTTTTTTCGCTTCCAATCGAAGAGTAATAAAATCTATGGTGTCTTTCACAAGAGATGCGACACTGATCAGAGCAACAATATCCATAAAAGTTCCTTTTTTGTTGATGGTTGGGTAAAAACGAAGATGCATAAATAAAAGCAGAACAAAAAAATCTTATGTGTTCTGCATCTAGGGTACGATTTTTTTTGATGGAAGTATTGGATACAAATGTCATTTTTTTCTGTGAGAAAAAGGCTCTTTCAAAGAGCCTGCAAATATTGTGTTCTTTGTTAGAGAAGGCTTCAATATCATTTAAGAACAATCTTTGAATATGATAAATCATTTGATTTATAAATTGTTCCCCCACTGCCGTAATGACATGTTTTTGTAAAATAAGCAAAAAGCGATATGCTTTTACAAAGATTATATAAGTTTTTTTTGTCTGATTCACTGAGCTTTTTTGATGAATAAGTTCGAAGATCTTGTTGACTGATTTGCAAAGACTGAGCTTATTTTGTGTGATACCTTGTACAGGGTATAGAGTTGATAAAGATATGATGGGTTGTAGTGTGCGCTTCAAAATCAAGGTCTTCATGATTTCCTAACAATATAAATGCTATGATTCGTGTCTTTCATGTGATCTGGAGCAGAACATGTATTTTTTTGGTGCACTGCGGTTTTTTTTGTTTTCGTTTGATTTGAAAACATCATCATTTTTTTGTTGAAAGCATCTTTTTTAGGATTGATATCGAAATCCTTTTTCTGAGCTCTATTTGCTTCCCGATCTACGGAGGTCTTAAGATCGAGTTTTTCTAATGATCTGCCTCTATGTTGTAATTTTATACTTTTTTCAAAATGGATTTTGAAAAAATTAATCACAAACAGTGTGCTCAAAACAGCAATCAATGCAGATAAAAGAGCAGTTCCAGTGAGTGGATGTATGAGGAGTGCCAGTGTCAGGCCTATGGCTGTTGTCATAGCTATGATTTTCAAGATCTCAAAAGACAAAAGTTTTATTTTTTGAGTGTGTGTTATATCTGTCTTTTTGATGATTTTTCGAAGATTTTTTAAAGAAAATCCTAAGCTAATCAAGAGCGAAACGAGAGATAAGATAGGATTTAGGATTCCTAATTGAATAAGTGGGGCAGCAGACAGACGCAAGAAAAACACAAGACCTGTAGTCAGCCCTAAGACAAAAGATGTGAAAGATGCAAGAGAACCAAGAATAAACGCTGTCAGCAAAATCTGTTTGTTTTTTTCTACCAATTCTTCACTCTCTATCGAGATCCCTGTAAAATTTGCAATTGTATCTACGATGTGATCTAAAAGTCGCTTCTTCATATGCTCGCAAATTTATGAAATTTTTAGGAGACTAATCGTGATATCGGCAAAAAGCTTATAAAACTTAGATTATCTATGAAAAAATTTGATAAGATACCTATGTGATTTTTCAGATTGAGTCAGGAAATGTTGCTTTTTAAAAAGTGCGTAGCGTTTTTCTTTATTTTTATCAGTGGCATATCATATGCACAGCATACTTTCCATACAAATTTATTGCATCTACACTGCTGTGATCCAAAAACAAATGATGAGCAAAAGATCTACGTGCATTTGCAACAATGGCTTCCTGTGATAGGGCCTGCGACTTTCGACATTGCACCGCCGGAGACCGGCTATGATTATTATTTTTCTGCTCACTGTGATTCTTCTACAGTGACTTTAGAGCTTTTGGGACATGACTCTACTCACGTGTGTCTGAGAAAAAAATATTTTTATATGAATGATAGTGACTTGTATAGAGCGTGTGCTCAGTTTTATGATGAATGCTCTGTACAATTATGGGGCTTTAAAAGCGTATTTTCATACCCTGTTGCATTTTTATCTTACAAGCCAGATGATCGACTTTATGCAATTAATATAGCGCCTATTGATGGATCTTATGAATATTGTGTGCAGCAAGGGCCAAATCCATACATGTCTATTCGGTGGTCTGAAGATGGGCAATATCTTGCCTTTGTTAAGATTTTTGAGAATGGATCGTCCGTTTTTCTTTTTCATCTCCCAAGCAGAGAGATCTATACATTGGCTCAAGATGGATTTTATACCTCACCTTGTTTTAGTTCTGAGGAAAATATCTTATATTTTGTAGAAATGGATGCTTTGGGTTCTCGATTACAGGCAATGAATTGGAAAACAAAAGAGAGAAAAACACTTTTTGTAGCAAAAGATTATTTGTTTGATTTGTCTTTATCTTATAAACATAATCATTTGCTCTGCAGTGCGATGCTGCATAGCGAAAAGATCCGTGTTTACGATTTTGATATTAAGAATATTAAAATGCGTCCTTTTATCTACAGTGATGAAGATATGTTTTCAGCTATTTTAAGCAAAAAAAATCATTCCATATTTTTTTCGGCCTTAGAGCCCGATACATCCTTATTGATTCGACATAGTTATGTGGATCATATGAATCACTTTGTCTCTATTGCTTCTGAAATTCAAGAAATTAGCGTGGCTAATGAGGAAAATTTTCTTCTTTTTGAAAAAATGGATTTGAAAAAACAAAAAGAAGAAATTATTTTTAAATCCTTAATTCATTTTCAGGAAACGCCTCTTTATAGCGATAGAAATTATTCCTTATATGCGCCGGTTATGAGCCCTGTTCCGTTGTATTTATCAGAGAGCTGGCTTAAAGAGAGCATTGTCATTTTGTCGGAATCAGCAACAATTAAAAGCGATGCTCTTAGTTCATGAGCTAAAGCAGAAAAATTGCAAAAGTGAAAAGAACCTTCTTTTCCTAAAGGAACCAGATGCAGTCTGTTTTCTTCAATACCTTTTTTGCAAACCGCTTGTGCAATAATCAGTGAGCGCTTGTAGGAAAGCTGATAGTTATATTCACGTGATCCTTGATGATCGCTACTAGATAAAATCCAGCAATCAGCATTTGGATTTTGGACTAAGATTGAAACAACCTTTTCAATTTTTTGCACATCTGCCAGAGTGTATTCTGTTTTTTTGGGTTCAAAATGAATTTTTTCGATGATGTGGAGAGAAGAGAGATCCTCTTTTGGTGTAAAACTGTTGTTCCAGAGTGAAGCGTTGTGGCTGCATCCAGATAAAAACACAGAGCCAAGAAGAATTTTTTTATAGATATTTTGTAATTGTATCACTGAAAACGCAGATCTTTTCTGTTAGAGTATCAGCTATAATCCTTTGGTAAAAGATTTTTGTATGCGTTTTTCTTCATATTTTTGGGTCTCTCAGTTTATATATATTTGTTCTTTTATGATCTGTATGACCGCTGTGCACTCTGAAGATGCGATTTGTCCCTCAGTATCGCCTGAAATACAAGAGTCTCTTTTATTACCCGAGAAAGCCTTGCAGGGATATTATGATGCAATTATTGTTAAACTTGATCAATTAAAAAAGAAAATTGACGCTTTAGATCGTCAACAAAGAGAGTTAATGACTCTGATTAGCGATATTGTCATTGAAAAAGAGGAAAGCCTTCCTAAAGAACTCAGTGATTATAATCATATCTCTGACTTGATTGACAGAAATCAACACGATTTGGCGATAGATCAGATATTGGTTTTTATACAAAAATATCCTAACAGCGAACGTTCAGCATATGCGTACTATTTGCTTGCGGAAATTTATAGGCAAAATCAGATGTATGAGGTAGCTCTAGAGACATATGAAACGTTGTTGAATTTTTATCCAGAGCATCCAAAAGCGCCTGAAGCCCTGTATAAAACCGCAAAGATTAATCAAACCTTGCGGATGATTGACCGCAGTATTTATCAATATAAAATATTATTAAAAAAATATCCTCAATCTTCATTATGTGATTTAGCGAAAAAAGAGCTGCTATCTCTTAAAAAAGAGGGTCCTTAGACCGAATTTTTATATAACATATTGATTAGGAATGTTTTTGTTTGATATAAGAATCCATCTGTGGCAAAATAAACAAGAACGTTGAAAAGTATTGTGAGATATCTATGATGCCAGATGAAAAAATCCAAGATGAAAAAATTGTAAAAACTAATGATAGCAATCAGAACGTATGTGATACGCAACCGTATTTTAATCAGGAATACCTGGGGGCACTGCTCTTTATCACTTTGGCTCAAACCCTGATAGGTTTCGGTTTCTGGGAGCTGTTGAGGATGCCATTTGGCGCCTTTTTAGATGCTTGGGTGCCGGGTGGTTTGTATGTCTTCGGCTATGGGGTAAATGATGTTATTGCAGATTACACTCTCCTCCTCTTTGATTGTTTGCCTATATGCGGGTTACTGTTTCAAAATGCAATGGATCCGACTTTACTGGATAAGGGAAATGCAAGTTCAGCGACAATTTTAACCTATTTCGGCGTACGTCTTGCTGGAGGCTCTCTGTTCTTCTTGACTCGAGCTGTTTCGTTTTTAGCGCTTTTAGCAGCACATATGACTGGTTTGGGCTGGTTATCTTATACGCTGCCGTGTGTCTGGACCGTCGTCGCATCTTTAGGGGCCGGATATTGGCATTACACATCAAATATATTACCAGGTGCCACTGTAGGCGATAGTATTTTTTTTACGTTTGAGATGGCTGTGTTTTCATTTTTAGGTCTTTATGGTCGCGGTTGGGATGCTGCTCAGCCATTCGCGCGATCTGCTTTAGCAGAAAACTCTTTCGTTTGTAAGATCATTCCTGGCCTTGCGGACAACAAGGCGACACTAGGCGTAATTTGCGGGCAGATTACAACACGTGCATCGCACATTTATATTTTTTCTAGATCTCTGTTTCCTGAGCTTACTGTAAACAGCACTGAACCTTTGATCCAGCCTCAAGGAAAAAATTATTATAAAAGTGCATAAAAACACTTGACTCAATATTTGAATGCAGTATAATGAGCTTACTTTGGGTCGTTAGCTCAGTCGGTAGAGCAGCGGACTTTTAATCCGTTGGTCCTGCGTTCGAATCGCAGACGACCCATACATATTCCAAAATTAAAAACAATGACTATTTCAAATTATATTCATGATGCTGTATTAGCCATCGTACTTTCCAATCATCCTGAAATTGAAAAACTCGATCTTTATCCTAATAGGGCGAAATCCCATCAGGATCATGACTTTCAATTTTCTTTTCCTTTAAAATACGCAAAAAAGAAAAATCTCAATCCTATAGATTTTGCACAAAGTTTGTGTTGCGATTTATCGGTCATTGAGGGTTTGCGCTTCGAGGCTTCAAAGCCTGGTTTTATCAATGTTTTTGTTGAAGATATTGTGCTGTCTGGTTCATTAAAAAACATGATTGCAGATAATCAGAATCATGCTGCGAAAAACATGAGAGTTATTGTCGATTATTCATCTCCAAATATTGCAAAAGAATTACATGTGGGGCATCTCAGAAGCACAATTATTGGTCATGCTTTAGCTAATATTTGGGAATATTGTGGGGCAGATGTTTTACGTTTGAATCATCTTGGGGATTTCGGAACAGCATTTGGAATGCTGTTGGCGTATATAGAAGAAAATCATAAAGATGTTTTTGCATCTGATCTTGATCTGAGCGATTTAATGAAATGGTATCAAGAATCTAAAGCAATTTTTGACCAAGATAAAGATTTTTATGAGCTTTCTAAAAAAAATCTTATTCGTTTGCAAGCGGGTGATCATAAAGCTGTCGCCCAGTGGAAAGCATTATGTGCTATTTCACAGCAAGGATACGACAAAATTTATTCGCAATTAGGGATTGAAGGGCTGATTTCTCGAGGAGAGTCTTTTTATCAGCCATGGTTAGAAGAGGTGATTCACGATGCGCAGGCAATGAATGTGTCCTCTGACTCTGATGGAGCGGTTTGTATTTTTCTCGATGGTTTTAAGAGTCGCGATGGGAATAATTTGCCATTAATTATTCAAAAATCCGATGGTGGATATAACTATGCGACGACAGATCTCGCAGCAATTAAGTATCGTTGTCAGCATGATCAGGCAGATAAAATTTTTTATGTGACCGATAGCGGACAAAAAGATCATTTTTCTATGGTCTTTCAAGCAGCCAAGAAATTGAACTATATTCAGCAGCAGGAGCTTTATCATGTGCCTTTTGGTGTGGTGCAAAATCCAGAAGGGAAACGATATAAAACGCGCAGTGGGGGCGTCATTCGTTTGCAAGATTTGCTAGATGAGTCATATGAGCGCGCATACGCAATCGCAGAAGATCGTGGATACACGGGAAACAAAGAGATTTTTGCGAAAACTGTGGGAATCGGTGCTTTAAAATATGCCGATTTAAGCACTCATCGCACCATGGATTATATTTTTGATTTTGATAGGATGCTTTCTTTCGAGGGAAATACAGTTGTTTATATTTTATATTCTTTTGTGCGTACCCAGTCGTTGCTGAAAAAAAGCGGAAAAAGCCAATTTGTCTTTCATGTGTTTGGTGAAACTCAATTGGAAAAATCAGAAAAAGATCTGTTGCTGGCCTTGGATCGGTTTGATGATGTCCTGAGCTGTATTTTGAAAGAGAGTACCCCACATCTTTTATGTGATTATTTGTATCAGCTTTCCGGAGCTTTTCACGCGTTCTTTAGAGATTGTCCTGTTCTTAATCATGTGCACTCTGATCGCAGGCTCACTATAGTCTATACTGTCAATAAGTATTTGAAAAAAGGACTTGGTCTTTTAGGAATTGGCGTTTTAGATGAAATGTAATCTCTTAAAGCTTGTTTTGTTTCTCAGTTTTCCTGTTCTTTATGCGGAGCTGAGTCTAGAAAATGCTGCTACGCATATTTCGGCTAATATTTCATTATTGCAATATCTTGTGAATTCGGGGTTTTATATTGTCACGGTGGGTTTGTGTGCGTATGCGTATATCCTTTTTCGTGCGCATAGGAAAAACCCATATTTTATCTCATCAACAAAAATAGCTTTTATTCTCTTAATGGCATTTATTTTGGGATTAATTGCTTGGAATACTCCTGAGCACCAGTCTTCGCAAAATATTCAGCCTGTGCCTACTGTGAAAAAAACTGTTCCTAAAATTGAGCAAAGTAAAAAAACACATTGGTCTAAAAACGTTGTGCAAAAATCAGATTCATAAAAGAATAGAGATCTTTTGTATCAAGAACATTAGGTAAAATTCTGAACAGATATACCTTTGTTATTTCTGTTCAGTATCTTACATGAAATTATTATCACTTATCCACAGGGTTATCCACAGGTTCTGTGGATAACCCCTCTTGAGAAGATTGTGATACAATTGAAATAGCCTTTTTTTATTTAGCGATTCATGAATAAACAGTCCCTTATGTCTTTGGCCAAAAAAATTGGATTTTTCTCCCTTTTTCTTCCTTTTATTCCTGTTCTTTGCGGTCTGATTTTGACAGTTTATTTGAGTTTTTTGGGATCTTTTTCTTTCCCACCAAGCACTCATATCGCGCTTTCTTTAAAGCATTTTCTTTATGATCATAGTTATTGGAATGTCGCTATACAGAATACCGCTCTTGATGAAGATGATCTGCTTTATACTACTATCAAATTGTCACATTATCCCTCTTTTAAGGGGTATCACCCTGTTTTTCAAATCGAGAATCTTGACCATCAGAATTTGGCTGTGCTCGATGGCGCCGTTTATTGGACAGGCCATTTAATCGGCGATTATCGTGCACAAACTTGTCAACTCCAACTCTCATTTCACCCTTTAAGCAGAGCAATAAAAGCTCAGATTCAAGGGAATTTTGCGCTGGGTGTTTTGCATCTTGAAGATGCTTTCATTCATTTTGCTGTGCCACCTTTTTGGAAGAATGAGGCTTTAGGTGCTGTTTCATTGTCAGTAGGGCGTATTTACGATCATGAAAAAAATATTTTTATAGAGAATTTGAATGGGGATTTTGTGCCCCTATATCACCATAGAACCTCCCTGTTGATCGATCTGCAAGCTAGCCATTTCAGCTGTAAAGGCAAACAGTTTCAAGAATGGTCTATGGAAAGTACGATTTTTCAGGCCCAAAAACGCAGAGCTTCTGTGTTTGTGC
The DNA here is from genome assembly GCA_964395835.1 of uncultured Gammaproteobacteria bacterium. Taxonomy (GTDB): domain Bacteria; phylum Pseudomonadota; class Gammaproteobacteria; order Berkiellales; family Berkiellaceae; genus LLD-282. Next base: position 30,544 of record CAYNBJ010000002.1, read on the forward strand.
ATCTTTTAAAAGAGATGCCTTTGCTAAAAAACTCTTTTAATACAGTCTTTGCCTCTCAATCACAGTTTATATCATTTATAGATTTACTCGATCCTGAATGGATCACGACTGAGATTCAATCCAATCAAGGTAGCATAGCGATGCGTATTAGCGCTGGTGGGGAGAATATTTATCTCGATGGTTACGGAATGTCTGCTCATCTTCAAGAGTTAATTAGAACATTCTTGCCTTTAGGAGTTTCACAGTCCATTTTAGAGAATCAGGTTTGGCCAGACACAGATCAAGAAACGCTTTTCTCTTCAGTCAATCTTGAGGCTCCGCTATTTTCTCCTGCCACTGCGAAAAATGTTTCCATAAATCTTTCGGACTCATTTGTTCTAAATCCCAGGTCTTAAGATCGGAGCATAGGCAGCATTGTGGCGTAGTTCTATTCTTTATGAGCACGATTTCGTTATTGTCCTCTTGAGATGCACGCATATTGTGCTGTGCAAATTGAGAATGAATAGTCCATGCACGCGATAAAAGCTCTCGCGGTAGACCAGCTTCTTGTGCAACATAAAGGCCAAAAGATTGATCGATATGTCCTTTTTTAATCTCATAATTGAAAATCATTTTATTATCGAAAATTTTTCCTTCAAAGCACATGAGTTGAATGTTGTTTGGATATCGTTTGGATAACAGGCCTAGTTCCTGATAATGCGTTGAAAACATAGTGAAACATTGTGTTTTTTCTATTAAATGTTCCGCACAAGATTGAGCAAGAGAGAGGCCATCATAAGTAGATGTTCCCCTGCCCATTTCATCGATAAAAACCGCACTCAGCTCCGTGCTTTCTCTTAAAATTTTGGCCATTTCGCTGAGCTCAACCATGAATGTCGATTGACTTAGCGCAAGACGGTCTTCAGCCCCCATTCTCGTAAAGATGCGATCGATAGGACCGAGCTTACAAGAGTGCGCAGGCACTCCTAAACCACAATAAGCCATAAAAATACATAAGGCTGCTTGTCTCATATAAGTCGATTTGCCACCCATATTTGGACCGCTAATCAAAAGAAAAGGTTTGTCTTTTTCTAGAAAAATATTATTGGGCATAAAAGGTTTTTTAGAAATGTGCTCAATGAGAGGATGGCGTGCTTGTTCAATAGCAATGAGGCGTTCTTTTGTGAAGGAAGGAATACAATAAGATAAACGATTTTGAAGTTTATAAAGGCTCAAACACACATCCATATAAGACAATTTATCACTCAAAGAATAAAGATCGCTGAGAACACTATGTGTTTTATCTAATAACTGTTCCCATAAAGTGTGTTGACGTTCTTTGAGTTGAAAAGAAGCCATCGATATCGATTCATCCAGCTTCTTTAATTCAAGTGTTGTGTATCTTTCTGTATGTTTTAAGGTTTGTATTCTTTTGAAAGATAAAGGTGCTTTGTCACTTTGTGTTTTAGATAATTCAATATAGTGACCAATCAGATTATTGAAACCGATTTTCAACGTGAGATTATGCGTTTTTTCTAAATCTTTGAGATAGCTGTCAACAACTGCATGATGATCATTTGATAAGTTGTATGCGTCATCAAGTTCTTTGTCCCATCCAATCTGGAAAATCATTCCTTCTTTAAAATGAATCGCAGGTTCTGCAAGAAGTGTATCAGTGATCTCTGTTTGCAAATCTTTCAGCTTGTTTTCATATGCGCTCAAATCAAAAGGAGAATGACGTGTTTCATTTACGATTGTAAAAAAGCCAGCTAGACATTGTCCAAGGTGGACCATCTCTCTTGGGCGTACGGTTCTTGAACAAATTCTAGCGCAAAGTTTTTGAAAATCCGGCATATGGTTTAAAAGATGTTCGCTTAGATTGAGAAATTCTTTTTTTTGATTTTTCCACCACTGCTGATCGCTATACCGTGTGTCTAACTCAGAGATATTTAAAGATGGGCTGGCTATCCATCTTTTTAAAAGACGTATGCCCATGGATGAGTGCAGCTCTTTTGAAAAAATATCGATTAAACATAGTTCTCCAGCGTTGAATGGTTCGATCATAAGATTGCGTCTTGTTTGCAGATCAATAGCAATTTCTTGTTTGTCGTAATAGGGCAAAATGGTTCTCAGCATTGTGTGAGGAGCGCCGACATATTCTTGTACATAGCGGCATAAAGCGCCAATACTGCGCCATGTGCTTAAATGCATGCGTGCATCGCGATATAGACCCCACTGTGGAAGAGCTTTTTCTATATAAGGCCAACTTTCAGTTTCTTCAAAATACCAGGGCGCAATTTTTTGACCTTGGTTATGAGTAAAATGATGCTTTGAGGAATATAAAATTTCTTTTGGTTGAATTTTATCAATAAAAAGCAATATTTTTTCTTTTAAATCTTGCTTCCAATAAATGACGCCCTCGCACAAATCGACCCAACACAGAGATCCATTCTTTTCATCTTCGTGGTATGCAGCGAGATAATTCCACTCATACGGATTCGCTAGCTCAGTTTCATAAGAGGTCCCTGGAGTATAGATTCTCTGTATTTTTCTAACAATAGGGCCTTTTTGAGATTCAGTGCCTGCTGTTTTTTGAGTGCACAGGACTACACAGTAATGCTGTGCTAGAAGTTTTTTAATATAATTCTCTATTGTATGTACAGGCACTCCAGCCATTGGAATGCGGCCTTCGTCATCATGTCCTCTATGTGTTAATGTTAGGTCTAAAAGCTTAGAAGCAATTTGAGCGTCTTCATAAAAGAGCTCGAAAAAATCACCGAGTTGAAAAAAGACGATTTTGTCCAAATGTTCTTTTTTAAAATCCCAATATTGTTGCATGACCGGAGACAGTTTTTGAGTGTCAAAAGGCAAAGAATTCACGATAAAAAGTAAAGTTGTTTTCAGAAAATATGACTTATTCTATCAGGATTTTTCTTAATAAACAGAATATGTTTCAGATATTAAAATAAATATTGATCAAATCGTGGTCTTCTTTAGTTGACCTTTGTACAATAGAACAACTTTCTTTATTGAATAGACAGAAGGATCATGACATGAGTATGACGAAAGATCATCTTGCACCAAGAGAGCAAGCGCTTCAAGCAGCCCTCGCACAAATTGATAAACAATTTGGAAAAGGATCTGTGATGCGTTTGGGAGAAAAAAATCATCTAGATATTGAAGCTGTTTCAACCGGTTCTCTCAGCTTAGATATCGCGTTAGGAATAGGCGGTGTGCCAAAAGGACGTATTGTTGAAATCTATGGTCCAGAGTCTTCAGGAAAAACAACATTAACATTACAAATGATCGCAGAAGTTCAAAAAAAAGGTGGAGTTGCTGTTTTTATTGATGCAGAACATGCTCTCGATCCTTCTTATGCTGAAAAATTGGGAGTAGATACCCAAAAACTTTTGATTTCTCAACCGGATTCAGGTGAACAGGCTTTAGAAATTGCTGATATGCTCGTGCGTTCTAGCGCCGTCGATATCTTGGTGATAGACTCAGTCGCTGCGCTGACTCCAAAAGCAGAAATTGAAGGTGATATGGGTGATCAGCATGTCGGCCTACAAGCACGACTTATGTCACACGCCCTTCGTAAATTAACAGCAACAATTAAAAAAACCAATACCCTTGTCGTTTTTATTAATCAAATTCGCATGAAAATTGGCGTGATGTTTGGCAGCCCTGAAACCACAACAGGTGGGAATGCTTTAAAATTTTATGCGTCTGTGCGGTTGGATATTCGTAGAACAGGCTCTATTAAAAAGGGTGAAGAAATTGTTGGTAGTGAAACTAAAGTAAAAGTGGTCAAAAACAAAGTGGCACCTCCTTTTAAAACGGCTGATTTTGAAATTTATTATGGTGAGGGCATTTGTCGATCTTCAGAAATCGTTGATTTTTCTGTAAAACTTGGTTTTATTGAAAAATCTGGTGCTTGGTACTCCTATGCAGGAAAAAAAATTGGTCAAGGTAAAGAAAGCGCTAAAGAATTTCTCAAACAAAATCCAAGTCTTGCTATCGAGCTAGAAAAAATGATTCTCGATCACTATTTAAATCTCTCTCATAGAGCAGCTGTACCTTATGCAGAGCCAACAGATCAGGAATATCTAGATTCTCTTGAAGGACCAGTAACAGAGGAAATATAATCGGAGATTATTTATGAGTTATAAGATATTAAGAAATCAATTTTTGAATTATTTTCAAAAAAATGGACATGCAATTGAAGCGTCATCTTCTTTAGTGCCTGCAGAAGATCCTACCTTGCTCTATACCAATGCCGGGATGAATCAGTTTAAAAATGCTTTTTTAGGTATTGAAAAACCCATTTCATCGCAAATCGTTACTGCGCAGCGTTGTGTTCGTGCAGGCGGTAAACATAATGACTTAGAAAATGTGGGCTACACTGCGCGTCATCATACATTTTTCGAAATGTTAGGCAATTTTTCATTTGGAGCCTATTTTAAAAAAGGCGCTATTGATCTGGCTTGGAAATTTGTGACTCAAGAGCTTCAGTTGCCACTTTCACGTCTCTGGATAACGGTTCATTATCAAGATGAAGAGTCTTTTGAAATCTGGAACAAAGATATGGGCGTCCCTATCGAGAGAATCGTGCGTTGTGGAGATAAAGATAATTTTTGGGCAATGGGTGACACAGGGCCTTGCGGACCATGCACCGAAATTTTTTATGATCATGGCCCGACTGTTGCCGGTGGCCCACCTGGCTCCGCTGAATCAGATGGTGACAGGTATATGGAAATTTGGAACCTGGTTTTCATGCAATACGATCGGCAAAGCGACGGCACTCTCAATCTTTTACCTAATCCTTGCGTGGATACAGGGATGGGCTTGGAGCGCTTAGCTTGCGTTATGGAGGGTGTTTTTTCTAATTTTGATACATCCTTATTTCGAGCATTAAAGGCACCATTGGCAGATCGTCTTGGTATTGATATTTCGCATCCCGGGCTCAATGTGATCGCTGATCATCTACGCTCTGCGTGTTTTATTATTGCTGATGGTGTTTTTCCCTCTTCGGATGGTCGCGGCTATGTTCTGAGACGCTTGATTCGCAGAGCAGTCAATCACGGATATCAGTTAGGGCTCAAGGCACCTTTCTTGTCAGAGTATGCACATTTGGTTGTCGAGCTTATGGGAGAGGCATATCCGCATTTGAATAAACAGCTTCCATTGTGTCAGGAAAAAATTCGTCAAGAAGAGCAGCTTTTTTTTCAAACACTACAGGCAGGTAGAAAATATATCGATGCTCTCGTAACCTCTTGTGTAGGACATATTCATGGAGATGAGCTCTTTAAACTATACGATACATATGGGTTTCCATTAGATATCGCGATTGATATTGCGAAAGAAAATGGTCTCAGTTTCGATAGAGATGGTTTCGATGCTGCTATGCAAAAACAAAAAGAGCAGTCCAAAACAGCGAAAACGTCCCTTGAGATCACAGTCTCTCAATTGCCAGATATCCAACAAGAGTTTGTCAGAGATCTTGCGAGACAGGATGCTAAAATTTTAGCAGTTTTTGCAGATACAGAGAGCGATAAAAGTTGGCTTTGCTTCGATAGAACGCCTTTTTATGCACAATCGGGTGGGCAAGTCGGCGATCACGGAGAGGTACATTCTGCTGGAGGAGTCAGTCTCATTCTCGATACTCAAAAAATTCATAATTTTCATTTGAGTCTTTGTGATCGCCCAGTGAGCTTCTGGACCGATGCAAATCATGATGTCACTTTGCATCTTGATACTCAAAGGCGCCATCGTATCGCTTGTCATCATACAGCAACTCACTTGCTACATGCAGCCTTACATCGTTGTATTGGCACTCATGTCCAACAAAAGGGTTCCTATGTGGGGCCAGATCGTCTCAGATTCGATATTTCACTGGCTCAGCCACTCAGCACTGAACAAAAAGCAGATCTTGAGAAATTTTGCCAAAATGCAATTGATCAGCAACTGACCGTGCAGACACATATTATGGATCAGAAAGAGGCTATCGATTCAGGGGCTGTTGCTTTTTTTGGCGATAAATATGGTGCAAAAGTTCGGGTTTTGTCTATTGGCGAACAGCTCTCTCGTGAACTTTGTGGAGGAACGCACGTAAATAATCTGAGTGTTTTAAGTACAGTTGTGATTGTGAGTGATGAACCTTTAGCTGCAGGTATTCGCCGTCTTCAGGCTTTATCTGGTCCCGCTGCTATAGAGTGGCTAAAAGAAAGAAGTTTGTTAATTCATCGTTTAGTCAATGATGCACATTGTGATGCCTCGGCTCTGGTCGCTTATCAAACCGGTCTCAAAAACGAAGTTGATGCTTTGAACAAGTCTTTACAATCTCTACAGGAAGAGCAATGGGTGGCACAGATCAAATGTGCTCCTTATCGAGACCTATCAGATAAAACAACCTTCTGTTGTGTGATGCTTTCCGCAGAAGCTAAAGATCGACTCACTCGTTTATCAGATTGCGGTTCTCAGCTTCTTTCCTCTTTGAAAGAGAGTGATAGTCTCATTTTAGCTCTCTATGTGGAGCAAGAGAATAAAATCACTCTCAGTTTGCGGCATTTTGGGGCAGAAAACGTGCACTTAAAGCAGGTCGCGCAGCAGTTGAGTAACCAGTTTGGATGGAAAGGCGGCGGCCGTTCTGATCGTATTCAGAGTGGGGGCGCTTTTTTAGAAAACTTCGAAGATCGTCTCTTTGAAATTTGTCAAGAGTGTCTCAGCTTGAAATAGCTGAACTCTTCTCAATCGTTGACCTATCTCTTTTGAGAATGATCTCGATTGAGAAGAACATTGTGAATGCCCTAATGAATATGCATCATTAGGGCGATCTATCTTCATTAAAGTAGCGATTTATAGAAATCTAATTTCATTTCAATTTCTTTTAGCAGTTCATCGTAATAAAAAGAATTTCTATCAATTGCCTTATGTTGAATTTCTTTGAGGGCAGAATTGTAATCACCCTTATTGGAAAAATATCTCGCTTGGACAAGATGATAAAAACTCATGTTTTTTTCATAACTATAAGCGTGTGCTAAGTACTGTAATGACAAGGGTGAAGCCAAGGTATCACAAATCAAATTCTGATATTTTCTGATAAAATCACGATGTTTCATCGTGTAAAAATCTTTTTCACACCAAATGTCTTTGACAAGTGGGAGACTGCTCCAATAGGGATTTGTACTATAGCGATTTAAGGCTTCAACAAGTGCGTCCCATTTTTTTTGATTTCTTAATGATTGGCAGTGCTGTAATTTTAAGACAATTGATTGCGGGTATGTCTCTAATAGCGGTTCTAATTGATTTGTCCGTACGGCATTGCGATATGTTTCTATCAGATGATTTTGCTCTGCAAAGTCAGGAGAGTTCGGTAAATGATCAGGATGCAGCTCTGATAAGCAAAGGATATAATCTAATTGCGCCCTTTTGACCTGAGGTATAATAGGCCCTAACTCTGCTTGATGATGGCTGATACGAGCAATCCGTTCTTTTGTGAGTGGGTGTGTCGAATAGTAAGAAAAGTAGTCAGGTAGTTTGCTAGAAAAACAATCATAACGACTGATCGACTCAAAACCACTGATAAGTTTATTTGTGTCAAAGCCACCTTTTTGTAAAAGCTCTACAGCACCATAATCTGCTTCAAATTCCATTTGTTGTGAAAAATGAAATTGTTGCAAAACAGTTTGATCAATTGCCATGCCGTATAACAGTTCTCCGATTCCAGGCAAGAAAACCATCGCGGGCAATGAGGCAAGTAATAAACCTTTTTGGTTTGCCATTTCATCCATCCGTTCCATTTGTCTGCGAATATGATGTTCATGTGTGTGTGTCAATTCATGACACAAAACACCCATAATTTCCGAAACATCTGATAAGCGTTTTAAAATCCCTGTGTAAATAAAAATAAAGGATCCTGCAGTTGCAAAAGCATTAATTTGAGGGCTGTCAATCACAGAAAGTGTTAAAGGATAGTCCAACTCAACTTTTCCTAAATCACATACTCGATTGAGCTCATAATGAAAATAATTTTCAATCAGTTCCAGTGAGCGGCTATCTGAGTTATACATGGAATAAAGTGATTCACCAATCACACGCTCTTGAAACGAGCTGAGAGAGCGAGCGCAAGATTGAGATATTGTAAACCATAAGAAAAAACACTTAAAAAAAATGGTTATTGTATTGTTTTTCATATGGAGTCTTGGTTGAAGAATAACAATAGACATTATAAGAATTCCCCAGATTAATGCAAGAAAACATGTTTTTTCAGATTTTATGGCTTATCTTTTCTCACTGCGCATTTCATGAGACACTAAGACTTATTTCAGAAATTAAAACTTATTATGTTCTTATCTTTTAAATCACAGTTGCTCATTTGTGTGTCTTTATCGCTGTGTTTACAGGGATGTTTTAGTTCTTTGGAAAGTGACAATACGACCGCTCTCTCTACACCTCGGGTTGTGAGGCAGCATTCTGTATATGATTATCCCGATCATTTTGAAGATGTTTTCGATCAGATTTGCGTCACCGATCGTCCGTCAGAATTTTTTGAGACAGATGCTTTTGTCAAGCCCGTTGATTAAAATCTTTGAAAATTTTTTAAGATTACGAGCATTTTTAGAATCACTAAAGTTTTGAGCGACAGCGTCGATATCAGAATTATCTCTTGGAAGAGAAAAGGATTTATAATTATGCTCATTCTTACACGCCGCATCGGTGAATCTGTAGTGATCGGCGATGATGTGAAAATTACCGTACTGGCTGTTCGTGGTAATCAGATTCGGCTTGGTATAGAGGCCCCAAAAGAAGTCAGTGTACATCGTTTGGAAATTCATCAAAAGATACAAGATGCAGATACGACGCATACAGATTCTAAAAAAATCGAATAAATTTAAAAAACCTCTTGTTTTTTAGGTGCTGTGTGGTATCATTACCTCATTGCTTAGGAGAAATGGCCGAGTGGTCGAAGGCGCTCCCCTGCTAAGGGAGTATAGGGTTGCCCCTATCGAGGGTTCGAATCCCTCTTTCTCCGAAAGAACAAAATACGCGCCCGTAGCTCAGTTGGATAGAGTACTTGGCTACGAACCAAGAGGTCGGAGGTTCGAATCCTTCCGGGCGCGCTCTTAATTTAAAAAACCCATTCGTTAATCCATAACATCATTATTGCTGTTAATGGAATAGATAAAAACACACCCCATGTTCCCCAAATATGTCCGAATATTAAAATCGATGCAATAATAATTGCAGGGTGTATGTGATTTGTTTTGGAAAAAATCATTGGTGTAATCACAGCTTCATTTAAGAGATGTAAAAAAGCGTGACTGCTGATTGCCATGAAGCCAATCGCATGCCATTCCCAACGTTGATAAATTACGACGAGTAAAGGAAGGGTTGCTAACGCGGTTCCAACAAATGGCACAAACACCGCTAAACCCATTAAGAGAGCTATCGTTTCAGAAAATGGTAAATCATAAAATCTGAAAATGCATTCAGATAAAATTGCTAGAACGCAAAAATGAATCATTTTTCCATACAGATAATCATCGAGTATTTTAATGCTCTTATGAGCAATGATTCTGCTTTTTTGAAAAGATTGTGGCCAAGAATCATTTAAAACCTTCTGAAGCTCTTGATGATGAAATGTGAAAAAAAATGAAAAAACGAAAAAACATGTTATGTAGAAAATAATCCACGTTATATCAGTCTTTTCGCTGAGTGTACCGAGAAGAGCTGCTAGCTGTGATGGTGAAAAAAGATTTTGAGTGAAGTCTGGACGATGTCCCAAAATAGGCTCAATTTGTTTAAAAAATTCTTGCATAGCAAAAATTGCATCATTTATAAATAATGATGTAAAGTAAATTGGAGCCAAAAAAACAACAATAATGCTCAACCAACTCAGCATTAAAAGAATGGTTCTATCCATTTTCACCAGACGTAATAAAGTTTCGCTGAGTCTGATTGCGAGATATGCGTGCAAAAAAGAGACGATAAATAGACTAAAGTTCCAAGCATATGGCCCAATGCAAAGAAGAGATATGAGTCCCATAGACCAAAAAAAAATGACTTCAGCATGATCACAGAGATAAGCATCAAAGATCGAGACATAGTTTTTCATATTTATAATCCTTCGGATTTTATGGGCCAATTTTGAATCAAAACTTTTACACAAGCGATACAGGGAATCGCTATAAAAACACCTAAAACACCTAAAAAATGACCTAGAATTAAAATCGAAATTAAAATAATCATAGGATGTAGGTCGTGTGCTTGTGAAAAAATCATAGGAACGAGAACATTCGATTCAAACGCTTGCAGCATACCGTAACACAACATTAAAAATCCAAATGATGAACTGAGACCGATTTTAGATAAAGCAATTAAGATCAGCGGAATGGTTGCTAATGCAGTGCCAACAAAAGGAATAAACACTGAGAGACCATTGGGAATAGAGAGTAAAAATGCATACGGTATCGAAAAATATTCAAAAAGAACATATGACAAAAAACCAATTGCCAGCATATGTACAATTTTTCCTCGAACATAATAGTCCATTTGTTGTGAAATACTTGAACCAATATGTTGAAGAGCAGCAGACTTTCCGCAATATCGCTGCATGAATTCAAAAATGATATCTTTATCGTGATTTATAAAAAAAACAAGAATGGGGATCGTGACAAAATAAACAATTCCGTGGATGAGAGAAGGTAAGGAGGATGCTGCTAATCCTAAAATATACGCACCAATTTTTTGCCCTTCTTTTGAAAGCAGTATATCGATCTCTTGTTCTAAAGAAATTGGCATTCCTAAAATATGGGATATCACTTCTGAATTCGATCTTAAAATCATTGGTAATGTTTTTTGAAGCTCTGAAAGCTCTGTGGCTAAAAAAGGTATTGTTATAATCGACAAGATTAATAGAATCAAAAGATTGATGCACATAGCGATGCAAACACTTTTTTGATATGAAAAGAAAGGTAAATAAAGACGCACAGTATATTGCTGTAAATACGCAATAACAATCGCAATCCAAAAGGGAAAAAACAAATCAAAAAATACTGTGAGTGAACAAGCAATCACTAAAAAAGCGCCTAAAAGAATATAAGCATCTTTGTGCAAAAGATATTTTTTGAATACAGGGAAAAACGACATAAAAAGGACTTTATAGCTGATCCTGTTTTAAGTTTATCGTAAAAGAAAAAAAAATTCTTTTTGTGCTGAATTTTCTCTGACTTCAGTTCGATATTTTTGATTTTTTGCTCTCTCTAAATCTTGCATAATTTTTTATCTCTAGTGATAAGATTGATGCCAATTGCGATTATCCTATGGTGTTTTCAAAGCGAAAACATCGGAATTTTTTTTAGAGGCCATTTTTTAAAAGAAAAGCGTGCTTGTGATAGAGAGTGTTCTTTGTGAAGTCATATTTTTTCTTTTTGCAGATGTTGTATTTATTGAAAAAATAAAAATATTTGTGACCTTCATTAACAAATTATTATTCAATCTCTCACTGATTTTAAAATTTTTCTGTGATAAAATTTTGACCAAATAGTTTAGAGTTTTCATATCTTGATTCGCGGAGTATAAGTTTTTTGTGCTTTATACCGGGCTCGATCATATATCACATATGTTTTTAAAAACTTTTTGAGTCTCAATGGCATTATCGCGACTCTGTGAGAGTTTGGGTATAAAAGCGGTTTTTTAGACAAAATTTTGAAAAACACGTTCGTATTTCGATAAATGATCATAATCTTTTTTCAGAGGAATATATATAAATGCAAAATGATTCAAACATCATGGCCTTGTGGTCTTATCAAATGACTTATTCGGAGATGAGGCGTGTGTTGAATTTTTTCGAAGAAAATCAGATAGCTTTATCGCCGTATCATTGGAGGTGTATTTCTCACTCTCTTAAAGCGGATAGATTGACAAGAGTATTGGCACAATCTCTTTCCCCGCTCTCTCAGAGACAAAAATCAGAACAACGTAAATGGATTTTTGATCACAGTGAACACATGAATGCGCAAAAAAGTGTTCAACTTCATGTTCATGACGAGGTGTTTAGTGATGAGCGCTCAAATAATGCCAATTATTTGAGACGCAAATTTCCTGATCTCACTGAGCTAAAAAATCCGGAAATCATTTGGGATGAGCTCATAAACAATGTTAATAATAAAGAATATGATACTTTTTTAATCTGCAATGAAAAAGCCAGGTTTTTAGAAAGACAAAGACAAGGGATATTGAGATTTTCGATCCCATTTCAAGGGCAAAAAAATATCGAGACAGTGCGAAAAGAGATGGTCGCTTATCTTCAAGATCAAAAAAAGAATGCCAAGAATTTTGCAAAATTTTATCAGGATATATTTCCAAGGGTTATGGCAGAGATAGAATTGTTATCTCCAGATCAGAAAAAAGACGCTTTGAACATTATCATGAATGCTTTAGATGATTCTAGAATTGCTTATCTAGATTTTAAGTACGAGAGTTCTTGCCTTAAGGGATTAGAAGAAAGAGTGCTGGATGCTTTGGGTGTGATCTTTTCCTCGTTTCTTTGCGGGACACAGCAGCTGAGTGCTCTGCAATCGGAATGTTTGAATCAGTATGTAGACTGCCAATCATCCTCATGGTATGCATCTGCTGCTTTGTATCGATACTATTGTGAGGCTAATGGCTATATTCTTTCTTCGGAAATTCAATATGAATACGCAGATCCGAAATGTATGGTGCAAAGCGCACAAGAGCATTATGAAATTTTTATGAGATGGAAACGCGAACAAGAGAAAGATAAAACTTATGATTTAAAACAAAGAAGGCAAAATCTAAATTCAGTCTATTGGGCATTGCGTAGAAAGTTTCAACCAGTTCTCAGTAGGATGATGGAAAAAGCTCAGATAGACTCTTATCAAGACAGGCAAATGACTGAATCGGAGTTATTTGATCGGTGGGCTGCTAATCAGGGAGAATGGGAGCAAGCATTCAGTGCGCAAATGTGTTTTATTGCAAAAAGCGGAAGATTATTGAAACAACAGGAAATCGAATTAGGTTTAGATAAAATTCTCGGTAGCAGAGAAGCTCGTCAAATATGGACTCTTAAAAAACAAGAAAGTGCTAATATACAAGCACCGCTCTGTGAAGAAGATTTTATTTTATGGATGGTGCAGGAAAAAAATCTTTTTTATAACATGGAGTATGGTCGTTTAATTCTTTCATTGATTCGGGGTGGTTTTAAAGAGCTTGAAGAGCGTGCTAAAGACGGCGAAGTTTTTAATAAAAATGCAATGTGTGTTATTGATCCACAAGAGACAATGAGATGCTTTAGAGCAGATTCTTTTGAAAAACACTATTTGTCTTTTCCGATACCTGCTGTTCAAACCATATTCTTCGTATTTAAGTTTCTCATCAAGAAGAAAAAAAATGATTATAGAACACATCCTTTGAATTGCTCGCAAGCAGTTCTTCTTGACATGTTTGCAGAAATAGATCCATATCTATATTCAAAAATTAAAAAGGATATGTTGGACAGAAAACAAATTATGCTATTTGTATGCAATATGCTGTTATACATAGCATCTATATTGATGAAAAAGTTTTTACATCTCGTATTAGAACGGCAATTTAAAAAAAGTATTTTTCTTGGTGTTGTGGAGCTTGGTTACGCTCAAGTTTTAGTGCAATTGCTTAAGAAAAAGAATCAATACAATTTAAATGAAGCGCATTATCGTGAGGCTGTTTTTATAGCTATTCGAGAGGGACATGTGCATTGTCTTTCCATTTTAATTAAAAACGGTCAATGTGATATCAATATGCGCGAATTAGGGACGGGCAATACTCTTGTCATATTGAGCGTGATATACAATCAGAAAGAATGTTTAGATTTTTTGATTCAGCAAGGTGCGAATTTAAACCTCAGGAATGATTACCTGGATTCTCCTGTTCTGATTTGTTTACGTGATAAGCGTCTCGATTTATTTAAATTATTGCTTGATGCGCGTGCTGATATCACGGATATGTTAAGTGCGACACCAAATAGATATCATCAGGCAGTTGCGGATATTTTTGTTAGTAATCATCCTATGTATGTTGATTTTTTTCCAATTTTGATGGAGATTGCGATTGAGCATAATTGTCCTGATTTATTTGAATGTTTGTTGCGGTGCATCAGCAAGATCGAAGGTGTATGGCTTTGCGACGACATTCTCTCAAATAAAGAGCGTGTAAAAGCGATTGCTCAAAAGAATTCAAAATTTATCTTGCTTTTCACGCACGTGAGTCTTCTGTATAATCATCAGACTTTACTGGAGATGCTCATTGATTTTAAAGATCTGATAAAAAATCAGATAAAAAGAGAGTGGGTTTTTCAGGCCTTAAAAACGGGTCAGACTAATTGTGTTATTACTTTAATTCAAAAATTTGAAATTGATGTGAATATGTGCGAATCAAGCACAAACAACACTCTTGTTATGCTCAGTGTGATGTACAATCGCAAACAATGTTTAGAATCTTTGATTGCGAAAGGAGCGAATTTAAACTGCAACAATAGTGCCAATCTAACTCCTGTAAAATTTTGTATGCAGCATAATCATCCGGAATTATTTAAATTGTTAGTTGATGCTGGTGTCAAGATCGATGATATCTTACATGTTGTAGATGGCAGGTATTCTCAAAGTGTATCAACTGTTTTTGGTCGCAACTATCAAGCGTTTTTTCCAATTTTTATTGAGCTTGGAATTCAGCGAAATTGTTTGTTTTTATTAAATATGTTCGTTGATTTTTATCCATATCATAGCAACTTATGTGTTCTCAATAATTCTCTTTATCAGATAGTGGGCAAGATCGCTGATAATCCGCAGTATCGGGATTATATCGCAGTTTTGATTAAGATTGCAGTACTGTATAATCATTCTGATTTCTTGTTGTGGCTAGCCGGTGTAAACAAGAACCTTGGTGATCTTTTGAATTCAGGTAAATGGGATAAATTTCACTCTATGGCAGAATCTGATAGGAAAAAAATTTCAAGTGAAATATCTGAAGCGTACCGTTCTTTCCAAGCGGATTTACCGAAAACAATAATTTTTAACAATTCTTCTACTGCAGTTGATATCACTCATCATTCGACAGATTTAGTGTTTTCGAATCAAGGTGAAAAAAATTCAAAGAAAAAAAAGAAAAAAAATGATGCGCCCGTGCCGTATTACCCTGATCTTTTAGTTATGCAGGGAGTTTACCGCGGTATCAGATAATGATCATTCAAGAGCGGAAAAAAACAATCTTAAAATAATATGAGTGTTATATCGCTCTTGATAGTCTTGATGTGGATTGTAGGGCCCCTTGTGCTTTTTATCGATTTTTGAATTGAAATTGAAAGGGCCTGCTTTCCGAAACATGCTATTGAGAATAAAAGTCATAGAAAACGATTCAACAATCTTCCCTGTGAAGAAATATGAAAAAGAGTGCTTTTAACCCTTGCTGTTCATAGCGAGAAGCATTTAAGGTCTCTGAACGATAGAGAGAGTCTCGAAATTTGAGTGCTGTTACACCAAGAGTGAGTCGATTATTCAATTCAATCCTGCTGGTTTCTGTTAAAAGAATGATTTCTCGCTGTGAGAGGAAAATTCATTGTGCACAATATGGATGTGCCTGTTCTCTCTGAGATACAAAAAAAATAAAAAACTAGCAAGAATCGTAAAAATTTTTTATCATACAACAGAGCTTACTTTATTTTTTATTCCATATGTCTTCTACATTGTCTTTTATTCTCAGTGCGAAGGCTGCTGATTTTCGACTTCCCGCTCTCACTGAGCTGTTATGTGATTATGAACTGTCTTGTTCGCAATTACACATTTCGACAGAAGATCGATACATTATTTGTCATGCTACAGTTCAAGGATCGTGGGATAAGATTGCTCGAGCTGAAATTGCACTTAATTTATACGCACAAGATCATGCTTTTTCACTAGAGCTATGGCGTCCTACACAACAGTCTCATATTGAGGGCATGCCTTATGTTTTAGAGGCTTCTTTTGTTGAGGATTCTGGGCAAACTTTGTCGTATTTGTCTTATTTATTTCAAGACTTGGGCATTTCTTTACAAAAAATGCAGTACGTTGTCGAGTGGCTCGATCCTACAGTTTGTTCGAAGGGAATTGCACGCATTCAATGTCGCCTTGTTTTGCCATTTCATTTGAATATTCATACCGTACGAGAGCGCTTTTACTCTCTTTGCGAGTCTTTAAATGTTGATGGCTCTTTGGAATTGCATCAATACTGAGCTCTTAGTCAATTTAAGAGCGAAGTTTGCTGTGCCACTGCTGTGTTTAGGCGCTGTTTCCCATCAGCTGTATAATATTTATTTTGATTTAATTCTAACACGTTATTATCTTTTGGCGCATGTTCATCAAAAGCCGTATCGTATTTGTGGTGTTTCTCAAGACTCATTTCAGCAAAAAATAAAAGTTTTTATTTTCGATCAAGAGGAAGAGTCTATATATTTGCCTCCGTTTTTTCGTATGGAGGCCAAATCTCTTGAAGATAGTGCTTGCTTTGTGTTACATGCACATTCAGATGGAATGATGCCAGGCTCAGTAAGGATTTTGAGTCCCTATGGACAAACAAATTGGTCTTTGTCTTACGGTGGTTTTCTACGGATGCAGACTATTCCTGCTCAACGAGAGAGTCCTTGATTTCCAAAAAATCATGAAGATTACGATGAATGTTCTCTGCCCACAGACTCAGAACTGATTGCCAAAAAGCAGAATCATTTAATGATTGAATCAAGATTAATGATCTTCCATTTGCACACCAATCATGAGCAAAGCGCTCTCCCAGTTCTTCGATTGTTTCTAAACAATCAACAGTGAATGAAGGCGATACTAAAGTCATAGATTGGATTCCCTGGTCAATCCAGTGTTTTTTGCGCTCCTCTAGGTCGGGATTGATCCATTCTGCTGAGCCTAGTCGCGATTGAAAAACAACTTCGTAGGGAGTGTGAATATCAAGAGCAGCAATAATGGCTTGTGCTGTTTGGTGACATTGAGCTTTATAGCATCTTTCAATATGAGGATTGCACGTTGAGGGGCATGCGGTTTTTTGACATTGTTTTGCGAAAGCGCAACCAGATTTTTGTAAGTGTCTCAGTGGTAAACCATGAAAAGAAAAAACAAAAAGATCGCTTTTATCCCATTTTTCTGTTGATCGAATGCGCTCACAGATCGCATAAATAAAACCCTTATCTTTATAAAAGCTGCGCTTAATCACTAAATCGGGATAATCCCATCTTGTGCTGAGCACTTTAAAAAATGCATGAATTGAGGCACTACTTGAAGATGCGGCATATTGTGGAAATTGAGGAAAGACAACAATTTTTGAAACATTTTCTTTTTGAAAGTGATCGAGTGCACGTGTAATAGACTCGTGTTCATATGTATATGCTAATTTTATAGGGATATGCGGGTTTTTTTCTTGAAGACCAAGAATGAATTTTTCGCTGCTGACTGATAAGGGCGAGCCTTTTGGGTTCCAAATAGATTGATAGGCTTTTTGAATACGAAATATTCTTAAAGGAATGATAATCAAATTCACAAGTGGCCATCGAATCCATAGGGGAAGATCGATCACTCGCCGATCGTTTAAAAAACGGTGTAAAAATGTAAAAATAGATAAAAGAGAAAAGGTTCTCGGAGTGCCGAGTTGTAGAAATAAAAAGCCTATCTGAGATGGAGCCACCGCAGCTTCTCCTTTGCATGAATGAAAGAGTATTTTATCTAAATCACCTTACAAAGGAGAAGCTCAGTAAGATTACTGAGCTTTAGAAAGATTAATTTCTTTTGTCAGGGCGGCAAGAATGTATCCTAATCCGGTGCAAATCACAATAGCACTACCAAAAATGATTTGATAATCATGGGCAGTGTAAAAAATCGCTCCTTCTTTCATAGTTGCATGTCCGTAAATTTCTAGAATGCGGGGTAATATGCCACCTAAAATTGAGCCTATTAAAATCGTTGCCATATTAGCAATCGCGATAGAGACACTTGCATTTTCTTTGCCATGCATTTCTGCTGCAATCGAATAACAACCTACGATGCCAGTATTTGTAATTCCAAACAAAAACAAACAAACGCAAAGCGCGCTATATGAAAGTGGGATGAATATTCCGATTGATGTTGTGATTAAGCCTGCAAGAGCGGAAAATCTCATAATTGTTGTGCGTCCATACCGATCGGCAATACTCCCAGCGATAGGACCCCCAATTGTCCATGCAACAAAAATCATGGAAATTGCAAAGGCAATTTCTTCTCTTGATAATCCATGCACGCTTGTTAACAAAGCGGGGCCCAGACCGCCTTCAGTCAGTACCATGAGTGGAAAATATACAAACCCTGCATATAAGGCATTTGTCCAAGTTTGGCACGATCTGTAAATGTTTTTGGATTCTTTGGGTGGCTGTGTATTTGTGCCATTGCTAGAGAGCTGAGCTGCTGACAAAGCATCGTCTTTTTTGGATGGGACAAAAAACAACACAATAAAAGAAAGCCCGGCTAAACCGATCGCAGAGACTTGTATAATTGTTCTCCAAGAATGATGATTTAAAGCCTGAGTGATAGCATTTGTGCCCAAAAAGCCAGCACACATTCCAATAGATTGCGTCATTCCGACCAAAAAGGATGAGTACTGGGGAATATTTTTTGACGCGTAAGTTGTTGCGGAAACAAAACCAAACGATCCAAAAAAAGCATAGGCGAGAAAAAATATTAGAGCTTGAAGATAATTTTGGCTATAACTAATGCCTAAAGCCATGAGTGCACATCCTAAAGAGGCAAAACTTACAACAAAACGAGTTGGATACATTTTGATCAGATACCCTACTGGCAGCTGAGAAAATGTATATGTTAAAAAATACAAGCTGGATATTAATCCTATGCCAGAAATGGATGTAGAGAAATCTCTCATAAATTCAATGCTCATAAGAGATGGGGAAATGCGAACAAAATAGTGAGCAAAGAAGAATAGCGCTAGTAAAAACCACGCAAAAATCTGTTTTTGAAATCCTGATGTCATAAATAATGATTTCTTATTTGAAAAATTGTTTTTTTATTATAACAACAAACAGTAATGATATAAAACAATGGCCTTATTCAGTTGGATCTGTTTTTTGATTTTAGGTGGTTTGTTTTTTTAGAATTTTAAAAATGCATTTATATAATTCAGTTATTCATTCTGTATTCATCTATACTGACCTCATCATCCGATCAATAGCTTGTATGAAACAGTGCATCATCTGATCAAGAAATAGACATTGTCATTTGTTATTATCAAGAGGGAAGGCTATGTATTATTGTGTTTTTAATCAAAAAATTGTAAAAAAATCCTTTTTAGATTTTGCAGAGAAAGATTTTTTAATTTGGAATGATTTGTTTGAATCATTCGACCAGGAGCATCAAAAATCGCAAAATCTCTTTGAATACCATCTTCCTTCTTTTGAAAAAATTAATGAAATTGAAACATCGAGTAGATTTTATGTTGAGAATTCAGCAATTTATATGACAGCTGCTTTGTTGGAAAATTCTCAAACAGATCATCCACAGCTTTCGAATGTCATGTTTATTTTAAATGGTTCTTGTTTAGTGACGATTCGTAAAGCTGCTTTAGAATCCTTTCGTCTTGTAGAGAGTAAAATTTTAAATTGCCAAATAGGACATTCTGTAAATGGGGTAGATGTTTTTTTCGATTTAATTCATACAATTATTGATCGGTTGGCAGATGTGCTTGAAGACCTCGAAAAGCAGCTTGAGAATTTGTCGATGAGTGTGTTTGAAAAACAAAATCATAGTAGTTTGCGAATCTCATTAACACTGATTGGAAAAAAGGCTATTCGCCTTTCTAAAATCAATGAAAGCTTGCTATCGCTTCTCAGATTGGTTATGTTTGCTCAGCAAACACTTGAGAAAAAAGATTATTTTTCGAAATTTCATCGTTTTTCAAAAGATTTGACGTCTCTGCAAGAATACAGCTCCTCTTTATCACAGAAAATTGATTTGCTTCTTAATACAACGCTGGGATTGATTAACATTGAGCAAAATCATACAATCAAAATTCTTTCCGTAGGCGCTTTGTTTTTCATGCCACCAACATTAGTTGCTTCAATTTACGGGATGAATTTTAAATTTATGCCTGAGCTTGATTGGGTCTATGGATACCCTTTAGCTCTTATTATGATGTTTCTTTCGTCTTTTTTTGCTATTTACTACGCTAAGAGAAAAGGATGGTTTTAGTATTTTTGCTCTGAAGTGACTTTTCATTGTACAATAACAAAGATTTTACGCTCAATTTGTTCGATTTTTCCATGCGCACCTTTTCCCATCACTTTTTTGGCCCATACTTACCTATTGTTATCGACTGTGAAACATCAGGAGTTAATCCGCTGGAACATGCAATTTTAGAAATTGCATATGTTTTGTTAGTCAGGGAAGACGATAAATTACATGCCGGAAAAAGTGAAAATTACCACGTAGTTCCTTTTGAAGGAGCACATTTCGATCCTGTAGCAATGCAAATTCATCAGATCGATTACACGCATCCTTTTCGTTTTGCAGTCAGTGAAAAAGAGGCGTTGCTCGCTTTAAATGATGTTGTACACAAAGAGCTCAAAAAAAGCCCCTATAAACGTGCTATCTTAGTCGGGCATAATGCATGGTTTGATCTGAGCTTTCTCAATGCAGCTTATACACGCCAAAACATCGCGTCACCCTTTCATAAATTTACCTCTTTAGATACAGCCACCTTAGGGGCTTTTTTCTTAAAAGAAACCGTTTTGGCGAAAGCTTTAGCCAAGACACAAATCGGTTATCATGCACTGGATGCTCATAGCGCTTTGTATGATGCAGAAAAGACAGCCCATCTTTTTTGTTATTACTGGAATAAGTCTACTGGACTACGGAAAAAGGATCCCACTTACTCTTAAACATCGTTTTTTGACTGTTTTAGAGGGCATCTGTCTTTTATAAGATTGGCTATAATCAAAATATTGAAGATAGATACCGAGCTTTGTACATGTTTTTTGAATGGCTGATATTTATTGCTTTGGTGCTCTCGCTGTTGGCTTTCGATCTGGGGTTCTTGCATAAAAACCAGACTGAAATTTCTTTTTCTGAAAGTTTATGGATGAGTTTTTTCTATGTGGTAATCGCGATTTTTTTCGGGGTTTTTATTTTATATCAAAAAAATATGGATAGTTTTGCGCAGTATATGACTGCCTTTTTAGTGGAAAAAACACTCGCTCTTGATAACATTTTTCTGATTTCTTTGATTTTCACCCATCTTTCTATTCCCAGACAGTATCAATATCGAGTCCTTTTTTACGGAATTCTAGGGGTCATCGTTTTACGAGCTCTTATGATTGGTTTAGGTGCTCAGATTGTTATGCATTTTTCATGGGTGCTTTATGTGTTTTCAGTGATTATGATTTTAACAGGCGTGAAAATGCTTGTTTTTAGCCATAAAGTGAGGAGTATTGAAAACAATATGCTTTTAATCTGGATGAGTAAAAACTTAAATATGACAAAAGAAATCAAAAGTGAATGCTTTTATATTTATCAAAAAAATCCTATTTCCGGAAAAACCAATCGGGTTTTTACGCCACTGTTTTTTGCTTTAGTGCTTATAGAATGTGTTGATTTGATTTTTGCAGTTGATAGTATTCCCGCAGTTTTTGCTATTACGGCAGATCCATATATCGTATACACTTCAAATATATTTGCGATTTTGGGACTGAGAGCATTATTTTTTGCGATTTCTGCTTTAATTCATCACTTTATTTATCTCAAGCATGCACTGGCATTGATCTTAATCTTCATTGGATCAAAGATTTTTATTGCAGATGCTTTGCAAATCGATAAGTTTCCCCCCATGATTTCTTTATGTGTGACCTGTGGATTGCTCGTTCTAGGTGTTCTGGCATCTTATTGGAAATCAAAAAGAATTTGAAAAAAAATTTCTTTTGTTTTGCAATGCAATGTTTCAAGTTTGATTTTTATTCTGAATAAGAATTTTTTGTCAAAACAATACAGTTGGTGTAGGGTATTTGTATTGGTTGTTGAATTTATATAGCCCATGATCTTGGAGTGTTTTTTTATAGATAGACTTTCAATATCTTTTTTAATCTTGCTTTTTTTGATTAACTCTC
The DNA here is from genome assembly GCA_964395835.1 of uncultured Gammaproteobacteria bacterium. GTDB lineage: Bacteria > Pseudomonadota > Gammaproteobacteria > Berkiellales > Berkiellaceae > LLD-282. The sequence continues at coordinate 52,697 of CAYNBJ010000002.1, forward strand.
AGATTTGTTTTTTTTCTCGTACTTATCTGGAAGGGCAGAAAGCTAAAAAAGATTTTTTTATATATCTTTTGGGGTTGACCTGTGCATTGTGTTTTGTTTTTACAGCGAATCATTTGTGTCTGTTCTGGTGTGCATGGGTGTTCTCTCAATTTTTTATAATATGTTTTTTGCGTTATCAAGCTGATTGGCAAGCAGCAAAAGAGTCTGCCATTTTGGCCAAAAACAATTTTTTTATAAGCGCTTTATTTTTAGCGGTCTCATTCATGTGTCTGTTCTTATCATCTCATTCTTTGTATATTCAAGACTTGGTCTTTGATCCAGGAGTCTCAGGTGTTCATCCTGTTTTAAATGATATGAGTATGGTTGCATTGATCTTGTCTGCTGCAGCACAATCAGCTTTCGTTCCTTGCCATCAATGGTTGCTGAGCTCTTTAAATGCCCCGAGTCCTGTTTCAGCTTTGATGCATGGGGGTTTTTTGGCGAGCGGTTTTTTTGTGATATTGCGGTTTTATCCCATATGTTCTCAAGCTTTTTGGATTTATGATTTGATTTTTTTCATAGGGATTGTCACACTCCTATCTGGTGCTTTTTGGAAGCTTGTTCAAACCAATGTCAAATCAATGTTGGTTTGTTCCACAATCGCACAAATGGGGTACGCTCTTATGCAAATTGGAGCAGGGCTGTTTTCGTATGCGCTGGCACATATGATGATGCATGCTTTTTTTAAAACCTATCTTTTTTTAGGGACTTCGAGTGCGAGTGATTTAAATAAAAAATATGTTTTAAGCAGAGAAGATCCATCAAAGCGATTGTTTTTTTGCGTATTGATTTCTATTTTGGCAACAAGCATGTTTACGATTGCAGCACAGGTTGATCCACTTTCGCTTACAACAGAGCTTCTGATTGTGATTTTTGTATTTTTTGGTGTTTTTGAATGGACTGAATCTGTCTATGATTTTTTCGAAATCCATACATGGCAATCGCTGGTATGCACTGTGTTTTTGGTCGGCCTAACTGTGTGTCTGTATGGAATTTGGGTGAAATTTCTTGAAGGTCGTCTATCTATTTTGAATTTCCCTCAGTCTTTGCGGGTGATACATATGGTGTTTATGATGATTGGTTTGAGTATTTTTATTATTTTCAAATTTTTTCTAAAATTTATTTCGAAAAACGATTGGTTTACAGTTTTTTATGTCAGTTTAGTAAACTCATCCAGGCCTCATAAAAAAACAATACAGACAATTTTTTAAAAGGTCTTTATCTCAAGGGTTAGCAATGCCATTTCACGATATGCCCCAAGATCAACAATCAAATCTTTTTAACCAAGCAAAAGAGGCATGGGCCTGTATTGTCCCTTATTGGCCTTTGCAAAGTGCGGTCACATTAAATCCAATGGAACCTTATATTCAGGTTCATTTTTCACAGATTTTTTCTGAAGATTATAGCGATGCAGGTGCTTTTTTCTCCTGTGAGACCAGAGAAATTTGGAAAAACATTAATGAACAAACAATAAAATGGTTAGGATTATTTTTTGATAAAGGTCAGGCAGGGTTAGGGATTGTCAAAAAAGAGAGCTTATATCAAACATTGTTATATTATTGGATGCATGATCCGTGTATTCATAACTATCAAGAAATCAAAAGAAAAAAAATTCGATCTTTTTTATGTTTAGGGTGCCCTCTTTTGGCCTTGGATCACTGTTTGCGCCTCTATCCAAGTGACGATCATCTGCATCTGATGCAGCTTTCCTTGAAAACTTTAAAAGGATGGGCTGGTTATATCAAATATTTCTCTCAAACAACACAGCCCAAACATTCGATTGACATTGAGTATCTCGCTTTACGTTTGATTTTAATAGAATTATTTGATTTGACTTTACCGAAAGCCCCTGCAACGGTAGGAAAAGGTAGTCATGAAAATTCTGTTTGTCATTTAGGTCTATTTCAAGCGATTCAAATACAGGAACAGCTTTATCAAAACAATCTTTTTGCTCAAATACAAGCGCAAGATTGTGGCTTTAACGAGGATAGTTCTGTTGTATTGCAAGCAGTTTTTTGTATAGATGCGCGGTCTGAATCGCTAAGAAGGCGTTTGGATGCACATAAAGAATATCGCACTTTTGGATGTGCTGGTTTTTTCGCCTTACCTATCGCTGTAAAAAATAGATTTTTATCTGTACGGCCTTATTGCCCTATTATTTGTAATCCTTTGCATGTTTTAAATATTCAAGGCCAAGAATCTTTTCTGACCAAAAGTTTTGATCTTTTTAAATCAGCATATTTTAAAATGAAGTATCATCCGTTAGCATCGTTTTTTTTAGCTGATGCTCTCGGCTTTTTGTTTTTTTTATGGATGTTTTTGAAAAATTTTTTTCCTCAAACGGCCTATAATCTGCGTCAATCGGTGCAAACACAGGTCACAGATAATTTTAAAGAAATTTGTGATGAAATTCATAAACAGATTCCACAAAGCGATGCTGTCGTTTATGCTTATCATTTTTTAAAATCCATTGGCATGAACAAGAACTTTGCCCCAGTTGTCCTGTTATGTGGGCATCACTCTGTGAGTGATAATAATCCTCATGCACATCTTTTACATTGCGGAGCTTGTGCAGGACAGCATGGTTCTTTGAATGCAAAGATTATGTCTATCATTCTCAACCAAGAAAACATTAAAATTGCGCTTGCTACTCAATATAATATTTTTATTCCTTCAGAAACTCTCTTTATTCCTGCTCAACACAATACAGTCAGCCAAGCGCTGAGCTATGAAAAAATCGCAGGCCTGTCTTCATCACATCTCAAAATTCTCGAAAGATTAGATTGGTATCTCAATTCAGAACAAGAAAAAATTTATCTAGAACAATCCTTTTTAAATCAGAGAAAAGAGACTCATAAAAAAGATATGATCTCATCCTATTCTTGGTCCAATACTCGACCTGAATGGGGATTGGCGCGCAATGCTTCGTTTATTATTGGCCCTAGAGATCTGACAAAAAAAATCAATTTGCAAGCACGTTCTTTTCTGCATTCCTATGATAGGCTTAAAGATTGTGATGGGTCGTTATTAGCATCAATTTTAAGTGGGCCACTTGTTGTCGCGTACTTTATCAATATGGAATACTTTTTTTCTACACATCATCATTCAAGATTTGGATCAGGCACAAAAATTTTACATAATATTATTTCACAAATTGGAGTCATGAAGGGAAATTGTAGCGACCTATTGGTGGGACTGCCTTTAGAGTCTGTATTTATGAATGAGTCTATAGCGTATCATCAGCCACTCAGGCTTTCTGTTGTTATTGACGCCGATCTCGAAATGGTGCAAAAAATTCTGGAAAAAAATTTATATCTCAAAACTTTAGTTAAAAACGAATGGATTTTAGTTTTTTATCGCGATCTGCAAAAACACAAAATCATTCCGATTCAATTGTAATGTCATAAAATACTGAGTGTGTTTTATGAGAGTATCGTTGTCTGGGGGCTATATTCATGTTAAGCATATGCGATCTGTATCATAAAAGATCAGATTTGTAAGTATAAGGATGATTTTTTTATTGTGTTTTTCTCAGATTGGAAAAAAACTGAATATAAAAAATTCTTTTGTGAACAAAAATATCGCAACAAGAGCTAAAAAATATCCCAAACCTTTTCGCAAAAAATTTGTTTTAAGTTGAGAGCTGAGAAGCACACCCACTAAAAATCCCAGAAAAGTTGGTAGAGCGAGATATCCAAGTGCGATCCACTCTGCGCGAGTTAATACATAAAAATCTGTATAAATTCCCATCCATGAGTTGAGCATGATGATAAGAGCAGAGCTCGAAAGTGCTTCATTGATATGAAATCCTAAAAATCTCATTAAAAAAGGAACGACTAAAAATCCACCACCAGCGCCTAAGAGGCCCATCATCGATCCTAGAATGTAACCCAAAGAGATCGTGAACATATTTGTCTGAGTCGATGAGAACTGATGTGGTTTTTGTGAGTGCTCTGTTGTATGAAGCATGTGATAACTCGATCCTGCGATCATCACAAGAAGCAGTCCAATGAAAATGCGCTCTGAAGCAATTCCCCAAATGACAGAAGGTATATAAGGTTTAATTAATGATCTTGATATAAAAACACCTAATAAGGATGAGGTAACAATAATAATAGAATCATAGATTCTCAGTGTTTTTCTGCGCAGTATTGTTGCGAGAAATGCTAAAAATCCGACAAGAACAAAAGAGTATCGAATTGCTATTTCCATGGAAATATTAAAAAAGATCATAAATAGCGGAATAATTAAGATCGCACCGCCCGATCCAAACAGCCCAAAAACAAGACCAATTATAATAAAAGGAATCAAAAGACCTGGATGCATTTTTAGCGATTCCAGGGCATTTTTGCTAAGATAAGAGCCATACCGCACCATCCTGTTAGGCCTGCAAATGTTAATCCTGCTCCCACAAAAGATGCAATTAAATAATATTTTTCATCTACTATATATCCTAAGATCGTTCCACTGAGGACTAAACAGCCAGCAATACATTGGATTTGACGATTCATAGGAAGGACTGAGCAAGTGTTTTGTTCTATATGAAGCCCAGCATTTTTCCATGCGTTGATTCCGCCCTCAAGGGAATAAATATTCAATTTATCGTTTTTCTTGAGAATTTTTTCACAAGCTTGCAGACTTCTTTTCCCCGCTTGACAATAAAGTACAATCATTTTATCAGTTGGAGGAATGAGGTCTGCTTCAATTTTATCTAAAGGTAGTAAAAGTGATTTTGCAATTTTTTCGTGAGTATGTTCGAATTTTTCACGCACATCAATAATAAGCACTTCATTTTTATTAATGAGCTCGTTGAGTTTTTTCGCAGTTATTGTTTTCATGTGTTTCGATCGTTTTTGAACATTATTTTTATTATGCCGTAATTGAAAAAAAAGGTCTATTTTAAAAATTCTATTAAATACAAATCCAAAAAATTCAGCCATGATCTGACTTGAAGGTGAGTCTTATATCACGCTCTGAGACAATGTTTTCATCGAATATGGATTGTTCGTTTTGAGGTTTAATTTTTTTTGTAAAAAGCAAAAAGACATCTTGTCCAGATCGATCAGGATCACTGCACATAAAAAGTTTTTCTCTGGGTGCGCTGTGTCCTGGCCCATCTTCTTTGTTTATGTGCATCTGTGAATACGATATCAGCTTGTTTGTTTGGTCATGTGTTTTAAGTGTAATTAAGTGATGAAAAAGAGAGCATTCATTTGGGATGATACTGTCACCATTATATTCTTGTGATTGCGGAGCCAAAAACATGAAATGTGTATGTGATTGTGGCAATTGAGAAAACACCTCGCCACTGTTGGCTTCCCATCCTAAGTGCGCAATCAGTCGCTCTAAGGGAGATTGGAGACCAGCAGGTAATCTAGAAAATTTGGTTTTGATTGCTATTTCAGAAAGTTTTGCAAATGATCGTGAATTAAAGAGATAAACCGGAATATTTTTTTTGTGAAAATGGAAAGCTACGAAGGTTGCAATAGCTCCCCCGAATGATTCTCCATCAAGTAAAATTTGCTCGCCTTTAACATCCTGATCTAATAATCTTTGAACCTGACTAATGCCATCAGTGATGAGATCTTGAAAGGTATCCGGTGCTTTGGTGCTATGGCCCACCCCTCGGTAGTTAAAGCAAATGATCGTTGTATTTGAAGACACAGCATCACGCACAGCCTCTTCTACGGTGCTTTCAAAAAATCCTTTTTGGCCTTTGAATTTTATGATAAAGCCTATGGGGTTAGAAGGACTAATTTCAATTGTTGTTAAAGTGGCGCCATCGTAAGTTACGACTTCGCCAGTCGTGATATAAACGTCATATTGCTGTGATAGTTCGGCGTAATTCTGTTGTACAGTTTCTTGTAAAGGAATTGGTTTTTTTGTTAAAGCAGGAAGAAACATTTTGGCGAGGATTGTTGAAAAAACTCTTCTTTGTCTTTGTCTCGGGGGTGAATATGGGTCGGGTGCTTTATATGAGATGATTGGATTTGTTAATATCTTTTCTGAATCCTGTTGAAACATCGATGTGGCTGATAAAATGATTGTTTTTTCATCTTACAAATTTTTTTTTGTGTTTTCAAAAAAAATGAGAGCTGAATTCTATCAGTTCAAAGTTGCGTAATATTTGCATAGTCGAATCAGACACATATGTTGATGATCAAAAGCCCTCCTAAATCGTTTTATGATTTTAGAGAGGAAGACTAAGGGAGAGTTTGAAAATAGTCCATAGATTCAGATGATTTCAAATCCGCTTTATGACTTAGATTGTATTTTTGGGCGAGGAATCGGTCTTTTTTGATATGAGTGATCTTTATTCAGATTTCTGGTTGAAAATATGAGAGCAGATGACGCTCTAGAGGATATATTGTTTTGCTTAGGCCTATTCAAGAATTGATAAGGATGCATGATTATGCTTTTTCTATTTATCAGTTCTTTCAAATCATTGAGACGTACAGCTTCATGTGCAATTTCTTCTAACTTATATGGCTGATCTGCGTATTTTCGCATCATAGACAGTGTAGGATTCTTTGTTAAAGAATTCGAGGAAGTGAAGTGAATCGCAATACCTTTTTCTTGAAAATATAAAGCGACGAGTTGTAAAACAATTTTTGATAATATTCCGTTTTCTTTTCCCATAAGCAAAATCCTATTACTGTCAATTTTTTGATCTAATAACTTTTGAATCTGAGCCATGCCGTCAGTGCAGAGGTCTTGCACACTAAGATTGTTGAGCTCTTGATCGGACTTGATTTGGCTAAGACCAACTCCTCGATAGTCAAAAAGAATTACAGTGATATTTCTTTTGATAGCTGCTGTGATGAAATCAATATTTGTGTTAGCCATAGTTTGATATTCATTATTGAACATAATGAGATATATTGTTGCAGAATTCGTTTTTTTTGCGCTGATCTCCCATGTGAGTAAATTTGCACGATCGTGTGTCTCTATTGTTTCAACGCTGATGCACAGATCCTGTTTATTGATCACTGTGTTGTATCGTGTTTGGAGCTCGGTTGCATACATTGCTTGTATATTGCTTGAAACTTGTGCAAAAAAGAGCCGAGTTGCTCCCAATGATTTTATGCGTATTTCTTCTGAATAGGTCATGAGAAAATAGAGTATGGTGATAGGCGCAGACATGTAGAAGTAATCAAAAAGACGCGCATCAAGTGCTTGTTGCGCAAGTTCTTTTGTCTGCTGATCAGAGAAGAAAAAAAACATGAAACTGCAAAAAAACACACTTATGAGCATCGAGGCGCTACTCATAGGCATATCTATATTTTTCTGATATGGTTCGTTTGTTTGATATGATGATAGAAAGGATTTCTTCGATTGATTTTGAACAAAATGTCGCAAAGATTTTTTAGACATTATGGGAAAAGACAAAATTGTGCTTTTTCGATTTTATAATGATTTTTTATCTTTTCAAAAAAAAAGTGCAACTGAGTTTCTTTAGATCCAAGGCTAGGCATTTTTTTGATAGAATCAAAACGCGTCACAGTATGTCTTAATATTTTTATTTCATATATTTTTTAAATGTACTGTGAAGACTGTTTTTGGGCTCAATTATGATACCGTTTTTCTGAGTGTTTGTGGCAATTGAAGAGCGTATCGCTAACATATGATGCCCTTGTGGTTAGACTCCTGATTATCAACGATATGTATTGTTTATTCTGTGTTGAGTGAGATATTCATTGAATTTTGCAGGCGGTTTGGTATTCTGTTTTTGAAAAATGATTGGCTGGATGAGAGGTGATTCATCTTTTACTTCGTCGAAGCGCAGCAATTCAGGGAATTTTTTTTCTATTTTTTCTATCAAATCAGATCTATATTTTTCTGATTCGATTGTAATATAGTGAATATCAAAATGCGTAGCGACTATCTGAGCAACAGATTTGCCTAATAATCCATTGCTGTCAGCAATAAGTAAAATACTGTTGCTGTCTACATTCTGGGCTTTTAATCTTTGAACCTGAGCTATACCGTCAGTGCATAAGTCTTGCAGGGTAATCGACTTATGTGGATCTTTGGTGCTATCGCCTACTCCTCGATAGTCAAAAAAAACCACACCCATTTTTTTGGGGACGATTTCAGTGACCCAACTCATATCATTCGTTACCGTACAGTTGTAGTTTTCATTCAGTATAATTATATATTTTTCTGTGATGTGTTTTGTGGATTTCAGTGTCAATGTATTTAAGCGTGCAGCATCGTGAGTGGTCAATATCCACCATGTCATTTTGATACCATGTTCATTGAATAGTGGAGCATACTGTGCGTTGAGAGACTCTGGGTCGAGTCCGATTATATTTTCTTGAAAATTGATTTTTGTCGAACCGAAGGAATCTAGAGTGTGTTTTGATAGTTTTTGGTCTACAAAGTAATAAAGAGCTGTCATGGCTATTGATATGAAGCAGCTTTTTACAAGGCTAGAATAAAGATCATCTTGCATGAATTGTCTGTATAGAAAAATATAGACGAAGCTATCTATAAAAATGCTACGCATTTTTTTTTGCCTCTGTCGATTTGATTTGACGGTTTCCGGGTTTGGCGCAGTGTATCTAAATGGTATATGGTATGGATTTAATGATGAGTTTTTTAAATATTGGATATGCACAGATTCTGGTGTTAAAATTTTTATTTTTCGATTTTAACACAATTTTAGCACTTGCCTAAAGGTGTATTAAAATGCAGTGTATAAAGTCTTTTTACAAGCAAGTACTATGCTTGATTCAGATTGAGCGCTATCACTAGTCAGTCCTATACCCTTATCTCATGAGGTCCGTGTCTCGCAGACAAAACGTTAAAATCAAGAGCGCTGTGCTCAAGAGCAGGGCTTATCTGCGTCTATCAGAACCGTGTTTATCAATCGCAGATGACACTGTTTTATCTCAGACTCGTAATCAATAAGATCAATAAGCTGTTCTGATAGGAATCGCCCTTAACGCTGCTCTTGAATGGCTTGGATAGTGAAGCATCGATATTAATGTTTGAGATTATCTAAAAGCCATTCGGTAGCTTTGGGTCACGATCCTAAAAAATCGCAATATTCAACAGGATTCATGTTGTTCTGACTCTTGCTGCCAAGGTTGAGCACCATCAGTTGCGAGTCACTCAAAAAAAGGACTCTTTATCAATAATGGAATGTTATTAAAAATGCCATTCAGGAGCAGATTCTAGTCTTAATACTTCACGCATGATGATTGTATTGCGAAACTCGTTTTTAAAATGATTACTTCGTATTTTTCAAGTATAAGTATATATTTTTTAGAAAGATAGATCGTTCTGCAATGAATGTCGATTATTAAAAATATTTTCGCTTTTATTATGCATCTTGTCTAATTTAAAATGACAGTGTTTTCATCAAGAGACAGCATGGTTTGATATTTAAAAATCTTTTGTTCAGTGCATTCCTCACTTCTTGAAAACAGGTTTTTGTGTCGCACAATCTTGATCGGATGCTGATATAGGCATCGATGATCTCGTGTTTAGCAAAGAACGTTGTTCGACTTTCATGTCTTGGTTCCATCGGGATTGAACATATTGCGGCACTGGATACTGTGCATCTAATGTGGACTCTGTTTGTGATGTACTTAAACATGAATAACGCATTAACTGGATGTTTTCATCTTTCCATTTGTTTTTTTGAGAACCTAATAATCGCAGGAGTTCGATTCCTGGATTTCGTTTAGCAAATTGCAACAATTGTTCGTCAGTAGCTTTTTCAAGTAGCCTGAGTACTGCGAGATTTGTCTCAAAAAAATCGTGTGTTGTATATTGAGTTGTTTCAATGAGAGTCTGGTACTGGCCAGAACAAAAACTTTTGTAAAAATGCAAAGCGACCATATTTGTAATAAATTTTCCTAATAAACTGGTTCCTGTGGATACACTGTTCGCTGTGGCAACAAGTAGAATATTCCGACTGTTGACTTGTTGATCTCTTAATCTTTGAACCTGAGCTATACCGTCAGTACATAAGTCTTGCAGAGTAATCGGCTTATGCTGATCTGCTGTACTATGACCCACTCCTCTATAGTCAAAAAGAATCACAGTGATATTATTACTGATGGCTTTTAGGATGATATCCATGTCAGTCGTTGCCATACATCCGTATTCATCATTAAATATGATCAGATATTTTTCTGAACTTGTTGTTTTCGGTCTGATCTCGCAGGTGTGTAAGCGTGCATTATCATGCGTTATGACTTTTGTGTAATTTATTGTCATAGCATGTTTTTCTGAATATTTATGATACTGTTCTTGAAAATGATCATGATCAGTTTTTGTAAGGCTTGGTGCAATTTGCACCTGATTTTTGCCGAATGATTGTATGAATGCTTTCTCTGAGGCAGTATATAAATAAAACCATGTGGCGATAGCTGTTGTAATTACAATGCTTTTTAAAAAAAGCTCAGAAAATGGTTGCTGTACTATAGCACTGAGTGTGATCGGAATTATGAGGCCTATAAAAAATATGGCTCTTAGAATAATTCGGCTCTCTCTATCTATCGGATCTCTTTTGCTATATGGGTTGTGTGCGTGGTATGGGCGAGAAATTTTATTGTGCTCTGTGCTTTTTATAGATTGAGTAGGCATGGGTTAAGTCCGATATTCTGATTTTAGAATTGAATTTTAAAATGATTTTTTTATTTTCAATGAAAGATAGGGCTTCATAATTTCGCAATCATATTGGTTTTAAAGACTTTTTTATTCCATAAGAAAGGCATAACATTTCTCGAAATGTGTAAATTTAGTAAGAACAATATAACACTCATTTGTGAAGTCTCGTATTTTGATGAGAATGCACTTGATCTACATACTCAGATGCAGACAATGATCTTGAGGTATTCGATAATGTGTTATGTTGGCTCAAGATTGTGGGCATCGTCTGATAATGTAATGAGGTATTTTGTATTTGCGATATACCGCTGAAGGTTTGTGGATTTATTTCTATAGTGTGCAAACCCAAATTTATTCGCCACTGTATTAAGAAAATCACTTGTATCGTTATTGATTTGCAATTCTCAAAAAACCAAAAGTTCAGAAACGGTGGATGTGAGGAGAGCAACCTGGATACCGCAGGATTGTGTTCAAAAAAATCGCAAGGAACATATTCCGCCCATTGTATGGGAATATGTTGTGCTCGAAAGTTCAAAGAGACGAGCATTGCAACAATGCTTCCTAAGGTGCCTGCATTTTTTGCGACAAGTAAAATATTTCGACTCTCAATATTTTGATCTAATAATCTTTGTACCTGAGCCATGCCATCAGTGCAAAGATTGGCAAGAACGTGAGGTGTTTTTCGATAATCAAAAACAATTACAGTGATCTTTTTATTGATCGCATCTTTGAAAAAATTCATATCAAGATTTTCGATCGATTCAGATTCTCCGTTAAAGAGTATGATGTATTTTTCTGCAGATTGTGCAGGTCTTATTACCAATGTCTCTAAGTCTGCATTATCAGGAGTCAGCACGGTCCCTAAACTGCTGTTCACATGATTTTTTTCATAAATTTTTTGCAAACAAGATATGATATGCATGTGATAATGCTGAGATATATTTTTTTTAATACGTGGAGATTCTAATAATCCTATAAATGCTAAAAACAGAGTATGCATCGTATAGAGACCGCTGGTGATGAGGAAAGAAGCTTTTAGGCACTCAAGAATGATAAATAGCTCGTCAATCTTCCAAGTCAGTGAGTGTTGCATGATATGCTGGTATAGCAAAACAAGCACACAATTGACGCTATAAATGCGAATGAATATGAAAAAATCATCTATATTCCGATAGCGTTCGGGTGCATGGTATTCAAATGTATCACAATTTTCCGAAGAATTTATATGCATTGAATTTTGATTTTCAAGATTTTCATGTTTCGTATGGTAAAAATATTACAGCACAAGTTGCAACCGAAAATTGCAACTTACTTCGCCGATCATTTATTTGAAAAATATTTGTACATGACAAACTGAAAACAGATAGTTATTAAAAACTTCTGATTTTTCTTGAGACTTTGATGGTCCAAAGTACCTATGTTGTCAAAAATCACAGTCTTTTTCGGTGAGATTTATATTTTATCGATAGGAATTTTAATATATCTTACATTATTCTCTTCTGGTGCGCCAAAGGTGCCTGCTCTTAAATTTGCTTGTATAGACGGCAGTAATAATTTTGGTACAGCTTTGTTTTCATCACGTTGATTGCGCATAGCGATATATTCTTCTTTAGATATACCATCATGGATGAGTATATTCTTTTTCTTTTGGTCGCCAACAGTTGAAATCCATTCAACATTTCGTCCCTCAGGAGGGTAATCATGACACATAAAGATGCGAGTTTCATCTGGCAGACTGAGGATTTTTTTGACAGATTCATATAAGCGCGCAGCACTTCCTCCTGGAAAATCAGTTCGTGCTGTTCCGATATCTGGCATAAAAATGGTATCGCCTACAAAAATTGCATCGTCAATAAGGTAACTGAAACACGCTGGGGTATGACCAGGGGTATGCATGACTTTTACCGGGACAGTTCCAATTTTAAAAATCTCACCGTCTTCAAAGAGGTGATCGAATTGAGAAGCATCAAGTTGAGTATCGCGATGGGTATTAAAAATTGGAACCCATAACGCAAGAACATCTTTTATTTTACCCCCAATCCCGATTTTACCGCCGGTTTTTTCCTTTAAATAATGTGAAGCTGTAATGTGATCTGCATGGATATGCGTATCTAAAATCCATTCAACAGAGAGTGCGTTCTCATTGAGATAAGCAATGATACAATCGGCCGATTTCGTTGTAGTTCTTCCGGAATATTGATCATAATTAAGCACAGAATCAATAATAGCGCATTTTTGTGTTTTTGTGTCGCTGACCACATGTGTGCAAGTCGCAGTCTCCTGGTCAAAGAATGTTTTAATCTGAATGGACATAAGTCATTTGCCTTTTTATAATATAAAATACCTCTTAAAGATTATACTTTAACAATTAAGATAAAATATCCAAAATTTGTATATCTTTGCTTTGAAGAAATTTTTCCATATACAGTCTTGTGATAATAAAAAAGTTTTGCTTTAAATATTTTTATAAACCCACGTGATGAAAGCATCTCCTAATGTATTGAGTTGTGTAGCATTTTTCGCCACGGGTGGATGTGGGGTATGTGATAATTTAAAGATTGTTTCATTATGAATTCATCTAACACAGCAAATCCAAACGTAGCTGTTTTTTTGAATTTTTTATTTTAATCCAAGCAGTTGCATGATGTTTTTAAATAAGATTTTCCGCGAGACATTGCTTTTGCATAGTGGTTTTATTATTTTAATGATGTGCCGATCTTTGCGATTTAATAAATGAGGATTGTATTCAAAATGCACCCCTGAGAGTAAGACCTTACCTTTAGCATGATGAATCAGAATAATAGCGGGTAAGTGATTGGCATAAGTTCCAATAATTTGCGTATTTGGATATTTGCTGGCGTTTTCAAAAAATCCACCTCCATTATAAAATAATAGAGTTTTTTTTATATGCAGAGAGTTTGTATATATCATTGCTGCTCTGCTGCCACTTGGTATGTCATATTGATATGGAGCCAAAACAGGTCCAATCGCTTTGCCGGGAAAGAACCTTAATTCTCTTTTTCCAATGACTTCTAATGGACCATGTTTATCAAATTCTACATATGAAGATCCATAATATGATCCGGCACAAATTCCTAGAAAAGATCCGCCGTTTGTGACGTATTCCTGAATAAATTGATTTCCTTTTCCTTGCAGTTTTTGGAGGTAAGGCAAATCAGCGCCACCAGGCATAATAAATAAACTTGCATGAGGTATCCAGGAGCCAGTTCTGACTTGTTGGGCATTAATTGTTTTTATAAGATATTTTTTTCTTAATCTTTGCAGTGATGAGATCGTGTGCACGATGGACTCATGGCTCACTCCCTTATCTTGATACACATATATTGTATTTCTTTTATTGGATCTATGGTGTAATTTTTTGTAGGTTACAAGCTTGATTTTTGAGCACTTCCGTGTTCCACCGCCAATAAGCACTTTCTGAGTCCCTTTTTTAGTAATAAGAAGTTTTTTCATAGGCTGATTCTATCTGTGGTCTCATGTCCAGAAGGTGAACACATGTGTCATGATTGAATGATCAAAATCGTATTCTTTCAAATCTGCAAAGAAAAGCTTGCGTTGATCACGGATAATATCATCATCTGTCATGAAAATTCACCTAAGTCAATAAAATCAAAATTGATTATTGAGATGAAAGTGATCGTTTTTAAGCAACAGATTAGATAGGGACTCTAGGAAGAAATTCAGAAAATTGCTAAACAAGCTAACAGTTGTAATCGAGTCTCTATCAGGTCCAACATGTGGAGTTTGGTGATTGCTTACGCGATTTTGATCGGATCGTTTTCTTTGTATATCAGAGCGTTGCACTGAGCTCATCGGGCTTGAAGTATTAAGACCGTGATCGGCTTCTGAATGGCCTTTTTAATCACATTCCAGTTTTATGGGGAACATGACAGCGCTCTATTTCAGATGTGCTTCACTGTATCACCTGTCTAGACAAAAACCCAATCATCTTGAGGTGAATGAGCTGACAGTTTTTGTTCGTAAATCTCGAATGTTTCTCATTGAGTATTGTAAGGTTGTGGCCCAAATTCACTGAATGGCTTTCAGATTGTCTCAGCAGTCCGTCAGCCAAGCGTGATTAGGGTCATGTTCTCGATGAGCAAAGAAAGGTGTTTTCTATTTTGACATTTTTGAGTCATTATCAATTCCTAAGAGCATTTTTTGTATCGAATTTAAGAGAGCTGAGGGGGTAAAACACATTTTTCAGATTTCTTATTCTTTTATACAAGAGTTTTTTGAAATTTGGTCTATAAATTTTAAGCATTACATCCTGTACGCGCGATATCGCACATGAGACCTGAGGGTAGAGATATGTCGTTTTTGTTTAATGCAAAGATCGAGGGAGAAGCGGTATAATGCGATCAATCCTTAGCTTCCAGTGCGAGACAGGGATACAACAAGATCAGATTGCAATCTAAATGAATCGGTGCTGTATGTCGCTGAAAATGTTTATAAATAGCATTTTTTTGAAAATTTTATGATTTTTCACCACTTAAGTGTTTTTAGTGCAGTCTGTTGGAGCATTTATTTGTTGCTTTTCAGCCGAAAAAATTGATTTCAATGCAGTCACATGATTGAGATAGGACCTAAAGAATATTAAAGCACAAACCAGTTCAATAAGATTCGCTCTTTTAATGTATAATATTTTAAATCCGATGATGTGATATCAAGTTATTGAAGTTGTTTTAGAGGCAAAAATCACTGCATTTGCATAATAATGATATTGCGTGACCAGTCATTTTCAATCGCATGCTTGAGATAAAACATGGTGGTTCGCTGCATCGATATTCGAACAATAAAATTCATGTTATGGGGCAAGGTCAATGATATCAGTACCTCATGTACAAATTGGCTATCTTGATATTTTTTGTTAAATTTACGCATATATTTTAAAGCAAACGGTGAGAAGCAGATCATTCCTGCAAATGAGAATACTCGATCTTTCAAGATGCACTTTCTCATTATCGTATCCCGATTAGGGATATTTCCCCTCGTATCCGTTCTTTTAAGTGAATGCAATATCCCTCTCAAGTGAGACGATCTGTCATTTTATGGATAGCTCATCACCTATCTAGAATTTTTTCTAAAGAGGTAAAATCAAAATCTGCGATTATGCAAATTGAGGTATCCCAACTAAACCCAATATTTAATAGATTAAACGAAATGGCACTATAGGATTTTTAAATCATTTTATTTGATTTTTATTTTAAAAAAGACAGAGCAGTGATTTTTGAGCTTTATTTTAAGAGAGTTTCATATCTTTGCTACTATCTGCGGTTTGATTTTGTGTGGCATATAATAAAACCAAATAACCCACTATTGCTGATAAAGTAGATCCAGCTATTACGCCAAGCCTCATGACATTTTGATATTCAATTTCAGAAAAGGATAATGCCCCTATAAAAAGACTCATTGTAAAACCAATACCTGTGATGATAGCCATCCCATACCATTGAAAGAAGCTCGTTTGATTTGGTAAACAACAGAGTTTTATCCTTATGGCAACATAGGAAAACAACATAACCCCTGCTTGTTTACCTAAAAACAACCCTAGAGCAATACCTGCGGCAACAGGATGCGATATCGATGTTAAGGAGAGATCCTTTAAAGGGATGCCCACATTGAAAAAAGCAAAAGTCGGTAAAATAAAAAATGTTACCCAAGGATGAAGCTGATGTTCTAACTTTTTCAAAGGAGAGGTTTGGTTTGAGTGATTCTTCAAAGGAATAAAAAAGCCCAGCAAGAGACCAGCAACCGTTGCATGGATGCCGGATTTTAAAACACAGACCCACAGGATCAGCCCTATAATCATATAGGGTGTGATTTTATTGATGTTATTATAATTGAATAAAGCCAATATCAAAATGGGCACGATACTTGTGATTCCCCAAAAGATAGAGATTTCATTCGTGTAAAAGGCAGCAATGATGAGAATGGCGGCGATATCATCAAATATCGCCAGAGATAGCAAGCAAATTTTAAGCGCTTTTGGGACTCTGTTGCCCAGTAGCGCTAAAATACCCATTGCAAAAGCAATATCGGTCGCAGCTGGGATAGCCCATCCCTTTAAGGTTTCTGGATTATCATAGGTAAAGCTTGCATATATCAGTGTTGGCACAATTAAACCGCCTAATGCAGAAATGCCTGGAAGTATAACGTTTTTGAGGTGTTTGAGATGCCCTTCTTTGAATTCTCGTTTGAGCTCTAAGCCGATCATTAAAAAGAAAAACGCCATTAAAAAATCATTGACCCATACAACAAGTGTTTTACTCAACTCAAGCCCTAGAAGATTAAAACTTAAAGAAAAGCCGATTAACGCATCATAATACCCTTGCAAAGCAGTGTTCTTGAATACAATTGCCAATACAGCCGCTAAGCCAAGAACAACACCTGCACTAGCTTCTAATTTCAAAAATTCCTTAACCAATTTCATATGATCCTCTCAAAAACAAATTGACATCTCTGCGTAACCCTCAGCCCTTTGGGGACCATCATGATGTCAAAGCCAAAGTCTTTATACACATCCAGATGAATCTGCTCGAAAACCAAAGCATCTTCATAAGAAATTTTTCTGGCTGAGGTCAGCTCTATAAACCCTAGATTTTCAAAAAAGAATATCCGGTTCTGATAAACGCCGTTTTTGATGCAACGATCAATTTCATCAAGCAATACAGGTGAAGGCGTAAATTCTATACCTTTCCAATGGGCCAAATATTTACCAAGGGCATAGGTGCAAAAAGGTGCGCGGTCGTAAAATTGCAGAGCTTCTGTGGCATCCATCTGCCGCTTTTTTTGCATATGCGTAATTTGATCTACAAAATCAGGCTCTTCCCATGGCTTTTCCATGCCCTTAGCTTGCTATATGCTAATGAAATTGGTTGCGGCTTCATAAATAACAGTATAGCCGAATTTTTCTAGCTCGTTTATACAAGAGGTTTTTCCGCTGCCTGGAGTGCCAGTGAAGATGAAGCGTCTTGCTTGTTTGAAACGACTCATAAGCCAACCTCTCTTTTCAATTTCTTCGTAAACCACAGCACCAAGTCAGCATCAAGCGGATAGCTGCTACCTGGAATCGTGGGTTCATAATTATAAGTAATGCCTTTAAATATTCTTCGAAAAGCGATGCTGATTTATTCCAGCCGATTTGATTAAAGGCGTCAGAAATAAGTGGGATATGATCTGATGATAGTAAGTCACAAGTTACAAACATTTCTCCATAAGGAAATTTGTGAGTTCCATACCACGAACCTGCACTGTTTGTTGCTTTATCACTTGAAATGCTTTGCTTTCAAAAAATGGTCTGGCAGTAATGCTGACTTCTGCATAAATGCGCGGCAATAATTTTTCTCTCGCTTCGATTTCGATTTCACGCATAAGGGCCGTGCCAACTCCAGCACCTTGAAATTCATGATGGACATAAAAGCAATCGATATGGCCATTTGGCTCAAATTCTGCAAAGCCAACTATTGTACCATCTATTGTTGCAACAAAAGGATTTAGCTTTGAACATTTTTCTTGCCAAGCATCATAGTTATTATAGTATGGAGCCCATGCATTAAGCTGCTCTTTAGTGTAATCTTTGGCATTGACTGTATGTATAGTGTTGTAATAAATACTAGCAATATGTTTGGCATCACCATCTTGATAGCGACGCACTTGAACCTTTCTTCTTTCATTCATTTTGCTTAACTCTGCTAAGGTATGATTTATAACTCTTTCCTGTTTTTTGCGGTGTCCTTCCCATCTGCAATTGCGAAATCGATTTCCAATGCCACATGATCAGGTATTTCTTCGTGTAAAACCTGAAAATTTTTAACATCAACGCTAGATGAAGGCTTTTTCAGTGCGTAACTTGAAATACATGTGCAAATTTGCGAGGAATACTCGGATCATCAATTTGTATAACAGCTTGTTGCACAAAGACCTTGGGGTTATACTGTGACTATAATGTCTTTTACAGCATATGAAGATGATAGCATGTTTTACATCGATAAAACAAAAATTCATGGTAAAAATTATGACTAAAAAAGCGATATTGATTGGGCACAAGATAAAGGCTGAGAGAGGATATATCGAAGTTGGGGCATTGCCCTTACCAAGTGGTTCTGGTACTTTCTCTTTTCCTATCAAGGTTTATCGTAACCGTCCTTGCTTAGATAATGAACCTTATGTTCCCAATATAGAATTCAACGATGTTGCGAATACGCCTGCCTTGAAAAGTTTGATATTAGAACAATTTAAAAGGGGGAGTTATGATCCCAACCATTGATCTTGCGCGCAAACTCATAGAGGAGCAATTTCCTCAATACGCTAGCTTAACTATCGTTGATGTTGAGAAACAAGGGCATGATAACCGCACCTATAGACTTGGTGAGCATATGCTCATTCGTATGCCAACAGCCGCAGATTACGCTTTAAAAGTTCCAAAAGAGCAAGAGCTGCTGCCACAATTAGCAAAACGTTTAAGCGTTAGTATCCCAGCTCCGATTAAAATGGGAAAGCCATCAGAAAATTATCCTTATCCATTTTCTATATACAAATGGTTGCCTGGAAAGAGTATCAATCTGCTAACATTAACAGCTCAAGAAAAGGAACAACTTGCTTTTGATCTCGCCAAGTTTTTAAAAGAGCTGCAGGCAATGAACGATGTTGAAGGACCTGAGCCTGGTCAACACAACTGGTGGCGAGGCGACCACGTCAGCGTTTACGATAAAGGAGCCAGGGAGCAAATTGCAGAGCTAGCTGAGATTATAGATGTAACCCAAGCATTAGCTTTATGGAACCATGCTTGTGCGACAAGATGGGACAAAACACCAGTATGGATTCATGGAGATTTTGCGATTGGTAATATACTAATGGGTGGCGGTAGATTATCCGCAGTCATTGACTTTGGTGGCGCTGCCGTTGGTGATCCTGCATGTGACTTAGTAATTGCCTGGACGTATTTATCCGGCAAAGCGCGTGAGATATTTATTTCTGAAATGGATATGGATGCTGATACATGGCTTCGTGCACGTGCCTGGGCACTTTGGAAAGCAACATTTGAACTATGCCAGATAGCAGATAAACGCAGACCCGATGCTTTGTTCCAAAAACGAATTATTGATGAGGTTATGATATGAAAATTGAGAGAAACCATGAGCGATCAATCCCTCAAGAATTTCTATAATCAGGCCGTTGTCGAGGACATCGCCACTCGTATTGCTGCAACCTATAAGCCGTTTAAGCGTGATGTTTTCGTCGCAGAAATCATGCGTCAATTGCTATCGTTGGAACTTAAAGCTCGTGCTCTTTGTATATCTGCAGCACTACGTAAATATTTACCGCAGGATTACGCCCAAGCGATCGAAATTTTGGTACAGAGTATGGGCAATGATGATGGGAGTGTTGCTGTCGAAGGTATGGGTGGATTTCGATATCTACCATTTCTGAATTTTGTGGAAAAATATGGCTTGGATGATCCTGAATTATCGATAAAAACACTCCAGCAGATGACTAAATATTTCAGCGCTGAATTTGCTATCCGTCCTTATTTGATTTTGCATCGTGATCTTACGGTTGCTGCTGTAAATCAATGGTCAAAAGATCAAGACTGGCGTCTTCGGCGCCTTGCTTCAGAAGGAATGCGTCCCCGATTGCCGTGGGGATTGCGTTTGAAAGAATTGGTGGTTGATCCAGCGCCTATACTGCCTATTTTGGACAGACTTTTTAATGATCCGCATCCCGTAGTCAGGCGTTCGGTAGCTAATAGCCTTAATGATATTTCTAAAGATCATCCGCGACTAGCAGTGCAAATCGCCACACGCTGGCTGCAAGAAAATGATACAGAAGAAGTGCGGCAAACAGTAAGCCATGGTCTACGCACACTGCGCAAGAAAGGAGATAAAGAGACTTCAGATTTGCTGGGCATCGCACATGGTGTGAATGTAAAAATGATAGCGTTCGCGCTAGAAAAAGAGAGCATTACAGTGGGAGAAACTATTGGTTTTAACCTGACGCTGGTTTCTGAACAGGAACAATCTATCCGTTTGGTGGTGCATTACGCCGTGCATCACAAAAAGAAAAATGGAACAATAGTTCCAAAGATATTTAAACTGGCTGAGCGTGATATAAAATCAGGCGAGCAAATCACACTCTCTGGAAAGCACTCCTTCAAAGAAATCACCACAAGACGCTATTACCCAGGTGAGCATCAGATTGAGATGATTGTGGCTGGTATATCTTGTGGTAAAAAGCGATTTATATTGCATGCTGCAGAAACAATCTTCAGGGCCGACTAAACAAGAGGAGTTTATCGTTTATGAATGTAGGAAATAAAAATTACCTCTCTTTAATGATCTGGATCGTTGCCCTGATCACAGTTGGCGGAGTTATTGGGTCTTTGACTCAGCCAGAGATGAGCACTTGGTATAGCACCTTAGATCTCTCCACCTTGACACCGCCAAATTATGTATTTCCTGTTGCATGGACGACCTTATATGGTGTTATCGGTGCTTGTGGTTGGCTTATTTGGCGCTCTCAATCACGTCCTAAGCTCGGTATTATCAAAATGTTATATGTGGCTCAGCTCATCTTAAACTGGAGCTGGACTCCTTTGTTTTTCCATTACCACTTAACTGAACTTTCCTTGCTCGTTTTGATTGCTATGGATCTTATGGTAGGCACTCTCATTTGGTTAGCTTACCAAAAAATGAGATCTGTATCGCTGCTGATGATTCCTTATCTGTTATGGATTGTATTTGCAACTTACTTGAACTTTTACATATGGCAGTATAACTAAATGAAGTGACAATAAACCTTTTAGGCAATCTTTTGTTCTTAGCCACATCGTCAATCATAGTAATAATTTTTTGTCCCAATGCCGTGTTTTCGGTATTGTGCATTGCACCAGAGTACATCAATCGACAGCGTATCACTGTGTTCACAAATCAAAGCTCCACCTATGATCTGATCACCATCTTTTGCAAATACGCTGAAATGTGATGATTTTTCTTTTATGATCTTGGCATTGAAATCAACTATCCCATTACGGATGACTTTATCATCAGAAGTATCAGGGGTATTTTCAATAGAGTATTGTATGTTGCTCATTTATGTTCCTGGTTGAAATATTTATCAGCTGTGAGTCTATATAAAATATGTTGTGACAATCGATGATCAGCAGCTAATTTAGGGTGTGCAAAATCGCCATTTAAATCACGTTTTAATCCAATTTTTTCCATGACTCGAATAGAGCGAATATTAGCCGGGACCGTGAAAGAAACGATTTCTTTTAGGACACACTGTTTAAAGCCATATTCCAAAGAAGCTTTAGCCCCTTCGGTAGCAAAGCCTTTACCTCAATATTGCGATCCTAAGCGCCAACCAACTTCCACTGTAGGTGTAAAATGGGATTTCCAATCGGTATCATTGAGACCGATAAAGCCTATCAATTCATAGGTTTCTTTCAAGCAGGCAGCCCATAAAGTGTAACAATGTTTGTCGCCATGACTGTTCACCGCAGGTATAAAATCATTGACCTGTTCCATGGTTAATGGGCCACGTAAAAACTCAATCACTTTTGGGTCTTGGTTAATTTGAAAATAGGCGTCTGCATCTTCTTTTTTCCAGGTTCTTAAAATAAGCCTTTCTGTTTCAATAATGGTGGTCATGTTGTCTCCGATGAGCTTGTTCTCAGTAATTTTTCTACTTGTCTTGCAGGATATGGGGTTGATTTGCTTTCTTTCTGAAGCTTTTGAAAAAATTCATCCATGAGCAATGCAATGGGAGCGTATCGATTGATAATCGTATTAATTACAGGCGGAGCTTTACTGAGTGCACCGGTAAGATATTCACGCAGGCGAATTTCGAAGTGATCCTTACCAAAAAGTGATGTGATAATACAATGAAGCAGGTTTACAGCCGCGCAAGCCTGATCATAAGACTGATGCTGTTTTAAAAATTCTGTTTCTGCTGGGGTTAAATCAAATTTTGATGACAACGCCAGCCCAAAATCGCTTAAATAAAGCTGCTTACCGTCTGTGAGTATATTTTCAAAGTGTGCATCAAAATGCATTAAGCCAGATGCATTCATATGCTTGTTTGTGTCTTTGAGCTGTTCGTCTACAAAGGCAACCGCTGCTTCAGCGCTATCATCACCTTTAGCAATTTGAGCGCTCAGCCACTCATGTAAATTCTGTGGGACATATTCAAGAAATAAAGCGATATGCGCTGATGCATTATTGAGGTCGAGGACGCGCTTACGAATGACGTCAGAATTTTCCCAGTATTGGCAGTATTTTTCGATGTCACCCCAATAGTTGATATTGATATCGCCTGGGTGACTTGGCAAAATGCGCCAGTGGTACATGATGGGGAAATTGGCGCATTCACCTGTGATCACCCAATTGGTGGTCATGAGATGCGTCGCTAGCTCACGCCATGCACCAAAGCCAGCAGAGCCACACCATATTGGTAGCTAAGTGGTAGATTAAAAAGATTCTCAGTGGACATAACATGTTGAGGCAGTTGCTCAAGATCAGTCAGCGGCACTTTTTTAACAAATACGGGGGTATCGTCAATAGCAATTAAGGCTGACTTGCCACCGATGCCTTCATGCATGGGCTTGCTATCTGCCAAGATCTGTTTTAGCTTCTCATTGCTCAGGCACGCTAGGCTTGTTGAGATTTGGCTATACAGTTTAATTCTTTGCATTATGGCAGCCTGCTAATGACGTTATCTACAACGAATTGATAAGATTCTTCAAAACTCCAATTCAATTCTATAGGTAATAATGAGCTCATATCGGACTGAAAATCTGGGTGATTCTTCTTCAATGCCAAATTCTTTAAAAAATCTTCCCCTCGAATATGAGTGTTGTCGTTGGCACAATATTTAGAATAAATTTCAAAAACTCTGTCTAGGTCAATCAATTTTTGCTTTGTTACATACCATACATCAAATAAATCTCGACCTTTTCGGCGCTGATATAGAGCACGTAGCTTAGTTGCCATCAGTTCATCAATTTCATAAGTGATAATATCAGCAGAGCCATTAAACCATTCAGATTGCACATCAAATTTTTCTACACGCAAAGGCAATACTTGAAAATGCTCAGTCGTATTGATTTCAATTTTTAATTTGGTGGGTACTTTATTAATGGACTCATATTTATAAATCAACTTCGCACTACGCTCGGTAATTTTCCATTTTGGATCACCCAGCCATGGCTTTAGCAATACTCTAATTGCGTCAATGGTTTTTCCAATAGGCTCTGGTCTTTTTTGTACAAAGTCAATATCCTCACTGTACCTTGCTGGGGGTTTTAAAAATAATTTATTAAGCGCAGTGCCTCCGCGAAATACAAGTGCATCTTTTATGTAAGGCTCATTGTATAAATCAACTAAAGCTCTACTGATCACTAAATCTTGCTCTATTTGCGGAAGTGTCCGCCATTTAACAGAGCTTTGCCATTGTTCAATAAAATTTTCTGGGATCATAAATCACTCTCAAAGTCGGTATTTTCAATAATTTTCCATTTCTTACATCTCGGATAACCAACCCTTGATATATTAGAAGCTAATGGGGTGTAGGGTTTGATGCGAGACGATACATATTCTGTAAGCGCATCAATTGTAGTTTTCTTTGTATCATCATCCATCACATCTATTTTCTCTATAATGTAGCCTAGACGTTGCAATTGATAAGGTTCACCCATGTTTTCAGCAAGCTCTATAAGCTTGTGAACATCAAGGCTTTCTATGAGCTCAGATAAGACGGTCGCGATATTATTCATGCCTCCTGCATGCTTTGGAAATTTCAGTAAATCAATCGCAATCAATTCTGGTGTTGCAACTTTTAAATAACCAGTACTCACAACAAAATCCTTAATAGGTAAATCAGTCAAAGATTTTTTATGGATCAGCTTTATATGAACCTGACCAAATTTTAATGAGTGCTTAATTCGTCTATTAGTGACAACTTGAAAAACCATAGGCTTTTGGTGTGAAGCGCCATAATATCCTGCTGCGCTAAGTAGCGCGACATAGTACTCCGCATCAAGGTGTTTCATCATGATGGGAATTAATTCCTCAGCTGGAATAGAACCATATGATTTGTGCTCAGGAGGTACTATAACGTATAGTCCATTAACTGGACTAATAAGCTTCCCATCTCTTTTTAGTCGAGACAAACCCGCTCTTGCAGCACCATAAGAAAGGTTAAGAGTCTGCATGATCTCTTGAGAAGTGAAATATCTCTTTCCGCCGGATCGTAATTTTTCAAGATACTCAATAAACATAGCATGCCCTAATAGTGATATATTTCGTCACATATAGGACATGCTATATCTTAAATCCAATAAAGTCAAGCCGAATTGAGCTTGCCGTGTCCTAATAGTGATGATTTTTGTAACTATTAGGACATGTCATTGCTGATCAGGATGCGTCGGTTAAATGAACAGCATTAACATGTCCTTTAGGTTACGAATTTCGTCACTTTAAGGACATGACATCCATTATTTACTATGAAAATTTCACTGATTAAAAAACCTCAGCGACTCTGTAAGTCCAGGCTTTGTGGTGTCCTACAGGAGCAAAATCGAATATTATTCAAGAGGAACCATCATGAGCAACATAAAACGCATTTTTATCATTGGTCATTCAGGTGCAGGAAAAGGTGTCCTCGCCCAAGCAGTGGCTAAAAAGCTTGGTTGGAAGGTTATCAATGCAGACGTTCTTGGGTGTGCAGCTCACATTGGGCGCATTCCGTCTGAAGTCTTAGGCACAGAAGGCGAGCGCGCTTTTAATCGTTGCCTGACAGAAATTTTGTCCTATCAGATCGCCAAAGAAAACATAGTGGTTACTACAGATGAAAGCATCATCTGTGATGAAAAAGCACGTGAGTTACTGAAAGCAGAATTCACCATTCACCTAAAAGTGAGCGTGCCTGTGCAATTAGAACGTATTGCGGAAGGTGATTATCGCCCCTTACTACCGGTGGATAATTTTTCTGCCCTTATCGATAAGCTCCATGATCAACGAGACGGCTTATACGAACAAGTGGCCAGTTTTTCGCTGAGCTCTGACGATGGTGATATAGAAGGACATGCAGCAAGTATCGTTAAGGCCATGACAAAGTAGGCGATTTGATTATTATCGAAAACAGCGAAAATCGATAATAGCACCCATTTTTATCACCACTTCTGATAATACTGGTAACATTATCAACGAAATCTGCTAGAATCCTGGTCGGTGAAGTTGACATTCCCCACCCAGTTTGGAGGTGGTTATTTTGAAGAATGCCAACCTCCGCCATGTTTTTGAGAAATAACTTTTTTCTCATGTCTTTTTGTGTTAGCCGTAGCGCCGCTCAAAAACCCAGTATTTTCTGAACTTTTCAGCGTGTTAGGTGTGATTTTACATTTGCGCTTCTCTTTCTCCTATTTGCGCATTTTAACCACGAAATCTCCCTTTTTGCTCTATCGATCGAAGATACATGCGGTAACAAAGAAAGTGCCTAGCCTCGGCTTCTTCTGTGCTAGCTAAAGTAGCTCTCAAAACTCCAGCATATGTGAATTTTTCAGGTCGTATATCATTTGAAATGGAGGAGATTAGTTTACCGTAACCTAACCAACTCCAAACTGGGGTGGTATAGTTATGTTTTCGGTCTATGTGGCGATTATAGAGGCGTACAGGGAGAGTGTCAAATGAACGCTTTTGGATTCTCTGCAAAAGATTATGGAGCACAATCGGCATGTCCCTAAAATTACACTATCTGTAACTTTGAGGACATGATAAACCATCATACGCATTTTATTGGCACGTTATGCTTGTCTTATGCGCTATTTATCGGCATAATAAATAATGCGAGAGAAACTGATATTGAGCTTAGATCGTGCCGACAAACTTTAACCCCATGTATAATATAACCACTAGCATTGCCAAAAGTCTTATGAGAATTGAAGCTGCGAAGGAAAAGGTCGCGTTACTGCCCGTCAATCCTACAGTTCTCGCCTCGTTGCGTGAGACGGCAAAGCTATATACTACGCATTATTCGACGATGATGGAAGGCAATCAGCTTAAGCCCGATGAAATCAAAGAGGTCATTGAGCTTCAAGGTCATTTTCCGGGCAGAGAGCGTGATGAGCATGAAGTAAAGGGCTATTATGCTGCTCTTGCTCAGCTTGAACAATATGCCTCACAAAACCATCCCGTTACCGAAAAAATCATTCAAACTTTGCATGCTCTGGTGATGAGCGATGGAAGGACGCGCATTAAACCAACACCTTACCGAGATGGACAAAATGTTATCAAGGATAGCGGCACAGGAACGATCGTCTATATGCCGCCAGAAGCAAAAGATGTACCTGGGCTTATGCGCAATTTACTGTCATGGATCAAAGAAAATGAAGAGATACCATGCCCTATTGTCGCTGGCATTGCTCATTATCAGTTTGCAACAATTCACCCCTATTATGACGGTAATGGACGAACAAGCCGGTTACTGACGAACCTAATCTTGCACCTGGGTGGGTATGATTTAAAAGGCTTGTATTCTCTTGAGGAATATTATGTTAAAAACTTATTCGGATATTATCGTGCTATCAGCATTGGCCCCTCTCACAATTATTATTTTGGAAGGGCGGAAAGCGATATAACCCCTTGGGTGGAATATTTTATTGAAGGGATGGCGTTTGCATTTGAAAAAGTTGTAGCCCAGATGATGGCAAGTAATGAGAAAGGGGAAAAAGATCATTCGCAAGTTTTGCGTACCTTAGATCCGAAACAACGCAAAGCCTTGGAATTATTTAAAGGATATGATGTTGTTACAGCTAAGCAAATAGGCGATCTATTTGGCTTCCAACCTAGAACGAATGCTGCGCTTTGCAAAAAGTGGGTTGAAGGTGGTTTTTTAGAAATAGTAGATGCCTCTAACAAAGCCAGAAAATATAAGCTGGCAGAGCCTTACGATGTTATTGTGAAGGAGAATCTATGAATATCTTTCAATCTAACATCATCAGTATTTACGGAGAAAAAGGCAAAATCTGAATAAATGAACTGCCTCAGCTTGTCTCAGAAATATCTTCAAAGCATGGACTGCGCGATTTAAAAGAAGTCGC
Source organism: uncultured Gammaproteobacteria bacterium (assembly GCA_964395835.1). Taxonomy (GTDB): domain Bacteria; phylum Pseudomonadota; class Gammaproteobacteria; order Berkiellales; family Berkiellaceae; genus LLD-282. The sequence goes on from CAYNBJ010000002.1 coordinate 80,478, forward strand.
TAATCTTGCCTACAACTATGTGCTATTAGGCTTACAGGGCGATAACCATATTATCCTAAAAGCTAGTCTTGATAGTGAAGGTTTAGCTTGAGAAGCGTGTGCGCTCAGGTGCTTTGAAGGCGGTGGTGCGGCGAAGGTATTGGCCGAATATGAGGGTGTGTTGCTTTTGGAAAGAGCTATGCCCGACTCATCTCTCAAAAATTATTTCCAAAACAGGGAGCCGGAATCTATCGAAACTGTATGTTATGAAAAAGCTACATCAGGCAAATATTTCTGCAGCCTACAACTTACCTCACATCAAAGATTGGCTTAGGGCTTTGGACAAGGACTGGTCCATTCCCGATGAATATCTTCAAAAAGCAAAAAGCTTCGGGAACAGCTGCTACAAACTTCTGAGGCAGACGTTTTGCTCCATGGAGATCTGCATCACGATAACATTTTGCAAAATGGTAATTATTGGGTGGTGATTGATCCTAAAGGGCTGATTGGCGAACCAGCATATGAAGTTTCCTCTTTTATCAGAAATTCAATCCCGGAATTACTGAATCACGCTGATGCGCCAAATATTATTCATAACCGTGTCACTCGTTTTGCTGCTGCCCTCGAATTGCCGGAACGCCGAATCATTTTTATCGATTTGCAAATGAACAAACTTATTATCATATTGGCTGCAGATTTCTTTTGCTATTGTTGTTTTTCCTGCGCAAGATGGGTCATTGATTATAATTACTTTACTCATCCTCATCCCCTAAATCTTTTGCAAGCTCAGCCTCTAACTCTTCAATAGTTGGAAGTGCAGTTTGGAGGTTTTCCGGCAGCGCATCCTGCAGTCTATACTCAGCAAGTCCTATCGGCTTTGTCATATCACGCAAGGCATATTCAGCGACTACGCCAACTTTAGAACGGCATAAAATAAGGCCAATTGAAGGGTTATCACTTGGCTGACGTAGCAGATCATCATCAACAGCAGATAGATAAAAATTCATTTTCTCTGCATATTCGGGCTTAAATTTTCCTGATTTTAACTCAATCACCACAAAGCATCGTGGCTTGATATGGTAAAATAATAGATCGATGTAGAAATCTTGATCTTCAATTTTATGATAAGTATAGTAATTTCAAATGCTAATAAGTTTGCAAAAGAGGATAATGACAAATATGTGAAAGTAGATTTTTCTGCATGGCATGCTTTAGAATGTGCTGGAGGATGTGTTATAGCTGCTGCCATTACTTCTGGTGCTTTGATTGGCGCACAACGCTTGTTACCCCATTACGCAGGTCCAACTCTTTGTGTGCACAGCTTTATTTCCCAAAATGTACCATTCTTGCTTGACTCAGCTATACCTTTGATTATAATTTTCACCATAATATCTTCAGACATAACGTCTGCAATATGCAATATAGTGCATAGAGAGCATGATAGAAGGTTTATAGCCGCAGAAAGATGAGGCCTCGAAAAAATTTAGTGTATCATGCTCTTGAAGAGTCGTACAACAAATGGTACAATTGTACATATGCTGAATTGTCAGGAGGCTCTATGAATATATACACTACTAGCCAAGCAAGAAACGAGTTATTTAAATTAGTTGATAATGCAAATGAAACGCATGAGCCTATTTATATAGTTGGAAAGCGCCACAAAGCTGTTTTGATTGCAGAGGAGGACTATAGTGCTATGCTTGAGACTTTGCATATTCTTTCTGTACCAGGGTTAAAAGAGTCAATAATTGAAATGAACGGCAAGCCTTTAGAAGAATATTCCGAAGAAATAGACTTATGACGTATAAAATATTGTTTTCTAAAGAGGCGCAGAAAGATGCTGAAAAAATTAAAAAGTCTAATCTAAGTGATAAATGCCGAGCTTTAATTGAAATTATAAAAGCTGATCCATTTGCAAAAATACCCCCATTTGAAAAATTAGTAGGCGATCTAAGCGGCTTTTATTCGAGGCGTATTAATATACAACATAGACTTGTTTACAGTGTCGATCAAGAAGCAAAAATAGTAAAAATATTAAGGATGTGGACTCATTATGAATAGCAAATCATACAACGATGGATACAGGGCCGCCTCATGAAAAAATAAGAGTATAAAAAAAGCAAAAAAAGAAGATACTCCCTTGAGTCAAAGCAGATTTGAGGTAGAAATGATAAAGCGAGTAGAAGAAAGATTTTTAGATTATTTTAAGGATTTAGAAGATCCAAGATCAACAAGGGATAGGCTATATAGCATGTCAGAAATATTGCTTGCCACGCTGAGCGCAGCGATATGCGGCGCAGAAGGATGGGAACATATTGCATTTCTAAAGCAATATCTTCCGTATAAAAGCGGTGTCAGGGTGGAGCGATGTAAGGTGCTGTACCAACTGCTAATTTCTGGCTTGGTAAAAGAGCCAATGACTCCTCCTATCGCGATCAGGGCCACGATCCAGATGATTAAAGAGAGTTTGCTTTTATTTTCTGCATTCATAAACGATAGACTCATCTTGGTTAGCCGGCCCTGAAGATTGATCAAAAGCTTTGAGCGTTCTGACTCGTTTAAAGCCTGCGGATTTTAGTATTTCCATCAGCTGATCCTGCTCATAAATTTTCACTCTCAGCTCTTCAATTTCTGTATGGATAATCTTTCCCGCCTCCATCAGCTCATATTTGCAAAGGCTGGTACAGATATCGTCTTGGAGCATAGCAAGCTGGCTTAAGATAATTTTTTGACTATTTGGTTTGGGCCATACCGAGCCACGCCATATACCTGCTTGAGGCACTGCGTGCAGAGTTTCCGCTTCAAACAAGAAAATACCACCGTCAGCTAAGTGGTCATAAATGGTTTTAAGTGACTTCTCTGCCTGCGCAGGGTCGATTATCAAACAAAAAGAGCCACTGGGAGTAAAAATCAAATTGTATTTTTCTGGACGTTTTAAATCTTCAACAAAGCCTTTCCATACCGTAGCGTCAAGATTTTTAGTTTTGGCTTTAGCATGCAAGACTTTAAGCATGTGGTCGCTGGCGTCAAAGCCATGCACATTTTAATACCGCCAGTTCTATGGGGCGTTTGATGCTCAACGTGCTTTTGAGTTTTGCGCAATATGAACGAGAGCTCACTGGTGAGCGTATCCGCGATAAATTTGCTGCCTCCAAACAAAAAGGTATGTGGATGGGAGGCAATCCACCGCTTGGCTACGATATTATTGATCGAAAACTGATGATCAACGCATCCGAAGCTAAATTAATAGAGCATATCTTTACGCGGTTTTTAGTGCTGGCATCTGCCACCCATTTGGCTAAAGAATTAAATAACGACGGTCACCGATCCAAACAGTTTACCGCCAAAACTGGCAAAGATATCGGCGGCGCAAGATTCACTAAAGCCTCACTGCGCCGGATCCTTACAAACCCCATTTATGTTGGAAAAATACGCCACAAAGATAAAGAGTTTGCAGGACTGCATGATGCGATCATTGATCAAGATTTATGGGATCGCGCTCAAGCAACTTTTAAAACAGCACCCAAACGCAATTCAGCGTTTTGTAAATCACCGGTGTTACTCAAAGGTATTATTCATTGCCAAGCCTGCAATATACCTATGACCCCAACCTATACGGCCAAAAAGAATCGGCAATATCGCTATTACGCCTGCAGTAATGTGTTGCGCGGTATCGAGTGCCATGGCATTAGTTCCTATCTTGCTGCTGGGGAAGTCGAGCATTTTGTCATCCAGCAGGTGCGTCATGTTTTAAAATCACCTGAAGTGGCTGCCCAAACAACTTTGCTTTTAGAGGGTGCGGGGCTGAATAAAACCCAAGTCTTTTGCTGGATCGATTAGGCACCAATCAAAATGTGGAGCTAATATCTGTTCTTCAAATTCATTTAAAATTTTCGCTCCCCATCCTTGGTGTAAGAATTGTTGCTCTCCAATAAATAAATCTACACCGCATACAGACCCAGAAATAGCGCTTAAATTTAGACCATTCTCTTGAGCGAAGTCATGAGCATTATAAGCCTGTATGTAACCTATCATTTCTTTGTTAGCGCAGATGGTGTAAGCATATGTTTTGTGGTTTGAATTTTTTGAAATGGCAAAGCCATGGATGTGTTTGCCAAATTTCTCTTTCACCAACTCCAGCGTATACGTCACATCCTGATCCCACCACTTTTTGACGTGCGGCGTCTCCAGCCACTTTAGCAGTAGCGGAAGATGTGATTCATGAAGTGGTTCGAAGGTGATGGTCATAATTTTCGCTCAAATATCAGTAAGATTGTTTAACAAATTACGCAGCTCTGGAACATATAATTGGATCCTGATATAGATTTCATCCGCCAGCTTTTCATCATACGTATGAGATGTCATATTTCTATCTTTGAGCATTTTTATCCATACAATTTCGTTGTCGATTAAATTGACGTTAAACGCCTCTTGAATGACCTCTTTTGGATAGTTCAACTCTATATCGCGTTCAAAAAAATAATCCTTCAGAAATTTCCAGGCTAATTCAAATGTAAATTCAAATCGTTGTATAGTAGCATCTACATTAGACCTATCATCTTGCATAGGCTTTAAGTAAATTGCCTCAAGAGAAAGTAACGCTTTTTTAAATTTTTCAAATTTAACCTCACTTCTTGACATAAATCACCTTCTTATCTTTTATAATGTTATTATATAACTCCCTACTTATTGTGCCTTGATCAAATTTAATATAATCTATTTTGAGTAATGTATCAGAGTCTTCTATTATATCCACAACCCTAAGCCAGTCTTCCTCTGTAGAGTTAGGACATATTATTGCAAGGTCGATATCAGATTTCTGTCTATGATCTCCCCTTGCTCTCGACCCGAAAAGCCATATTTCTTCAATAAATGGCAAGCATTTTAATTGTTCTATGAATTGATAATTCAAATCCTCACTCATACCGCACCTTCTATTTGTTGTCGTAAAATGCCGCGTAAATATTCATCAAAGCCTTGCTTATTCTCTCCTAAACTCAGGAAAAAGGCGTTCTCGGCCGCAAGGAGATCTTTTGTTGCACCTTGGATTTTAGCTCTACCTGCATCTGTTAATTCTGAAAATTTAGACCGTTCATCTCCTTCCTTTTGGGAACGCTTGAGTAATCCTCTCTTCTCTAGAGCCCGCAATACCTGAGACGTCATAGTCACATCAATGCTCAAGAACTTGGCGAGGTCATTTTGCGATACATCTGCCCCATCTTTCTTCAAAAATCCTAATGTCATCAAAAGCATAAACTGAACGTGCGTAAGGTCATGAGGCAAAAGCGTACTTTCAATCTTGCGCTTCCAGGCAAAATAAGCAGAATAAAGCAAGAAGCCTGACACTTCGTTCATGTTAATCCAGTTCGTTTTTGATGACTTTTTCATTGTGTGACTCTCCGATTAATTTCTTGGTGCATATTGTGGGTTGATAGTGACTCTGTGCTGATACATGTAAATGATCTCTTTTGAAAAAATTATTTTACGTGTTACATACTATCTACGCACACAATATATTTGCACAAAACATCAAAGCATGTCAAGATAAAGCTGTACACAAGGGCGAGAAAATAACTTTTGGAATTGAGTAGAATGATTAAGGCTAGAAATACGGCATTACCCAAAACACTTTTTCCATTTATATGGCTCTTTTTGAAAGAGCATAAAATGATCGTATATATGGTTGTATTTTTATCAATTATTGCTGGTTTTTGGGGGCCACTTAATAGCGTATTAATTAAGCAATTGATAGATTTGTTGCCAAGTGTAAATGATGGCAATATGGCAGTGCTTGCAATTCCTGCAAGCCTAATTGTTCTAAATTTTATCGTCTTTGATAATTTTACATGGAGAAGTGTTAATTACATTTGGGCTAAATATGTGCCGGTAGTGCAAAACAAAATCATTGCCGTGATGTTGGACTATGCATTATCGCAATCTCATGGTTTTTATCAAAATACCTTATCCGGCAAAGTCTCAAAGCAAATTACTAATTTATCAGATGGTGTCATTGACATTATAACTTATAAAATGACGAATTTTTTACGAGGCGGTTCTTTACTCTTAGCGGCATTTGCGGCCTCTTATTATGTTAATGGGGTTTTCTGCCTTATATTGATCACATGGTTTATAATTTTTGCATTTTTTAGTATCTCCATGTCCAAAAAGATTGTAAATCTTGCAGATAAATTAGCAGAAGAAGAAACTGTAGTTGTTGGTGAGTTGGTCGACTGCCTATCTAATCATTCTAATGTCAGAATTTTTGGACGGAAATTTCAAGAACACTTAAGGATGATGCCATTCTTTGATAATCAGCGCAAAGCCTACTATTCGTTAAATATTTACTCGATTATGCTGTATTGTATTCAAGGTGGCCTTATTGCCATTATGATGAGCTTTACAGTTTTTGCACTGGTCAAGTTATATGGCAAAGGTTTAGTTACAATCGGCGATTTTGCTCTTATTCTTGGTTTATCTATGGAAACCGGTCATATGACTTGGTTTCTAATGTCTGAAGTTGATCATTTTAATAAAGCTGCGGGTAAATGTAAGCAGAGTCTCATATCACTGATTGTGCCTCTGGAAATTCAGGATAAGGCTGATACTACAACCTTAAACTGCGCACATGGCACAATCACATTCGACAACGTCAAATTCCATTACAAAGGCACAGAACCACTTTTCCAGAATAAATTCATCGAAATTAAAGCCGGTCAGAAAGTTGGCCTTGTTGGTTATTCAGGAGGCGGCAAGTCTACTTTCGTCAATTTGATCCTCCGTCTTTATGATGTAACAGATGGCGCTATTTTAATTGATGGTCAGGATATTAGGGATGTAACTCAAGATAGTTTACGAGAAAATATCGCTATGATTCCCCAAGATCCATCATTGTTTCATAGAAGCTTGATGGACAATATTCGTTATGGCCGAGCGAATAGCACCGATGAAGAAGTCATTGAAGCTGCTAAAAAAGCCCACGCTCATGAGTTTATCTCCTCATTGCCCCAAGGTTATGACTCGCTTGTTGGTGAACGAGGCGTCAAACTTTCTGGTGGCCAGCGTCAACGCATCGCCATAGCCAGAGCAATTCTCAAAAATGCACCTATTCTTATCCTTGATGAAGCAACGAGCCAACTGGATTCTGTGACGGAAAGCTTGATCCAAGAATCCTTATGGGAGCTGATGCAAAACAAAACCACGATCGTTATTGCTCACCGCTTATCAACCTTACTTCATATGGATCGCATCCTGGTTTTTGATAAAGGCAAGATCGTAGAAGATGGCGCCCACAGTGAACTTCTTGCAAAAGCAGGGCTTTATAAACACTTATGGGATGCCCAAGTTGGTGGCTTTTTGGGTGACGAAAAAACGGAGAATGAAGTATGAATAAGAATAAGCAGATATTGCCACCTAATGAAATTATATTTTATGAGACAGAAGATGGCAAAATCTCCATTGCTGTCAGATTTGAAAATGAAAATGTTTGGCTCACGCAAAAACATATGGCTGAGTTATTTGGCTGCTCGGTTGACAACATATCTTTGCATTTAAAAAACATCTACGCTACCGGCGAATTGAATGAAAAAGCAACTACCGAGGAATCCTCGATAGTTCAACAGGAAGGTAAGCGTTCTGTAAAGCGCATGGTATTGTTCTATAACCTCGAGGCTGTTATTGCAGTGGGTTATAGGGTCAATTCAGAACGCGGCATTGCTTTTCGTACTTGGGCTACAGATAAGCTAAAAAGTTATATATTCAAAGGTTTTGCTATCAATTCTGAGAGATTTAAAAAAGGCTCAAAATTTGATGCACGATTCTTTGATGAGCTCTTAGAAGAAATTCGTGAGATTAGAGCTAGTGAGCGTATGGCTTATCAAAAAATCACAGATATTTATGCAACATCTGTGGATTACTCAGGTAGTTCACATGATACTCAAAAGTTTTTTGCTACAGTACAAAATAAGCTGCACTTTGCAATCACAGGAAATACAGCAGCAGAAATTATCGCAGATCGCGCCTCTGCCTCTAAACCTAATATGGGCTTGACCACTTGGCGAAAGAGTCCAGATGGTAAAATTTACCTATCAGATGTAAGAATTGCTAAAAATTATTTAAGCAAAGATGAAATATCGCAGCTTAACCGAATTGTTAATATGTATATCGATTATGCTGAATTTCAAGCAGCAAGAGGAAAAGTTATGCTCATGAAAGATTGGGCAGAAAAACTAGATGTTTTTTTGAAATATAACGAACAGGAAGTACTCAGCAGCCTGGGCAAGGCATCTCATGAAGTAGCTGTAGCTCTTGCAGAAGAGGAGTATGATAAATTTCGTGCTATTCAAGACCAAACTTATAAATCTGATTTTGACAAGCTATGCGAAGCTAGCAAATTTTTAAATCCTGATGAAAATGATAATAAATCTAATTAATGGAGTAATATATGGATTATGCAAAAATTTCAAAAGATACAATTGGTCATTTATATGCTGGATATAAGAGCTTGCATGATTCAACCGTTAGCGGCTGAATTAAAAGCTTTAATGAACTTACGTGTATCTCAAATCAATGGCTGTGATTATTGCTGTAATTTGCACTGAAATGAAGCGTTAAAGCTGGAAGTTAGTAAGGACAAAATTGAGAGCCTATCTGAGTTCATTACATCAAACTTATTTTCTGACGCCGAAAAAGAGGCATTAAAATGGGCAGAATCTTTAACCAAGCTCGATGGCAATAAAAAGGTTCCAAGTGCTGAGCTTGCAAAATATTTCAGCGAAAGAGAAATTGTCGATATTACGATTTGTATTTCTCTGATGAATACGTTTAATCGCTTGGCAATAAGTATGAGAGATGAGTAGATGAAAATAGAATTTACATCTACCCCAGAAAGCGCAGATATCGATTTTTTAACCCAGAAAATTAATCAAGAGACACCTGAATTCGGCGAAGCTGATCCTTTCGCATTCTTTATTCGAGATGAGAAGAATAAAATTATTGCGGGATGCAATGGCAGTGTGATTTTCGGCAGTATTTATACGGATCAATTATGGGTACATCCCAATCATCATAAGAATGGTTTAGGACATCAATTGATGGAAGCGGTCCATGACTTCGGCCGCAAGTCAGGATGTTCTATGGCCACCGTTGCCACGATGATTTTTCAGGGTGCTAAAACATTCTATGAAAAGTTAGGATACGTAAGTGATTTTGAGAGGCCGGGCTATACGCACAGTTCTAGCTGCCATTTTATGAGGAAAGAGTTATGAAGAAAAACGGTTACCTATCTGTAGATAAAAGCAACATTTATTGGGAATCCTATGGGAGTGGGCGCCCATTATTGTTCTGCATGGCGGCACGGGTCTAATAATGGATTATCTATTGCCGCACATGGCTGACCTTAAACAATTTGGTGAAGTTATATTTTATGACCAGCGTGGTACTGGCAAATCAATCGATAGCGATATCTCTCCTGCATTTGTAAATATTGATCAATTTGTCAAAGACTTAGAAGATATTCGTGTATCATTGAACATAGAAAGGTTTTTTTGTTATCGGACACTCTTTTGGTGCTTTTCTAGCAATGAGCTATTCGATTCAATATCCACAACATTTGCTTGGCATGGTATTGCTAAGTTCATTACCTGCAGATTTTAAAGGGCAATTAGAATTCTCTAAAGAAGCTGACAGAAGAATTTTACCCATGCAAAAAGAATTAGAAGCATGGAATAATATTGAGCTTTTTAATCAGCTCAATATCGATGAGATCAACAATGTCTACAAAAAAATCTTTACATTATATCTATATAATAAAGATAAAATCTCTGATATACAGATTGATTTTGAAGAAAAATCAGCCATAAATGGATATTTAATTGAAAGTGAGATGTCCAAACATTCTATTTTTCATGAAGACGTAAACCTTGTTTCAAAATTAACATCAGTTAACATTCTGACACTAATAATACATGGTGCGCAGAGAGTGTGTCATGCAGGATGCAGCCCTTACGAGCACACAGTTAGGTGAGAAAGTCGGACTCTCATCTTCTGCTGCAAATGAGCGACTCAGGCGATTAAAGCAAAATGGCTATGTCAAAAAAATTACAGCACTCGTATCTGCTGAATTTATGGATATGGCGCTATGTGCTTTTATTTTTGTCACTTTAGACAAAGCGGAACATCATAAAGGTTTCTTGAAGGCAGTTGGTGGCAATAAGTCTATTTTAGAATGCCATCATGTTACAGGAGAGCATTCTTATTTGCTGAAGGTGCGCTGCTGTAGTACCAAGTCCTTAGAGCGCCTCATTACTGATTTTTTAAAAGGCCAGTGTAATGTTTCAAAAACAATGACACAAATTGTTCTTTCATCTCATAAAGACGAAAGCCTGATTGTGGATTAACGCACATTAAACTTATGAACATCCACCGCTTCACTAATCCCAATCTCTTCCAGAAAATCAGCCTCATGGGAGATGACGATCATCGCTCCTGGATAAGATTTTAAAACATGTATGACGTGGTCTTTCGTCTCTAAATCAAGATTGTTGGTGATTTCATCGAGTATCAGAAGTTTTGGTGTTTTAGCTGCAATTTCCGCCAAGCTGAGTCTTGCTTTTTCTCCACCGGAAAGCGTGCTCACAAGGGCATTCACTTCCTCATTTTTACGGAATAAAAAGTCATTGAGATGGCGCCTTATTTCAGCATGAGACCAAGCTGGTACAAGGTCTGCTATGGTTTCAAGAACGGTTTTATCAGGATGGAGCGTGCTATAATGTTGATCGAGATAACCAATATCCTCTCGCTTTATCACGTGCCACTCGCCAGTTTTGTAAACACTTTCATCCCCAAGGATAGCTTTGATCAGGGTTGATTTGCCGCTGCCGTTATCGCCTGTAATGGCCATACGCTCAGGGCTTTGAAGACTTAAAGCTATGCCAGATAAGATAGGTTTACCCTCAATATAACCAACAGAGCCAGCGGATATTTGTATGATTACACCTCTACTGGTATCAGAACCTTCTATAGAAAATTTAGGAATAATAATTTCTGGAAGACGAAGATCGCTCAAGCTTTCAGCTAAATCAGATTTACGCTTATCGATAGCAGATTTTTTACAGACCGAGGTTTCTTCAGCCCTGCCAGCTTTTGCGTTACTAACAACAGTAGGCCATTTGCGCTGATCAATACTCTTTTGCCCCTTGACTTTGCTTTTAGAGCTACGCTGCTGTTCTTGCATCAGCTTGTGGTGCATACCTTTTGACTTTCGGCTTAATAGCTCCAATTCACGTTCAACAGAGGAGCGTTTTAGCTTTACTTCATGTATATAATCATCGTAATTACCCGAGAAGATATGAATCTTACCGTTATCAATGTGCCATAACGTATCGGCACATTGGCGAAGTAGCTCCTTATCATGAGAGACCATCATGAGCGTGCCAGGGTAATTTTGCAGCATACGCATCAAGCTCTTGCGGTTTCGGCTATCAAGGTGATTGGTCGGCTCATCAAGCAGTAGAACATTGGGATCCAGGCTTAAAGCCTTTGTCACCGCTTTATTTAAACGTTGCCCGCCGCTTAAGACTGCATGATCAACAATTACTTGTGGAACGTAGCCAACAATCACATCTTCGTGGTGCATTGCTCCTATCATTTTTAGCAAGCTAGATTTCCCGCTACCGTTTCTGCCAATGATGGCAATACGACTGCCGTAAGGGATTTGACAGTTAAAGTTCTCAAAGCAGGTTTTGTGGGAAAAAGAAAGATCGAGGTCTTTAATGTGAATTGGTTTATGCGTCATGATGTATTTCTCTAAAGGTCATTTTTAAGACTATTATGACAACAATAAGCAACTTGCTTTTGTTGTGCTGCGCCCTAAAAACACAGGGCAATTTTAGAGAATGATTTTCATGTTAGCGTAAAACCTCTGGTAAACTATATGTATGTATAATAGTTTTGACCTAAGAAGTCAACAACCTTATTCAGCTTGATTTGCAATTTTTAGCTTATTAATCAGATTCATATAATCCTGCAGCACAGGAATAAGAGGACTTTGCTCAGGCAGTTCGGCGACTGACTGCTCGATCTTACGCCATTCAGCTTGAGTGTAATGGGGTGCTTCCGGGCAATGACTTGTCAGCACTTTCCCGAGATTTGCGCAGCCGCTCAAGCAGACCAGACTTACCCCGATCACGATAAGATTTATTTTGTTCATCCAATTTTTCATAAGAGTCTTGAGGCTCTAAATTTTCTTCTGCTTGTTTGCGTCTTAGCTGCTCTTTGCCCAGCATATAAGCTCAAAAAGATTGTATGAGATCCTGCAAAGATTGAAGTAGTGCTGATATCCAAAGCGGCATCACGTTTCAAGACTTCTGAACAATTTTTGCTTGGGTGTGTTTATTCATCACACGACCCACCACAAAATTTCTATATAAAAAAGCTGGATGAGATCAGTTTGCCTCAACCTAACCAACTCCAAACTGGGGTGGTATGGTCATGTTTTTACTCTCTGAAGCGATTATGGATGGGTAATGGGAGAGTGTCAAATGAGCGATTTTTGATTCTCTGTAAAAGATTAACGTGTCCATAAAATCTCTATTTGCGTGATGTTAAGTACATGTAATATGCACCTGGAATTACACTATATTAAAGATGGTTATAGCAATCACTATGTCTAATAATGGCTATTAAAAAATGCCTTATATGTCCCATAGGTATCGAAATATGAAATCCATAGGACAGCATGTATAGCTTTATTAAATCTCAATAAGCTAAAAACATCATCTTGAGCATTTATTTTTGACTTAATGATGTGCTCGAGATACGATGTAGTATATCTTGAGCATAATAGAGGTTGCCATGTCCAATCCAGTATTTATTGGCCGAAAAGCCGAATTAGAGAGGCTAACAGCTTTATATAGAAAGAAAAACTCCAGCCTTGTCGTCGTCAAAGGGCGAAGAAGAATTGGAAAAAGTAGGCTTATAGGAGAATTTGCTAAAATATCTAACGCGCAAACATTTTGGAGTTTTGCAGGACTCGCTCCGGAAGATGGCATCTCCGCTCAACAACAAAAGGATAATTTTGCACGGCAACTCGCATTGATGCTCAAAATCCCGCCCATGACTTTCTTGGATTGGAGTGATGCCTTTGAGCATTTGAGCTTCCATATTAAGCCTGGGGATATCATCCTGCTTGATGAGATTTCGTGGATGGGATCAAAAGATCCAAGTTTTATTCCTAAACTCAAGGCTTGGTGGGATAAGCAAAAAATGCATGTGTTGCTTGTATTTTGTGGATCAGTATCGACCTGGATTGAAGAAAATATCCTAAAGAGTACAGCATTCTTTGGGCGCATCAATTTAACTATCAGCTTAGAACCCTTATCTATCCCTGAAAGCGCAGAGTTCTTAAGGGCGCTCGGCATGCAGCTTTCTCATTATGATACGTACAAGTTGCTCAGCATTGTTGGCGGTGTCCCATGGTATTTGGAGCAATTCAATCCTAATTTGACGGCTGATGATAACATCAAACAACTCGCCTTTGAAAAGAATGGATTGCTCGTTACCGAGTTTGATCGCATTTTTCATGACCTTTTTAATGGCAAGGGTGCCACCTATAAAAAAATCCTAGATAGCCTTAAAAATGGCGCCAGAACTCTATCAGAAATAAGGCAGAGCATAGAATTTGCTCACAGCGGCACTCTGAGCCAAATGATGGATCATCTCATTGTGGCAGGCTTTGTTGTTAAACAATCACTATGGTCGTTTAAAACCGCAAGCCCATTAAAGCAAAGTTTATACAGGATTTTAGATCCTTATATGAGATTTTATCTCAAAGTCATAGAGCCAAATCTGGGTGCTATTGCTGATGGTGGATTTGATCAAGTGCCACTCTCTACCATGCCTGGATTTGAAATACATATGGGCTTGCAACTTGAGGCATTGCTTTTACAAAACCGCACCCTATTGCTTCAAAAATTAGGCATTTCGCCCGTTGATATTGTACGTAGCGGACCTTATAGACAAACAAAAACAACCACTCAACAAGGTTGTCAAATTGATTATCTGGTGCAGTCCAAAACGAACGGCTTATTTATTTGCGAATTTAAATTTAAAAAACGTGAAATAAGTGGCGAAATCATTACCGAAATGCAAGACAAGATATCAAGATTGAAGACACCTAAGGGATTTGCAAAAGTAGCAGTGCTGTTTCATTTAAGCGGTGTTGCCTCTTCTGTCGCCATAAATCCTTACTTTTATCGCATTGTCGATATTGTAGACTTTTTGGAAAATAATTAGGTCTTTACTTATAAAATTAACTTGGATCACTGATGTTCATCTTAACTTCTTGGAAAAAGACGAGAGGATAGACTTTTACCACACGCTTATTGCAACCGATAGTAATGGGGTCGTGATTAGTGGTGATATAGCGGAGGCAACATCTATAGAGTTAATTCTTAAAGAAATGGCAAGCACTATCCAAAAGCCAATTTATTTCGTTCTTGGAAATCATGATTATTATCGTGGCAGCATAAATGATTTACGTAGTACAGTGATTTCTATCACAAAAGATGCCATTCTTATTTTGGCTACCAGAATCAGGGCCACAAAAGCTTAACAACGATGTTGTGTTACTCGGTTACGATTGTTTTGCTGATGGCCGTTACGGTGATTATGCGAACAGCCGCGTCGTTTTAAATGATAGCAGAATGATTGTTGATTTATTCAAATGCAGCGCCTTGGGTAAATATCAACTCTTTGAAAAGATGCAGCAATTGGCAGATCAAGATGCAAAAGAATTGGAAAAGAGTATCGAGCAGGCGGTACGCTCATATAATCCCCAAAAAATAATAATACTGATTCATGTCCCACCGTTTAGAGAAGTATGTATGCATGAAGGCAAAATCAGTAGCGACGATTATCTGCCATTCTTTAAGTGATAGAATTTTTACCTAAGGTGCTAACCATGGAGCACGTGAATGATTTCATACCTGCTGTTAATAGTCATCAAGATAAACATGGTTATACGTTATGGGCTGCTTGCCTAAAGGACACTGAGGAATTGATGGGCTTTATCGGTCTCAATTACACGACTTTCGAATCCGATTTTACCCCGGCGGTTGAAGTAGGCTGGAGACTTGGCTCTCAGTATTGGGGCAAATGGTATGCCACAGAAGGCGCCAAAGCTTCCTTGGAATACGGATTTAAGAAATTTTGCCTTAAAGAAATCGTTTCTTTTACGGTGCCTGCAAATGTTAGGTCTTTAAGAGTCATGGAAAAGATAGGCTTAAAACGAGATTTAAACGGTGATTTTGCTCATCCCAAACTCCCAGATGATCATAAACTTTCTCATCATTTTCTGTATAGATTAAGTGCTGCTGATTATAACAATCAAGGTGCTGAAACTGCGTTCCATCCCTTGATTTATCTCATTTTCTCCATTTCGCATATCCATCGCTACTCGGGTTTTCGTTCTCTAAAAAGTGAAGGGCTAAAAAGCACCAATCCTCTAAAACCTAGGTAAATAGAGGGTTTGAGGACATGCGTACCTTCGGTCGGAGTGTTCGCATGTATTGGAGATGGAGAGGTTAAAAATAGAGATTTTGGGGATAAAATGGCAAAATTAGAGAAAGTGAGGTACGGGTCTGACGCTGAACAAAACGCTGGAAAGCTTGCAAATACTGGGGTTTCTGGATTACTTCGCTTTGCTCGCAATGACGGTGAGAAAAGTTATTCCTCAAAAATCTGGCGGAGATTAGTTTACCGTAACCTAACCAACTCCAAACTGGGGTGGTATAGTCATGTTTTTACTCTCTGAAGCGACTATAGATGCGTACTGGGAGAGTGTCAAATGAACCATTCTTATATATTTTATCGGCATGTTATGCTTGAATTATACGCTATTTATCGGCATAACAAATAATGAGGGATAAACTGATATTGAGCTTAGATCGTGCCGACAAACTTTAACCCCATGTATAATATAACCACTAGCATTGCCAAAAGTCTTATGAGAATTGAGGCTGCGAAGGAAAAGGTCGCGTTACTGCCGGTTAACCCTACAGTTCTAGCCTCGCTGCGCGAGACGGCTAAACTTTACACCACACATTATTCTACGATGATAGAAGGTAATCAGCTTAAGCCTGAGGAGATCAAAGAAGTCATCCAGCTTCAAGGACATTTTCCCGGCAGAGAGCGTGATGAGCATGAAGTAAAAGGCTATTATGCTGCTCTTGCTCAATTAGAACAATATGCCTCACAAAGCCATCCTGTTACCGAAAAGGTTATTCAAACCTTGCATGCTTTGGTGATGAGTGATGGAGGAACACGCATTAAACCAACACCTTACCGAGATGGACAAAACGTTATTAAGGACAGCGGAACAGGAACGATTGTCTATATGCCTCCGGAAGCGAAAGATGTTCCAGGGCTTATGCGCAATTTAGTATCATGGATTAAAGAAAATGAAGAGATACCATGCCCCATTGTCGCTGGGATTGCTCATTACCAGTTTGCGACAATTCACCCCTATTACGATGGTAATGGACGAAAAAGCAGGTTGCTGACGACCCTAATCTTGCACCTTGGTGGGTATGATTTAAAAGGCTTGTATTCTCTTGAGGAATATTATGCTAAAAACTTACTCGGATATTATCGCGCCATCAGCATTGGTCCATCTCACAATTATTATTTTGGAAGGGCGGAAAGCGATATAACCTCTTGGGTGGAATATTTTATCGAAGGGATGGCTTTTGCTTTTGAAAAAGTTGTGACCCAGATGATTGCAAGTAATGAGAAAGGCGAAAAAGATCATTCACAGTTGCTACGCACCTTAGATCCAAAACAACGCAAAGCCTTGGAATTATTTAAAGGATACGATGTCGTTACTGCTAAACAAATAGGCGATCTATTTGGCTTCCAACCTAGAACGAATGCTGCGCTTTGCAAAAAGTGGGTTGAAGGTGGCTTTTTAGAAATAGTAGACGCCTCTAACAAAGCCAGAAAATATAAGCTAGCCGCGCCGTATGATGTTATTGTGAAAGAGAGTCTATGACAACCTTCCACTCCAACATTATCAACATTTAGGGAGAAAAAGGCAAAGCGTGGCTAAATGAAAACTGCCTGAGCTTGTTGCTGCAATAGCTTCAAGGTTAGATTTGCGTGATTTAATGGAGGCCACAAAAATATTACGTACAATTATGTGAAAAAGTTGTTTCTCAATAATCTGACAGAAGCTAATTTACCACAACATAACCAACTCCAAACTGGAGCGGTATAGTCATGTTTTTCTGTGAAACGTACTGATGGTGCCATCACACTAACTGTGATAAAAAAGTTTTAGCTGGAACAATAGTGGGTAGAGTACCCAACTCAAAACAATCTTGTTCTATAAAATCAGCCTCTACTGCCACTTGAAGTACATGGGGCACATTTAATTGTTTTTGGAAATGATATAACCCTTTAGACAAATTTTCTTTTAGGGATGATTTCACTTCTATCATTAACCATGGTTGATCATTTTTAGTAATTAGAAAATCAACTTCATTTTGTTGTTTATCTCGCAAATAATATAACTCATAGTCTCCTAGACCCGTATCTGTCCAAAAATTCACAGCCTTAAGAAGGTGTGATGCAATAAAATTTTCATATTTTCTACCCTTATCTGAAAGCAAAGACCAGTCCCATAAGTACACTTTAGGTTCTTTGATTAAGCTACGAATAACATTTTTTGACCACGGTTGTATGGTGAAACAGAAATAGAAACTTTGCAGCTGTATTAACCAGTTTTTGATAGTTTGATCTGAAACCTGTATCATTTTTGACAACGATGTGTAATTAAGCTGCCCACCAGCCATTTCAATAAGTATTTTTGAAAGTACCTGCATTTTTTTTATTTCATGAATTTTTAATAAATCCCTTATATCTTCTTCAAATAATCTTTCCATTCGCTGTAGTGACCATTTATTGTAAAAACGCTCTTGTGCTGTTAAAAATGGTTTAGGAAATCCTCCAAATTTCATTAAATTATCCCATAACTCATTCTCTATTTTTATTGAAGGCTTATATTCTTTATCAGTAGCTGCAGGGCCCAAAAGTTCAGCGACACTTAAGGGGTGAACCCGATAAAGAAAATATCGTCCCATCATACTATCGCACCCTCTGCGATAAATATCTAACCTAGCACTCCCTGTAATCAGAAAGGAAAAATCGCTTTGATGAGTATCAAAAAGTCCTTTAATATATGTTTTCCAGTTTTTATATTTATGAATTTCATCAAAAACAATTAATGGCTTTTGAGCATATTTTTGATTTAAAATCTCTAGAGATCCTGCAAGAATGTTTTGTTTATCTGTGAGGTTATCCCAGTTTAAATAGTAAGATAGCATAAAATCATTCTGAATATGCGCAGCTATTGTTGTTTTACCGACTTGTCTGGCACCTGATAAAAAAATACATTCATTATGGTTGTTAAAATGATCTGTAATCAAAAGCTCATAAATTCTTTTCATAAGAATCGTTAGTTACTGTTCATTATGAATACTATAGAATATGACTAAATCGAGGTCAGGTTCGGAATAGTCATGACTAAATCGAGGTCGGGTTCGGAATAGTTAAAAAGAAATATTAAACTGGCGCATTGAACTAGCTATGGCCTTGTTGCGTAAATAGAGAAAGTCGTGTGCATACTCTACTTGATTTATCTTAAGTATCTGTAGACTTAATCAATAATGCAGCCTTTAAAATATTTATTAAATTGGCTTTTAGATAATGCTAATCCTGATCATTCTCTTTTTACTTCTGCGGATTTAAGATGCTTATTTCCCAATTTATCAGATGGTGCCTTTAATACACTTTTAAGTAGAGCTGTCGATGCTGAAGTATTAGCAAAAATTTGTAAAAAAATTTATTTATTTGAAAAATATTATAAAAATGATGGCTATCTCCTTTTTCATGTCGCTGCTTTATTAAGATCGAACCATTTTAACTATGTGAGCCTAGAGACCATTTTAAGTTATTATGGGGTTATATCCCAGGTTCCTATGAACTGGATCTCATTGATGTCATCAGGGCGAAGCAACATTATTTCTTGCCAGGATTTTGGAACAATTGAGTTTATTCATACAACACAACAAGCGCTGAAAGTAAAAGATTTCCTGGATTATGATCAAGCCACCAGACTATGGCATGCGAAGCCACAATTAGCTTTAAGAGATATGAAGCGGACCAATAGAAATTTAGATTTAATAAATTGGGAGATACTCAATTTAAGCCCTGACCTGTATGAAAAGAACCCTCTGTTAGCTTTAAAGCCGGCTCAAGTGCAAATCTTTCAGGGTGATCGAGCCATTTTTTATCATATTCAAAGGAAGCACTTTCTTTATGACCCTTTACATGAAACCATAGCTTTCCAACGCGGATATCTTCTGATCCTAAAGAAATCCAAACAATAACTTCCTTGCTACTCATCGCTTTTCTCGTTTATTTTGCTAGGCATACGAATCCTTTGGGGTAATCTTTCATCCTCGAGTCTTCGCCCAGTAAGGTCATGCATGCTATCAACTAAATCGCTCAGGCGTTTTTCCATCCCCAGAACAAATAGTACTGCGCCGTAACTACCCATAGAGGTTGTCGGATCTCCCTTTTCAATTTTTCCAATAGTGGACCTTGATAAGCCGGCACGCTCTGCCATAAGCTGAGCAGTAATACGCCTGCGACGTCTTGCAACATTGATATCCTGCCCTAATTTTCGCAAAGCGCTTATTACAGGAATGGGTAAATTTGCCATAGTCTTTTCTTAAGTGTTTTATAGCAGTCACAAATTTCATTAATGACCAGCATAACAAACATTAAGTTTAAATTCAAGTCACATTTAGTATAAAAAGCCTCATGTCAAGCATTAAGCCCGATAATGACCAATATAAGCGACATTAAATAGTAATGCTGCAGCAGAATCAACTAGATTGAGCATTGCTGAAAATTAAGATGTAATGATAAATCCTATAAAAAAATCTCTTCAAGAAAATTCTTAATAGATATTTCTGAGCGATGATGGGCTTTTTCATTGTATCTTATTCCAAACTCTGGAATATCTGCGCCCACAAAAGTAAAAGCATGTTTTGCATGGCCATAACAGTGAATTTAAAAGTCAGCTTCAGCTTTTGTCATTTCATCGACAAAACTTAAGACAGTTTCTTGTGGCACCACGGGGTCTTCAAGACCATGCAACACCAGGATGCTTGTATCAATTTTTGATTGAGAACACAACCCATCAGGAGACGTGAGTCCACCATGGACGCTGATAGCGCCCTTCAAGCCAGAAGGGTTAGCGCGCGCTAAATCTATGGCGCAAAGACCACCGAAACAATAGCCTATAATAGCAATTTGATCTGGCATAACTAAAGGATGTTTTTGTATTTCGTTAAAAGCAGCAAGTAAACGTTTGCGCAGCAACGAGCGATCTTGCATGAGTGGGTTCATCAAATGCATGTTATCCCCATCTCTTTTTCCGCGATTGCCTTTTTCATAAACATCAATAGCAAAACCAACAAAGCCTTTTTGTGCAAAATTGTCAGCTAAAGCATTAAAATGATCGTTTGGTCCATCCCAAGCATGGGCTATTAATAAAGAAGGGGCCGTGGCAAAATTGGCAAATACCAAGCTTAACGCCGTTTTCCACATGCTCTTTGCAAGCAACGCCAATCCAGAATTTTGCTTTCTTATGCATCTGTGGTACTTGCAGTGAATTTTGCCAAAATTTGCACAAGGCTTTTTTGTTCCTTATGAGATGCTTTACCAAAAAATGTACTATCAATCCCCTCTACAATAGGGACCAGGGTGCGCACCATCTCTTTGCCTTTTTCGGTGAGAGAGACGCTCTTGGCGCGTGTATCTGTTTCATGTTCAATGCGATGAACACAACCAAGTGCAACCAGTTTTCTTAGCGATTTTGAAACAGTCATCTTATCAAGCTTGGACCAGTTCACGATGAGAATTTGAGTTGTGTCATAGTGATGGGCCTCAAACCACATCAGGGTTGCCATAATCACAAACTGGGCATGGGATATATCGTAAGTCTCCAAAGACTTTTTAATCTGCCGTTGCCATACCATCGTTGTTTGCCAAAGCAAAAATCCAGGGCTGTCTTCAGGCTTGTCAAAACCAAATGGTAAGCTAGACATTGTTGCCTCGTGCAAGATTTATTACTAAACGTTCCATTTCCTCTGGCACGGTATCAGCGACATTTTGAGCCACAAGCTTGATCCAAAGCCATTTCAATGGCCCGGTCACAACAAGCGTATTGGTAAGTTTTAAGCCTTCTCCAGTCTCTTCCATGGCATGTGTATCATACATTTTGGCGCCGAAGAACGAAGTGCAGTCAGTACAGTAGTGGCCCTCAACGATTTCGGTCAGCATGATTTTTACAGGAGTTACACTTTTAGGCTTTAACATGAAGTGATTACCAACTTTGAAATCACCATCAAGCTCGCAATAATCCAAATCACCATGCCAAGTTGGCCAGCTATTTACATCTGTCCAAATGCGCCAAATATCCTTAGAGCTAATGCCCTGAAAAGTTTTGCTATAGGTTCTTGTCCACATATACGCCTCGTTAGTATCTGGCTATATTGTATGCATATATACTAAACAATCAAGCGCTAAGCAACAGAAAATTAACCATATTACAGTAAAATTCTCGCTCTGTGGGTACATACGCCATTCTCCACCCCAATAACGAACCTCAAGACCGATTTTTGCAAAAGCCCAGTAAAATCAAGGGTTCTAGACATGCGTACCTTGACGACCGACGTTCGCATCTAACGGAGAAACGGAGAGTAAAAAGGGAGATTTTGGGGTAAAATCGGTGATTTTGTGATTCTCTAAGTACGCATGTGTCGGACGAATAAATGGCGCTAAAGCCTATGAATACGGGGGGGCTGAGGGTGGTTTGATAATTTAGAAATTCACGCCCAAAAAGTTCGAGGGCTGTAAACTGGAGGAGATCAGTTTACCGTAACCTAACCAACTCCAAACTGGGGTGGTATGGTCATGTTTTCACTCTCTGAAGCGATTATAGAGGCGTACTTGGAGAGTGTCAAATGAACGATTTTTGATTCTCTGGAAAAGGGATATCCTCGAGTGCGTATCTTTTCTTTACCATCTCGACTAAGAAAAGATAATCTGATATAGTTTCTTAGTATGGGCGGTTTAAGAAAAGATAGGTTATGAACAAAAGGATAGGAATATATATTACACAAAAGATCTCTGGTGAGTCATATAAAGCATATGTTCCTGCAAAACTGCCGCCTGAACCACCAATAGAACTCACAGTGCTTTACCCTTATCTTGAAAAAGCAACGCATGCGCTAGCTGAATTAAATAGTATTCATAAAAATATTCCTAATACCGCGCTCTTTATCTACATGTATGTACGTAAAGAAGCTCTGCTTTCAAGTCAGATTGAAGGAACTCAGAGTTCTTTCTCGGATTTAATGCTATTTGAACATAATCAAAAACCTGAAGTTTCAATTGAAGATGTAGAAGAGGTATCTAATTATGTTAAAGCTATAAACTATGGATTGGCGCGCTTAAAAAATGATTTTCCTTTATCTCTTAGACTTCTAAAAGAAATACACGGTATTTTGCTTTCTGGAGGCAGAGGATCAAGTCAAACGCCTGGAGAATTTAGAAGATCACAAAATTGGATCGGTGGAACAAGGCCTGGCAATGCTCTTTTTGTCCCTCCTCCAGTAGATCATTTAAGTGATTGTCTTAGCGATTTTGAAAGGTTTCTTCATGATGAAAGCCTGCCCGTTCTTATCAAAGCAGGATTGGCTCATGTTCAATTTGAAACAATACATCCTTTTTTAGACGGTAATGGTAGACTCGGCAGGTTGCTCATAACTTTGCTTTTATGTACGAATGGTATGCTTGATGAACCAATTCTTTACTTAAGCCTTTATCTGAAAGCTAATCGTCATACCTATTATGAGCTGCTGCAAGAAGTCAGGGAATCCGGCACTTGGGAAACATGGCTAGAATTTTTCCTCATTGGTGTAGAAAAATCTTCAAAACAAGCCATTCAAACAGCGACACGAATTAATGATCTTTTTGCAAAAGATAGTGAGAAAATATCTCATTTAGGCCGTGCTAGATTTTCATGTGAACAAACACTCCAATACATGAAACGCCTGCCTCAAGTGACAGTTCCTCTCCTTGCCAAGGAATTGAAAATGACTCAGCCAACAGCAAGAAGTGCATTAAATCATATGCAGGCCCTCGGTATATTAGAAGAAGCGAGTGGTAAGAAACGTGATAAAGTTTATATCTATCGCAAGTATTTAGATATTTTGGAAGATGGAGCAGAACCATTTTCTAAAGAGAAGTCATCATGAACGCATTCCATTCCAATATCATCAGCATTTATGGCGAGAAAGGCAAAATCTGGCTAAATGAACTGCCTGAGCTTGTTTCAGCAATATCTTCAAGGCTGGAGTTACGTGATTTAAAAGAAGTCAGCAATCTTGCCTACAACTATGTGCTGTCAGGATTCCAGGGCGATAACTCAATCATCCTCAAGCTTGGTCTTGATAATGAAGCGCTAGCTCGAGAAGCATTCGCGCTCAAGTGCTTTGCAGGCTGTGGCGCAGTTAAGGTATTGGCCAAAGATGAGGGTATGTTACTTTTGGAAAGAGCGGTGCCAGGCACATCTCTCAAAAGTTACTTTCCGGATAGGGAGCAGGAATCTATTGAAATTGCCTGTGGGGTTATCAAAAAGCTGCATCAAGCAAATATTCCTGAAGATCACACATTCCCTCATATTAAAGATTGGCTTACAGCGTTGGATAAGGATTGGAACATTCCGCAGGAGTATTTGCACAAAGCAAAAAAGCTCCGGGACCAGCTGTTACAAACTTCTAAGCCAGATGTTTTGCTCCATGGCGATCTGCATCACGATAACATTTTGCAAAATGGTGATAACTGGCGGGTGATCGATCCCAAAGGGGTTATTGGCGAACCGGCCTATGAAGTGGCCGCTTTTATCCGCAATCCAATCCCGGAATTACTGACTCACGCTGATGCGCCAAATATTATTCATAATCGCGTCACTCGGTTTGCTGAGCTCTTTGAATTACCATCGCAGCAAATTCTTGATTGGTGTTTCGTGCAAGCTGTGCTTAGCTGGGTATGGGCAATAGAGGATGATTGCGATACGGGCTATTTTGAGCAACTAACAAAGGTTTTTGATGTCATGACATTCAATGATTGAGGGACAAGGTTGTCCCCCAACTCTCACCACTTTAAGCCCTACTTAAGAAGCACCCAAATTTCGGTTAAAGATTCCGTTTCAGCTACTTCGTAATCAAAATTGTAATAACAAAATATACAAGGCAAATCCCCCAGTTCTTCACCAGACTGCGGTAACCAATCACGATAAATGCTGTAAATCGTGTCACCGATATTATCGCGCGAGCCTTTATGCATGGTGACAGCATACCTTCCAGCAGGTAGAGTGCGCTCTGTCACCTGATCATTCAATTTAAAATCTTGCGGAACGCTAAGGGCTAAATCAAAGCGAAACTCTTCTGGCTTCACTTCTCTTGGATCATGATAGCCAGAACCAAAGGCTTCTCCTGCTTTAGGTTTTAGATTAATGGGCCCGGCCTTTGCCCAAGTAATGAGCTTATCCAGCGTGTCTGACAATCGCAGTGGACATGCGTACCTTCGCCACGAGTGTTCGCATGTATCGGAGAAGGAGAGGGTAAAAACGGAGATTTTGGGGGTAAAATGGCAAAATCAGAGAAAGTGAGGTACGGGTCTAAAGCTAAACCAAAACGCTGGAAGGCTCAGAAATACTGGGATTCTTGGATTGCTTCGCTATGCTCGCAATGACGGTGAGAAAAGTTCTCTTTACAAAAGCTGGAGGAAGGTGTGGGATTCGAACCCACGCTAGCCTACAAGACTAGGGATGCTTTCGAGACACCTGTATTCAACCGCTCTACCAACCTTCCTTTTAAATCTAGTCTATCATTTTTACATCATATAGACAATAACACAAAATGATGCTAAAAAATTTTTATATTG
This sequence comes from uncultured Gammaproteobacteria bacterium, assembly GCA_964395835.1. Taxonomy (GTDB): domain Bacteria; phylum Pseudomonadota; class Gammaproteobacteria; order Berkiellales; family Berkiellaceae; genus LLD-282. Next base: position 105,531 of record CAYNBJ010000002.1, read on the forward strand.
AGGTGATTTTTTAAGATGGCGGCATGATATGCATGCCTGATACATACAAAACTCTTGATGAATAAAAACAATACAATATTAACAATTAAGATTTGCATCACGAAAAGAAGAGACGTTCAGCCTCTGTATCTTTAAAAAAGATTACGAAGGCGTTTTTTAAACAGATAAGTCACCGTACAATTTGCAGCCGCAGGTTTAAAAAGTTTTTGATTTTTCATGCATTTGATTTCATTTTTTTCACAAAACTCCATGATGCAAAGTAAGCACAGAGTCTCTCAAAATGCTCTGCAATAAAAAACGCGCATATAAATCAAATAGACTCGAGATTTTAAAAGTGACTTTCTAGAAGTGATTTTTTAAAATTTATGCTTTTCAACTGTGTGAGCATAAGAAGAGTCTTTTCATAAAAAATGCAATTTTTTTTAATATGATCCTATATGGTTTTAAGTTGTTTATTGAATAAATGGGAAGAGTGTGGATACTCGAACAGAACACGATCAAAAAAAAGAGAGTTCGCAGCTGGCAAAAGAAGGATTGAGTGATAATTTGTTTTCCGCGGTAGTCTTTCTTGTCACATCTTTTTTTGCATTGCTATTTAGCAAGCTTTTGGCGACACCTTTAATGATCGCTGGGTTTTATAGAGGGGCAGAGGCTCTTTCACAGATGCATCGGTTTGCAGAGAAGGCAGATTTGAATCCAAATCATCAAATCGAAAAAAATCAGATTTTTTCCCAAGATGGATTGCCTGCCTCTTCTGAAAATATGAAACATTCTGTGGATTTGGATTCAAATGCTGCAAAAGAACACAGATTGTCTTTGCAGAGAAAAAAATAATTCCGCAACAGAAGGAGTAGATCTCATCTCATAATTAACCTGTGTGGATGCTCGTTTTTGCCGTTTCATTTTAAAAACGATGTGTAATTTGAAATCCACCAGGATATAATTGTGTATGAGAAGACTCTAAAAATGCTTGTAGATTGTTGTTCAAAAAAACTTTTTCCACAGACCAATCAGAGAAAATGGCCAAAGCCGCTCCAGCAATAACATCACGAGCGTGATGATATCGTCCTTCAATTCTGCTGTATGCTGTGAATCCTGCTAAACAATAAGCGCCTGCACCATAACTCCATCCGAAGTTCTTATGGATGATTCTGGCGCCAATAAACGCCATTGAAGAATGCTTAGATGGAAACGAAGAATGATAACCATTCGGTCTTAGACCCAATTTAGTGTCTTTGAAGACTTTTTTTAAGCGACTGGTTTGAAAAGAGGTGAGACCTATTTTTAAGCAATCTAAATGTGCTTGCCACATGTCTTGAGAGTGTAAATGATAAGAACCGATTGCACTCGCTGCGGGGAGCAGAAAAGACAATAAATCTCCGGATAAAGTAATATTGGAGTAATGATCGTTAGGCATTTGGAATAATTCTGGTCTTTCTAGACTAGAAACGATACACGGAGAAAGACAAAGTGCGATCCAGCTTATAACTCGCGCATAGGATATTGTAGGCCATGATAGCTCTAACAAACAAAAAAACCGCATAATTCTAAAATCAAAATAAACCATGATAAGCCGACTGCTTTATTTTAAAAACATAAATATATCATATACATCTAGAAAGCTGTATAAAAAAATCACAAAAACGAATAGATATTTATCGTTCGAAAAAATAGTAAATACAGTATCTGAGCTTTTTTTGATTGATAATCTGTTTTTTATGGATTATCTTTGCTGTCTATGTATAAAGGTTTTAATAAATAAAAATGATGCAGCATAGTTCCTCTACGCTACAGAAATCGCCATCTGTGTTTAAAAAAAAGGCCTATATTTTAGAGCGGTTACAAGCCATTATTCGTATTAAAAAAGACGATGGTTATTTGCAAGATCCGCTCTCTATAGTGCAACTGGAAAAACAGCGCAAGCAAATAATACAAGAGATTCAGAAAGATCATTGGAGCATTAATGATTTTCTATATGATTCTGAAAGCCCATTTATGCCAATATGGCATAGTTTTTATTGCGCAAACGAATTCGAGCTATTATCAGCCCTATTGTCAAGATTCCAGGATTATCATTGGCCAGAGGCCCTAACAAATGAATATGTAGAATCCCATCAGTGTCGATTTATTGATATTGTTATCTTGGATATGAATTTGGAAGTTTTGACTATATTAGCGCGCTTCAATTTAAAAATTACTCATTCGCACCTAGTCCTTTTCGCTAATGCGTTTTATGAGCAAAAAAAAATCTATGACGCCAATATCTCTGCATTTGCCAAAAATCTTTTTGAATTCGCTCGTGCACAATCGGTAGATTTGAACACATGTTATATGATAAAAGTGCCTAATACACCCCGTATACAGAGGCGCGCAACCTTGCTCTGGCAAGCAATTGTATACGATAGTGAGGATTTAGTCAGATTATTGTTGGAACAGGGGAGTCAATCGTGGGGCAGCCTAGATCCAGCCCGACCCAGTGATCTGGTTTCTTATTTCTGCGTGCGAATTTTACAAATTCAACAGATGGTTTTAAATAACAAATTGAGTGATGCTAGTATAAATGTCCTGCAGATGTTAATTGAACATGATTTTAAAATTTTAGATTCTCATCATGAATCTAAACAAAATCCAATTTTTTATCCAGAGAAACAATCTCCTATTTTGGATGCGCTTTTCATTCCAAGCTCAGACAATTTTTTATATACGAAGATCATTGAGGCAATGAAAAAATATCCGCGAGCTATTAATATCAATGCTGAACTCGCAAATAAAAAAATTATTTTTCACTCCATATTCACTCACTTAAATTTCTATAGAATACTGTTTTCAGATGAAGCCAAAGACGCTCTGCAGACTATTTTTGATTTTAAACCAAATATTTTTTTAAAAGATTCTTTGAATAATACAATTTTTGATTATTTATATGCTTCTGCTTTGTGTGCAGGACAAAAAGAATACAAGAAATTCAATTTGGAATTATTTAAAAACTTGTTGGATTATGCAAAAAAAGAAAATCCTAATAATTTTCTTACACACTTAGAGGAACCATCTCAATCTAAAGATCCAAAAATGCGTGCCCATGTAAATAAAAATCTCTTGATGCTCGCTCTGTATTATGGTGTGGATTTTCATATTCCTTTGTATTATGAATACCATCCACAGATGTTTGTGAATCAAAAAGAGGATTTATTAAAGGTGACGCTGTTTTCAGCCTATGCTCCATTAGCTAAACAGAATACAGTGCTCACACTGATGAAGAATGTGCCAAATTTTTTAGAGAATCAGCATATTTCAGGTGATTGTTCTTCTGAACTTGTGCAGCAATTATGCCAAGAGAAAAATTTTAGCCTGATTAGATTGTTAATTCAAAATGGTGTGTTAAATGTCTCGAATATTTCTGAATCTATTCCTGAGATGAATGTTTTAGGCACTTTACAAAGCAACTTATCCCCACAAGAAGAGATAGATTTTTGGAATATGTTTCAAGCGGTCTGTGAAATGCGCCGAGCGCAAGAGAAGATGAATTTCAAGCTGTTTTTAGAGCATTATGAAAACGCCTCTCATTTTAAGAGTGGGGCGTATTTGCTGAACCATACGAATATGTTGAAAGTTTTTTCTATTATATTCAATGTTTTTCCACTGCAAAAAAATACTCTTAATCTGAGTGAAGGATTATTTCTTGTTGAGAATGTGCTTCATCTAAAAGAGAAATTGAGTTCTGATATTTTATCAAAAATGCATGAAAAAATTATGGATACTTTCTATAAAAATCTCTCTTTTGAATCTTTTTTAGGTATCCTGTGTGAATTAAAACTCACTGTACAAGAGAAAGTAGGTCTTATTAAGCAGTATAATCGATTCTACGATCCAGAAAAACCGCAAGATTTTAACAGCCCACAAGAGCGAGCATGTATTTTGCGATTGATAGAGTGCAAAGAACTGAGATCTCATATCATGCAATCACCTTATCTGACCCCTGTCATTTATAATGAATTGCACATTGATAATGTGCCAGCATGGATATGGGTTTCCAAGAATTTGAGTGATAGTGTTTTATTGAAAGCGCTGGGGGCTATTTCAGCAGAAAAAATGCTTGAAGGCTCTATCGTACATCAGAAAAAGACAATCAATTTATTGTCTTATTTATCTTGTGTGGCAAAAGAAAAACCGAAATCTTTAAAGCATGTTCAAGAAAAGGTTATCCAAGAGTTTTTCACTGTGTTTGCAAAGTTTTTGCAGGCAGATCCAAAATCACAGCCAGAACAGATATATGCATTATTGGGTTTGAATGCTTGTTTTGAGCCATTAGGTTTAAGATCAGTAGATATGATGATTGCTTTTTCTCTTGTACATAAAAGCGATATTGTGCGTGATGCAGTAGATGATTTGAAATGGAGTCAGGCTATTATAAATCGGATTAAAGCCCTGGTGGTCTTGAGGACTGTGTATCCACAGTACGATGCTCTTTTTGCAAAAGAAATCGAATTGTCTAATGAAGATTATGATTATAAGCTTTATCATGATTATGACAATGTGATGGGCCATGTGCCTGAGCATCATCATAAGAAACTTTTATTATTTCGCGGCATGTCTTGCGAAAGGCAGTTAGAAAGTATTATAGGCCCTACAAGCTCAGCGCAGAGGCTATGTAAATAAAAAATTGAAACCTGCAGTTCTAAGAAAAATTTAAGAAGCAAAAGCTGAATTTGTTTAACAGATCTTTTATTATATATGCATACGATGGCATATGTTATTTTTATGATTATTACAATTGATGGACCATGTGCCTCTGGCAAGGGCACAGTGGCCTATTTACTCGCGCAGGCTTTAGGTGGAGCGCATTTGGATTCGGGTCTTTTTTATCGTACGATAGGCTGGGTCTATCAGCAGCAATTCGCAAACATGCAAGATACTCTCATTGAAGATTGGAGTATATCTACATTTCCAGCTGTGTCAGAGATCACTTGGCGATGGAAAGACGATCTGTCTGTACAACCTTTCTTTTTAGGTCGCTCTATTGATATTCAGAGTCTGAGAGATGAAAAAATCGGTGTTTTAGCATCAAAGCTTGCTCAAAAAGCGGAATTGCGATTTTTTGTCAATCAAAATATACATCACTTAGCAATGCAAAAAAAAATCATTGTTGCAGATGGGCGTGATATGGCGACTGTGGTTTTTCCAGATGCAGATATTAAATTTTTTCTTGATGCACCTGCAGAGATTCGAGCAAAAAGACGTTTTTTAGAATTACAAGCTTGCAAGCAAGACTGTACCTATCTTGAAGTGTATGAAAAAATCTTAGTGAGAGATGCGCAAGATACGACACGGGCAATTGCGCCTCTAGCTCCTGCAAAAGGTGCATTTATTGTGCAAAATACAAATAAAACAATAGATCACCTTGTGCGGGAGCTAAAGGATCTTGTTTGCAAGACTCATCTGACATGATGGAGCAAGCAGTCTTACTTATTCAGATTCAGTAGATAAATGACTCAGTGTTCCTCAAGCTTGTGATTGAGAGGAAAAATGAAAAATACAGAAAACAATCTAGAAAAAATGTGGAGTTTTCGGATGTCTTATGCGGATCTTGTATACGTCTTGAGGCAACATGAAGAGCAAAAAATCCCTTTTTCTCTTTATCATGTCAATTGTTTAGAACACTCTTTAAAAAATGATATGCTCACCAAGGCTGTGTATAAACGTTATTCGCCAGCTTCTTCTAAACAGAAGAAAGAATTGAACGCTTTACTCGCATCAGAGATTTTAGATGAGAATGATGTTCGATTTCGAAAAAATCTTTCGTTTGGAGCAAGATAGAAAAAAACAAAAGCTACAATTCTGAAAAATCCATTTTCTTGCTGCAGTGCATGAGAGAATTATTTTATATGTTTTCTCATCTATACTTCAAAAAAAATATTTGTATGCCTTTGAAAATATTGCGTCATGTCTTTTCATTTGTGATATGTGTATCAGTGGTTTGTGTATTGTATTTATTCTATCCAATCTATTGGTTTAAAACTTTTTTTGATGAAATGTCACATACTCTCAATGAAAATGAGAAAGCCATTTTTTTTCAAATTTGGGTGAGTCCCGAGAATACAAAAATGTCTAAAGCATGTTGGATCGGAGGGAGTGAGCACAGAGAGAAAGAGTGGGTTAATTCTTTGAAGACTTTGCTGCATTCTGCAAAAATTTATAAAAAATTTTCTCGAAATATCGCATTTGAGTATCATCTTTTGGTAGATCAGAGGACTTATGATCATAAACGTTCGGTTTTTTTATATTTGGAAAATGCCTATCCTAATCTTTTTTTTGTGGATTTGAACTATGAACTGTATTCGCAAATAGATCAGAAAAATGTGGCAGCGCTCGCCGATCATTGTTCTCAAGGTTGCGGGGCATTGTGCAGTGATTGGTTGCGTTTAGAATATATTTTATCGAATCCAGCACATGTTCTTATTTATATGGATATTGATACTTTTTCGCAGGCAGCCAGAGATTGGTCTTCTTCCAGTGCAGATCTGTTCGGGATGCATAAAAAGTTAGATGGATTTTACCATACATTCAGATGGAATAAGGGCATGATGTCATTCAATTCGGATTTGTTAATTTCACAAAAAACAGAGCCTCAATTAAAAGAATATTTGCGAACGCAAATGAATAAAAAAATATTTCAAAGTTCTTCGATATATCATACCATGCTCCCAGATCAAACTATTCTTTCAATCAAAAGTAAAGACAGCTATCGTTTGTATCTTTCTACTCGTCAAAAAAATGCATTAAGAGATTCTAAAGAGAATTTTAATCCTTTGGGAGAAATTATTTTTGGAGTGGGGCCTTCCTTTTATCTTTATCATTCGTATTGGGGTTTGATGCGCCCTTATCGATATGGTTTTGTAGAGAATTTGAAAAATTATATGAGTTGGTCTTTAGACAATATGTATCCATGCTTACCCATTTGTGCAGAGAGATTAATATCATTTTATGATTACAATCTAGCATGTGTCTGGATAGATTTATATTTAGCAGTTTATGACTATATTCTTTTAGAAAAATATGGGCTATCTGGTTTAGATTTGAAAGTGATTGCAGATCTCATTTATGAAAAAAAACAACACCTCGCTATGATACCTCAGACCGATATTCATAGAATAGAAAAAAATCTTTTATTCTGTGTCAATCGGATTCTGAGTGATCAGTAAAACATTTAATAATGCTTTTTATTCGAAGTGAGTACACTGATGAATAATATTTTTTTGCTCGATCTCGTGTCTTTCCATATAACCGGTTGCAGTTGAAGAGCTTTCTTTTCGTCCAATATATCTTATTTTTTCAAGGTAGGGCGAAGAAAATAATTGTCTGATTAAAAAAGACCACACACCTTGATTTTCAGGTTCCTCTTGGCTCCAAATAAGCTCTTCATATATGAGCGCGTTTAATTGAGACTCTAGGTTTTTTAAAGGGAAAGGATAGAGTTTTTCTATACAAAAAATCATGATGGATTCGTTTTTTTCCTCTTCTATTTTTGTTTTGATCTCGTAAAAAATTTTTCCCGTGCACAAAATAATTCTTTTAAAAGATTTTTGTCCTTCTATGAGGCTGTATTTCAAAATATCTTCAAAGATTGGGTTCGTTAGGATTGTATTGAAATGAACGCATGCGTCTTTCAGTCTGAGTAAACTTTTAGGTGTGAATATAATAAGCGGTTTTTTGATTTTATCTTTTGCATGATTTGTCAAAAGTTTGAAGTATTGTCCTGCATTTGAAGGATAGGTGACTGACCAATTTTGATCTGCGCAAAGTTGTAAAAAACGCTCTATGCGAGCAGATGAATGCTCTGGTCCTTGTCCTTCAAAACCGTGCGGAAGGAGCAGCACCAGAGAACAGGGCTGTCTCCATTTTGCTTCACCTGAGGCAAGAAATTGATCAATGACCACTTGTGCTCCATTAGCAAAGTCACCAAATTGAGCTTCCCATAAAACCAAATGATTCGGGTTTTGACAGCTGTAACCGTATTCAAATCCAACTACACTTTGCTCAGATAGTACAGAGTCATAGGCTTCAAAATTTCCTAAAAAACTGAGTGTATTAATAGCTCTTCCATCTGTTTGTTCCACTGCATAACAGTGTCTGTGAAAAAATGTCCCTCTACGTGAATCTTGCCCTGACAGCCTAATTGAGATGCCAGATTGAAGCAAAGAGCCAAAAGCAAGAGCTTCAGCGCAGCCCCAATCTAAAGATCTTTTCTCTTCGAGCATGTCTATGCGATCACTGTAAATTTTACTCACTCGTAGATGGAGATTGTGCTTTTGTATAATATATAAATAATGTTCTTTTAAAAGATTTGCACTCTGTTGCAGATTGATTCTGATATCGTTTGCGTCTGTAAGAAAGTTTTCTGAAACTGCGACTTCTTTGCTATGCGCCCATAATAAAAAGGGCTCATGAGCTTCTCGAATTTTTTGTTTTCGCGTCTGTTCTATTTGATTAAAATCGATCTCTGTTGACCATGAATAAAGTGACATTTGTTCTTTAAAAAGAGCTGAATGGCTTTTTTTTGTAGCAATGCTTTTATACATAAGAGGCTGAGTCGCTGTCGGATCGTCAGCTTCATTGTGGCCATGTTTTCTATATCCAATTAAACGTATCATGATGTCCGCTCTGTGTGTTCTGCTCCATCTGCTTGCAAATTGAGCAGCAATTAATACTGCTTGAAGATTTTCAGCATTCACATGAACAACAGGAATATTGAACATTTTTGCAATATCAGAGCAATAAGAAGTGGATCGAAGGTCTGTATCATCATCGGTTGTAAATCCAATTTGATTATCCATAATAATATGAATCGATCCTCCATGACCGTATCCTTTTGTCAGTGCTAAATTCATCGTCTCCATCACTATGCCTTGCCCACTGATGGCGCTATCTCCATGGACAATGAGACTTAATGTGGATTCACGGGATTTTTTCTCGCTTAAAGCACGAATACGACCACATAAAACTGGACTAATAAACTCTAAGTGGGATGGGTTATGTGGTATGAAAAACACAACCTCTCTTTGATTAATGAGAAACTGAGATTGATAACCTTGATGGTATTTTACATCGCCAGATAAGTCTACTGGACTTTCTTTTGTATGCTCAAAAAGTGATACAATCTCACTCATGGGCTTTCCGGCTAAATGAACAAGAGCATTTAATCGACCTCTGTGTGCCATAGCCATGCCTACAAAATGTAAAGGATCGATTTGAGCAACGTGATTTACAATGCTTTGCACAAGAAAAGAAAAGGATTCCAATCCTTCTATAGAAAATCGTTTTGCACCTGCGAATTTATTTTGTAAAAATTGCTCAAAATATTCACAAGAAACAAGAAGCTCAAAACATTCTTGGGCATTTTTGCAATTAAAACTCACAGATTTGCTGATTTCTTCATAAAGAGTACAGGCGTCTTTTGATTTTTCTAAACCCATATGCCTAGATTCAAGAGAAATATATTCGCAATAAAGAGGAAAAATCTCATGCTGAGTCAAAGATTCAGGTGGCTGCATGTTTTTTTTGAGTGGGTTTATTCGGCTATAAAGATGGCCATATTCTCTGATTGCGTCTTGTGCTGAGCATGTTTCTGCAGAACTGATTGTTTGGGAGTTTGTGGCATTTTTTTTCAATAGCTTTTGTAAATTTTTGTATTCTTCGGAGTATGATGGAGTTTCATAATTTTTTTGTTCATGCAGAAAATCTGGGTTTGAGATAAGGTATGAGCTGTCACAGCTCATCATCCATTCAGAGTCGTAAAGTTCTTTTAAATTCCAAGATTGTGACATAAAGTCTCACCGCTAAGACCGAGATAATATCTAAGCTTAAAGATAGGTATTGATCTCATCATCCGTCAAACAATCGTCATAGTATGAATCGATAGTCGTTTTGCAAAAATACCCATTTATTGGGTATGTGCCATTTTTTTCCTTATCATTTTAGAAAGCGAGAATCAAACCAGTATATAGAGTTGTAAATTTATCTAAAAATAGGTGTTTATAATGAGTATTAGGGTATATTATCGTATAAAAACAGAACTATACTGTAAACTTATGAAAAAAAATCTTAGTTTTTTGATATATAATTCAGATAATGATCTGAATCTTGGCACAGATACGAGTATTGAGCTGCTAAGAAGGGGTAACTGAATATGAAAAATTGTGCAGAGACTGAGAGATTATTTTCAGCTATCAAAAACGGAGAAGTTGAACTGACTGCCTCTTTATTAAACAAGAGTCCCCAATTGCTACGTAGCATCAATCAAAAAAAACAATCTCCTTTGCTTTTCGCTGTTATGTGCGACAACATCAATATTGTACAGGTGATTTTAGAGAAAGGTGGCTTAATTCGAACTGCAAGAGGTGATGCATCTATCCATCTTGGCAGTTATCATTTCCACAATCCGTTTTCTGGGATTTCTCAAGCTCAAATGACTTGCTATGCAGGTGCATTTAAGTATGCCGTGATGAAAAACAAACATGCGAGCATTAATTTTTTATTCAATAATTTTTCTGCAATCAATAATAAATTATATCTTTTATGGACTGAAAATTTTACTGCACTATTCTGGGCTGTACGTCAAGGTAATCAAACTCTTGTGAATTTCTTTCTAGAAAATGCTGACGACACTCTGAAACAAGAAGCGTTTTTGTTTGATAGCGCCATTCTTTTGAGGAGATATGTCGTGTGTTCTCATCATGAAATTATGAGGATGATTTACGCACATGCTGCAAGATTGTTTGGTTTTTCAGAGATTTTAGAGATGAGAAGTTATGAATTGATGACTCTTCTTATCACGCATAATGATTCATATGCTTTGAGAATTTTTATGAGTTATGCACAAGACTTCACAAATGAGCAGAACGAGAGCAATCTCAAAATATCGTGTACCAAGATGTTGCAATATCAAGATTTTAGTGCATTTCATAATGCGATTGAAAGAGCGATTAATAGCCAATCAGCTGACAATCCGATGGGAAAAAAACATGCAGAACAGATAGTTGCGATACTGTTGGATAGCGCGGTCATTTGTGGGATTGCCGAGGATATGCTGAGTTCGAGAGATTTTTATGGATGGAGGTCCGCAATCGCTTCAAATCAGTTAGAAATTTTAAAGATACTTATGCTCTGTGCATATAATTTTGATTTCATATATTGGCAGATGTGTTTGTCCATAGATAGAAAGTGTTTTATTCGCTTGCTTTCAGAAAAAGATTCAAATATCAACAAAATGTATCTGTCGCAAATGGAGCGCCTTTTAACGATCGTTGAAAAAAAACTAAAAATAAAAACCGTACACAATGCAGTTCAGCTTGGTGATCATCCAGAATCAGATATGGTACATTTTGGGACAGAGATGTTAAAAGCACAATGGGCAGATCTCAAAAAATTATATGCAGATCAGATTGATACACCAGAAAAACAAGAGGGGATTTTGAATCATTTGCGTATCAAGCTTAGATATGCATATCAGGCAGCGCCTGCACAAGTTGTGACTTCTAATAATGTGAAAGTGACTATACCATTTGACTGGGATTGTTTGAGGAGGTGTATAACACATCTATCCGATCTGACAAGGCATGATTTCCATCAGATCCGTCAGGCCTATCTGAAACATCCTGTTCTGACTGTCCATCGTTATTTACTGCCAGAGAATCATGGTTCGGTGAGTGAATCCATTTCAAGAGAAATGATTTGTTGTTTTAAAAATACACTGTGTCTTGCCTGGTTAGTTTTGAGTGATCCCAATATGCTGGAACTCAAAGATAGCTCAGTAGAAGATCTTTGTGAGCAATTTATGAGGCAACTAACGGATATCTCTTCTTTCGGGGCAGATTCTCACAATTCAAAAGAAATAATAGGTTTTACAGCTATGCCATTTTGTCTTAGCGCATCTCTTTTTAGACATCCTATTTTTTTTGCAATTGAACAATGCATATCTAATCGATTAATCAGCTATTTCAAACAAAAATCACAATCTACGAATCGAGACGAGTTGTTGCAAGCGCTTATAAGATATAACCAATCTCACTGTGTAGATGCATTGAAAACATTACAAGTTCTCGATCCTACAGAGAATGAGCTGTATCAGATGACAAAGGAGATTATTGAACAACTTTACATAGATATTGAAAAATATTCAAATTTTTTGAATTATATGAAAACAATATATTTAGAAGCAGATGTTTTCAAAAAAATCTCCTATAGTCATATTATTGGCTCATATGTTATCCAATTTCAGAAAATGATAGATTTTACTCAGATTTTAAAAAATCCACCTGAGATTTTACAAAGTCAAAACGATGCACTTTTGTTTTCCAATCATGCGCCTGAAAAGCATGCTGTCAGATCTTTGTTTTTTGTAAATCCTGATGCATGCGAACTTGTATCTATAGAAAACAATTCGCATAAAAGTGCTATGGAGATATAGAGAGATTTTATAAAACATGCATCAAATGCACACGAAGTCAGAGCAATATGCGAGCAGTTTCATTTGTTTGATGATAGCCAAACAAGATGAATCACTATCATAGCGATCATTGATTGCAGCAGAATTTTGGACAAAATCACTTATTTCATTATTCTTAAAAATAAGATTTTCTTGAGATAAGTATTTTTTATGAAACATTCCCTCCGTGTTCCGATATTGCCTGAGTCTGTTTCGCAGGCAATCGTCGCTAAGTGGCATGCATCTGTTGGTGATTATGTGAAGCAAGATCAAACTCTCATTGATATCGAAACAGATAAGGTTGTTTTAGAAGTTGTTTCTCCAGTGGATGGGGTCCTTTTTGAAATCACTTGTCCTGCTCAAACAGCAGTGACCAAAGAGAGTGTTCTCGGTTTAATTGAGGAGAAGAGTCATTCCAGTGCTGATTCTAGTTCTGACAGTTCTAAAAATTTTGAGGATTCTTCTTCAGATTCACAGTTTTTTACACCGAGTGCGCGTGCTTTAATTTTAGAGAACGATCTGAATAAAGAAAATATTCCAAAATCTTCCTTGCGAATTACAAAAGATATTGTTTTAGATGCATTAAATCATGATGAATCAAAAAACATTACACATCCATCTTCTCGCACTCCTATTTCACATCAGGTTGATAGTGATCAAAGAAGGGAAAAAATGTCGCCTTTAAGACTAAAAATCGCAGATCGACTGAAATTCGCTCAAAATGAAGGAGCATTGCTTACAACGTTTAATGAGATTGATATGAGCGCCGTGATGGGGCTGAGAGAGGAGTACAAAGATCTTTTCGAAAAAAAGAAAGGCGTAAAATTAGGTTTTATGTCATTTTTTATGAAAGCTGTTGCACAGGCACTAGAGGTGTATCCTGTTTTGAATGCTTATATTGATGGCGAAGATATTGTCTATAATGCGCATACACATATTGCTGTTGCAGTGGCATCTGAAAGAGGGCTCGTTGTGCCAGTGATTAGGGGAGTAGATCAGCTTTCTTTCGATGAATGCGAAAAAGAATTGGCTATATTGGCAGACAAGGCTCGTAACGGAAAGATCTCTCTTGCAGATCTTTCCGGAGGGACATTTACAATCACTAATGGAGGTGTGTTTGGGTCACTTTTGTCTACGCCGTTAATTAATCCTCCTCAGTCAGGCATTTTGGGAATGCATAAAATTGAAAAAAGACCTGTAGTTATCGATGATCAAATTGTGATTCGACCTATGATGTATGTAGCGCTTACTTACGATCATCGTCTTATCGACGGAGCACAAGCTGTAGGATTTTTGGTCTCTGTGAAAAAATGTTTGGAAAATCCAGAGCAATTTTTTCTCAATCTTTTATAAGGAAATATCAGAATGAATTTACATGAATATCAAAGTAAACAATTGCTCTCATCTCACGATCTGCCTATACAGAAAAGCTATTTGCTACAAACTCCATCACAGATTTCAGAAGTTTTAGAATTTTTCTCAGAGCACTCGAGAATTGTTGCGAAAATTCAAATTCATGCTGGGGGGCGAGGAAAGGTAGGCGGTGTGCAGATTTTAGATTGTAAACAAGAATCTTTAGATTTGTTTATTCAAAAATATTTACATCAATATGTGCACACTCATCAAACAACCCCTCAAGGACAATATGTTTCTGCAATTTTATTTGAAGCTCCTTCTGAGATTGAGAAAGAGTTTTATTTAGGAATGATTTTTGATCGTGAAAAAAAATGTATTTCTCTTTTGGCGTCATCTCAAGGTGGCGTAGATATTGAAAGCCATGGCCATGATCACATGCATAGTTTATCGATATTTTCAGCCTCCATTTTGCCTCATCATGCATGGAGCATTTTAAATATTTATAAATTAGACAAGAGCTTCTATCCAGATTTGTTCAAAATTCTTAACAGACTACATGATGCGTTTATAAAACATGATCTTTCTTTATTGGAAATCAATCCTTTTGTTCTAACAAAAGAGAATAAACTGCTCATTTTGGATGCAAAACTTTCTATTGATGATAATTCTGTCTATAGACAACTTACTCTCGCAAGCTCTTATGATGAGACTCAAGATGATCCAAAAGAGGTTGCAGCAAAGCAGTCAGATTTGAATTACATTGCTCTTGATGGAGAAATTGGATGTTTGGTGAACGGGGCCGGTTTAGCTATGGCCACTATGGATTTGATTCATTATGCTGGAGGAAAACCTGCAAATTTTCTAGACGTTGGCGGAACAGCAAATGAAGAAAGAGTCAAAAAAGCTGTAGAAATTATTTTACAAGATCCGAATGTAAAAGTCATTTTCATTAATATTTTTGGCGGTATTGTTCGTTGCGATATTATTGCCAATGGAATTTTAGGTGCCTTAAAAGATTTGCGTTCGCACTGTTCTTTTGTGGTGCGCTTACAGGGGAATCAGTCTGACCAGGCAAAAGATGTTCTCAGTAGTTCATCATTATCTATTGTAGTGGAACAAGATTTTCTTAAAGCCGCTCAACAAGCAGTTCGTTTATCTAAGGATATTATATGAGTATTTTAATTAATAGTGAAACACGTGTGATTTGCCAAGGACTCACCGGAAAACAAGGCTCCTATCATGCTCAGCATTGTATCGAGTATGGAACGAAATTTGTGGGAGGTGTCACTCCAGGAAAGGGCGGGACGACACATTTGAATCTTCCGATTTTTGATACTGTTTTTGAAGCAAAAAAATCGACGTCAGCCCAAGCTTCCGTGATTTATGTTCCAGCACCTTTTGCAAAACAAAGTATTATAGAGGCTATAGAAGCTGAGATAGAGCTGATTATTTGTATTACTGAAGGCATTCCGCTTTTAGATATGCTCGAAGTGAGCGCTATTTTGCGATCTCAAAAAATTTCAAGATTAATTGGCCCTAATTGCCCTGGAGTGATTAGCCCTGGTAAATCAAAAATCGGAATTATGCCGAGTTTTATTCATAAAGAAGGCAGAGTGGGGATTGTTTCACGCTCAGGAACTCTCACATATGAAGCTGTGCACCAAACAACTCAATTCGGATTAGGGCAAAGTAGTTGTATTGGTATTGGAGGTGATCCGATTGTTGGGACAAGTTTTATAGATATTTTAGCACTTTTTGAAAACGATCCTGAAACTCATGCGATCGTTATGATTGGGGAAATCGGTGGACAAGCAGAGGAACAAGCAGCTGATTTTATTGCTCATAATCTTTCAAAACCTGTTGTTTCCTATATTGCAGGCTCTACGGCTCCTAAAGGGCGACGCATGGGACATGCTGGAGCCATTGTGTCAGGTTCTAGCGGCAGTGCGGAGCAAAAATTTGCTTATATGCAATCTCGCGGTATTATTACAGTGCGAGATCCTTCTGCAATTGGTATAGCTGTTGCAGAGGTTTTAAATGCCTAGATCCATGACAAAGCAATAGAGTGAATTTTTGAAGGATAAAGCTCAGAGAGTGCAGCAAAGATCGCCATTTCGGCGACTTTGCGCTCCTTATAGGATGTCCACCCAGGATTCTTCAGTTGAATTTCAAAATGTGATTGGGCCCCAAAACCCTCATGGCCCTGATGCAAGAAGGAAACATTCTGAATGGATACAAGAATGTAAGGGGTATTTTTTATCATTTTTTCAAGGATCTCAATCATTATTTGAGGACACGCAATGAATTCGTTAATTTCTATTTTTATTATAATCTTGGTCTATAGTTTTTCCCATAATTTTATTTATGCCACATTAGGCTCTCTCATTTTTGAAACACTTTATTATCTTGCCAGCTCTAACAAAAAGAAAATAAAAAATCTCTTTTTTCTTTTTAGTTGGATCTTTGTAGGTTTAAGCCTGACTCTCAATCAGCCTCTTTTTATTCAGCTCAAACTCAGTATCATTTTGTTTTTTGCATCTATGATGCTTTTATTTAATTGGTTTTCATGCACAAGCACTGTAATGGAGGCTTTTTCGATATCTCAATTAGATCATCAAAATTATTGTCATTCTCGCAATTCATTAGTTTTCGTTTTTCTTATGGGAGCTATTGCAAATTTGATCGCGGTCTGCGCCTTGCCAATTTTATACTGGTATTATTTTAAAATTTTTCTCAGTTTTTGTGTATCATTGAGCGCTTATAAAATTTTATCTGCAGAAAAGGTTCACTATGTTGAGTAAAGGATCAGAAAACGGCAGATGTAAATAAAATCTCTTGTTCAGGCTCGATTATGAATTTTTTATTTGTGTTTTGATTTTCCTAGACTTTTTTTTAATAGATCATGATCACGCAATCAAGAAAGAAACTGTATTCAAAGAGTTAAGGCTCTTATTGCATATCGCTATTAAAAAATAGAAAGTGAAAATTATACTCATTGAAGTGAGTATTGTGTTGATCTCAATCCATTCTTAAAAGATCATTTGCGACAAATTCAATGATCATTTCTTGAAAGCTGTATAATGATGGAGAAATCGCGTGCACTTGCTCATTATCCATGCAATTGGGAGGTATTGCTTCTTTTGTTGCCGTATCTTTGTTAAATACGCACCTTTTCGCGGAGTATGCTCATCTGATTCAATTGAAAGAGGCGTGCATTCATATATCTTTTAAAAATCTCTCAATCGACTCGTTGAATCTTTGAATACAGATAAATATCAATAAACATTCCTATTGGGGAGAAAATTTTGTTAAAATAGTGAAAATCATTTTTTCATAATGGCATATTCTTAAAAAAGAACGTGTCTAATTAAAACATTACAAAATCAAGGCTTTATCTATCATGAGACTCTCCGATCGCGATCTAAAATCTGCCATAGCTGATGGTTCTATTAAAATGACTCCTCAGTTGGATGACAAAGATATTCATAGTGTCAGTTGTGATCTTTCTTTAGGTCATGAATTTCGTGTTTTTGCAGGACATCATGTCCAATGTATCGATTTAGGAGGTGATTCCGGGAGCCTCAAAGAAAGCTTAGATCGGCTCATGAGTGAGCCTATTTTTATCGCTCAAGGTGAGCGTATTATTATTCATCCCGGAGAACTGATACTGGGAGTCACTCATGAGCATATTCAAATTGATGCAGCGCATGTAGGATGGCTGGATGGGCGCTCATCTTTAGCTCGTTTGGGTTTGATGATCCATGTGACCTCGCATCGTATCGACCCTGGTTGGTCTGGTCAGGTCGTTTTAGAGTTTTATAACTCTGGCAAAATTCCTCTTGCTCTAGCTCCAGGGATGAAAATTTGCGCAATTAATTTCGAAAAACTTTCCTCTCCTGCAGAGCGTGCTTACACAGAGCGCTCGTGTTCAAAATATAAGCATCAAAAAGGAGCAGTCTGTAGTAAAATCAGTCAAGATTAATAAATAGATTGTCACAATATGATTTGGCTAATTCGTACTGTTTAGGGGACCAAAAAGCTAGAACTTCAAAAGTTATTTTTTTATCGCTGATTTCGCGAATTTGCAAATTTTCAACAGCTTTGTTTTTATGAATGAGAGTGGCAAATCTGAGTATATCAGCACGATTCATGTGAGTCGGAATCGACATTTCAAAAAAATAATTTTTTGGACTGTTGAGAGGAAGGTAGTTTTTTAGCAAAACGTATTCTAAAAAATGAGCATACGATTGCAAATTATCTTTTTCAATAAAAACGCGATATGGTTTTGTTGTGTGATCTAAAAATGCTTGAATCATCCAATTTTTATCCAGCGTTTGTGTCATAATTAAGAGAAATTCAGAGTGATATTTGTTTTGTAGAGAAAGCAGGGACATATCAGGCAAACCATAAAGAGCCGAGGGATTGAGCAACAATTTATCTTCAAGATCGAAAAGAGCAAAACGGCAATTGATTGGACCCTTATCACACAAAGCACTTTGAATTATCTGCAAATCTTCAGATTGCTCTATAGGCACTCCTGTATGATTTGTACATAAAATCGTTGCCGTGGGTTTCAGATTGTTCAGTCCAAAATGAGCATCAGAGAAAGAAATTTCCGTCGCACATAAAGCGCTTGATGCAAATATCCAAAAAGTGCAAAAATTCTTGATTTTTTTGAAAACAATATGCAAAAGAAGCATCCTTGAAAATAGGTCTAATCATATTCTAACAAAATCCACCTATACTCAAAACAGGATTTTATTAAAACATTTGTATGAAAGGTTTCTTTAGCAGTGTTATGCTATGGGTGTGCGCTACTTCTGTGTTTGGATCTGAAAAAACAGTCTTTTCTGTGATTTATGATGTCTATTGGAAAGGTTGGTGCTGCGGAAGCATGACATCGATTTTGACTCAAATGGATGATGGAAGATACCGTTACAAGCAAAGTCTGGAGTCATCTTTATGGATTTACAGCCTTTACCACCAAGAAGAAAGTGTTTTTTATAAGCAATCTGGCCTGGTACCTATATCTTATTCAAGTCACAAAACCGGCATGGAACAAGATACGTATACTATTCATTTTTTTAAAGATTATGCTGTGATTTCGCGCCCTTCTTCCCAAGATGAACGTATTGAATATGGTGTTGTCGCAGGCATTCATGATAAATTAACAAGCCAGCTTTCGATGATTTTGCACATGAATCAGTCACCTGTCGACGGTGAAAAGGAGTTGGATTTTGTGGATCACCGCGGTTGGCATAAAAAAACGTATAATTTCTATCAAGAAAATGATAAATGGTGTTTTTATAGCGATGATGGAAAGAAAAAGAATCTTTTTATTCTCGATCCAAATTTTAAATATTTGCCTGTTTTTTTTGAACAATATCGTAATAATAGTCTGTGTTTTAAGGGTGAAATGCGCAAATATCTGATAGGGGAAGCGTGGGATGATTTTATGGATAACAATCTTTTGAGTGATTGTGAAAGATAAACTAAAGAAAAATGTTTATTTTTCTTTTTAAATTCATTAATATCAAAAGTATTGAAAAAAATTTCGTATTAGCTATGTCATCTTTTCAGTTACATCTCTATCTTTTATCACAGTGCCTCCATATTTCTTCTGAATGTGAAAGAATGATGACTATCAAGAACTATCGTGTTTTTAAAGAATGGGCTTGTACACGCTGCCCAGCAGCTCAAGCAGATTTAAATTACGATTTATATAAAAAAGTTCGCGCGTTTCTTGAGAAAAAAGCACCACATCTGCGTCTTTATTCTAGTCAGCATTATGTTTAAAACATCTTTGTATTCACGAGCAGTGCAGCCTGGCCTGAGTCCTTATCCTGGAATTAAAAATGTGATCGCAGTCGGAGCTGGAAAAGGAGGTGTTGGGAAATCAACAATCTCTTATTTTTTAGCACAAACATTGGTTCATATGGGGCTGCAGGTTGGCCTTGTAGATGCAGATGTGTATGGCCCTTCTTTGGCTGTTTTAACTGGAATCCATGAACGTGCGATAGCGAACAGTGAAAAAAAGTTTTTGCCTCATTTTAAAGATGGGTTATATTGCCTTTCTATTGCACATTTAGTCGATCAGGGTGCCGGCCTTCTTTGGAGAGGCCCTATGGCAAGCGGTGCTGTTTTGCAGCTCATAGAACAAACTTCATGGCCAGTTCTGGATTTTCTGATTATTGATATGCCTCCAGGGACAGGAGATATTCTTCTGTCTCTGACACAAAAAATCCCTATTGCTGGTGCGGTCTTGATCAGCCAGCCACATCCTCTTTCGTACAGTGATTATCTTCGTGCGAAAAAGCTTTTTGAAAAAACACATGTGAACATTTTGGGGACGATTCTTAATCAAAAAAGAGAACAATCCTTTCATGCTGTTGAAGATCTGCAAGATTTACTCGGAATCATTGGTGATTCCGAGATCATTGCTCATCTTACCGCACAGTCTCAGCATCCCTTTTCACAAAATTTAGAACAGATTGCTGGGATTGGGGAGCTGCAGTTGTTATTTGAAGGGTTGGCAAAAAATCTGTTGCAATCTTTGGGAAAAAAATCTCTTTTCGCAAAAATTCCTATACAAATGAAATAGTCTACTCAAAATTCTAAAGATTTTGAGTAGACATAGACGTATTATGTGCTGAGTGAGGACTTGTAAAACCAGTTTTGTTTTTCTAGGGTTCTCAGGCCTTCAGTCAATAAATCGATTAAAGAAGGGCAAAGCGCACTTTGAAAGAGCGAGCGAATATGATTCTGAATCTCTTCGCTATGACGATAGAGATTTTCCATTTGTTTTAAACTGTCTTGATGATTGGTTTGTTTTAATTCACGGTGCTGTGTTTGAGAGCATAAATGTAGTGTTTTTCCATGATGGTGCATGAGCAGATGTTCCACAAAGTCATCAAGGAGATTGGTTAATTGCTCGTAATGTTGCCCATATAATTTATGCCAAGATTCGAAATAAGGACCACTGACTGTCCAATGTGCCCATTGTGTTTCTTCTTTTAGGGCATACAAACAGTTTAATATATGGCCCAGTGACGCAGTATGTTCACAAGATTTTTTATTTTTATCCGAAGCGTGATGGCAGCATTCATTATGTTCTAGAGGATTCATAGTCGTGTATCATAAATTTCTTTCTTAATTGAAGTATAGCCTTTCTTCAACCAGGTGGATGTGAGGTGACTTTTGCAGATATAATAAAAAGTAAGAACTCATTTTAATGATTGCGATATGTCTAATAGCGCTCTGATAGCTTTGTCATGGCAAAATCTCTATTTTCCCGATCAGGGGGAAAATTATATTGATGCAAAAAATGACCTAGAAGCAATCGCATCATGGTTAGAAGAGTTTAAGCACTCTCCACATACTTATAGGGCTTATGAAAAAGAGGGATTGCGTTTTTTTTATTGGCTGCATCACACGTACCAAATGACTCTTCGAGATGTCAGAAAAACACATATTCATGCTTATCGTGCTTTTTTAATCGACCCACAGCCTTATGAGAGGTGGTGTGCTCCTGCAAGTCAAAGAAAATCCGTTCGAACTCAGGAGCAGTGGAAGCCCTTCAGCGGGCCACTCGCTTTTCGATCGATTCAGGCTGCTTTGACGATTTTACAGGGTATGTTTGATTATCTGAAAAATGCTGCCTATGTTTCTATGAATCCTTTTGCATTGGTGAAGCAAAAAGTGAGCGATACTTTCGAGTTTTCTGAAAGAAAAATTCTTCTTTCAGAAAGACTTTTATCACTCGAAGATTTTATCGCACTGGGTGCTGGCTTGGATTCTCTCGATATTCAAGGACAAAAAAGCTTTTTATGGGTCCAGAGGGCTCGTTTTATTCTTTATTTTTTAGCGTATACCGGCTTACGCGTCAGCGAGTTTGTCTCTTTGCGATGGAATCATTTTGTTTTTGAAAAAAATTGGTGGATTGTTCTCAAAGGGAAGGGCGGAAAAATTGGAAAAGTTCCTATCAATAGTGCATGTTTGAAAATTATTAGCGCCTATAGAGCAGCGATAGGTCTCACAGCGTTATCTGCAGAGAGCCTTGAATCCTGTCATTTATGCACTTCTCTTTCAAAAAAAGGCGATCGAATTTTATTTGATTCTCCTTTGAGTGATCGATCTGTCCATGCAATTTGTAAAGAGATTGCACAAAGTACAATCTATTCGCATCCTCATTTGGAAAGACTCAAAGCATTTTCGCCTCATTGGTTAAGGCATTTTTCAGCAAGCATGCAAAGCGCCAGTAATATTTCTTTTGAGATGATTAAGGCTCACCATCGTCATTCCAAAGATGAGACGACAAGACTGTACATGCACCACGATGAATTGAAGAGACATCAAGAATCAGAAAAATTTGACTTGTCAGAAATGATATCAAAAAAAATAAAATAAATATTCTTTTGGAAACATATAATTGTGATAAGATATGCGGCATGTGTCAGTATTATATTTCCTCAATGACTCGAACAGAACCACTTGAAAAAATTATCACAATCCTTTTCAAAATTATGCATATGGATGCTAAAAAAGGCGCTAAAAGTATCCGAAAAGAATTAGCCAGTAAATTTAAAGACCTGAGTTTGTCTTTAGATTACTTTACAGCCGATGATGGGATTTTAGTTCTGCTTTTGCAATCTCGAGTGCATAAATATCGAGATGAAATTTTTTCTTTTTTTCTTCAAAAATATCCAAATATGAATCTGGCCCTTGCTCGGATGAGTGCATCATTAGAAGAGAAATGTTTTTTACAATTGATCGTTGAAAGTAACGATTTTTCGTTATGGGAGGTCATCAAGAAACAAAATTTAAAAATTCCATACCAGATTGTTATGAAGTGCATGGAATCGGTATTCAACGAGAACATGCATTATCAGATCTTGCAACACTTTGATTTGCAAAACCCCTCCTTTGATTATAATGAAACCGTTCAAAGCGACTCGATGGAAATCCCTTGCACGCTGATGTATCCAGCGGCGTTTTATGGATATAAACAAATTTTTGATTTTTTAGTTGAAAAGGGATGTTCTGTTTTTAGGTGCTGCAGCACAATATCTGATCAAAACCCAACTGTAGACAAATCGCCTTTTTCTCTTGCAATACAAAGAGCTCTATATCATGAATACAAAAATAGGAATCAATGTGGGCATGAAGAAAAGAATCATGATTATCTGTACATCATTGAAAAAATATTAGAACGGATTGTGCAAAGTGATCAGTGTGATGAGCTTAAAAAGGAGCACTTGTCTCTACAAATGCCTCTCATTTCTGTAATACAGCAATCTGATCTCCATTTCATCCAGAAAATGACAGAATTCATTAAAAAATACGATTCCATAGGAACGACAATTAATAGTTGTAATATTACAGGCAATAGTCCTTTGATGATGGCTGCTGAATTATATCGGGCCTATAAAGACCAAGCTTATTTGGATATCTTTCAATTTTTAATAGAAGAGGGCGCTGATCTCTATATATGTAATAATATGGGCTATTCAGTTTTTTTTATTTTGACGCAGGAATTTCCATCTGAATCTATCGATCTATTATTTGATAAGGCGCTGTCTTATCCTGATGCGAATAGATATTTTGCAGAGCCTCTATCAGTAGTCGTGACTGCTGAAGAAAAGAATTTGGAACTTGTTATGCTAAAGGGGCAAACAATCGCTCATCACGCCGCATATTTGGGGCATAAGCGAACTCTCCAAAAGCTTTTGTCTGATAACTTCAATTTTTGTATACATGATTGTTTAGGTCGCACACCGTTTTTTCTTTATTTGATGTACAATGGTGATCTGGATACAAATCTTATGAAGCAGATTGTAGATAGTATGCTTCAACAAGGACATAATATTTTTAGTGATATCAATTTAGTACCTATTGAGTCCGATCATTATGATGAGCTCAAGCTGTACTGGGGCGATCTGAATCAAATCAATATTTTTGAAATGGCAATCTTCGCTCAAGAAGCTGATTTTTCAATTTATTTGATAGAAAAGGGCGCTTTGAAAGCACAAAAAGATCTCTCTTGTTCTTTTTTTCAAATTATTGAAAAGAAATTCAAAAAAAATTTGGCAGAGTCTCATGAGGCTCAAAAGTCCTTTTTTGACGATCTGCTCCAGCCTTTATGGACTTATTTTGTAAACAACCCTCAATATCACGACGATCTCAAATCTTACGACGCTTGTGCTCTAAAAAATCTGATTATTCTTTACGGATTACACCTGTTTCCAAAAAATTTTATTCGTGCATTATATCCGGATTGGGCCGATCCGAGATCGCCTAATTCTATATACAGAGCCGTGCTAGACAATGCATTGAGAGAAAACAATCAGGTTAGCAATGACAATTTATTTTGTCCTGATTACTTTACATCCGATCAACTCTTTTGCTTATGGCAAGATCGTTCAGACCGTATTTTCTTAGAAAAGCTGATGCAGGAAATAAAAACGCAAATGCATACGCTGTCTGATGTGCAATCACGATCGCCAAAAGAAGCCGACTCTTCTTTGAAAAATTATGCTTTTATGGCGAATTTTATTGCATCTTGTTTCGTGCACATCGATAAAGAAAAGATAGAATTTTTACAATATATTCTGAATTCTGATATATGTGATAATTTTTTTCCACAGCCAAATGCCGTGCGCTTTGTATTGAATTGCATACAGGGAGTTTATCGCACATCTCCTATTGAAACTCAAAAGATCTTAATAAATGATTTGGATAATTTATATCTAGCTGTTTTTGTAAATGCTGTTAAGAAAAAAATTCCTTTTGATTTCTGTCTGGAAGATCTGAATTTAAATGCAAAGACCTGGATCGACAGATGTCTTGAACGCAAGACTTTAACTCTCAATCTGCTCGCTGCTTTTCTGGAAAACACAAGCAAAGTTCCCATCACTTTCTTGCCGACGGATTTTTTTAAAGATTTATATCAAAAACTCAATAGCTTTTTTTCCGGCAATACAGAATGTGAGAGAAAATTTCTCGCAGAATTGGAGCTTTTTTTGAAACGGATGGAACAACCTCTTAGTCAAGAAGAGGCAAATAGTATAATCACCGAGATTAGAAATGCTCAAGACCAGCTTATGATGTTCAAAAACTATCAAAGCCGGCTTATGTCTTATCAAAGCGATCTTATGGCGGAAGAAGCGCCTAAAAAGATTGCATTTCTGAATAATGCAATGAACACGATATTGGAAAAAATCCAGCATATTCTAGAAAGAGCAAGCGCAGAGCATCTAAAATATCATCCCAAATTACAATATTCACTTCTTGCTGATCTGATTTCAACAGATGGATTGGAAAAGAGTATAGAGTATCTTTTATCGCAAAAATCATACTTGGACATCACATCTATAGATGTTACAGATGTGCCGCATCTCAATGTGTTGCATTATCTTGTGCACAACCAGAGTTGTTTTACTCGTTTGTGGCCTATTTTTGAAAGGCATTGTTTTTTAATGACCAAGACGAAAATGTTATCAATTCTTAATGTGTATACATGTAATGAAGAGATGCCTTTAAAAATTTTTCAATATTTTATGAATCAGAATAAAAACGCCTCTTTTTCTGAAAAGATTTTCGATCCCCTCATGCAAGAAAGTTTTATGCCTGCATTTATTGCAGCGAAAAATGCGTATCCTAATATTTTGAAGATATTGCTAGAGACAGGATCATCGCTGATTGATGTTGATCATAAAAATACCACATCCAGTGTTTTCGATGAGATTTGCAGTATGGAAATATTTTTGAGAAACACAGTGGATATCAATACGCTTATTCCAGCATATCTACAGTCTATCGATGTTGTTTTTAATTATTTGAGAGATCTCAAACAAAAAAGCCAAACGTCTGAGCCTCTTGCTACAACTGTTTTTTATCGAGAAGGGTCAACTCCGCTTCATGCAGCTGCACGTCAAAAAGAATCAAAGATTTTTTTAAAAATGCTGGATGCGGTTGAGATGGCGTTTAAAGAAAAATTAATTGAATGCGATATCAATACGCCCAACACATACGGCCAGACGTCTTTGCATTTGGCTTTAGATGAAGGTTACGATAAAAGTGTGATTGAGATATTAATTTCACGTGGTGCATCGTTACATGCGCGTGATGTGCTGAATAGACATGCATTTTTCTATAGTACAGATGTAGAAATAGCAAAAATGATTTATGTGCAGGTAAAATCACAGCTCCAAACTGAAGAGTTTCAACAATGGATGAATATACCGCTTGCCTTACATCCTGTGGAGCAATTGTGCTCTTTTAAGTATTATCTGGAAGACTCTCAAAGTACTGTCTTGCACAAAGCAGTTCTTCTCGGTTCATATGAACTTGTTGAACAGTGTATTGATGATGGTGCTAATTTGGCTGCTATAAATGGTCAAGGTTGTACCCCCTTTGATCTGGCAATCATTACTCCGGGTTGTTCTATGGAGATGCAAAACCTTCTCTATACTCGTATGAGAAATGCAAAAATTGAGATTTATCATCATATTGAACAAACAGATGAAATTGTGCGTGTGATGCGGGATAAAAATGATGGGGCACTTTATAGTATTGAATATTTACATTTTAAAACTTTGCTTCAAATATGCTTAGAGCGGCAGATGGAAAAAGAGCTGAATTTTTTAGTTGACCACGGCGCGTTAGATAAAGAGATAGATGCGCATAATCCAACGTCTCCTTTTATCTATTTTTTAGAGTGTGCTGCAAGATATCAAGAGATAGATTATTCTGATTTTTACCCAAAAATTGCAACAGTCATTTGGAATTTACCTCGGTATACAGAGCTGCTTTTGGGTCTTTCATCTTTGCATGATACCGATAGTTTTGTTTATTGTGCGCTCGAGCAAGAAGAGTTTCTTCTTTTATATTACATTTTTGAAAACAAAGATCATCAAAAGATTTTTTTCGAAAGATCATCTTTTGAACTTATTGAAAAATACGCTTTTTCCGTGATGTCCGCAATCCATCGAACTGTCGGCTCAGAAGAATGCGATTACATTTTGCAAGCGCATTGTGAGATCTTTGCACGTCATTTAGAATTGATTTTTTCAAAACAAATAAATGACAAGACAGTAGTTCTATTATGCTGGATTGAAAAGATATTGAATTTACCTTGGGAATATCAAAGCACTATGTTGGAGGCTATTAAAACACTTTCTTTCATAGAGAGTATTGGTTCAGATATAGGGCATGGAATAAGATTTTTGAATATGATTGTGTCCAGAGCCAGTCAATCAGAAGAATCGCAAATAGCATGGTTCTCAGTATTACAGGAATCAATACCTCAACAACAGCAGATGCCGATGCTAGATAAATGGGATGCGCAAAAAGATTTTGCTCTCTTGTTTCAGGCTATTTCTCAGGAGCAAAAAGTAGGTCGTGGATCTGATGCAATTTTGAAACTTTATTGCGAGATTTTTATAAAACGCTTAGTGAGTATGATGCAGTCCGAACATAACACATCTAACTCAGAGCAAAAATTGCAATGGATTGAAAAAATATTCGAATTTCCATCAAAATATCAAAATGACATTACGCAGATTATTGAAAAATCGTGCTTTCTTGATAGTATTTCAGAAAATATAAAAGATAGCATAAATCTTTTGAGTATGATTGCTGAGTCCATGAAAGTGAAATCAGAAGAAGCACAAAAATCTTGGCTCTCTGCACTCCGTATATCACTGACGAAACAAAAAGATGCTCTTATAACAAATCAATTTGATTTGCAATCTGATTTTAATCTCTTGAGCGATACTATCTCAAAGCTGCAAGAGGCAGATCAGATATACGATCCTCTTGTGAAACTTCATTGCGAGATTTTTATAAAACGACTAGTCAGCACGATACAATCCGAAAATAGCATAGAGAATACAGAGCAAAAGATTGCGTGGATTCAAAATATACTCACATTTCCAAAGCGGTATCAACGCAGGCTTTCTGAGCTTGTTCACGAAAGTCGTTTTTTCGATAGTATATTCACAGATACGCAAGATAGCATACGTGTTTTGAATCTGATTGTTAGGCCCATAGAAGAAACATCACAAGTGCGGAAAAGATCGTGGTTACCTCTGTTTTTTAACGCAATCAAAAATCAGGTAGTCTCTGTCCCAAACAATTGGAACCCAGAAACCGATTTCGACATCTTGTGCAAGCTCATATCTACGCGGCAATCAGATGATAATTCGAAGACATATGAGTTAATATTACAGTGTTATTTTAATATTTTTACCAAGCGCCTAGAGGCATACAGTCGCAAAGATTCAACAGATGTACACTTCTTCTGGATAGAAAAGATATTAAGATTGCCATCGCAATATCAAAGCGATATTGCACATCGTCTCAATATTTCAGATTGTATGCAAAACTTTTCGTTTATTGATAGAATTTCAAAATATATGAATCATGGTATAGTTCTGTTGAATATGGTTGCAAAGTCCAGTGCAACTCAATCAGAAGAATCTCAAAAAGCTTGGCTTTCTGTGCTCCATGACTCACTGAAAAAACAAAAAGATGTGATTCTGACAGATCAATCTGATCTTCAAGCTGATTTTAATCTTTTGTGTGATACTATCTCAAAGCTGCAAGCAGCAGATCAGATATACGATTCTCTTTTGAAACTGTATTGCGAGATTTTTACAAAATGCTTAGTGAGAATGATACAGTTCGAAAATGACACCTCGCACTCAGCGCAAAAACTCGCGTGGATTGAAAAAATATTACAATTCCCATCAAAATATCAATATGATGTTGCCAAGGTTATTGAAAAATCGTGTTTTGCCGATAGTATTTTCGTAAATATAAAAGATGGCATAGAGCTGTTGAGTATGATTGTTGGGTCCATGGAAGTGAAATCAGAAGAATCTCAAAAAGCTTGGCTCTCTGTGCTTCATGACTCACTGAAGAAACAAAAAGATGTGATTCTGACAGATCAATCCGATCTTCAAGCTGATTTTAATCTTTTGTGTGATACTATCTCAAAGATGCAAGCAGCAGATCAGGTATACGATCCTATTTTGAAACTTCATTGTGAGATTTTTATACAACGCCTAGTGAGCACGATGCAGCCCGAAAGTAGCATAGACCATACAGAGCAAAAAATTGCTTGGATTAAAAATATACTTACATTCCCAGCGCAGTATCAAAGCGATATTGCCCAACTTGTTGCAACCTATTCTTTTCTCGATAGTATATCACTCAATATGAATGACACTATCAGGCTATTGATGATGATTATTACGACCTTAGAAGACGATCCAGAAGAATATGCAAAAGCATGGATATCTATTGTTTGCGTATCAATGAAAAAACACACTGAGAGCGCATTATATACAAGGAATGAAAAGCTTGATGATTTTGATAGCTGGATTCGTATTATCAAAAAATTGATATCTTTGAAATTCAGTCATGGAGATATCAGTCTTTTTACCATTCAGCCTGAGGCATCATTCACCGATCAGCAGATTGCAGATATGAGTTTTTTATCTGAATATGCTAAAGAATACCCCTCTTTAATGAAAGTATGGTCTTCACAACTTTTGCAAAAAGCAGCTCAATCTTTGCCACATCATCTTGCAGATCTATTCAATCCAGAAGAAAATTTTCTCACAAGTTTTAAACAAAAATTTAATTTGAATTTTAGTGATGATGAGATATTAATGATTTTTCTGAGCCAGATTACAGAAATAAAAGATGATTCATCAGCTCTGTTAGAAAAAATTAAATCATTCTTGAATGATAAAAACAGAAAATGTTTCTCCAGGTTTGAAAAGTTTTTTGACGTCACAAAGATTAATGCGCTCAGAAATCGGATTAACAAATTTTCACCTCAAGGAACAAACCCTCCTGCGACATTTGCATCGCAAGCTGATATATTGGATTCAAATGAAATCTTAATTCTCGATGACATGCGCAATACATTTAATTCGCAGCTTTTTGAAAATGATGCCGATCATGCATCCAGCAAAGATTGTGATCATAAAGAATCACATACTGTCGCGACGAATGATCCGAATGAGCGCGATGGTCATTTTGATAATGCAGAAAATGTGAAGAAAGAATCTGATTATTTGAGTGTGCAATCAACTGTTCACAGGCTTAAAATAGAAACTCTTGAAGAACATAGAAAATGTGCGCTTGAAAATTTGATAGAAGCTGTTGTAGGTGAAGAAGACATCTACTCTATGTTATATAGAATGCAATTTTTGCAAAAAGAAGTGGATCATTCGATTTCTCATATGACCGTCAAACCTGGCAGCGACGCTGAGACGATTGCATGCCTTGATATCGATGATCCAGGCTATGATTTAAGTTCACATATTGCCACAGAACCAAAGAGTGAAGAGCCTTCTATGACAAGTTACAACGTGTCTGAAGCGCTTGATAAGTGGATTGAAAATTTGATTGTAAGTGTTTTCAGAGATAACGATACGATTCTCTCTCATCTAAACAAAATAGAGCAGATGCATAAAAAGCTATTGACTTGGATGCAAGAACAAAGTGATATCACGCCATCTTTCCAGCGCAATGCAGTGCAAAAATTAAATAACAGGATTCAAAGAAAAAAAAACAAATCCAAAAAAGAGATCTTTAAAGACATCTTGTCCGTACTGAAACCATACATCAAAGATATTGCATCCGCAAAGAATATGTATTCTATTCTTTGTAGAATACAAATCATACAAAAACAAATGGAGAATTATCCACTTCAAGATAATAGAAATTCTGGTACGATGATACAACCTGACGTAGATGCACTCAGTGTTGATGTGATTGCGCAGATCGCGATACAATCAAATATCGATCCTGTTATTGATGATTACACACAGAAGGCATATACGGCCCTGAATGTTTTTCTTTCTGATATTGTAAAAGGTGATGACAGCATATGGATAAAACAAAAAATACAATTGATGCATAACTATTTGAAAGAATCGATGGAGTTAGATAGGCAGATGATGAAAAAAATCAAAGAGGGTGCACTCTTCAAACTCGGTAACGCGATCGAAAGGGAAAACCAAACCAATCAGCATACAGCTAAGAACACACAAAAAGAGCCTGATAATCTGCGTGTGCAATTGAGTCCTTACAATCTGAGCGCCGAAATGCTTGAAGACTATCGGAAATATGCACTTCAAAATTTGATAGAAGCTGTTGTTGGTAAAGATGACATCTATTCTATGTTATACAGAATGGAATTTTTGAAAAAAGAAGTGGATCATTCGATTTACAATATGACTATCAAACAAGTGAGATACTCTAAGACAATTGCACGCCTTGATATCGATGATCCATACTATGATTTGATTTCACATATTGTCATAGAACCAAACAGTGCAGGCCCTTCTATGACAAGTTACAACGTGTCTAAAGCACTTGATAAGTGGATTGGAAATTTGATTGCAAGCGTTTTCAGAGATAACAGTGGCCTTTTATCTCATCTAAACAAAATAGGGCTGATGCATAAAAAGCTTGAGAATTGCATGATGAAACAAAGTGAGACCATGAGCGCGCTCGGACAATATGCACAGGGCCAATTAGCGCTTGGTATGTTGCAAAAAAATCCAAGATCTCAAAAAGACATTGATACAAATGAGCGACACATATTTACATCTTGCATGAAATATATTACTTCAGCAGAGAGTATGCATTCTATGTTGTATAGAATAGAACTCATGAAAAAACAAATGGATAATTATATACTTCAAGAGAATAGAAGTTCTGGTACGATTATACGCCTTGATGTAGATACAACAAGTGCGGATGTGATTTCACAGATCACAATACAACCAAATAGCGATCCTGTTTTTTATGATTACAGCGTACAAACGGCCCTGAGCGCTTTCATTTCTGATCTTGTAAGCGGTGATAGCAGCACGTGGATAAAACAAAAAATAGAATTGATGTATGAGCATGTTGGATTATCGATAGCATCAGCCAGCCATATGATGGAAAAAATCAGAGAGAACGCACTCTTAAAACTCAGTAACGCGATTACAGGGGAAACCCAAACCAATCGGTATGCAGATGCATTGAAATGTCAAAAGCCTTTTATTTTCAATCAAATGCAGAACTTTCAAAATAAGCAGAACAGCATAGCGCATACACAGAACCAAAAGGTACCGAGCTCAAAAGCGTAATCAGTCCCAGCATAACCATGTTATGAAATGGAATGAATGCGCTGTTATTTTTAAATCTAAGAAATTAGATATGGAATGCTTGATTGAGACTGAGAACTTCGATACGATCAGTCTCAATATCCTTTTTTTGAACGTCTATGAGTCTTTCTGTGCAGCCGCTTTCTGGATTTCCAGAATATCTCCCCTTTGAGCAAATATTTCTACAAGGGTGGATTGATACAATTCGATACAATTTTGAATTGTATGGATATAGCCCTATCGAGACCCCTGCTATAGAGCGTCTTTCTACTCTGATCTCTAAGGGAGCTGCTGAACATGAAATTTATACGCTTGGGCGCTATCGATCAAATGCTAGCGATCATAGTGAGGACTTAGGATTACGCTTTGATTTAACAGTCCCTCTTGCAAGGTATGTTGCAATGTATGCGTCTGACTTAGTCTTTCCTTTTAAACGATATCATATAGGACCTGTATGGAGAGGAGAGCGAGCTCAAAAAGGCCGTTTTCGACAATTTATTCAATGTGATGTGGATATTATTGCAAACGAGAACCTCAATCCTTTGTACGATATCGATGTATTAGATTTGCTTGATCACACGCTGGCTGAATTGAAATTGGGCCCAATCAAAATTGAGATTAATCATAAACAACTTTTACAAGGTGTTTTGCTCTTTTTTGGTGTGTCTAGCGATAGTGTTGAGGGGTGCATGCACTTACTTGATAAAAGATTAAAAATTCGATCAGATCTTTTTTTACAAGAACTCAGCACTTATACAGCACAGGCTTATGATCTTGTATCATTTATCGATCTGTATCATGGCTCCTTCAACGATGTTGCCGACAAAATATTGCAAACCCCGTTGGCAGATATTTTTTCACATGCGTGGGGCGATAGTTTAAAACCTTTGTGTCTATTGGCACAGCGTTCAAATGCTAAAATCGTTTTGAATCTTGGATTAGCGCGAGGGCTAGCTTATTATACAGGCATTGTTCTTGAAACTTTTTTAGAAGAAGCTCCACATTTAGGAAGTATTTCTAGTGGAGGGCGTTATGATAAATTGAGCGAGCATTTTTCTTCTAAAAAGCGTCCTGGTGTCGGTCTGTCTATCGGTATTTCAAGAATTTTTGATTATTTTTTAGAATCATTAAAGAAACAATCTTCTTTTTTACCGCATCAAAAAGCTTCAGTACTTGTTAGCACGCAAGATAAAGAGTCCATGAAAGATTACCACGATTGTGCACACTTTCTGAGAAAAAATGGTATTTTCTGTGATTTATATTTGGAAGATAAAGCTTTGTCTCAGCAAATACGTTATGCAGATCGTAAAGGATTTCGATATGTTATTTTAGCAAATAAGGCTGAAATTATGGATGATCAGTGGACGTTAAAAGATTTGCACTTGCATACTCAATCTCGATACAATCGTTTAGAGTTGGTATCGATTTTGAAGAGATAAAATTTTGAGTTTTGCAGCCCATTTAGCCTGGAAGTATTTAAAAGCACAACATATTCAAAACCCCTTTCTTAGATGGATGTCTCGTTTGGCAACATTAGGTTTGGGGTTGAGTCTGAGTATTTTGATCGTGACCCTTTCTGTTATGAATGGGTTTGAAAAAGATATTCGTGATGCGTTGTTTCTCAAAACACCCCATATTGTTGCCTTTCATACACACCAGATTGATTCTTCTTTCTCTGAAATCTTGTTTTCTGATAAATATTATCAATTAAAAGTTCTGTTACCACAGTCTTTTTTTCAACAGTCTTTAGTATTAATTAGCCCACGCTGGACTCACAGAAAGATTAGTACAACACTGTTTCCTCAAAATGAGGTTCCATTAAATTTGGAACTTCTTGCTGTAGGATCGAGATATCAGATGCAACCGATTTTTCTTAAAGATGTACAATCACTTCAAGATTATCAGCCTGTTGTTTTGCTTCCTATAGAAGATTTATCTCTTTTCGATCAAAATACTTTAATCAAAACACAAGGATTTTGGGTTAATGATCCGTTTAAAGTGGACGCTGTTCTCAAAGATTTAGAAAAATCTTACCCTACAGTTAAATTTATGACCTGGGCTCAGCAGTATCAACAGTTTTTCGATGCAATAACCAGTGAAAAAATATTACTTTCAATTGTTTTGAGTTTTTTAATTCTACTTATCTACGGCCAGTTTTCATTGACATTAATTTTGATTTTTAACGATAAAAGAGATGATATTGAAACACTTGCCAACTATGCGCATGACGCTTTTTGTGCGTATCGTACGCTATTTTATTATGGATTATATAATGTGTTTATTGGAGTCAGTTTAGGTTTGATAGGAGGGACTGTTTTTTCTGCACTCCTGCCTGATACTGTCGCTTTTTTTGAAAAAATATTGGGATATAGATTTTTGCCACAAAGACGATTTTTTGAATATAGTCTTCCAACGCAACTTTATTGGAATGATTTAATTTGGACAGCAGGCCTCACTTTTGCGTTCGGAGTTTGCATTTCTTATTTATTAGCACGCTATGCCTTTTACAAAGCGCAAAAAGACATTCGAGGTTGTAATGGATAAATCAGTTCCTCTTATTTTAAAAAACATTACTTTTTCTTATGAAACTGGATTTCATTTGATTGATAATTTTTCATTTGTTTTTGAGCGCTCAAAAGCGTATTTAATTCAAGGGCCATCAGGATGCGGTAAAACAACACTTTTAAAAATTATAGGAAAGCAGGTCACCCCTCAGAGTGGAGAAATTTTTTACCCTCAAGATTTGAAGAGGTTTTCTTGGATTTATGCTCAATCAGGGCTCATAGAAGAACTCAGTGTCAGGGAAAACATCTTACTTGATTGGCCTGCGACTTCAGAGAGAGAAAAGGCTTTTCAACAACATTTGAACTTTTTTGGCTTAATGAATTTAGAAAACGCTTTGCCAGGCAGACTTTCATCAGGACAGCAACAAAGAGTAGCAATTATTCGCGCTCTCATGATGCAAAAATCGTTTATTTTAGCTGACGAACCAACAGCGCATCTTGATTCTAAAAGATCGAGAGAGCTCATGAGTTCTATTATTGATGCTTGTCATTTGCATGATTATTGTTTGATTTGTGTGAGTCACGATCAGTCTTTGCACGATCTGTTCGATCAGACCTTGGATATTACAACTTTTCAAAAATTTTTATAATGAATACACACGATAAATACAATATTTTTTTTCTAGCCTTTCTGGGCATTGTTGCGCTTTGTGTAGTATATGTTGCAAAAGCTAGAAAGAAATGTCAGACGAGATACTATCGACACTCAGACGGCTTGATTATTGTCCAAGATCAAGGACCTTTTCGTAAACTGTATTTTGATTGTATTGAGCATTCTATTCAGTCGATTATTGAACGGCATCATAGATATAGGGTCATTTTCGATTATCAAAAAATTATATTAGTACTTTTGGTGCATGCTCCCCGTCGAGATCGTATTTTAGTTGTAGGTCTTGGCGCCGGGACATTGAGCACCGCGATACGAAGATTGTACCCATTTGCTTATATTGATCATATTGAAAAGCATTCTTTAATGTATACAATCGCTCAGAAGGAATTTCATTTTCAACCTGATTTGAAAATGACCTTCTATGAGCAAGATGCGTTACTTTGTCTCAGAAATCAGATAAACAAAAATCAATATAATGTCGTTATTCTTGATGCTTTTCACGCTGATGGTATTCCATCATCTTTGCTTTCAGCGGAATTTTACTCTCTTGTGCGTTCTGTTCTATCCTCTGATGGTGTAGTTTTGATTAATACCTTATATCAATCCAAGTGGGAAAAAGAGCAACAAAAATTATTGCGAGCCTATTGTGGAGCTTATTGTGTGACAATTCCACCATTAACAAGTCAAGAATATAATTCTATTTTGCTATGTGCTAAAAATCATTTTCCTTTAGAAAAAAACAATCTAGAGCAAGATGCTTTAGATTGTTTGAAGCAGATTAATGTGCAGTATCATTTGTTCTTTCAACATATTCAAAGGTCTTCGGATGATCTCTTCAGAATCTGATCTTTTTGTATTTTTGAAAAAATGGGAGAAAGTCTCTTTGTATGATTTGGCTTGTTATCTTCACTATCCTATAAAATCTAAAATAGATAAAGGTGATACAGGGCATATGATCGAAAGTCTTTTAGGCGCACAAATTTCAAATTCTCGTGATCCTGATCTTAAGAACTTGGGTATCGAAATTAAAACACTGCCTATTTGCCAAGATTTGCATATTCTGGAAAATACCTTTTTAAGCTCAGTGCCTCTGCCTTTTAATGAGGGCTCCTTGTTGCAATCCCAATTGTGGAAAAAAATTTCTAAAATTGTTTTTATTACAATTGTTAGGACCCAGAGAGCGCCATCTTATGAAGATTACATTGGCAAAACTTTTATTTTAGATTGGGCTGCAGAGCGCAAGGCTTTTCATACTCTCATGGCGGATTGGGCGTTGTTGAGCTCGATTTTACTACTGGAAGAATATCATTTTATCGATTCTACATTGGGAGAGGCTTTACATATTCGACCTAAAGCACGTAATGCTTTACACAGTATTCGTGTGGGAGCGGTCAAAATGAATCCCATGGGTTTTTATTTAAGGAAGAAATTTTTGCAGCCGTATGTTCAACAGATTTATTTATAAAGCTTTTTTTGACTAAAACCTGAACAATAAAAGCCTAGAAAGCTAACTTTCTAGGCTTTTGTCACTCTATTTTTGTAATTTTTGAGCGGCTATTTTAAGAAGACGTGGAGGTTTTTTTCGGATTAAGAGGAGGCCCTGACTAATCTATTGGATTTCTCAGCGAGGATTTCATTTGCCGTCTGACAGGGGGTTGTGAATCGGATCAATGCTGCATGACTCTCGGGAGTATTGGTATCGGAGTTAGGCGTATCTGTCGAATGATCGATAGTGTATCCATGGGCGCATGGTTTTTCTTCGAGTCGATTGTTGAGTCGATCTATGACGAGTGTATGATCTATTTGTGCTGCAAGAAGATGCCTTGTCATTCTGGATTGTATAATGAAATGTTGCATCCCCAAAAAAGGATAAGTAAGAAATCCTGCAATCATGAGTTGAACAACGGAATACGCAAAGTCATAAATGGAGCTAGGGTTCCTAAGTGTATGAAAGTTTTCTTGTACTATCGTATTAAGACCAAGAAAATCTGCGTCTGATTTACTTTTTAAAATAGTATATTGCTCATCAATTTGACGCAATAGCCAAGTATGGGGATAATCAGATAGCTTTGCATCGCATAGTGTTTTCACCGCGCCTTCTATCTTACCTCTTGTTAAAGCATTAAAACATGCATACGCGACTTTGTCTAATATTTTCATATCGCTTATAGCCGAAATGCTTCTAGGGTGTGCTTTTTCTGGATGTGCCAAGTGCTGTTGTGTGACATATGCAGCAAGAGCATGAATGGAAGAGGTGTTTTTATCGACAAGAATAACACTCTTATCAGGACTCATATTGTGCTTTTTAATTTGGGCATTATTTGAGAACCAAGACGGCATAAAATACGATAAGAATAATACTACACATCTTGCTCCAATGAGTATGTTTTGTGCAAAAAAAGCATACATGGATAGTTGATAAAGTGTGACGCCAAGAGATGAAATCCAGCCAATAGGGGAGCTCAACATGAGAGCCATTGACAAAGAGAGAGCAGAAAGTAACAGAATGTTTCTGGCGCGATTGTATGCAAAAACTGTAATTGCATACAAATAAGGTGTTTTCATTGCAAATGTGAAAACCCAAGAATAAAAATCTTTTGTAAAAGAGTGCATGAATCCAAATAAGACAGATTCTTGGTGCAAGGTACTGGCGCGATCGAAGTTATCTAGTGCAGTGCTAAAACTTTTGGCAGAATCTATTCCTATGATAGAGTTTTCTATATTTTTCAGTGGTTGGATCGCCCAAGATTGAGCAGAGCTAAAAATAGGAGAAAGCGCAGAATAAATAGGATTTAATGCAGAAAAGATATAGGAGATCACATTTTTGATTGGTCCTGCAGGTAAAAACAGAACACTAAACCGAGCTGGAATAAATAAATCCCAAACACTAAAGAGTGCGTTCAAATACCACGTGGTGTTTTCAATGATATCAATATTTGCATGCATGCTATATAGTGGATAAGATCCTATTAAACCGAGTCGCATCTTATGCGTCGTATCTGTAGATCCATCGACGAAGGCATTGTAATAATGGAGAGTCACAGGATCAGTGATGAGTTCGTAATCTGGTGCATGCTTGTACAGATCTTGCTCAAATGCAATAGAATTCAAAGAGTAAAAAGACTCTGTATTTGAAGGGGCAATTAAATTTTTGCTAGAGTATTCAGCGGAGGGATAAAGCAAGGCTAATGGGTTCATATACACATGGCGGATCTTTGTTGTAAATCTATGGTACCCATGATGGAGCGTTGTTGTAAGTCCTTCGTACCAAAGTTGTGCTGTATCATTAAGATTTTCGTTTGTGTTTTCTGCGCTGTTTTGCATCGTATAATGAGTTCAAACCTTTAATAAGGATATATTAACATATTGTATTGATTGTAACAATTCCTTTATCTGAAAATCCCATTATAGATCTGATTGTTTTTTTCAAATGAAGCAAAAGAACAAACCTACAACATCCATCTGTTGAATTTTTTAATGTGTAATCAATTTTAAAATGATTTTAAATGGTAGCGCTAAAATGATCATTCCAAGACAGCCGCTGATCCATAATACAATGAACCAGCCTAAAGGTGAAAGATGACTCTCTAAAAAGGCCATGAATCGTAAAAGGATCTTATTAGTAAAAATGATGCTTCTCCTGCTCTTTTCCCCAAAAAGTTGTGTAGGTGTATATCGTATAAAATAAAATACAGGGCAAGACAAAAATCACCCCAATGAGCATCAGCGAGAGGCTCGCAGGATGCGCCATCGCATCTGAAATTTTATAATGATAAGGGATCATCCATGGGTATATCGTTGCAAGGAGTGCTAGATAATAAAAGACAAAGATTAAAAAGGAGCATAAAAAAATTTTTTTTTCATTTTTCTGCCATAAACCTTTCCATAAAAATACGAATGTACCGATTAAGATAAGAAAAAGAGATAAGAAAAATATGTTTGAAGGAAATGAAAACCATCTTAAAAAAATTTCTTTTCTCAAAAAAGGCATAAAAACAAAAACGAAACAAGAAAAAAACACCATAAATATTGAGCAATATAACGCTGCCATGTGAGACCAACGATGTAAACGATCTTGGGATTTGAGCTGTGTCCACGCAGCACCCAAAAGGCCATACCCAAAAATTAACGCAGCTCCTGTGATCATGCTAAAAGCGCTAGCCCATTCAAAAGCGCCTCCAGAAAATGATCTCCCTGTCACGCTCACTCCTTGGATATATGCGCCTAAAACAGAGCCCTGAAAAAATGCTGCTCCTAAGGAACCGAAGTGAAAAAAATAAAGCCACATATGTTTTAACACGGTGTTTTTTTCTTTAAAGTAAAATTCAAATGACGATCCTCGAAAAACCAAACATAAAAGCATGGCAATCAAAGGAACATAAAAAGCACCCATTAAAATAGAATAAGCTAAAGGAAAAGCAGCGAGAAGGCCCCCGCCACCAAGGACCAGCCATGTTTGATTAGCATCCCAAAAAGGCGCTACGGTTCGCATCATTTGATGCTTATCTTCCATTTTAGGTGCAAAAGGAATCAAAATGCCGACACCTAAAACAAAGCCATCTAGTAAAATATACAGTAAAATGGCTACAGCAATAATTGCAGACCAAACCATAGGCAGATTAACAAACGATGAGAGATCAAGCAACATGAGTGGATACCCCTCTGAGGATTAAACGGCGAAGATAGTACATTCCTCCCCCAAACACAAAGAAATACACGATTATGAACCCTAAGAGAGACCAAAAAACTTCCGGTCCATCTAAAGAAGGGGTCAGTGAATCTTTTGTTTTTAACACACCGTAAACAGTGTATGGTTGTCTTCCTACCTCTGTGACAAACCATCCGCACAGAATCGCAATAATTCCTGATGGGCCCATGATCCACCATGCTTTGAGTATCCATTGATTATCAAAAAGAGTCTTTTTCTTATAATATACGAATGCACTTATCCAACCTAAGGCAACCATTGCGACTCCAATTCCAACCATCGCACGAAATGCAAAAAATGGAATCACAACAGGTGGTCGTTCTTGCGGGGCAAAGTTTTTCAGCCCTTTAACCTCACCATCCCAAGAGTGTGTCAAAATTAAGCTGCTTAGATACGGAATAGAGATTTCATAATCATTTTTTTCATTTTTTTCATTCGGCCAGGCAAAAACACGCAAAGCAGCGGGCGATTCGTTTTCCCATAGGCCTTCTATAGCAGCAACTTTTGCAGGTTGATGCTCTAAGGTATTTAAACCGTGCAAATCTCCTGCAATCATCTGTATCGGACCGAAAAAACATGCCATGGATACAGAACACAGTAGCATGATCTTTGCATGTTCTTGGTGTCGTTTTCTTAAAAGATAGTAAGCCCCTACAGATCCAACAATAAATGCTGTAGTTAGATACGACGCAATGATCATATGCACAAGGCGATAAGGAAAAGATGGATTAAATAAAATTTCCCACCAATTTTGCGGAATCAAAGTGCCATCTTCTAAAACAGAGTATCCTTGTGGTGTTTGCATCCAGCTGTTGACAGACAAAATCCAAAATCCGGAAAGTAATGTGCCAAAAGCCACAATCAATGTTGAAGAAAAATGCATTTTTTTACTCACTCTATGAAAACCAAAAAGCATAATTCCTAAAAATGATGATTCTAAAAAGAATGCTGTTAAGACCTCAAATCCTAGCAGCGGACCAATCACTGAGCTGACTTTGTCAGAAAAAAGGGACCAATTAGTTCCAATTTGATAGGATAAAACGACGCCAGATACAACTCCGAGACCAAAAGAAAGAGAAAAAATTTTAATCCAAAATTCGTATAATTCAAAAAAAACTTTCTTACCAGTGTAAAGCCATACGCCTTCAAGAAACGCTAAAAAGGACGCTAGTCCGATGCTAATCGATGGAAAAATAATATGAAATGTAACAGTAAATGCAAATTGTATGCGAGATAATAAAAGAGCAGAAAAGATCATAAGATCAGCAAATAATTAAAAGCATATTTAGTATAGCTAAGATATCAATTTTAAAAAATCAAACACAAGAATATAGCCCATGCAATGGGATATATATCGATAAAAGAATACAAGAACAATATCAGTATAAGTTGTGATTGTTTTTTGTATCAAAATATATAAAATTCGTTCCTTATCAACTTCGGTGCAAGTGTGATTCTGTTAACGGTTTTACATGCATAAGACTTCGAATTAAATAGATCTTATGGGGATTTCATGTTATTTAAGATGCAATTTTCAGTGAATTTAGATGCAAATCTTACTCCCTTGTGTTTATTTGTGCCATCGGATTTTTAAGGGGCTTTTATATCTGTTGATCTTTATGAGTG
This sequence comes from uncultured Gammaproteobacteria bacterium, assembly GCA_964395835.1. Taxonomy (GTDB): domain Bacteria; phylum Pseudomonadota; class Gammaproteobacteria; order Berkiellales; family Berkiellaceae; genus LLD-282. The sequence goes on from CAYNBJ010000002.1 coordinate 147,049, forward strand.
CACTGAGTTCATGCAGGTTTCTGTTTTTTTAAACGTGTTGACATTGATTCGCTCTCTGTAGATATTGGATTTGTTGTGAATATGATGTGTCGCCATGTGCTGGGCTGATTGTCAGGGTCCATATTCTCAAAAGATTGATCGATGCTCATTGGAAATGAAGAGCAGGAATCATCTGTATCTCTTGTACACTGATATTCCAAATATTCAATAAGTTCCTGATCATTTTTTTCAAGTGCAATTGTTAAGGCAGTGCTGTTCTTGTGATTGGTATAGGTGTTCAATTGTTTTGGTGTATATTTTTTTATAATTTCAAAGTATTTGTTCTCTATAGCAAGAAAAAGAAGCATTGATTGGATTTTCTCTGCAGAAGGTGAGGAACATAAAAATAATATCTTGAGTTTCAAACTATGTATAAAAGACAGAAATCTGTTTTCCGCAATATCGTTCTTGAAAATCATTTGCAAACGCCTTTCAGAACAAGGGAGATCTTTCAAAGTTAATGATCCTTCAAAAAAAGCAAGAATGATTTCTTGATGTTCTTTGCGCATCGCATTCAATGTTTTATTTGGCAAATTCAATAACTTGGACTGCTTTTTAATCAGCCGTGAAAACGGATCTGCTCCTGCTCGTACTAATAATTGGATCATTTCTGTGCGGTTTAATTTTATAGCACATGTAAGTGCTGTTGTTTCTGCATCAACACGATCTGGATCTATGCCTGTAGCAAGCAATATCTTTATACATTCAATTTGATTATACATCACTCCAATGATGAGAGCTTTTCCAGATGACTCTGCGATATTCAGCATTGCCTGTTTAGAAAGCAAATACCTGAGGCATGCAGTATCGCCGTTCATAACACTATACATCATGGCATTATATCCTTGACTTTGCGGCGGGCTCAGGCGCGGCATGCGGAGCGTGTTCTGATCAGCATAATCTGAAATATCAGTTTGAGCGTTATAATCTAAAAGTAATCTCACGCATTCCATGTGCCCTTTCTTAGCTGCTTTGATAAGCGCTGTTTGGCCTAATGAGCATTGTATATTAATAAGATCTGCATACTGATTATTATCAATGCGAGATTTTTTTTGATGCTCTAAAAGAATTGATAAAAGGCACTGAGAATGATCGTATTCTGCAGCAATCATGAGTGACGAAACGAGATTAGTGTGCGGACTGAAGTAATCTGTTGTCTCTATCAGTTGATAAATAATATTTTTATTAACATCTGTATCAAGCAAAGCTTTGACAACTTGATTGCACCCTGTCTTTAGAGCGTAAACCCAAAGAAGTTGTCTTGGATGTGTTTTGAGTGCTTGATAATTCACTTGATGCAGGAGCTCTCTCTCTGAACATGTGAATCCGAGTTCATTATTCAGCATTTTTATCACATTGTTTTCAAAAACATGATTAGGATCGGTACTTAATTTCTTTTTTAGCAGTTGTTTTTCGAGAGGCTTTTTAAGCTGAGAGCCAACAAGAGACCAGATGAGTTTCGCCTGATCGGAATTGGCAAAGATCTGTTTTTCAGTCATAAGATTTATAATCGCTTGATCTGTGAGATGCTCTTGTGGTGCATCAATACAAAAATCTGACTCTTCACCATCTCGTTGTAAAACTCCCTCCAGGCTGGGAAATTCTCGTTCACAATCAGATTCATCTTGTCTGCGGGTTACAAGATAAATGATATTCTCTTCCGATATTTTTCGAAAAGTTATTTTCCTATTTTTCTGCTGGTGGTGTTTTTTCCATGTATTGAATCGTGTGCGAGCGTCTTCTGAAGAGAGAGGAGCAATTAGCTTGTATAAATTTTTTTTTATCGAAGTACACGTGTATCCTGCTGCTGTATAGTATGCTTTGTACAAAAAATCTGATGGCAATAATTCGTTATTTATTATAACTAAATATTTTTCAAGTGTTGAAATTGTCATTTCATCATCGGCATTTAAGTCTATGCGGTTTTCAAGAGCATATGTTTCGTAATAGAGCGTCATTGTGTCCAAGACTCTCTGTTTCATGCTCTCTTCACTTGCGTAATCGTAGTGCGAATAATATTTTTTTTCAGAGAGATGATAGGCGGTTCTTGTATCATCTAAAGTGGCGACTAAATCTTCCAGAGCCTGCGCACGATCAGCGTTATTTGCAAGAGAATATATCCATATCAGCGCCTGGTGCAAAATTGTACAACATGCGGACTGAGGGAGCATTTCGCTCTTGAGCTGTCTTTCAATATACGCCACCATCTCTTTTTGGAGAGTAGAAATATCTTTTTCAGGAGTATTGGGAATTGAAAGGTTCTGATTACAGGCCTCTTGGCTAGCTTGGCAGCGTGCTTTTTGATTGGCACTTAAAATCTCATCGAAGTTACCGGAGTTAATAGAATGCACAATCTTATCTAAAGCATCTTGAAAGGAAATGGGTTCTTTTGTAGATGCAGATTGTTTTTCGAGCCAATTTTTTGTATTGGCAGTATAACAGTGAAACAATTGCAAAGAAATATCCACTCTTCCTGGTTTAGGTTGTGCAAGTCTTCTATCAATGAGATGGAAAAGTTTTTGTTTTTGTTGAAAGGAAAAAGGTGACCAAAGTTTATATAAATATTGTGTGGTAGGCAGATTCTGTAAAGATTTAATTAAACAATCCAAATGATAATCTGAAACAGGTTTGTTAGTCTTTGCTAGTGATTGAAAGGAGAAGAATAAATCCGCGTATGACATTAAAAAAGACCAAAACATGCTTAAATCCTTCGGAAAAAGTTTAGTTCGATTATAATAGAAATCGAGATTTTAAGTATAAAAAAATTTATTTTTCAAGTCTATTTATATGATGCATCATCCCGATAAATACATATCGGTCAAGAATAGTTGTTTTTTAAAAGAACAAGTTTTCTCATAAATGCAAAAAATTGTAAAAACACGGTCTAAGACGATGGTCGGTATTGAAAAAAATCGCAAACTCAGTGAGAATGAAATTCTCTTATTACTTCCTATATTTTCGTAAGATCCTGTAGATTGTTTTGAGAATGATATTGTATTTTTTTTATGATTGCGGTGAATAAGGGCTATGACTCTGTAGTTCGATATTGCATTGATATTATAGATATTAATTTAAATAATCATTGTGGACTGACAGCATTGATGAGCGCTGCTGCAAATGGACATTTATTTGCGGTGGATCTGCTTTTAAATCGCGGAGCGCAGATTGACGCAAAGGATCATCAGGATAAAGTTGTGGAACTTTTGCTAGTTCGAGGTTCTGATGTGAATACAGTCAATAAATGCCGGGAGAGCGCCTGAGTAAAGGCCGCTAAAAAGGACTATATCCAAATTGTTCAGATCCTTTGGTATCGCGATGATATTAATATGTATTTAAAAGATTTTTACGGAAACACTCCGCTTCTTTGGGCGGTTCAAAAAAAATATTTAGCTTGTTGAGCTATTTTTTAAAAAGGATCCAGATATCAATCAAACTGGTAGATATCAAGCTACTGCGTCTATAATCGCAGCATCGATTGGCGCAAAAGAGATTCTCTCTTTGCTTTTAGCGCATGGTGCCGATACAAATATTTCGAGTCTATATAGCAATACTCCATTGATGAGTGCGATTTTCCATAAAAGAGTAGATATTATTAGGATTTTATTAGCAGACAGTCGAAATAATATTAATGCATAAGATCGTTATGACAATACAGCGCTGATAAAGGCTGTAGAAGGTGGATGTTTTGAGATTGTTGATGCGCTTATCAAGCATAAAAATATTCAAATTAATGCACGTGATTTTTGTGGCAATACTGCGTTGATGCGAGCTGTACTTTGGGCTAAAAAAATATTATATCTTGTCTTTTAAGGCATCAAGCGAGAACAGACATTCGAAATGTGCAAAAAAAACTGCCTTAATGTTGGCGTGAGAGTGGCAAAATACAGAAGCGATTGAGTACATTTTATCCATAAAAAGTAAAAGTTTTAAAAGTCAAAATAATCACCAGTATGTTTTTTTTAATAAATTCATATGCTGTGCATATGACAAAATTGCTTTCTTTCCTGAGCTCAAAAGAAATGTCATGATCTCTTTTGAAAATCATAAAGGGCCAACAGCATGTGCATGCCTAGATCGATACAATCAAAAAAAAGCAATAAAGAGTATTGTGTATATGAAATTCACCCATCTCTGCCTTGCCAGAGACATAAAAAATGATAGAAAATCGCGGTATGCGATGCAAACTATTCAAACCTGTGCAGTAAAAAATGTGCAAAAATATTTTCAACAAAGTGATAAAAAATGGAATTATTCAGATCAGGTAAATTCCGAAAGATCTTTTTTGAAAATTGATTTTTTATTTCGAAAATCAATTTTCTATATTTTCTCTTTTTAAATTTGTTAAGTTTATGTCATGAAAAAAATGCACATCGGGTAGCTTTGCACTCCGTGTTAGCTCGGTCTCTTTCTCGTCAAAGTCCGCACTATCGGTCTATGTATGTGCTGTTTACATCTTTTTCAATACAAGTGTCAGAATCAGAAAAAAAACACAATCGACATCACTCTTTTCTGGTATGAAAAAGATTTTAAAAAATCAAACTTCATCACAATAAGGCATATAGACAGATCATATTGATCATATTGAAAATATATCACATCTATAAATTGCATCATATTTTATTGATATGCATATGTTTTTATATTTCCATGATATAATTTCCGTCAAAAGATATAGCGAGTTGTTCAAACTTAGAATATCTGGAATTCGTACAAGGAGATTAATTTTTATGGATTTGTCTTATAAATATTGCAGTCATCGTTTGAGTGAGGCTGGACAAGAGGCGTCGCTTTCACCACGAGATTCTCTTGTAGAAGCTGTCAAAGCAGGCAACTTGTCATTGGTCCAAACATTGTGTGGCCGGTATCGTTTGCCTATTGAGACTTGTGATGATGAAGGAAATACCCTCTTGAGTATTGCTTGTAAGCATGGTGTGTATCTGGTCGCTGAGAATCTGTTAGACTCTGGTGCTCTTGTGGATTGTGCAAATAATGTTGGGAACACACCTCTTATTTGGGCGTCATCAAATGGACATGAGAGGATTGTCAAGCTGCTTTTAGATCGCGGAGCTACCATAAATGTTCGTAATCACAAGGGCAAAAATGCCTTAATGGTCGCAGAGACAGCAGGATATCAGAATATTCGGAATCTCATTATTGGTGATTGTGTCAATCACAAGAGCAAACCATTGAAAACCCTAGATCCTCAACATCGAGGTGGTGTGTTGTGTTTTAGCGACCAGAATATCAAAATACAAAATACCAATAATGCAGTACAATTACCACCTATCGTTAGGTTGTAAACCTAGGGTGCAATGTAAATATTTTTTTTAAGCATTATAAATGTGGAAAGAGTCAAGAGCTTGGTTTTTGACTCTTTCTTGATGACATGCAGCCATTTCCGTCAAGGTGTGGATAATCAATTTTTTTTGGCGCGATTCTGAGGGGGGGTTATTTTTTGATTTGACTCAGGCTGAATGTGTAGTTGGGTTTCTAGGCCGGTCGGTATCTCGCTAGGTGGTATCTCGCTAGGTGCTCTGGGCACATCGCTATGAAAATATATTTTTTTCTCAATCCAAGAAAGTAAGTCCATAGTGATCTCATAAAAAAAACTCACAATGCTTGAGATCCATTCTTGCGCTATTTGTAAAGGACTCAGTTCAGGTGTCTTCAGCAGGATTTCGTTTTTCAATTTCTCGATGAACTTATTCGCTTCTTCGGTCTTATTATGCTCTTCTAAATATTGTGCACATAATTTATCCAGTACGCTCTTTCTGTTTTCTTCAGATTTGTCCTTTCCAGATAGGTATTCAATGATTTTTGATATATATTTCAAATTCGTCCGTAGATGGGCTAAACTTTGTGCATCTGATTTTTTATTGTATTCAAGTTTGGCTATTCTATAAGCGTTGAGCAACCCAAGTTTATGTTGGCTATATGAGGAATTGTAGCCGAAATTTTTCTTTAAAAATGTCTCTTTTTGATGAGTGTATTTTTTATCTTGATTCGCAGCGCCTGATGTTTGCGTTTCCTCGTAAGATTTGTAATCCAGGATGGTCCAGAATATATTTTTAATATGCGTTAATTCCGTTGCCTTCTGGCCAGCTTTTTCAGTGCGCGCATTCCAGGGTTGCTCGAAAGCAATATCGCACTCATCATTTTTGACCAGAATGTCGGCGTTATATTCCAAAAGACATAAGACTGTATCGGGATTATATGCATCAAACTGGTCATCAAACGGCTCAAAAAGAAGTGGTGGTTGACATATGCTACTATAACCCTGATCTACAGCAGGTGTTTTATTAATATGATTAATATCAAGATCTGGCTGTTTTGACATTAACAAGCGGATAATGTCTGGATGATTGTAACGAGTTGCACACCTAACAGCATCTACACCATACTTATCAGCATATGCGAGATCGGTTTTGTCAATGAGAATATTTATAATATCTCTGTGCGGACAGTTCTCTGGGGTTTTGGAGGCGTTGACTATAGCATACATGAGGGCGTTTCGGTTTGACCCAACTACCTGATCCACATTAACATTGTGCTCACATAAAGTTTTTACCACATTTTTTAGTCCCAAAATGCAAGCTATGATAAGAGGTGTGCATGGTTTAGGGATTGTTCGTGCAGGCCAGTTCTTATTTGCTTGCAATCTCTCAATCTCATGAATATCATTTTTTGTTAGTGTGATTGTCAAAAAAGTGGGGTTTTCTGTAAGAAACTTGGTTAACTCATCTGTCTTTTCATTTACAAGATATGTTAAGAATTGTTTTATTTGAACTTGAGAAGGTAAAACAAGGTCGTTAGAGGCGCTCTCTGTCATATCATTCTTCTTTATATCTGGATGTGCAATGTCATCTGTTAAAGGATTGTGTTTTTCTGAAGGGACATGAGTGCGCATATGTTGTTTTCTTTTTTGAATCATCACTATCATACTGTCGCATAAGTAATTTTGTATTGCAAGACATTATAAGTGGTTTTTTGATATTTGAGTTATGCGTGCTTCGAGGTGTTTGTTGCTCTTATGAATGCGCAATGGATAATAGAATTATATTCATATGATATATTTATAAGCTGCTGATATCTATAGAGATATTTAAGATGATCCATGATGAGAAAAAGCATGCGCATCATGGCTGTGCTTGTAAATCTATTACTGCATTTGTTTGATAGCATGCTCACAGAAAAGACTATGCTTTATAAGAAACACCATCACGGAGGAACGCTTCTTCTAAAACCGCCTCTTGTTCGATACTAGGACAATTCAGACTGCGTTCAGGTGCAACTGCATCTGTCTTGCTAAAGAGGCAATAACGATGATTGTCTGTAGATATGCTCTTTCCAGATTTATTCTTTTCTAAAAAGAATGCTGAGCTTTCAGGGTTTCTTAAAAGATATTCGTTAGGCTTTGACCATTTTTGAGCAATCATTAAAGCGGTCATATGAAATGCATTTACAAGACAGGTTTCTAGGGACTGTTTTTTTAATAAGGCCATAATAATTGCAGGATATCTATTCTGACACGCTCTCATGAGTGCAGTGTAGCCGTATTTATTTTGAAAGTTGATATCTATCTTTTCTTGATTCAATAAAGACTCAGTAATTTCGAGATATCCTTTTTCTGCAGCCAAGATTAAAGGGGTGTTATTATGAGTGTCAATTGAGTTGAGATTTATGTCTTCTTGAGACAGGAGGATATCTACTACCTCTTTTTGATTATTGAGAGTTGCAATAAACAGGGCGTCGTATCCTCTTTTGTTCTTGTGCTGAATACTGGCCCCCCGGTCGATAAGAAGTTGTGCGATCTTTGGATACATCAAACAGGCGCATATAAGGGGGGTATTTCCATCGTTGTCTGTACTGTTAATATCTGCTCCTTGGTCTAAAAAAAGAGAAATTGTTTTTTCTTCACCAGTAATGACAGCATGTATTAAGGGAGTGTAACCATATTGATCTTTGCTATTGATATCAATGCTATCAAAAATCACTTCGGCTAATTTTTGACTGTTTTTCTTTTCAGAATTTATTAAAGATATTATCTCATGAAAATTAATCTGATCTGTTTCAGGAGAACAAGGTAAGAAACTGAGGTCGGTTTGCAAATCATCTCTTTCAATATGTTCGGTTAATTTTAGCGGGATTTTTATGTTGTTTTGTTCGTGTGTATTCATATATGTGTGCTTCTCGTTTTAAAGATTTTTCGGATAACTGACATATAGGACGAATTTGCGCTTTTTGATAAATAATCATATAAAACAGCGTGTTAGAACAGCGCCTGCGATTTTCCATGTGGTGTTTATGGTTTGATAGGGATGCTTCTTATTGATTTTTTTTGATGAGCATATCGAAAAATGCGTCTATTTTTTCGAAACATGGAAATAAAATGTATGTAAGTTGATATATTCAGTTTTTTAAATTGTATACAAAATAGGCCGTAGATATTAAAACATATTTCTTGAGGGAGAGTGTGTTATATTATTTTCTGTATCTTGAGAAAGAGTATCAAGACTTTTAGTACTAAAGATCGCAGGTGTGCAGATTGCGTATTCTGGGTGTTCAGTTGTCGTGTTTTCATTTTGAGTACGATGAAAAGCATCCTCTGGAGACAGAGATAACAAGATTCTTTGTAATAGGTGATAAACCCAATCATAAAAACGGCATGCAGTGTTTATAAATAAAGAAAAATAACTTTGCTCTTCACTTGTGGTGTTTGGCTCATCGCTACTAGCATATGAATGAGGTATTTCTGCGCTTTGAAGGGTGAAATGATCATGAGGAATCTGCAGTTCTTCGATGACAGAATGTGTTGTATCAGTGGTTAATTGAAGATTTTCAGCAGTATTGTCAGAATGGATATTTGCATTTTGCTCTGAATCATAGGAGATAGGCATAAGAGTCTGATTGGGTGTATTTGCGCTTTGCGTCGTTAAAGTCAGTATTTCTGCGCTTTGAAGGGTGAAATGATCATGAGGAATCTGCAGTTCTTCGATGACAGAATGTGTTGTATCAGTGGTTAATTGAAGATTTTCAGCAGTATTGTCAGAATGGATATTTGCATTTTGCTCTGAATCATAGGAGATAGGCATAAGAGTCTGATTGGGTGTATTTGCGCTTTGCGTCGTTAACGTCAGTATTTCTGCGCCTTGAAGGGTGAAATGATCATGCGGAATCTGCAGTTCTTCGGTGACAGAATGTGTTGAATCAGTGGTTAATAGAGTCATTGGACTTTCATTTTTTGAATTTGCGTCTTGATTGAAATCCTGGATATTGCGGTTTTTTATTTGCTCCAAAATCGCGGCAGCGATATAGTGATGCCCATATTCATACGCATACATTAGTGCAGTATTGCCAAATTTATCCTGGGCATTTAAATCGATTTTGGGCTGTTTTATAAGAGTAGTAGCAATATTGCGATATCCGTATGCAGATGCATACATGAGAGCTGTAATGCCTGATTTATCTGGGGCATTTAAATCGATTTGTGATTGTTCTATAAGAGTATTAACGATATCGAGATATCCGTATTCACATGCGTATATGAGTGCATTTTTGTGTGATTCTGCATCAGCACTTAAAGTGGTTTGTAAATTTTTGATCAGTGTAGCAGCAACATCATCATATCCATATTGATAAGCATACATCAGCGCATTATTTCCGGATTTATCTTGGATATTTAAATCGATTTTTGATTTTTCTATAAGTGCAGCAACAATAAATTTATATCCATTCGCAGACGCATACATCAGAGCGTTTTTACCTAAGTTATCTTGGACATTTAAATCGATTTTTGATTGCGCTATAAGAGCAGTAGCGATATTTTGAGATCCGTATATAGATGCGTACATGAGGGCGGTTTTACCCCCGTGATCTTGGACATTTAAATCGATTTTTGATTGCGCTATAAGAGCAGTAGCGATATTTTGAGATCCGTATATAGATGCGTACATGAGGGCGGTTTTACCCCCGTGATCTTGGACATTTAAGTCGATTTCTGATTGCTCTATAAAAGCAGTAGCGATCGCTGTATATCCATTCGCAGACGTGTACATGAGGGCGGTTTTACCCCCGTGATCTTTGACATTTAAATCGATTTGTGATTTTTTTATAAGTGCAGTAGCGATAGCTGTATATCCGTATAGAGATGCGTATATGAGAGCCGTTTTTCCTGATATATCATGTGCATTTAAATCGATTTTTGATTGCGCTATAAGTGCAGCGGTTATATCTGCATGTCTATTTATTACTGATATAATCAGTGATGTCATACCGTCATTATTGCATATGTTTAATGCAATTTTCTCCTTTTTCAAAAGCTCTTTGACACAAGATAGATGACCGTAGCATGATGCCCACATTAAAGCAGTATTACCATCTTGGTTTTGAGCATTCAGATATGCAGCGTCATTTGCAAATCTTTCGATTAATATGGCATGTCCTTCTTTGGCAGCACGCATTAATCCCGTATTGAGATGAGAATCCTTGGCATATATATTCACATTATTTTGGGCGAGATTCATTAACAAGTCTGCTCGGCCCGTGCTCCATGCCTCACTTACTGTTGTTGGAATATTCTTCGATAGAGATTGTGCAGCACTGTGAAGAGATTCTGTTTTTTTAGGATTTTGATTTGTTTTCTTATCCATGCTGCTTTTACTCCCTTATCAATCTCACTTTATTAGCTTTTTTGATTTTTGCGCAATCATACGCGAGAAGAGACGATATAATGATAGCGTATTTGAATTTATCACTATGATCTGATTCTAGATAAAAAATATTTAATTGTAAGGTCTGTTGAGATCAGGCTGAATGCTGATGATATATTGATGCTACGTTATCTAAAAATCCTATGAATTTATGTGTTTTTCAATTCTTTGAGGATTTTGCGTGTGTATGATTAGAGGTATGCGAATCTTGTGTTGGGGCATTGCATGAATTCATGTTATATATGTTTTTATATTGTATTTTAATAAAAATTCAATAACATAATGAATATCACTTTAAATAATATCAAAAATATTTTATATCATAATATAAAAGTATTTTGATATTTTATGTTGCGTACCATATGATACACAGATATTATTTATACTAATAAAAATAAAGATGTTAGGCACAAAGATAAAAACAGAATATATTAATAATCAGGGAAAGATTGGTACTGATCCGTCCAATGAGACAACTCTGCGAAAAAAATTACTCTTATCAGCAGTCCAACATTCTGATTTAGATGCATTAAGGAAGATCGCTTCAGATAACGGATCACAATTAGTCAACGATCAAGATGACAAAGGTACGACCCCTTTGATGCTTGCGATCAGAAAAATCAACAATATTAATATAGTGCAATTGCTTATGAGTATGGGTGCCAATCTCTATCAAAAAAATCCGTCGGGGCATAGTGCTATTGGTTTAGCTCATCAAGAGGCATTCCAATATATATGGCTTTGTGATCCACAAAAAAAACACGAAGATAAAACAAAACATTATACACAGTTATTAAAATTTTTTATTCACACGCTTCTTTCTTCGAGAAGTCATCATACTCAAGAGCCCCCTATCTTTGAAGGTAAGTTTTTGGTTTTGATGTCTGCCGTGCTTCATTCTGATTTGCCTTTTTTAGAAAAGCTCGTAGAGCATCACGCTGATGAATGGGTTAATTTATCGGATAACACAGGTACGACACCTCTGATGTGGGCGATGATAAAAATGGTCAATATCGATATCTTAGCATGTCTTTTGCGTATTGGGGCGAATATATATCAGCGCAATTTGTTAGGAAAAAGTTCTATTTGGTTGCTGCATGAGTATATTCACGCATTGAACCCAAACACTCTCAATCAAGAAACACAACACTATTATTCGACATTATTAAAATTGTTTTGGCCGCATGCGCTGAGCCAGAAAGAGCCACACGCTAGCGCTAACTGTTATAGTCCACGGAATCAGATTTCGATTCTTATGTCTGTTGTTATAGATTCTAATTTCGCTCGTTTAAACCCAATTTCTGAGCCAGCAATAAGGGAATTGGTCCATAGCGTAGATGATATAGGCATGACTCCTTTGATGTGGGCTATAAATTTAGAGGTTGAGATCACGACAGTCCAATTTTTTCTTTCTATGGGCGCGAATCTATATCAAAAAGATCGATTGGGACGCAACGCGATCACTTTTTTGCATATGCAAGGATTTCAATATATATGGCTCTGCGACTTAAAAAACCCGCACGAATATAATAAAATCAATTACTATGCACAGTTATTCGATCTATTCATTAAAAAAAGAATGCATGAACAGAATGGCTCTATTGATAAGCCTCATTTTGATGCAAGCGAATATAGGCTGTTAGTTCTTTTATCAGCGGTCATTCATGGTGATTTGTCTTTTCTACAATCTCTTCGAGAACACAATGGTGCACAATTCGTCAATACACCAGATAGTACAGGCATGACAGTTATTATGTGGGCTGTGGTTTTCATGGTAGATATCAAAATAGTTGAATTACTTGTTCAGATGGGTGCGGATTTGTCTCAAAAAAATGCATCACAGCGCCATGTTGTGCATATCGCGCAAGAGTGTGCACTCAGTTATAACACACAGCCACAACAAAAGGCGTACTATGAACAGTTGGTGAGCATATTGCAAGGTGCTCAAGCGAATCATCAATATGAACAAGATTTTTTACAATTCTTACAAGAATCGTATTTGACTAGAGTGGATTATGTTTCTCCACATAATGCAGCTGCGGTCGGTTTTCGTCAACCGATTGTTTTTTCTACAAGTCGTGTTGAAAAAAGATCGGAAAATGCCGAACATACTGTTCAGAACAATCAAGGTATAACTGCTGAGATGTCGATACAGTTTAATCGTACTGCGAGCCGATAATTTATATTTTAAATTTTTTGTTCTGATTTATATATACAGTTAATCAAAGAAATAAACAGATTGTCTCTTTCTTTTCAAAATAGTACAATTAAAAACCCCATGAAATTGGAAAAAATAAAAATGCGGTCGGCCCCAATTATTTCATTTAAAAACGATGATAATTTAAATACCCCTTTGATAAAAGCAATTATAGAGAATGATTTTTGCCTCGCACAGGCTCTTTGTATTTCTGGGTCAGATATTAATGCTAAAAACAAACAGGGCCTCGATGCTGTTGATTATGCTTGTGCAAATCAGAATCGGGATATTTTACTATTGTTGATCCATTTTGGCGCAAAAAATTCCTGGAGGGCAGAAATTGCTTTAAAAATATTAAATCCAATCCCGCAGCATGCTCGCGAAAAAAAATACAGTTTATTCACATGCAAAAAATAATTAAGATAACTTTTTGACTTTTGATTGCAACACACCTCAGAACGAGCATCATGAGTGATGTGTCTATCCACCGCTTCAGCATTATCTCCTTCGTTGATTGTTTGTTGAGAATAAGGCCTCTCTTTAATCACAGATATGGTTGATTTGCTGCAAAGTATTGACGTATTGAAAATAAAATGCAATTACAAGGAGATACATGCTATTCATCTCCTTGGTAATTCTATTAAATATTTATTATGTATCAGCGATATAAAATGCAATATATCGATTTTAAAGTGATTATTCGGTTTGTGCGCAGTCAGATTTAATATAACCCCCCATTGATATGGAGTGTTTGACCAGTGATATAGGAACTCTCAGCGCTTGCTAAAAACAAACAGCCATGAGCTATATCTAGGGGTGAGCCTAATTTTTGCATTGGAATTTTTTCAAAGATTGTATCTTTTTGTTCTTGGGTCAATTTTCCCGTCATATCGCTTTCAATAAATCCTGGTGCAATACAATTGACTGTGATATTTCTTGATGCCACTTCTAAAGCTAGGGCTTTAGCATAGCTCACAATAGCGCCTTTTGTCGCACAATAAGCAGATTGACCCTTGTTTCCTGTAAAAGCAACGATAGAGGAGATAAAAATCATTCTTCCAAACTTCATTCTAATCATATCTTTGAGGCAGTATTGGCCTATCAGAGTGCTATTTTGCACATTGATATTCATGAGATTGACCCAATCCGATGCTTTGATATGAATAGCGAGAGCATCTTGATTAATAGCGGCGTTAGAGATAAAAGTGTCAATTTTGTACCCATCTTTTTTGAGCTGTTCACAGAAATTCAAAGTCGATTCGGCATCTTTTAGATTGAGGGTGTAAGCTTTAAATTTTGGATAACTTCTGTTTCTAAAAGACATTTTATCTGTAGACTCTTCAGAGGCTCCTGTACCAATCACTGTGGCTCCGTTTTCAAGAAATAGCTCTACAATTTTTTCTCCAATTCCTCGTGTACCGCCAGTTACAAGTACGGTCCTATTTGTCATGTTATAAGTCATGATTGATACCCTATTTTTGTAAGAGTGTTGAATAATGCTTCTTGAGAATTTGTACTCATACACTTGATCGTACTATTTTTTTTCATGAGATTTGATAAAATATTTTTCGGACCGATTTCAATATATAAGTCTGGTGTGAAAAGCTCCTCAATTTTGATGATCGCATTTAAAAAATCTACCTGCGATGCTAATTGTAGGACTATCCCTTCACAATACATGTGTTTATTTGAGTCAATCGTTTTTAGAAATGTACTGAAGACTTTTTCTTTTAGCTCATGATTTGGGTATTGCTGTAGAGTTTTTTGCAAAAGATGACGAAATGGTTGTTGAGCTCCCTCTAAAGCAGGAATATGAGATAACACATTCATATTAATAAGGATTGATTTTTTTATTGAACATTCCTCTAAGAGCTTAGAAAAAAGATGAGAGTGTGTTTTTAGATATGCTACAACAATTTGCTCAGCACTATTAATATTCATCATCCATATCCAATCTTTATTTTTTAAACAGTAAGATTGGGTTTTTTCTATATCGAGCGATCCTATTAAGGCTCTTATCTCAAAATCAGGAAAAGCTTTTGATATCTCTGACATCAGGTGTTCTCTTTGTGTTGCTACAGAGATGAGAGTCTCAAGCGACCAGCTATTAGACAGACCTAGGGCAGATAGCTCTCCTAAAGAATGACCACATAGAAGAATCTGATGATTTTGTAAATGATCTTTTATGGCTTCCCAGGCTAAAAAGCTTTGATAAACAATTTGACCTTGTACACTTTCTATGTGATTTGCTTGATTCTCATGATCAAGAAAATACTGGGGCTCATATGAGCCTTGTCCCGGAAAAAGACAGACAATTTTCACTTTTATGCCTCATAATCCAGAATAAAACCGCCGGTTGTTAGACCCCCGCCAAATGAAATCGTCATAATTCGTTTTTTATCACCTTTTTTCATGCTTTTAACCGCCTCTGAAAGTGCAATTGGAATTGATGCAGAGGAAGTGTTGCCATAAAATTCAACGCAAGAAAACACTTTATGAACTGGGCATGCCAATCTTTCACCAACAGCTTCAATAATTCTTTGATTGGCTTGATGAGGAACAAAGAGATCAATATCATTCATTGTCAATTGACTTTGTTCTAAAAGGCTTATAGCAATTTCCGACATAGTAGTAACAGCAACTTTAAAGACTCTTTGCCCGTCCATTTCAATATGACCACTAGAAGAAGGATCGAGTAAGGGGTTTTTTAAATGTAAAATTTTATCAGGGTCTAACACTGTTTTTGCTGTTGCTGCAAAAAAACATTGCTTGTCGCTTAATTCTATGATGCATGAGCCAGCTCCATCTCCGAAAAGTACAGCGGTTTTTCGATTAGACCAATCTAAAACTCGAGAAATCATTTCAACACCAACAACCAATATTCTTTTTTTTGACCCAGAAAGGATAAAGTTTCTTGCTACTTCAACAGCATAAACAAAACCAGAACAAGCAGCTTGTAAATCAAAAGCTAAACATGTGATACCAAGCTCTCTAGCTATTTCGCAAGAAAGAGTCGGAAAATAATAGTCTGGGCTGGATGTTCCACAAATAATTGCATCAAAAGATTTGGGATCGCAATCAGGACATGCCTGCAAAGTGTGTTGTACCGACCGCATCGCAAGCTCTAAAGTTGAGAGATTCTCTTCCGCAATGTGTCTCTGTTTAATTCCTGTACGTTCCCGAATCCACTCATCAGTGGTATTCATTTTTAATTCCAAATCTTTATTGGATATAATTTGATAGGGTACGCTATGCCGCACACCTCTGAGTTTCGGGTGATTCATACATATCTTTTTTTGAGAATTTATAACGATCATGATTATCTTTCATGCGGTTGTCAAAACTCAGCGCCATTATGGTTTTCTTGACTATAATAAAAAAAGATTTTCTATAAGAAGTCGTTTTATGAAAAAATCGTATTCTCGTGTTTTTCAATATTGTAGCATGTTGCAAGCTTCAATAAGCTTAGCTACGGTGAGTGTCACCTGGATTGAGAAACCTCCTGCTACTGTCAGTGTCCAAGAAGAATTTCAAGTTGCATGGAATGTGCAGGATTTGAGTGGTTCTTTTCATGCTCTGTGCACACTCTGTCCCAAAGATCAGGGACCACATTGTAAAAAAGGATCGCAACGTTATGATTCAGAAGTCTTTAATGGACATGATCAGGGACAGTTTCATGCAAAAATGTCTTTTCCATCTTCTGCTCCATCTGGCACATATTATGCAACCGCTTATGGAGCTTATTCTAAAACACAATACTATAATACAGAGCCTGTTGAAATTGTTTACGCATCATCTCAGCAAACCGTATCATCTACATCAACATCCGCATCATCTTCTCAAAGCTCCTCCTCTGCATCTCCAAGTACTTCATCTGCACCTAATTCCGGAGTCGTTCTCATGACCCCACCTATTGTTCCCTATGGCTATCAAGCTTATCCTTACGCAGAAGAAGAAAACAATGTGACAGTCAATAATGAAGATCAGCATACTCAGCAAGATGCTCAGCAGCATCATCAAAATAAACAGGAGCAACGTTCACAGACGTATCCAGAGCACTCTCAACAGCAGTCCGTTAGCCAAGGATCGGGTTCAGGACATCGACAAGGTTCGCGTACTCACAGTTCAGGACATGCCCGCGGACATCGGTCTTAAATGCAGCTAATATGGCATATCGCTCAGCCAAAATATTAATCCTAGCACTGAGACCCCAATCAACATTAAGGCAGCGATTGCATCTAAAGCGTCGTTGCTAAGTTTTTCCTCATCATGAGTGAAATATTTTCTTGTTTCTTTTTTCATAATAAATTTTCTTGGACTCTTTATTAAAATCTTAGCATACCTTCAATAAAATCAAGTACTTTTCTTTTCTTTTCATGTGATAAATCTTCGGAGAACTCTTCAGGCCATTGAAAAATATAAGCTCTTGCTTTAAAAGAGACTTCTTCTGGGAATAATAATTGCCCTTTTTCTATGAGCCAAGGTTCAAAATCTTGATCAAAAGTTTTCCATTTGTCGATCAAACTAAAAGCAATAATTTTTTCCTTTTCATCAGATAAGAGATCAAAGTTATTGCGAATATTTTTTAAGCAGTCATCTAAAAATTCTTTATTTTGACAATCTTGTAGTCCACGATCAAGACTAGCATAATAAACCATCGGATAAGATTTTACCCAGTTTTCCCATTGATGCATCTTCTTCATATCAGCGTGATGCTGTAAAATAATAGAAAGGCTTTTCTTATAAATGATGAAATCGTAAATCCCTTGAATATCTATAAAAAAAAGACAGCTAACGAGTCCCAGAAACGATTGAAACCATAATTTTTTTGCATAAAATCGTATCATTTCCAAATTCTACTTTTTAAAATATAACAAACCAGCATTCCAATAAAAAAATATTTATTCATTGTGTATCTCTCAGTGCTCGTGCCTAATGTATCGAGATAAACTGTTTTAAACACCTCCTCTGTATCAACCCCTGCTTCAATTTGTTCTACAATTTCTTGGTAAAGCTCTTTGGCTAAAGGGTGATTCGATTCAAAAAGACTTTGTCCAGAACAAAAGGGACAGATCCATTGCTGCGGATTAAGAGGTCGATCAGGTTTCAAAAATATCGAAATGAGTGTTAAACATATAAAAAATCCGCTTATTAATATAACCTGTAAGAAAAATTTTTTTCTCATTTTAGACTCTTTTTTCTAAAAAATTTTGTCTTTTTATATATGAGATAGCTGCCATCTAAGAAAAAGACGAACACAATACTGAAGGCAAAGAGCCAGATCCACTGCATAAAAGGGCGATAAAATATACGCATAGCTCCATCTTCTGCAGCATAACAAAAACCATAATCATTTCCATACATATCGCGCCAATAACGAATCGGAGACAGAGTTTGCCCAGAATAAGGATAGTATATTTGCTCGACTTCGATCAGATCTTTTTGATTAACAGATAAGATATAAATATCATGCATATGTGAATCTTTTTCTTTTTTTAGATGTTCTTGAAGTGTGATTTCTATAGTCGGATCTTTGTAAGGCTGATTGAGCACCCACTCAGTTTGAAAAGATAATAGTCTTTGTGCAAAACACATCAGTATAAAAGCAAAGACAGACATATGTTGGAATTCTTTGATAGATATATTCTTATTTGAAAATAATTTTACGAGGCAAATGTAACATATGAATAATATTTGGTATTTCTCTGTATTATTTAAAGCGCATAGACATAACCAAAACAATGAATGCTCGGAGGCATAAGGGATCTTCGATCGATATAGAAACAATGATATAAAAACTACAATAAAAATTTGCTCATAATAAGATGCACTCATTTGCAAACTGATATGAAAGATTTTGTAAATAAAAGGGCTCCATAAGCCAAATAAACATAGGATCAAAGTCATCAAAAAAGTCGGGAAGGCAAAAAAATTCGAATTTATATGAAATCGTAATGCGATGAAAAAACATCCAATCGCATATAACAACCACAGAATACTCCATCCCTGAGATATAAAACTATGAACTGAAATCAGCTGATCGCTGCGTACAATCCACAAATTCAAAGCTATTATTGCCCAAATTATGAAAGAATCTTTATTATCTTTGTTTTCACGATGCAAGATCCATAACAGACCCAGCCAATGAGTCAATGATATTGTCTCTATCGGGTCCCAAAACCACCATCCGCCCCATCCTAAGACATGATAAGCCCAAAACGATCCAGCTAAAATTGCAAGTCCAAGACCACCTAAAATAAGTCGAATTAAAATAGCAAAAATATCTTTTTTAATTTTATCTGACAGTGGCAAAAGGTCTAACAGGACTAAGGCAAAAGTGGATGCAGTCGAGCTTATCAATAAAGGGGGATGAAAAGAAATAGCATAATGCTGTAAGAGTGGATTGAGTTCTAGACCAGTGCTAGGACTAAAAGGTAAGAGCATTTCGAACGGAGAAGATGTATTTAAGATGATACTTACAAAGCCTACGAGATAAAAAACGAGAACAGCTTTTTCAGTCTTTGTAGGTGCTCTTGTAAAAGGAGCATATCTCATAAAAACCCAAGACCATAAGCATAAAATAATCCAAAACAACCAATTCGCGCCTACCTGTCCAGACCATAATAGACCCAAAGAAATTGGAAATTGAAGATTTAAGGCACTTTGTTCATAAGCATATTTTAAAATAAAATTATTAGAATAAATGGCATGTGCTAAACATAGATATGTAAATAATGAAGAAAGTAAAATATAAAAAAGATTCTTAGAGAAAGTCTCTATTCCTGATTTTTTTTCTAAAAATGACAACATTAATCCCCACAGGCCATAAAGTACGCCGTATAGTCCAATAAGAATTATCATGTTTTTTTTACCCGATAATATTCATCATGTTTGGACGCAATATTTTTTACGAGAAAGATATTTTTTTCGCGATTGTATTGTCCATAAAGTAATACATCTTGTTCTTCTTGTAATAAACGTGGTGCTATGCCCTGATAAACAACATCGATGATTTGATCATGGTGATCTAGATCGTACATTTTAAAAGAGAGCTGTTCTTGATGAATGAGAAGCGATTTTGATAAAACACGACCTGATAAATAAACATCTGTGTCTGTATTGCCATCTTGCTTAATCAATTGTGTTATAGATAAATATAAATCAAAGGATTCGCGATAAGCTTTTAATAGTGAGAAGAAAATCAAGCCGACAAATACACAATAAAAACAGATTTTTTTGAAAATCCGAAATTGTTTTTGAGATAGAATCAAATCCATTCTTTTCTCAATTTAAAAAGAATAAAAAAAGTTGTGCCAATCATGACAAGATCATAAAAAAGAAAAAAAATTGACATAAGATCTTGGTGTTTAATCATGATGTGCTCCATGGCTTTCTTGCGTATGTTTTAAAGAATTTTTCATTTTAATATAAGTAAAAAAAGCAGTGTAGGCTCCGCTTAATGATAAAATTTGAAATAAGTGCAAAGATAATCTCCATAAGAAATCATATTCGATTGTTGATCCATTGCGTATGGAAAAAACAGGTCCTTGATGTAGGGTTTTAAACCATAATACAGAGAAGTGCGTTAAAAAAACATCAAATAAACCGAAAAGAATTAAAACAGCGATAGCAAAACGGGCTTGTTTTGAATACATAATTTTAGGTGTTTTCAGCAAAATTAAAATAAAAGAGATAAAAATACATAAAATTAAAAAACTCGTTAATCGCATATCCCAAACCCAAGGAATTCCCCAAGAAATATTGCCCCATAAAATTCCAGAGATAATCGTAAAGATACTGGTGCATAACGCAGGCCATAGTAGCCCTTCAATAAAGAAAAAAAACCACTTAATTGGCCACAGTAAATATAAAGCGGCAAAACTTGCGGCGCCGATATAAAGACTGAGACCGGTGATTGCACAAGGAACATGGCAATAAAGATATTGCACAAATATACCATGGAGCTCATCAGATGGAGATGTTATTCTGGACCATATGCATACAGGCAATAACAATACAGATAAGAAAAACAAATACTGACTGCTACTTCGTAATAAAAATATGCAATTTTCAGCACTCGGTAAAGATAGTGCCCATTTTGTCTTTTTCATTTTCATAACTCCACTGGCAGGGCAAAAAAAACCACTTTAAACCGACATGTGTGAAAGCAAAAATCGCTAAACACATCAAAAAAAACAGACCATCTAATAGAGACTCGACGATATGATGAGAAGATGGAGTGTAATTGTTCATAATTATGAACCAAGGAACAGCTCCTAAGCAAATCCAAAGATATTTGTAAATCTCTTGAAAAACGAGAGAGGATATAATAACTATTAACGATCGGAGCGAGACAAGGCCAAACCAAAAGCTGAAAATTAATTTCAAAGGATAGTGAGCAGTCCACAATCCTAAAAAGAGAGATCGTAATACGATTTCTAAAATGACAATCCAATAAATCGCGTCGGTCTGATTTTGAAAAAAACTTTGTTGTATGGCTGCAAAATTATTTTCGAGTATGGATGGACGTATCAGAAGAAATAAAAAGAGAAATGATATTGAAAATGTTACAGAGTTTTGATTATAAAAAAATATCGCGAATAAAAAAAGTATAATAATGTCGCTGAACAATGTATACGCCAAGTGGGTCAATAATCGTAAAAACATAACTGATCCGCTTGTTGATTGATTTTGATAAAAATATTTCTGCTATTTTGTAACCAGAACGGTTCAGAGTGTTGGGAATATATGATATTTCCTCCATTTAGCAAAAATTGATTTATGATAGAGATGAGCATTTCTTTTTTTTCTGCATCCAAATGCTCTAAAGATTCATCTAATATCCATATCCGTCTATCTGCCTTGAGAAAACAACATAATCCTAAAAGTTGTTTTTCTCCTTGAGACAACATGAAAATTTTTTTTCTTGTTCCTATTTTTGACAAGAGATCCATGTATTCACAATTGTGCCATAAAGCACAAGATTCCACACTCTCGTTTTCTAAAAATTCTAAAAAAGCGTTTGTAGATGGGATATATGAATAAGAAATATTAGCTTCTTTTAAATATTCACTTACCAGTTTTAAATAAGTAGACTTTCCAGCACCATTTGGCCCATGAATGCGAATTGCTGTTTTGTAGTTGATTGCGATTTCTGGAACGACTCGCCAGCTACTTTCATCAAAAGAAAAAGAAATTTTAGGAATGTGTATTTCTTGATGCATGGTTTGTTGGCAAATTCGAATTTTATTGAGGACCATAGTTTATATCCGCCATCTGATTCATGGCAAGACTTGTAGTTCATTCTAAGACATCGTATCTTTTTTTCAAGACAAGAGTCGAGAGGAAATATTAATCAGATTTTAGAAGTTGATACGATAGCTCTGTGTTTTTAAATTTTTGAAAAGATAATGTTTTTTATAAAGTGATTATATATATCTATTCAAGCAAATTGCACTGTTTATCAATTTTTTCGAAATCTTAAATTTTTTCTATAAATATGATGCAGATTAGGTGTGTTGAATTCGCAGATTCTTTTCTTCAGTCAAAGAATCTGTTTGGGGGCGCGTATTGCTAAACAATAATGTAGTTTGAGTTTTAAAGCTTGCTAACGATTCCACATCAGACGTTTGTTGAGATGATATTTGCAAAGATTCTGTATCCTTTGCTTGAACAATATTGCAGATAAGAACTGACATGTCTTGATAACCATTTTTTTTGCAATAATCAAGAGCTGTTTCATTCATATTGTTTTTATACGTCAAGAGATGTTCTTTTGTATATTTTTCTATAATCTTGGAGTATTTTTTATCCAAACACTGGAAAAGAAGATATGATTTTATCTGATCATTTCTATTTCTAGAAAAATAAGAGCGCCAAATCTGTTTCAGCATAATATTGAAGGTTAGGTATTCCCTCTCTTGAAAGACTGATTTAATAATTCTAAGTAATCGAGGTTCAGGGCATTCTGTTATTTGTAAATTGAGCGTTCGATCTAAAAGCGCTTTGGCGATTTTACGATGCTCTTTTCTGGCATTTTTTATTATCTGTAGTGTTTGTGGATCCAAATCAATTCTATATCCTTGAGGGTCAAATGGATCAGCTCCACAATCAATTAAAAATGTCAGCACTTTTTCTTTTTGTAATTGTGCTGATAATATGAGAGCAGAGTTATTAGACCGATCTCGAAGCGCAAGATTTGCACTTTTGTGAAGAAGCAAACCGATGATTTCTAATCCGTTTTTGGCAGGGATAGCGTGCATGAGAGCCGTTTTTCCATTTCGATCTTGCAGGTTGAGATCTGCTTGCTTTTCAATAAGACGCTGGACTATTTGCATGTCCTTTTCTAGACGAATAGCATGCATGAGAGCGGTGTAGCCATTATTGTCTTGGAGATTGATATTTTTTGCTTTATCAATAAAAAGATCGATGATTTCTACATTATTCGTTAGACAAATAGCGTGCATGAGAATGGTTTTATGATTCATATCTTGAAAGTTCGGATTGGCATCTTTGCTCAGAAGAAAAGGGATGATTTCTAATCCGTTTTTGGCAGTGGTAGCGTGCATAAGAGCGGTTTTTTGATTGATATCCTGAAGGTTTGGATTGGCATCTTTGCTCAGAAGAAGCTGTACTATTTGCGGGTCTTTTTCGAGATAAATAGCATGCATGAGAGCCGTTTTTCCGTTTCGATCTTGCAGGTTGAGATCTGCTTGCTCTTCAATAAGACGCTGGATTATTTTCATGTCTTTTTCCTGACGAATAGCATGCATGAGAGCGGTGTAGCCATTATTGTCTTGGAGATTGATATTTTTTGCTTTATCAATAAAAAGATCGATGATTTCTACATTATTCGTTAGACAAATAGCATGCATGAGAGCTGTTTGTCCATCGCTATGAACGTAATTGATTGTACTTGGGCAGCATTGTATTAAAGTTTTTAAAGCATCGATTGATGCATCTTTGATCATCGATCTTATCAAAGATGCTAGGAACTTTGTCTGATCCTCTGGTAGTGTTAATATGATTTCAATCAGCACTTCCATGCAATTCGTATGATTATGAATGATAGCTGTCTTAAGAGCTGCATAACATAATTCAAAAGGCGTCTGCATTGTGGAATAAAATCTGTTCTCTGACAGAGTGAACTGTTGTGTCGTTTCGATTTTGATTATTTGGTGAAGCCTTATGCGGTTTCTTTTATCGGCTTCAGCTTTAATCAGTTGCTTGATTATTTCAATATATCCATGCTTCGCAGCTACCATAAGAGCTGTGTTTGTGCATTGTTTGTGATAAAGATGCAAATGAATATCAGCGTGAATTAAAATATCTAGGACGCGCTGTTGATTCTTTTGGGCGAAATAGCAAAAAATATCATTTGCTGCAGTCGGTCTTATTTTTTGGTTAAACATGCTTGTAAAGAGCTCAGTCGTATTGAGATAGCCTTGTGACAATACAAGAATAAAATAGCTCATGATGTCATCATAAGAGACCTGTATCCGATGTGTCCTCATGTATTGTTTTAAGTGATTCAAGATAATCATTTTACAATTTTGTGCTGCATAAAGACAAAGATCTTTATAATCTTTATGCTTAAAGATGAACCGCTCGAGAATTTTTTCTAAAGCTGTGGCATAGCCATGATATATCACAGCTTTGATTAAGATCCTTAATTGCTCATTATTAATTTTAGATAGAAGCCTTTCCAGCTGCTCGCATAGTACAATTTCTGAGCAATTTATTTTTTTTAAATTTTCTTCATTCGCATTCAGGTTTGTTATTACATATGATTGCAATAAAAATAAATCATTATGTGGAAAAGACCAGTAATTGAGTTCGAGTGATACGGTATCAAATTGTTCTTTCATCTTTATAATTGCATCAGGATCTAAGCATGAATCAATCTGATATGGCTCATTACGACCGAATCTTGCACTCAGATCTGCCAATCCTTCCGTAATTACAGCTAAAATTAACTCCCCATGATTATGATCAAAACACAAACCTTTTTTGACCAAGAAAGCAATAAAATCTTCTTCCGTGATAACAGGTTGAACGTTTTTTTTGCTGTCGGGATATGGCAGAGTATTGAGTATGTTCTTCTCTGGATCTTGATGCAATTGATCGTGTATTGCTGCATTACTAGGTACGTTGTTGCGAGAAATGTGGTTCACTTGCTTAGGAACTAATTGTGTATCATTGAGATCTGCTGATTTCTGTATCCTTTTCGAAGAATGCACAAAGGAATGACATTTCTGATTTTTTTGTGTTAAAACGTATTGAAGAGTATTCCTGTATTCAGAAGAGGCTTCGCAGTAATGCCTATATAGAGCATCAGAAGCATGGATAACACCATTTTTTTCGAAAATATAAGGCTTTATAATGTCTAATGCAGATTTTTCTATAGGCTGTATAGGCTGATCTGTGGATATAATCATTTCATCCACATCAGCATAGTATTCGCTCTGAAATTGATAATTTTGTTGGCGCAGTCGATATATTAAACACTTGAATTGTGCTCTCTGATCTGTAGAAATTGGACAATAATTTTGATACAAATATTGGCTCAAAGGATCGAATTTTAAAAATTGCCTCAAGCAATCGAGATCTTGTTGAGAGAGCTGAAGAGAACGATTTTTTTGTTGTTCTTTCAAAGAAACAAGAAATGATGAATACGATTGACCATCTGAATGCATAGACTCTTTTTACGCGTAGTAGAGCATTGTTCTTGATTATAGTCCATAGAAAAAAATAAAAATCTGAGTTTGATAGATTGTTGCGATGATGATATTGATATTGTTTTTATAAAATAGCTCATCAATAAGAGCTGTCATTTTAGACAGCTCTATGCTAAACATCAGTTCTATAGGAAGCTGAGCCACTGATCTTCTAGAGATTTTTTTGTATCATTTAATTGAATGAGTTGCTCTGAAAGATCTTTGATTTGCGAATCGCTGTAGTGCAACTTTAGTATTTTTGTTTGAATTGCTTCAATTTTTTTCTCTATGTCTGTTATTTTTTTCTCTATTTCTTGGCTAGACATGTGAGATGCGACTGTCGCACTGAGCTGGGGTTTTTGATTTTCAGAGCGTTTTTTATCAGCAGCATGTTTCGATTCTAAGGATAAAGCTTTTTTTCTTTCAGCGATAATCCATTGAGCATAATCATCTAAACTGCCCTCATATGGGGCGACTTTTTGATTATGCACCAGAAAAAACCGATCTGTAACAGCATTTAAAAGATCTCTATCGTGCGATACAACAATGACTGCACCTTCAAACGATTGCAATGCAAGAGCTAATGATTCGCGCATTTCAAGATCTAAATGGTTTGTCGGCTCATCAAGTAGTAAAAGATGCGGTTTTTGCCAAGCCAATAAACATAAAACTAATCGAGATTTTTCTCCTCCGGAAAACTGTTCCGTTGTTTCAAAGACTTTATCACCATGAAATCCAAATTGACCTAAAAAAGATCGCAAAATTTGCTGATCAGATCCAGGTGCAATTTGTCTTAAGTGCCAAAAAGGTGTTTGATCAAAACGTAAAATATCAACCTGATGTTGTGAAAAATACCCAACTTTTAGTTTTGGGCTTGTGTACTGAGTCCCCTTGAGTGGATTTAAAATACCACATAATGCTTTGATAAGAGTTGATTTTCCTGCACCATTTCCACCCAAAAGACCAATACGATCTTGTGGTGAAATGTGAAATTGAACGTTTTTCAAAATGATTGTGTCATGATATCCCAGATCTGCATCTTTTAGCTGCACTAATGGGTTGGGGCAATTCTCTGAGGCAACCATTTCAAATCTAAAATCCTCAGCAAGGTGAACAGCTGCTAAGATTTCCATTTTATCCAGGCTTTTCATGCGAGATTGAGCTTGTTTGGCTTTCGAAGCCTTCGCTTTAAATCTGCGAATAAAAGATTGCAGGTGAGCTATTTTAGCCTGTTGCTGTTCAAAAGCTTTTTGTTGCTGTTGAAGTTGTATTGCTTTCCAGTTTATAAAATCAGAATATGTCCCTTTGTGAACATGCATTTTTTGATGTTCTATTCTAATCACTTTGTTAACGACATTGTCAAGAAAAACACTGTCATGTGCAATCACGATAAGTGTGCCTTCAAATTTATTTAACCATTTTTCCAGCCAATAAACAGCGTCTAAATCCAAATGGTTTGTTGGTTCATCTAAAAGCAGGAGATCGCATGGCTGCATTAAGGCTCTGGCAAGATTCAGTCGCATTTGCCAGCCACCAGAAAACTCTTTAATCGCTTTTTTTTGAGCAGATGCTGAAAAACCTAACCCGTATAGCAATTCTGCGGCACGTGTAGGAGCTGTATAGCCATCGATTTGTTCTAGATACTCATAACACTCAACTAAGCGTTCCATATTGCTTTCAGATTCAGCTTGACGAATGGCTTGAGTAATCTCTGCATACCTACGATCGCCCTCTAAAACATAATCAAGAGCGGAGAGTTCGGTTTGTGCAACTTCTTGTTCTACAAAAGAAATGCGCAACTGAGACGGCATGTTAAAAACGCCGCCATCTTCAACAAATTCCTTTTTTATCAATCCGAATAAAGAAGACTTGCCACTACCATTAGCACCGATCAGGCCGACTTTTTCACCAGAAAAAATTTTCCCTGAGGCTTTATCAAGAAGCGATAAAGATCCTCTGCTGAGAGAGATCTCATTAAACTCAATCACTGTGCAGATTCTCCGTTTTTTGAACCAGCAAGCGCTTCATAGCTTTGAATAGCGGCTTTAAGGGCAGCGTGAAAATCCTGTAGTTTTAAACGATCTTTTTCTAAGACTTTTTGTGGAGCGTTCTTTAAAAAAGATTGATCGTTCAATCTGATTTCTAATGGTTCGATTTGATTTTTAATTCTTTTGATTTCTAAAGAAAGACGCTCTTTTTGTTCTTCTAAGTCTTTTTTGGGAACGGATAAAAAGTAAGAAAATGATCCATCTACACCTTCTAGTAAAGCCATATCAGGATGATGGTCATCCTGTTCTGCATAAATTTCCAAGTCAATTTTCGCCATATGTTTCAAAATTGAACGATATTGCGAAAAATTTAAAAAGGTCTCCTTGGTAGTCAGGCATCTATATGATTCTTTTGGGGATAAATTCATTTTTGAACGCAGAGTTCTTAAAGAGCTGAGAAATTTGAAGAAGCTACTCATTACCGAAGAGAGGTGCTCATCGGATTCTGTTAAAGATGGAACTGCATGAAAGATGCAAGGCATTTTTTGTCTTGCAAGAACAGAATACGTATCGTTTGGTGAGAGTGTTTGGTGAATAATCCAGCTTAATTCTTCAGTGATAAAAGGAATCACTGGGTGCAGTAAAAATACCAGTCCTTTAATAACCTGACAAAGAACCACTGCGCTTTCAGTTTCAAAATCAGGATCTTTAATCAGCACCTTAATTGTTTCAATATAATGATCGCATATTTGATCCCACATTGTTTCAACAAGTGTTTTGATGTAAAGATCGAAACGGTATTCTTCAAGATGTTTGTCAGATAATTTTTTGCAATTGTTCAGCACCTGCATAGCCCATTGATTTACTGGATGTTTAGGTGATGCGATTACAGGAGCATCTTGCATATACGGAAGTGCAAATTTCACGAGATTCCATAATTTATGGCAAGTTTGTTGTT
This sequence comes from uncultured Gammaproteobacteria bacterium, assembly GCA_964395835.1. Taxonomy (GTDB): domain Bacteria; phylum Pseudomonadota; class Gammaproteobacteria; order Berkiellales; family Berkiellaceae; genus LLD-282. The sequence continues at coordinate 175,656 of CAYNBJ010000002.1, forward strand.
CTATTTTGATTGCATCAATATCAAATCGCAGAAATCTTCCAGGAGATGCTTGGCGAGCAAATGTCATGCGTAAGGCATCTACACCAAAAGACGGAAAACCGTCGGGGTAATCTTTTTGAGTTTGCTTGGCAATTTGCACAGCTTTTTCCGGTTGCATCAATCCTGATGTGCGTTTTCCTATTAAATCTTCAAGGGATATGCCATCAATAAGGTCAATAGGATCGATCACATTTCCTTTTGATTTGGACATTTTCTGACCTTGCGCATCTTGAATAATACCATGTAGATAAACGTGGTGAAATGGCACTTTCTTTGTAAAGTACAAAGAAAACATAATCATGCGCGCCACCCAAAAGAAAATAATATCAAATCCACTCACAAGTGTATTGTTCGGGAAAAAGGGATGCTTTTCCGGATCGAATGTTTGTGATGGCCAACCTAGAGTGGCGAATGGCCAGAGAGCTGAAGAAAACCAAGTATCTAAAACATCAGGATCTTGTTTTAACTCAGTGAAACTATCTATGTTGTAAAAGTCTCTGACTTCAGATTCACTGCTTCCACAGTATAAATTTCCTTGTTGATCGCTCCAAACAGGAATGCGATGTCCCCATATGAGTTGCCTCGATATACACCAATCTTGAATGTCACTCAGCCATTGTTCGTATTGTATTCCCCATGATTCAGGGACAAAAACAAATTCTTTATTATAAAATGCTTGAAGAGCTCTTTGGGCTAATGGTTTCATAGAAATGTACCATTGATCTGTGAGATAAGGCTCTATTCTTTCACCTGTTCTAGAACAGTAAGGGAGAGAGGAAAGATGTTTTGTTATTCCTTTGAAATGTCCGCCTTCTGTGAGTGCGTCTACTACATGTTGTCGTGCTGCGATACGATCCAGACCACTGAAATGATAGGCTTGCTCGTTTAATGTTCCATCCGAATTGAGAATATTAATCAGTTCTAATCCGTGAGATTGAGCAATTTCAAAATCAAAAAAATCATGTGCCGGCGTGATTTTTACTGCTCCTGATCCAAAAGACGTATCGATTCTTGGATCTGCAATCAGCGGAATTTCCCGATTTAAGATGCTCAGAGTGAATGATTTTCCTATAAGGTGCTGGTATCGATGATCGTCTGGGTGAACCGCAATCGCGACATCTCCAAAAACTGTTTCTGGGCGAGTTGTTTGTACTTCGATAGAAATACTGGGGTTTTCGCTATTTTTATATTCTATAGAATAGAGAAAGCCTTCTTTTTCGATATGGTCCACTTCTAAATCTGAAACAGCTGATTGAAGTTTGCAATCCCAATTGACAAGTCGTTTTTTCTTATAAATTAATCCATCTCTATATAAAGTGACAAAAGCATGAGTTACCGCTTGAGTATACTCTGTATCAAGTGTAAATCGCTCTTTTGACCAATCCATAAAAGTCCCAAGTCTTTTGAGTTGAGAAAGAATTTTTCCGCCAGATTCTTCTTTCCACTGCCATATTGCATCGAGCCTTTGTTCGCGAGACAAGTGGTTTAGGTCTGCTCCTTGAGATTCTAAAAGTCTATCAACAACCATTTGAGTTGCAATACCTGCATGATCTGTTCCAACTTGCCATAATACCCGATACTCATTCTGTGCTTTCGAACGGACTAAAATATCCATCAAAGTATCTTGAAAGGCATGTCCCATATGAAGAGAGCCAGTGACATTAGGAGGAGGAAGCATAAGACAAAAAGTATATTCTTTAGACCCAAGTTCAGAAGAGAAAACATTATTTTTTTGCCAATATTGATACCAAAATTCTTCTCGTGACCGGTGTTCAAATGATTTTTCCATGTTGTTTTTTAAGGCGGATAATAAAGATATGTCTATATCTTATCACAGAGTCGAAACTTTTTAGCACACAGGCTCGGAATATATTCTATTTTTATATTCCGGCCTATATATTTTATGTGCATTTCCGATCTTGCGCGATGATAAATGAGTTATATCTGATTTATCAAGACTCAAAGTGGGTTATATGTAAATGACAAAATCTTTAAGTTTTTTTCTACTTTTTGATTTTTTTTGCATCAAATCATTCTGATCTCTTTGACCAAGTGCAATTAACAAGGATGTTCGATATTTTTTTTGTTCTGGAACTGTCAAAAGAGCATCTATTCCATCAGGTTGAAACCCCTCCATAGGACAGGTATCGATATGATCAATCGCTGCATGCAAAAGCATAGCTCCTGAAGCAAGGTAGAGTTGTTTTTGAGCCCACGATAAATGATCATCCATCATACTGAGTGCTCCTTTGATCATTTTTTCAAATTCTATAAAATGATCTCTAGGTTCCTCTCTATCACGTGCAATCTGTGAGATGTATTGTTCAATATCAGTGTCTTCAATGTTGATAAGAGATTGGCCTATCAGCAAAACAGAGCAATCCTTAATTTGCGGCTGATTGTAACAAACCGGACTGAGCTGTTCTTTAACCCTTTGATCTGTGACTGCAATAAATCTGTATGGTTGTAAGCCATAAGAAGACGGCATCAAACGAGCGGTCTCCAGTAACTGCTCGAGTTGCTCGGTATCTATACGAGCGGTTTTTGAAAATTTTTTTGTGGCGTAGCGGAATTTTAAAGCATTTTCTATGAGCTGCATAAAGAATTACCAGACGGTTCTTAAGTTTTTATACTAAACTACTTTTTCTGAAAGTATGGTATTTAGCATCAATTATGAACATCTCGACAATTTTTAGTTTGGGATATTTTATCCCTCTATTACAGATAGGCGCTTCAACAAGCGCATAGAATGAAAGGGATTATCAAATTTTCTCTAAGCTTAAAATGAGTTCTTGAATATCTTGTGGGACAGGGCATTCAAAGGATAAGAGCTCATCAGGCTTTTCGGGGTTGTTAAAAGCTAATTTTTGTGCGTGTAAAGACTGTCGAGAAAAAAGTTTTTTTGCGACAGGATGCTGAGAATACAGTTGTTCGCCGATCAGGGGATGGCCAATAGATTCCAAGTGCACGCGAATCTGATGAGTTCGTCCAGTATGCAAACGACAGACAATTTCGGTGCAATTTTTGAAATAAGAGAGAATTTCGATATCCGTAATCGCTTTTTTAGAACCTATCGTTTCTATAGGAGAGGATCGCTTTTTAAGGAAATTTTTTTTGTCACGAGATAAGAAGCTTTCAATTCGTTGGTTTTTTGCAACGCGTCCCCAAACAATAGCTCTGTATTCTCTTTTAATTGATCGAGCGAGCATCAATTGTGACAAAAAATGATAACCATTTTGTGTCAGTGCAATCACCATTAATCCCGAGGTGTCTTTGTCCAACCTATGAATAAGGCCCCAGTTTGGTAAAGTCATGCATTGGGGGTGGCTATGTGCCAAAGCATGAACAATCGTATTGGCATATACACCATTGCCTGGATGCACAACCCAGCCGGGGGTTTTATTTATCACAATAAAATCCTTTCCTTGAAAGACGATTGGCAGGGGCTTATTTTCTGGAATAATTTCTTCTGAAAAGAGAGTATTCTTATCGTGCTCCAGAAGTTCCTCTTCTTTAATCGTAATTTTATCAGTTTCTTTGAGACGATACTTCGGAGGGATTTGCATTCCATTGACCACAATAAAACCAAGTTCAATTTGTGTGCACCAGTAAGAGCGAGAGCGTTCAGTTAAGATGGAGGCGAGATAAGCGTCAATTCGCTTTCCGACGGCTTCAGGTGTCAAATTTAAAAATTTCATCGAATTCTTCTTTTTCTTCTTTTGTGTGTGATAAGGATGATTGTTCTTCTGGCGTGCAAAAAGACAGAGCCTGTAGTGATCTAAAATCAAAAAGATTTTTGTCCATGAGGTGTCTGGCAGAAATATTGCTCAGTGCATGGAGGATATTACTGGGAATTTTGGGATTATGTTTTGCTAGGTTGTGAATCAAGTTTTTAATAGACTGCCGTTCAAGGTTGGATTGAGAGCCGCAGAGTGAACAAGGAATAATAGGAAACTCTTGCTCTTGAGCAAATAGCTTGAGATCATCTTCTTGAACATAACAAAGAGGGCGGAGTAAGATGACGTCTCCTTTTTCATTAAGCAGCTTGGGCGGCATGGAAGAGATTGAGCCCTTGTAAAAAACAGACATGAGTAAAGATGTGATTAAATCATCCCTATGGTGTCCAAGGGCAATTTTATTGAAACCATTCGAGCGAGCGTATTCATACAGAATGCCGCGTCTTAGACGTGAGCAAAGAGAACAATAAGTTTGATTTTCAGGAATCTTGTCTTGAACAATTTTGTAAGTATTGCGATATAAAATTTCAAAAGATATTCCCATCGCTGTCAATCGTTGTTCTAGGGCGGAAGAATTAAATCCTGGTTGTCCCTGATCGAGCGTGAGCACATGGATGGAGATATCGATGATGCGCATCTTTCGCATGCGATCTAAGGCCCATACTAATCCCCATGAATCTTTTCCGCCTGAAAGGCAAACGAGAATACGATCGTTTTTTTCAAACAAATGAAAGTGACGATTTGCTTGCTTGATATAGTGAATGATTTTTTCACCTAATCTACTTTTACTAAGAGACACTGGATATGGATTCAAAAAAAACATATTATATCATGCTCTTCATTTATGAAAAAGCTCAAAACGTAAATCAGAGCTCATTTGAAATCATTATCACTTTGTTAACACGAGTCTCTGTATATGTGTATCGACTGAGAAATCAATATGATTCTTTTGATTCACGATATATTTGCGTTTTTGATGCGCATGTGTTTTTTTAATGGACTCTATTGAAGCGTATAAATTGATCGGTATAAAGATTGAATGCATTGAGAGTGCTTCAGCTGCCTAGTAGGTCATTTGAAGCATGACATGAAGGATACAGAGCTTGATTGCGTTTCGTGTAGAATTTCATTGTAACGCTATCAATATGTGTGACAGTTGAGATGTGTAAGGCAATCTTTTTATACGGTTATATGTTAGAGCATAAGATCTTTTAAATCTTTCTTATGATTATGGCGAGCTGATCATGAATACAGCTGACTTATCCGTTGATATCATTTAGGGATGTGCCAAACGATATAAAAGTAGCTTTCAGTTAGAAGTGACGAAATATCTTTCCATGTATTAAAAGATAGATACGGGAGGGGGGGTGATTCTCTTTTACTTTTTCGAGAGCATCCATATGAGAAATACGCTCTCGATGACGTTATTGCTAAGACGCCCAGCTAGTTCTGCATAGAAATGTAGGCTTGTCAATCTGGTGTCTGCATGACCTGAAACAATGAATGTTATTATTTGAGATGATTTTAAACTGTGGCAAAAAGAATCTTGTATCGAGCATGCAACATACTTTAAATAAAAGATCTCATATGCTCATTGAGTTGGATATTCGGGACACAGTTGACTGGCTCATTTGGGACGTTATACAAGTCCAGAATATCTCACCTGGCCAATACCAAAAGATTGTAAAAAACAGAATCTTTAATATTGTGTGTGCGAAAAGTTGACGAACAACTATGAGCACTTTGTCATCAAAACAGATTCTGTCTAGTTCTATGAATTGACCTGTACAATTACTCCTTTCAGATAGCGCATTTCTAGGCAAAAAGGATCGATAGGGTGATCAGATCCCAGGCCAAGTGTTTTAATGATGCGTAATTTTCGCTGTGATTTAAACGCAGCCTGTTGCAATAATCCATCAATTTCCGATAGTGATAAAAGAAACGAGCATGAAGTAAAGCATAGTAGCCCACCATTTTTTATTGCTTGCAAAGAGAGAACCAAAGCTTTCAGATACCCTGCCAATCCGCTTTGGAGGCTTTTTTTCCCTTTAATAAACGCAGGTGGATCCAGGACAATACAATCAATCGAATAGGGCAACTGTGCATTTAAAAAATCAAAAAGATCGCTTTTAACCCATTGGATTTTATGAGATAACCCATTAAGAGCAGCATTTTTTTGAGCTATTTCTAAAGCGGAATAAGAAATATCTACGGCAACGACTTCCTTAGCTCCGTAAGCAGCCATGTATAAGGCAAAACTTCCAGTATGTGTACAAAGATCGAGGCATTTCATATCAGGTGTGATGAGTTGGGCGATTGTTTGTCTATTATCTCTTTGATCATAAAACCAACCGGTTTTTTGTCCATGAAGAAAGTTGGCATAAAAAGAGATCGGGCCCTCTTGGCATAAGCTTAAATCCTCAAGAGGTTTACCAACAATTTCAGGCTCGTTCTGAGAAATATTTTCTAGCACTCTGGAACCTGAATCTCTTCTTATAACCCATGTTTGAATTTCAGGAAAGCCTTTTTTGAATGCCTCTATCCATATCGGATACAGAAGATCCATCCCAGCTGAATTGATTTCAACCACTGCAACAGATAAATATCGATCTATTACAAGACCAGGTAGCTCATCTGACTCTCCGTAAATCCATCGATAATAGCCGCCTGGATAATATCTTTCTCTGTGCTCTAGTGCTATAACAGCTTTTTCATAAAACCATTCCTGTGAAATAGGTGTTTCTATATCGCGTGTTAAAACTCTTAGTGAAATGAGGGCATTTTTGTTATACGTCGCAAATCCTTTTATTTTTCGATCTGTTGTTTGATAAATCACTATGGCCTTCTGCGACTCGAGATTATCGGGTTTTTCTAAGATTTCATTTGAATAGATCCAAGGACTACCCTGTGCGAGGCGAGGTGATTTTTTAACTGTAATAACAGGAATATGCGACATGATTCAATTGATGCGGATAAAAACTAGGCTAGTTTACCATAGTTTTTTGATAAATACAGAATTGTTAACCATCCTGTGAGATATGCGAATAAGACTGAATTGATTGATATAGAGACGGAAAGGAGAGGAAAGACTTTTAGAGTCCAATATAAAAAAAGACCTTGTAAAAATCTAAGAAAAAGGTTTTTTTGAGATGATTTTTTCTTGGCGCTCATTGGTAAATTTTGTCGATCACTTTCTATAAAGAACCAACATGAAAAAAATGAGCTCATAAAACACAGATCTCTCATGCAAGAAGCGATAAGTTTTTTTTGATCGCTAGGTGCAAAATGATGTCTTAGATAATATATTTTTTCATCTAAGCTCATATTATCTACACCAGCTGCTGCAGCTTGCGTATATTCTTTCCAAATCTCGATCACTTTTTGATAGGATTCCTGCGGAATCGTTTCGAAAGTTGACAGATTTATCAGATGCACTTGTGAGCCATTTTCGTGTAATACAGTGTTTGGGTCTAGTAAAAATAAATGATTCGCATTTGAGTCTTTCAAAAAAGAGGTTTTTTGAGCCTTTTCTGTTTTTAAATTTCGCACCAGAGGCTTGATGGCATACTGAGTCATTAAAGAAACAGATAAAGACATAATCCCACAAATCATAGCAAAACGTACCCAACGACGCTGAGTCATGCCATCTAAAAGTGCCCTTAGAAAATACCCTTGTTGTTTCCAGCGATCGTGCACTAAACACCCTGAAACAAAAATAATGAGCGGAATAATATCAAGCACATTACTGACAGAATCGATAAAATTGAATAACACACAATCAAAATGAGTATAGAATTGATTTGTATATTTAATATCCCGTACCCACTGAAAAAAAAACTGCAAACCTCCTAAAAGAATCACATTTTCTAGCAACCTGGAGGAGTGCTCTTTTAGCCAAAGCTGTTCAATATGTGTCATAAAGTATCCTAAAAAACAAATCGTTTTGCCATAAAAAATAACCCGATTAAGTACAAAAGAAATAACAAAGAATATTGTGATATTTCATTTTTATGCACCAATGTTATCTTGGGTGTGTATTCCAACTTTCTGATAGGTAATAGAAAAAAAAACCATGGTTGCAACATAAGGCCTAATCGCCATAAAATTTGCCCTCTTTCTCTTCTATTAAAATGGCTAAATATATCTAACAGGCTCCATGAGTCTGATTCATAAGATTTTTCTTTTTGATCAAGCAGACTCAATTTTAAGCTATCAAAACGTAAAAGATTGTTTGAGTCTTGTTCTTTTATTTCAGTGTTCTTTAAAAACAAAAAATTATTCGCAACTGTGGCATTTGCAGCGTTAATCATTCTCCAACCGTGTTCATCATAAGAGAGAATATGCAGATTGTGAAAATTATTTTTTTCACCAAAAGGTTCAAATCGAATAGCTGTAGTTTGGTTTGTACAAAAAGATATGGGGTCCTGGTATCGCACTCTGGAGACAAAATGTAATGGAGAATCTGTCAAGGATGGACCCAGATCGCGGATGTACACATTAAAAACAAACAAAAAAAGAATATTGATTGATGTTAACCATGATAGGCTACTACGTAAAATGCGTGATGTATTCGATTCATCCCACAGGTTAATAAGCAAGGGGAGAGATTCTTTTTTATCTTGCAATTCCCTTTTCATTAAGATCCAAGAAAGCAAAAAAGACAAGTTGAATATAATCGGCAAAGACGAGGCGCCTTCTTTTATCATTAAAAGAAACAGATCCTTAAAACCAATTACAGGTGTCTCGATATTGTGTAAAATGGATACAATAGATTCGGTCAATATCCCTGCCGTAAATAGCAGGGATATTGAAAAAGCGCGATTTCTGAGTTTTTTTGCAAGATATGAATGAAGAATCATTCAGCCTCCCGATCAAGAGCTAAGAGAAAATCTGTGAGTAATGGAAGGGGCCTGCCAGTGGAGCCTCTCTTGTGACCCTGAAATATACACGCAGTTCCAGCTACATCCAGATGTGCCCATCGAAAATTTTTTGCAAATCTTTTCAAAAAACACCCCGCAGTGATTGCACCGGAATATTGTCCGCCAATATTCGCCATATCTGCAACAGGAGATCTGAGCTCTTCATCATACTCATCCCATAAAGGTAAAGGCCAGACTTTATCAGAAGAGCGTTCAGAAGCATCTAAAAGCAAATCCATCAATTCTTTATCATTACCCATAAGTCCTGATGCAACAGTCCCAAATGTTGCAACGCACGATCCAGTTAAGGTTGCAATATCAATCACAAATTTAGGATTAAACCGTTCAGCGTAAGTCATCGCATCGCAAAGAATTAATCTCCCTTCTGCATCCGTATTGAGAATCTCGATGCTTTGCCCAGACATTGAAATCACAATATCATCAGGCTTGTTGGCATCTCCTCCAGGAATGTTTTCACAGGTTGGAATTAATCCTATGATTGGATGTGATAGCTTTGCCTCTGCTACAAACTGCATCAAACCCAAGACTGAAGCTGCACCAGACATATCAAATTTCATTCCCATCATGCTCGATGCAGGTTTCAGAGAGTGTCCACCTGTATCATAAGTAATACCCTTCCCTATAAATATAATAGGATCTACTCCTTTTTTTGTACCTGCATATCGAATAGAAATAAATTTAGGCTCTTGTGCCGATCCCTTCGAAACAGATAAGAAAGAATTCATTTTTAGAGCTTTGATTTCTTTTAACCCTAGAACAGAAACTTCTAAATTTGAATTTATCTTGCCAAGTTCAATCGCTTCTTTTGCTAAAAACGATGGGGTACAAATATTAGGCGGTGTTTCAGCCAATGTTCTCGTGATATGTATGGCGTTTGAAATATACTCGCCAATTTGAATATATCTAGCCAATAAACGATCATGACCAAATATCATGATTTCTTTCAAATGTCGTTTTTTAGGATCTGAAAGAAAATCTTCGTAACGAAATAAGGCATTTCTTATATGAATGACAAAAGATGTAGCTTTTTCCGACATCCCATGATAAATCCATAATGTTTTAGATATTTTTTTGTTTTCAAGAAACTCTAGAATAGCTTGAATTTTTTTGTGGTAATCATGACGCTCACTCGAAAAGTTTTCAAGCACAATGCATAGTCCGCTTTCAAGACACTCAATCGGATTCCAAGAGTTCTGATCTGGAAGATGCTGATCTTTTATTTTTTTTAATAAAGGGATTTTTTCCTTCCATAAAGCCATTTCAGTGCTTTTTATGACAATAGCCTGGTATTTTAAATCTTTTAGAGAATCTATTGCTTTTATTTTCATCGTTTTCATATCCTTTTAGCCAAAACTCTGAGTTGTTCGAGTTATTATAAAATAAAAGATTTATATAAAATTTTATAGCTCATTTCAAAACTGGCTTTTTGTTTCAATATCTTCTAATATGGTAGAGTCATTTTTGTAATTTGATTTTTGTAGGCATCTCAAAGCAGACCTCTTTTATTCATTTTATACTGTGATACGCCAAGTTGTTTAAACCACAACTTTCATTTTAGGTCATTTATTTTTCAGGTAATTTTCATGACAAAACCACAGTTTAAGGTTCATATCGGAAACATTTCTTATAGAACCACCAAAGAAACTCTTGAACAAGCATTTATTGATTGTGGCATCATTCTTGATGTCTCTTTCCCTTTAGATAAACAAACAGGAAAGCCAAGAGGTTTTGCTTTTATCAATTTTGAAGATGCTTCTGCATTAAAATTAGCTTTACAAAAAGATGGATACAAGCTTGACGGCCGTCCTTTAAGAATTAGTGAAGCCCGTCCTTTTGAGCCAAGACAGCCATCTTCATATTCTGGAAGCCGTTCTTTTGATCGCTCTTCTGTCGCTGAAGAAGAAGAAATCTAATTAAAAACATTATTTTTTGTTTTTAATGAACATCGAGACCGCTGTTTTTATAAAACAGCGGTCTTTTTTATTCTTTTAAAGTCAGGCTATTCTGCCTCGCAAGAGGTACATATGGTTTTATTGTAGAGTGATCTGCATATGTATCAACGCTAATATTCGCATTTTTTCTCTGAATATTGTCAACGATATCTCGTTCAAAAGGTTTTGAATTAAAAAAACACATAATCTTTCTGACAAAATATGAAAGTTGAGATAAGAAAAATGTCATAACAATATTACGGTCTTAATAATGGCGATGCGGTTTGAAACCGCCGCTATCTAAAGGTACATTTTGCGCATTAATGCTATTGAACAGCTCGATTGCTGTGCGGCGAGTTCTTCGTCGCCAACTAATATCGTTGTTTTTTTGTATGTTTTCCTTTAGTGAATCTGGATTTTTGGGGGCTACCTCTAACGCTTCTGATGAAAAAAACATATGCGCTCTCCTTAATTATGAAAAAACATCGAATATCACTTTTTTAACTGAATAAAAAATCGCTCAAATTTATAAGCTATTTTTAAACTCAGCCAAATCAAGCATTGCTTGCCATATTTGAAACTTATACCAAATTATCGCCCGTTTATTAAATTTCTTTAGAGCAGCGTTTCTGTTATCTGTTTTTTTTGTGACTCCAGAGGCTGCGTATAATCTCTATCTATATTATTTTTGTTTCTCAAAAAAATTAAATTTAATGCATATCTGAGCGTTCTCCCCCCAGCAACACCGCTAATAAAATAAAAAAAATGAAATCGTGTTAGGCCGCATGTCCACGTAATGACCTTTAGAGGGAAAGGTGTGAAGCTTCCAAGAAACGGAAGAAAAAACCCATAATGTAAAAGATGGGTTTTTCCTTGAGCGTAGAGTGAAAGTATGAATTCGCCACTATATGTTAAGAGAATCTGACCTGCAAAATATGCCGTGCTGTAAGCAAAAATAGCCCCAAGTGTATTAGCTACTAGTGCTAATACAATAATTTTTAAGGCCCGATCTTTTTGCGCTAAAATGATCGGCGTTAAAATGAGTTCTGGAATCATAGGTAAAAAAATAGGTTCAATAAAACAAATCATCATCATCAACCCAATAGCTTTTTTGGTTTTTGCTATGAGACTCATTCGTGTCTTGATGTGATGAAACCAGCTATAATCAGCCATAAATGCGTTGCTCTCTATTTTTGTTATACATAAAGGACATATGTAATTATATCACCTAAGGAAAGATCATGAAAGAATGGGTTATTTTTCAATCAAGAAGAGGAATGAAAGAACTTGATTTAATTTTAGAATGGTTTGCACATAGAGTGTATGAACGCCTGGAAAAGAAATCACAGATCTTATATCATGACTTTTTACAAGAAAGTGATGGCGATATATGGGACTGGTTTTTTCAGTTACGGCCAGCACCTGAAAAGTATCGCATTTTTTTGCATATTCTGCGGGAACATTTTTGCCCTCAGCACAAGTCTATTTTGGAGTTCTTTGATGATAAAATATAATACAGCTTCGGCATTTATCTGCTCGATCGTCCTAGCTCTTTTTTTGCGTATCTTAGCACCTATGAGTATTGAGATTATTATTCCTTATTGCTCTTTTTTCGGGCAAGTGTTTTTACAATCTTTAATGATGGTGGTGGCGCCACTAGTGTTGGTATCGATTTTTTTGGGTGCTTTAAGAATTACATTACGCCCTGATGCCACAACATTTGCACCCAAAATGCTCGGTGTCTTTTTTTTCAATTCATTTTTTAGCGCTCTTATTGGTGCTATTTCTTTTGTCATTTATTTACCTTTTCTCATATCTCAAGAAAGCAGTTTTGCTGTAACAAGCCCTTCCAATCCTATTTTCACGCTTTTTCTTAGGCTGTTCCCTAAAAATATTTTTAAAGCTTTGGCTGATCTAGATATGATTGGTTTAATCGTTTTTTTCTCTTTTTTGGGTATTTGCACTGCCTTAACTTTGAAAAAAGAATTTTTCGATCTCCAAGATCGAGTGATACAGGGGGCAGAATTTTTATCAACTGTTTTATTTAAAATGGTGCGTGTATTAATTTTGGCGTTACCGTTAGGTGTTTTTTTCATTGTTCTCGAAACATTTTTAAAATTCAATGTCGATTCTATGAAAAAAATAACTCTTTTTCTCTCTATGTTCGGTACTGGTGTCGTTATATATATCACTGCTGCATTAGCAGTCATCACTATCGTCTTAAAACAAAACCCTTTCTCTTTTTTGAAAAAAAGTATGGAACCATTGCTTTTAGCATTCTCCTCAAGCTCCTCTGCTGTAACTTTACCTGTAGCGATTGATACTTTAGATAAAAAATTTGGTATTGAACCCTCTCTCATACGCTTTGTAATGCCCATGGGAATCACAATGAATATGGCAGGCACAACTCTTTTTGTTACAATCGCATCGTTGTACATACTCTCTTTATGTACAGCATGTTTTGATTTTTCTCTTTCTATTGCTGCTGTCATATTATCTTGGATGGTTTGTCTGGGTACAGCTGGGGTGCCTTCTGGGTGTCTGGTGGCTTTAATGGTCGTATTATCGTCACTCGGTGTGAGTACAGACGAGGTTGCGCTTCTTGTTGGTATTGATAGATTTTTAGACATGATCAGAACGACGTTAAATATTTTTGGCAATCTGATTGCCACTCAAGCCATTTATCAATTTTCTAAAAAATAGTGATCAAAAAATATGCCATAATAGAAAAAAAACAGCCTAAGAATACAATTGATTTTATTTTCCTCTCGAATAGAGCTTTCTTTCTGGGTGGCTCTTTTTTGTTATGGTGTGCATATATGTGCTTTTAATTGGTGGGATGATTTCTTTGACACACTAAATCATACAGATCAATCGTATGTCATGTCTCAAATTTGGGTTCAAAATCCTCAAAATTCTGAGCCTTGGTTAAACTGTATCGGTGGAAAAAAAGACATTTTTTTAAAATGGAAAATTTTTATTGAAAGGTGGTTATACGAAACACGGAGACATGTCAAATCACCTGTTAAGTTCATTTTAATAGGTGATGCCCAAACATTTGCTTATCACAACGATTTATTTAAAGTATGGACACAGAGGTATCCCAACGCTTTCGAGTTTGTTTTTTACACAGACGTCATTAAAAATATTACCGCTGATGTATATTCGTTGGTTCAAGAGCAATGCACACACGGAATACCTGCTGCATGCAGTGATTTTATTCGGATCGCATCTATAGATCATTTTAATAGCGATTTTTTAGTTTATATGGACATCGACACCTTTGTGCACCGACTAGAAAATGCAAAAAACATTTATCTTCCTCGTTCCCCTCTCTCAGAAAATAGCGCTATTTCAATGGGTGTGGGAGCAGTAACCCGTCCGGGAATTTATCACGGTGTTTTATATGAAAAAGGCTCAGGTATCGATGGCAATAGTCTTCGCATGAATAATGATTTCTTGATTTCTGCGAAAAGTGATGCTGCTTTAAAAGCAGCCATTATGAGAATGGCAGAATCAAGATTAGCTGATTCTGCTGATTTGGTACATCTGATATCGATGAGAAGTTCAATTCATTCTGTGCAGCAATATATTTTTTATCAGAATCAAAGATTAGATCTTGCTAAAAAAAATATAAATCAAAACTTCCTTTATGTGCCTTTTATTATTTTCTCTACTGGGCCTGGGTTTTGGAAAGATTTATATATGAGCGGGTGGTCAAAAGCTTATCCCTCAATAGATATTTATTCTACAGGGGAATGGATGGATAAAGGAACAGTCTCTCAACAAGCATCCATAAAAGAATTTCTATCTTGTGGGATTGATGAAAACCGCGTTGATATCATCACCAATGTCATGATCTTAATAGATGATTATTTTTATTATATTTCAAAAAATGCGATTGTTGCCAGATATATTGAAGAATCGCTTCGAGAATCTTTTTCTGCACTCAACCATAAAGAAAAAGAATATTTAGATCATTTTTTCCATTTTCATTTTTCGAAAATCCAAGAGATTTGCCATGTATAGAAAATCCCATAAACAAATACAGATTTTTTTGCTTAAATTCTCTTTATTTATTGTTACAACCCTCTTACTAAAATCAATATTATCGAAAGAGCATAAAAAAACCCAGAGGAACGATATCGTTATTACAGTCCTGCTCCCACCACACGAAAAACTCAATAAAGACATCATAGAAATCCTCAATTCATTACCCTATCAGTGGATAGAAAAAGAGGAATTAGATAATTCAGGTTTGTATCAAACAGCTCTCAATTCACACATTTATACCGGTTGTTATAAATGTGTCGCTATCATAAAGAATCAGTGGTTTCATCAAGCATTAAATTGCACTCAAAAAGATCGCCCTGCAGCACTCAATGATATAAAGATCTTTTTAACCGAGCTTGGCTACTTGTCGGATAGCATGTATTTTCTTGGAAACATGAGTTCTGGGTTTTTAGAGGTTTCTTCGGATCTTGTAATCTCTATTAATGCTTCTAAAGAGATGCAAAACCTGTACTCTATTTTCGAAGATAATTTAAATTTTAGAGAGACTATTGTTGAGAAAGATTTATTCGTAAAAATTAAGAAGAATGTTGGAAAGTTTTCGCCGGAAATTTTGGGTTTTTATAAAAAATACAGCGATATTCCTTTATTACGCGACCAATTGCAGTCTTATTTGTTCGGAGAACTTCTTTTGCAAAAGGTGCTCTGGGAAGGAAAAGCTAAATTTATTCATGTTCCTTGGTCTTTAAATAGCATCTTTGATAAAAGCCATATGAATGAACATCTCTCTCTTCAGCGGCTTTCTTTTTTCTTTCCGCATGATTATGATTTGGAAAAAATCTGTACTTTTTGTTTTTACGCAGATCTTTATCAGTGTCAAAAGGAAAATAACTATTTAAAACAACAGGCTATGTTTTTCTTACACCAGCTAAATCATGAGCAACAACGAATTTTGATTGAATATTTTCCTAGAAGCATATCTTATCTTTATCAAGATTTAATGGATTAAATTTTTGGATTGGCATGGTTTTTGTATTTTGAAAGAGCATGCTGTCTTAAAAATGCTTTTTCCATATGAATACATATTCCATTCTTTCATCAGATTATCTTCATCATATTCAAAAAGGTGCTTCTTTAGTAAAAAAAATATCACATAATATGATTTCTAAAATGCCTAGGCATGTATCTATTGATGATATTATGCAATCGGGCTATATAGGTCTTTTAGAAGCTGCTTCGCAATATTCTTTTGAAAAAGGGGCCTCGTTTGCAACGTACGCTTCTATTAGAATAAAGGGAGCAATTATTGATGAAATTAGAAAAGGAGATTGGACCCCAAGAGCCGTACATCGTCAATCCAGGCTTCTGATGCAAAGTATAGCAGCATTAGAGAAAAAAAATCACAGTTCTCGGTTCTCTTTGCAAGAACTGGCGCAGGAAATGCAGATTTCGTATGATGAGGTTGCGCAGATGATTCATGATTATGAAGCTAAATATATAGTCTCTTACGATGCACCATCAGCTTGCGATGCAATTTCTTTGCATGAAATCATTCCTGCTAAATCAAACCCAATTGATGATGTAATCAAGCAAGAAGAACAATGGTTATTGCAAAGCGCTTTAGAAAGCCTGAAAGAGCGAGAAAGAATAGTCATTGTTTTATATTATCAAAATAACTACAATCTGAAGCAAATCGGCGATTTGCTTCAGATTGGTGAATCTAGGGTGTCTCAAATGCTTCAATTGAGCTTAAAAAAAATCCGCATTTTTATTGCTAAAATGTCGCAATCCAATCAGTGATATTCCAATAAGCTAACAGGGATATATCCAAATAATAGGGGTGCTTGGCTACAAAAACACCACTTAATAAACCAAACAGATGGCTCTCCCAAGAAGTCCCATCTGTTGTTGGAATCACACCAAGAATAATGGTTCCAAAATACAAAAGAATAAAAAACACTATAAAAAATGAAAAAATAGAAGGGTCATGAAAGGCCCAATAGACGATCCATGAAAAAAGACCGCTAATCATAGAAGATGCCCCGATGTGAAAAGCCTTTCTACCAAAACACCACGTGAGAATGCCACTCAAAAAGCATAATAACATCGAAAGAGCTATGGCTTTTTCCGGACCTAAAAGAAAAATAATGATCATTTCCATGCAAAAAAATGCCATGGCATTGCTCATATAATGAGTCAATGATCCATGTAAAAAAGGAGCAAAAAAAATACCAATTAATCCAAAAAAGCTTCTCGGATAAATCCCCAAAAAATTCAAAATATTTCTAAAAAATATCCAATTTGCGATATTGCAGCCAAGAACTATAGCTAAAAACAAAAACAAAAAATTTGTATAGTTATCAGCCTGTTCAAAGAAATATATAAAATCGTTCACAATGGTAATATGCGTGTTAAAAAATAAAGAGTCATTAATGTACTCATGATTCTTGCAAGCTTTACGTGAGGAGAAATAAAATATGTCACTTCAGGCTGAAAATCCCAATAAATCTGTAAAGATAGTACTGCTGTTAAAATATAAGATGCACCCTTGTAATCTTTTAAAAATGCAACATACATTGCCCAAAGAGTGAGGCAACTAAATGCTGCTGTCACATAAACAGTTTTTCTTTCTAAGCTTTGCATCGAAAGATTCCAGTGATACCCACAAATCCAATTAATCACATTCGCAATATAGCAAATTGTTAAAAATTTTACAGTGTCACTCAAAACAACACCGAAAAAAGATAAAAGCACCCCTATGAGAAAAGGAATGTTCGCACAATAAATCATGAATAGATGCATATTTTTAAATTGTTGAAATAATCTATTTTAATTTTATATTAAAAAGATTTATTATTGCAGCTAAATTGTACATGCAAATGCACGCTTTGTTAAAATTTGCTCAATGTTTTTGATCATGTTTTTAAATTGTTACCTTTGAACCCCGAGAAATCCATTTTTTTTACAGGCAAAGAAAATGAAACCCCTAATCTAATAAAAAGATTAGATCAGCCGAATCTCCAATCACCTGCTAAAACAATACACAATTTCATCTTCAGCAGCACTCCCACTCCTCAAAAAAGACCATTAGCTCCTAAAAATGCTGCAACGAATGTCTTAGACAATGATTTTTTACAAAATTGCATCAGTAATATGCAGTCTCCAATTAAAGAGAGCTCTAATTCCATCTTCAGCAGCACTCCCACTTCTCAAAAAAGACCATTAGCTCCTAAAAATGCTGCAACGAATGTCTTAGACAATGATTTTTTACAAAATTGCATCAGTAATATGCAGTCTCCAATTAAAGAGAGCTCTAATTCCATCTTCAGCAGCACTCCCACTCCTCAAAAAAGAAGTCGATCAGGATCTGTCGGTAGCGCTTTAAATAATACTGTTTTTGGTCGAATAAATCCCAAAAAAGAAGACTCACCTGGCAGTTTTCCTAACGAAATTGCAAGTCCAGTCAGTGATAATACGAAAAGAATTTCTATTGTATATCAAGGAGAAATGATTCCGATTCACACATCTCCTGGCGATTTATTAAATGATGATAGTGCAAAAAACATTGAAGAACATAGGAAAAGATCGAGAACTCTTGGGCCTGTGCAAGTCTTTTCTAAAACAACTGATAGTTATACGTGCCATATTCCATCTAATCAATCACTCATGCATCAAAGCGCCGATAACTGTGTAAGAGGTTTTTTGAAAACACTACCCAGAGATGATCATTATAGAAACCAGCCTTTATTTAAAAATTTTGAAGAGACCGGGAGAACTGAATCTCTCTCGGGTTGCAGAAAGAATTCATTTGAGTGGGGGCACCTAATAGCAGCATCTTTTATCAAGAGAATGCCTCAGAATTATGATTTTGTACATGATGCATCGAATTTAGTGGCCGTACCAAAAGTGATTAATAGTGAAATGTTAATTTATGAGCTTTTTGCACTAATAGTGGCTGACTTTTACCCTTCTTTAGTTGTTAAGACGCAATGTGTTGTTTATTGTCCAGTAGAAAATAAATCTATTGCAACCGACTTGGTCTATACGGTCATTATTTCTGATCCACAGAGCAATATAGATCTTCAATTCGAAAAGAAATTTAGTTTGTTGTCTATGTCATGGAGTAGCACAGCGAAGCCGGCATTGTCGTTATTACATTCGATTTTCAAGCGTTTTGAAAAAATACTTTTTGCATCTCAAATGGTCTGCAATGTTCTTCATGATACAGAAGACTTTTCTTGTGACGACAATTTGAAAAAAAACCTTCAAAATAAAAGCTTGCTTTTTACTACGCAATATAAACCCAAACCCCAAGAAAAAGATAATGTTGCGCATGTTATGTCTTTTTTGTACAATAAGATACGTGGTATCATTGTTGCTAATGAAGATATTGCCGCTGAAATAGAATTGGAACCAATAGTTTCTACAAAAATACAACCGAGGTGACATGTATTATGCTGTTTTTTGATTTTATTGCCTTTTCGGACATAGTGGGCTTCGTTGGCGTTTCTTTGCTAATTGGCGCATATGCCTCTTTAACATTTAATTTTTCTACACCATCTGATTTATCTTATCCGCTCATGAATTTCATAGCTTCGATTTGTTTAACATACAGTCTAGTGTTTAATTTCAATTTATCCTCCCTGTTGATAGAGATATTTTGGGGATCGATATCGTTATTCGGAATATGGAAAAACCATATAAAAAAGAAAAGTTGATATCGCTAAGATTTTGTAATAAAATCATCACATTATCTCACTTTATGGTGTAAATGTGTTTTCATATATTATTAATTTCATCTTCGATACAGCGAATTATTTGTACTCTGCTGTGCATCAGATAACTAGACGAATGTCTGCGCTTTATTATTATGAATCAATCGTCAATATTGTACCTGCGATTACAGGAGCAATGAGTTTTTTGAATCCTGCGCAGCATAAAGATGTTTTTGATGCGGGAACCATTGCATCCCAACAATCTTTGGGCTATGTAGGCTCCAATCTTTCAGTACAATTTGCATATGGAATGGGTGACTATTATAAAAAAACCTCTAAATATTTTTTCTGGTTCTGTGTGTTTTTTTTGTGGAATTTCGCATTAATAGCTTTGCGCGGTGTGCATCCTCAGATAGGGCCGCTTTATTATTTAGCAGTCGTATTACAATGGATTCCTCAAGTCTATGTCATCATTACTGAATATTTTGCTCCAAGCGCATCTCCGCGAGATTTCTATACTGATGAAAATGTTTTCTTAGAGTGTGTCTACACAATTGTATCTGATCTTTTCTTGCTTTTCCCTTGTGCTATAGGGACGTGGAATTATAGTCTGCTTTTTTTAATGTTAGGGCAATACTCTTTTCCTGCAATTACAGCGATTGTGGTATCAATCACACTGCTTAATCGTCTTTGCTTTTTTACAGTAAATCATTATATTGACTCTTATGGCATCCCCTACAAAACAAATTTATTTTGTCCGCATTTATATGGCCAGCGGAATTTAAATGATTTAGAAAAAACCGCTCATGATCGCTATTCCGGCCTTTTCGGATTTAAAATTGAGAAATGGTATTTTTTTCTTGTTGATGCTAAGTTCGCATACCTTCTTATCTCTACTCCGGTTTTTGTTGCAAATTTCTCTTATTTTTTATTCAGCTCTGAACACAGATATCACTTTCTGCGTTTCTTATCTTGTCAAAATACAGACAAAAGTGATGTAGGTTCTGTTCAATACAATATAAAACGGTATGTAAGCAATATAACGGTTCCTGTTCAGTCAGCCTTTGTCTTTTCAAAGGAATGTATTTTTTCGATCATATGGCCTCAGGGTACGGTATCTGGGCGCGATGAAGTGAACAGGAAAATACAACCTAAGGCCAAAACAGCATATAGATAAAAAAGATCCGTGCCCGTTTTATGCATTTAAAAAAACAGGCACGAATTCTTTGAAATATAGATATTGGCTTGTTCCCAAATCAAACAGCGCTACGCCAACAGTGCGCTTTTTTAATTCAATATCACTTCCCTGAAATCTTTCCACTGCTCTTTGGGTGCGGTTTCGTTTTTATCAGGGATTTCTTTTTTTTACATGCGTGCCTTGTAGGTGCCAATCGAATCTTTTTCAAGATTTTTTACATGCTGCATATCCACCGCGGCTACTTCAAATGTTTTTTTATTTAATTTAATATTGGCCAAACAATCGTAATATCGATGTGTAATATATACATAAATACACCGTAATACATATTATAATACATATATATAGATCTGTACTGCAGATAATGACCATTATCAGAAGTTACAATTGATAGAGATCTAGAGTTGCCGCGACAAATTTTAAAAGAGTTATGCTCACGCAAATAGTAGAATTGTATTTTTACAAGGAGGTGGCACTGTCTCTTTGAGACATGAGAAACAAGAGTGCAATAAATATATAGGAAGCGGTGTGTTTTTTAATACACGACCTCTGCTTTTGAAACCGGCAATTCATATAATTGATTTTTTGCATGAGAGAGACTACCGACACTAGTCTACACGCTTGGGGCAATATTTTGTGCACTACACCCCGATCCTCATTGATTTATATCAATGAGTTGTTTTGAAAAAAGAATACGATATATTTATTTGAGCCTAGAGGTTCCAAACATTTTGTACATTATCGTCTGCCAATTTTGCAAAATAAAACTAATTATTTGATCATTAACAAGTCTCATGCTTTGAAGACTTGTCGATCTCTGTGATTTGATTCATGTTGCACTTTTAATATCGATGATCGCTGTATATGATCTCTGTACAGAAAGATTAAATGCATCATAAACCATATAGATACATGAAGCATTTAATAATTCTCTGCTCATCAAAGCGTAATATTAATTTTGGTTGCGATTTTATCATTTTCAATATCTGTACTATTGTTTTCATCTGTTTTATAGAAATCACTAATATTGTCGACATGATGAATGATGTTTTCGTTTGCTATGGTTACAATTTTCTTTCTTTTTGAAAAATCCGAGAATAAAACAGTTTTTTTATTTGAAGAACATGGATCATCCAGTACACATTCAGATAATTGTTTTTTTTCAAAGAAACCCGCAATACGCGCATGGATCATGTTTAAAGTCTTATCTAAAACACATTCTTTTTTCAGATAAGACTCATAGTGTTTTATGAATTGATTATGATGATCCATGATATGTTTGCAGATCTCATCTTGAATATTATCAAAAGTTTTAAGTGCAAGATCGAGCATAAACCAACGTCTGTTAGCTAAAACTGGTAAAAAGGGCAGCTCAAAAATATTCTTTTCAGGAATCCTGTGTTCACATATTGATAATGTGTCATCATCTTCGCAGAGTAACAGAGGAGAATCCTGTTCACATAAAAGATAATATTGCAAAGCGGGTACTGCCTCATTAGTATTGATACAATCAAGATAGACAGGAACATTAATCTCATATGTTTTTGTCAAAATTTGCAATATCCATGAGGAGTTTTGTTCTAAGAAAATATTTTTATCTGTAGTAAGAGCATTTAAGCAAGACGACATTTCAAGATATAAGTTTTTTATTTTATCCCTGAAAACCCATTCTGAGGAGATCACAAACAGCATGCTGAGATATAAATTCAAAACAAAGAAAATTTTTTCAAGGTAGTCTTGCGTATCTTGGGTACTTGAAAAATTTTTGTTTACAGATACACGGCATAAATTGAGAAATCTTTTTTCCAGAAAGCGCACACTTGCTTTACTCTTTAAAAAAAGATTTGTAACCCCACCCAATGTGACAGGGTCATTTGTATAAAAGAAATGGCGCTCTAACAAAGAAAAGAAATTTTCAAATTGTTGAGTCTCTTGACTTAAAACCATGCTACAAGACTTCGTTTTTGACATGTCCTTCAAAACTTTGTTTATGAATTTTTGATCATATTTATGAAAACATGATATTTCCGTCATAATAATCAGCATGCCAATTTGGAATCGTTTAAATAGCCAGGAATCCCGCTCAGATTTCTTTTTTGCAAATTCGATGTTTGGCTGATTATTCTCGATAGATTGAATCAGATCGTTAAGATTTTTCACTTCTTCGACATCGGCCTCTTCCCAGATTTTTAATATCTTAGGATACAAGAGCTCTTTAAATATGCTCCAGCTTGTCATGCCTCGATGATGTGCGATATCTGATATAATATCTACCCAAGTACTGATATTGATTTTTTGAATAATAGCGATCGAAGTGCGAGTCAGTGTTTCTATCGTACTTTTGGACTCATTATAAAGAAACATTTTAATAAAATAGGGAAGTGTATTCCAGGATTCATGCTCTGCAACAGATCTAAATGTATCAAGATAATTATTAAAAAGAGATGGGTAAATCAAAAACAATTCAGTCAGCCATTCTTGATGTAAGAAATTCGGTTTATCTAAAAAACCATATTCTAAAACAAGATATTTACAAACCGCATAACGAGAATGCTTGATAGAGTCTTTAAAGATGCGCTGCAAGTATGTTATGTGCATATCGCATGAAAATTTTTGTTGCTTAAACCAAATTATCGTTGCTTGTTCCGAGCTTGATACAGCGCAAAGACTATCCGCAATTGAGAACTGAGATATCCTATCGAATACTTTTGTATTCTCTCTCATCCATGTTTCTATTTTTTGATTTTGTTTCGAATACCTTAAATCTGCTTTACACTGGATATATAGTCTTTGCAGATGCGCCCATCCACCACAAATAGACTGGTATAAATCGATCGCTGAAATTAAATGGATATCGATTTTCTCCATAATCTTTATAAAATCTTCTAATTTTGATGGATCAAGTGATGGATCTTGATAAACATACTGTAAAAACAAAAATGCATTTTCTGATAAAGTATATCGTTTTTTTTCATCATCATATTCGTAGGCAAACACAAATGAAAGAAATTGACTTTGAGACTGCTCTAGAAAAAACAGACTAGTGTCATCACTGCGATTGATCTCTTCAAATACCGAAACAAAGATCTTAAAAACCATTTTCAACAGTATTCGCACATCTGCAGACAGATCACATGTCTGATTTCTAATGGAATTTTCATGTTTTTTCAAACAGTTTTTTTCTTCTTGCGTGCATATATCATTCGAATATTCATAAAAATTCAAAAAAAACAAACATTCAGATAAAGATATATGCGATTGAGACTGCATGTATAACCCATTACTTAAAACATCTGTAAGACGAAATTCGGGTTCTTTTTTTAACTTACAGTGCTGTTTTAAAAAAGCAAGAATCGAGGGAAGTGTGCCTGTTACAAACGATTGATGATCGGTTAATATATTTTCTAATATCTTAAGCAGCACTATCTCGATTTTCTGCAAAATACAGTCAGAATCGTGATGTTTGAGCCATGACCAAAAAAGTCGATCGCTGATCATGGATTTTAAAAAAACCTGAAATGGAGCTAGTGGTATTTCTTGAGTATCTTGATTATATGAAGATAAAAATAAATCTATCCGTTCCCCGGGATAAAGAAAAGGCATACGAGTAGAGCCTTATAAAGTTTTGAAATTGTTTTGTATAATATCTGATTTTTGCATAGAAAAGAATATTGCTCTTTAAATATAATCAGTTAGAATGTTCATCATCTGATTGGGTATGCTGATACATACATTTTAAATATGATTGAGTTTTGCGCTCCCAACCCAATCATACACTGCTATTTTTTTGGTAACAACTCAGTAATCGTACCGATTCCAATCTCACAAGCATTTGCAATAGTTTCTGAAGTTGAAGGATGTGGATGAATACTTAAAGCTAAATCTTCTAGAAAAGCTCCCATCTCTACTGCTAAAATCAGTTCTCCAATCAAATCACCACCATGCGCACCACAGATGCCCCCTGCCAGAATGCGATGATTATCAGGTCGATAAATCACTTTAGTCAAACCCTCACTTTCAGAAGTTGCGATAGCTCGACCGTTGGCCTTCCATGGAAAAACAGCCGTTTTATAAGGAGTATTATTATGATTTAATTCTTCTTCTGTTGGTCCTATCCAGGCAACTTCAGGATCTGTATAAATAACCGAAACAATGCTTTTAGGTTCAAATTTCACCTTCAGACCACAAGCATGTTCAGCAGCAATTTTACCTTGTGCGATCGCTTTGTGTGCTAAAAGTGGTCCTCCAGATACATCGCCAATAGCATAAATATTTTCACAGGACGTTTGCATGGTATCGGTATTTATTTTGATAAAACCTGTTTTTTCAATGTGAATTCCAGCATGATCTAAGCCAAGATCACCTAAAGCCGCAGCACGTCCTACAGACTCTAGCAATATATCTCCTTCAATGGAAAGAAGAGCACCATCCTTCTTATATTCAAGCACCAGCTTGGTATCAATTTCTGTAATGTTTTGAATCTGAACACCTGAAACAATTGTAATGTGTTTAGATTTAAGATTTTTAATTAATATATTAGCTAGGTCTTTATCTACACCCTTTAAAACATGTTCCGAAGACTCCAAAATCACAATCGCAGATCCTAAAGCATGATAAATTTGCGCCATTTCGAAACCAATTACACCACCTCCGATAATAATTAATTTTTCTGGGATATGATTAAGTTCAAGTGCTTTTTTAGCATCCCATACCTTAGGATTTTTATTTAAAAATCCTAAGGTTCTCGGTTGCGATCCTGTAGCTATTATGGCTTTCAAGAAAGTAATAGTATGCGCCTGATCTGTTTCTGAAAAGATTTTAATTTCTTTTTGAGATACAAAAGATCCAAATCCAGTGATGCGATCTATGTTTCTAAGAACTGATAGCGTACTTAAACCAGATGCAAGTGTTTTAATAGACTCTAATTGATATTTTCTCAATTTTTCTAAATCCCATGATTGCAATCCGGAAGATGGAAGAGCATATCCAGCTTTTTCTAAAAGCTGGATATGCTCTTTTAGGTAAGCTAAATGCAGAAGTGATTTAGAAGGTATACAACCTTCATGTAAACACACACCACCTAGATCGGGGTTTTTCTCAATCAGAGCGATTTTAGGATTTTTTTTATCGCATCCTAAAATATCAGCTGCTCGAAAAGCAGCAGTATAGCCTGCTGGTCCGCCTCCTAGAATAACGATATCGTATTCTTTGTGCATTGTGTTATTTGATTATTGAATATGTTTTAGATTAGAGCATCTGAGACAAGATGCAAAAATTAAGATGAGAATGAATGGATAATCAGAAAACCATGATTATCCATTTCTACATTCATTCTGTAGCTATCGGCTGTATGACGACCTGATCTTCATCACTAATGTCTGCTTTTAGCATGATCTGAGCATTCTGATTAGGGCGATTTTCTTCATGCTGACTAAGTAGATAAATTGATAAAGGATTTTCTATATATTTAGCAATAGCTCTTTTCAAGGGTCGAGCACCGTATTCTGCATCGAAGCCTTTTTCAGCAAGCAGGGCATATACTGCAGGTGCGCAAATGAGATTATACCCTAATTTATTTAAATGCTCTGTAAGTTTTTTCATATGTTGAATAACAATTTTTTCAACATCAGATCTATCTAAAGGATTAAAAATTGCGATTTCATCTATCCGATTAATCAGTTCCGGCTTAAGATGTGACAACAAAAGCTGATGCATTTTCCGATAAATTTCTGGATTAATTTTTTGTTGATATGGAATTATTTCGGAACCGATATTGGACGTCATAACGATTAAGCATTGCTCAAAAGAAACCGTTCGACCTTGAGAATCTGTTAATCGCCCTGCATCTAAAACTTGCAACAAAATACTCAGTACATCTGGATGCGCTTTTTCTATTTCATCGAATAAAATAACGCTATATGGAGATCTACGAACTTTCTCTGTCAAAAATCCACCTTCTTCATATCCAATATACCCAGGAGGAGCGCCTATTAATCGAGAAACAGAATGTTTTTCCATAAACTCTGACATATCAAAACGAATCATACAGTCACTGCTTGCAAAGAGAAATTTTGCTAGTTCTTTAGACAATTCTGTTTTTCCGACACCTGTTTTGCCTAAAAACAAAAAACTCGCCAAAGGTCTAGATTCTCTATGTAGCCCTGCTTTAGATCGTAAAATGGTTTGTGAGACTCTTGTAATAACGTCATCCTGTCCGGAAATGTTTTCTTTCAATGTCTGCTCTAAAGACAGCAATCTTTTCTTTTCTTCTAGCATCATTTTAGCGAGAGGAATCCCCGTGGATTTCGAGATCACTTTCGCAATATCCTCAGCATTGACCTCTTCTTTTAACAAACGAAATTTTCTGTTTTCAGTGACAGCGATCTTTTGCATCATTTTTTCCAAATCAGGAATATCTCCATATTGGATTTTAGACATGAGTCCGAGATTTCCTTCCCTTTTAGCTTTTTCAAATTGTTCTTTCAATTCTTCCATTTTCTTTTTAAAACGCGCCTGTCCAAAAAGAGCATTTTTTTCTTCTTGCCAAATAGCATGTAGGTCACTGTATTCTTGATGTAAATTCAAAAGCGTTTGTTCTATATCTTCTAGACGATCTTTGTAAGTTCCAGCTTCCATTAATAACGCTTGTTTCTCAACTTGCAAATGTAAAATCTGAGAATGCATTTTTTCTAAAGCTTCTGGCATTGAGTCAATAGACATGCGCAAAGAGGCTGCTGCCTCATCAAGTAAATCGATTGCTTTATCAGGCAAATTGCGATCTGATATATATCGACTCGAAAGCTCTGCTGACGCGCTCAATGCTTCATCAAGAATTTTTACTCCATGATGCACTTCATATTTTGACTTTAAACCTCTAAGTATCGCTAATGTTTCAGAAATTGATGGCTCTGTAATGATAATTTTTTCAAATCTACGCTCCAAGGCCATATCTTTTTCAATATAATATTTATATTCTTTTAAAGTAGTTGCACCAATACATCTCAATATACCTCTCGCCAGCATTGGTTTGAGTAAATTTGCTGCATCCATGGCACCATCAGACTTTCCTGCTCCTACCAGGGTGTGCATTTCATCAATAAAAACAATGTATTGATCAGGATGCTCCTCAATTTCATTCAGCAGGTTCTTGAGCCGCTCTTCAAATTCTCCGCGATATTTTGCACCAGCAACCAATGCACCCATATCTAAGACAAGAATTTCTTTTTCTATCAAGCTATCAGGTACCTCTTTATTGATAATTTTTTGCGCTAAACCTTCAACGATTGCTGTTTTTCCTACACCTGGTTCACCTATAAGGACTGGGTTGTTTTTTCGTCTTCTTTGCAGAATATGTATCGTTCTGCGAATTTCTTCATCGCGACCAATAACAGGATCGAGTTTTCCGTCTCTGGCCTGTTGACTGAGATTTTGAGTATATAGGTGTAGAGCACTATCTTCTGAAACCCCGTTGGCATCTGATAGAATTTTTTGTAGATCTGAATCTTTAACATTTAATAAAGAAAGAATTTTTTTGCTTTCTAAACCACCATCTTGCGAAATAGCTAAAAGAAAAATTTCTTCTCCTACGTGTTTTTTATTAAATTTTTTAGCTAAATTCTTTGAAAATGCAATAATTCTTTGTAATCCTGGGGATATTTGAGGCTGATGATTTTCATGTCCTTCAGTCATTTTTGGTAAATCTTTTAGAATACGATCCAATTCGTTTTTGGCTCGCAGCAAATCATTTGGCGAAATAGACAATTTTTTTAAACAATTTTTTTGCTCTAATAACACACCCAATACATGTGCAATTTCAACTTGCAAAGATTTTTCTATTAACGCCACTTCATAAGCTTGCTGCATAGCATTTTTCATGCTTTGATTTAAAAAATCCATCCTTCGATCCTTATTCTGCATAACAGGATATATATTTTTTATATGTGTTGTTTTAGAAATAATACAAGATATTTTTTAATAAAAATTTCAAAATATCTGTGGAACATCCGCGATTTTTTAAAAAACAAATAAAATGCAATTTTTCATTTCAATTGTAAAACAAGACAAAATATAGTCACAAAGCGATCAAAGTTAATCACACCTAACGCATTGAACAATCAATACTACCCCCTACGATTGTGAGTAAATGTATAATCAGCACGGTGAAAGACCCGAACTGGAGGATAGCGCTTTCCTCCAAGATCGGGGTAGAACAATATTGAACTGGATATTAAAACAGCTGGACCAAA
>CAYNBJ010000003.1:0-115411 GCA_964395835.1 uncultured Gammaproteobacteria bacterium
CGCTTGAAGACCCCTCTGTTTTTGGTGTAGATATGTGCATGTTCGCAAAACTTGGGCGCATAGTCCTATAAGATGCGCCTTTG
This sequence comes from uncultured Gammaproteobacteria bacterium, assembly GCA_964395835.1. GTDB lineage: Bacteria > Pseudomonadota > Gammaproteobacteria > Berkiellales > Berkiellaceae > LLD-282. The sequence continues at coordinate 84 of CAYNBJ010000003.1, forward strand.
TACTTAGGAGAGCTTGTTTGTCTGATCTTTTTGTTGGTCACTGCTGCTTGTCAAGAGCGATTGTGCGTTGACATGTGGGAGGTTTGTCGTGTGTGCGGCTGTAGCAACATCATTAGACTTTGCCTTTTCATGGTCTGGCGTCAGATGCGGCGATGGACTCTTGACCATATTCTCTGAGACTGTAGCAGGATTAGTAGTCGTTGCATTTGCAGGGTCTGGCGACAGATCATTTAGAGTCTGTGTGTTTGGCTCATTCTTTTGTCCAGAGGGGTATCTTGCTTGGAAGAGCAAGATACCTATATCAAATTTGAAAGTCAGAAAAGCTATGAGGATTGTTGTGAGATGAATGGGTGCCTCAGCCTTGATCAGACTTTCAGCTGCTTCTGTATTGTGCGATCTGACTGCCCAATAAAGAGCATCGTTTTTAGATTCCGGACTGAGTGTTATCTTGTTCTCATGAGCATAGTTTAAAATGGCATTTATGATCTGGTGTTGGCTTGATAGCGTTGTTGGTTTTGCCGCCTGCACGAGTAGATGATTTAAAAAATCTACACAATCATCGCCTATCAGGTTTGGTGTAGATTTATCCAAAAGGTCTGTCACTGTCTGAAGAGATCCATTTCGTGTAGCATTTATCAGTCTGGTGCGATTTTTGCCTATTTCCTGACTTCTTTGCCGCTGATCTTGTTGGTCTCTTTGCGTCTTCTCTTGTTGCTCTATATCATTGATAACATGATTTGCAGTCTGGTTGATTTCTGTTTGCAGTGATAGCTCTATGTTTGGTTGAAACTCTGAAAGCCCGTTCAACACCTCCTTCGCGAACTTTTTGTCGTTCATGATGTTGGTAAGATTCTGCGGAAAATCCGGCTGTTTGTGCATATAATCGAGGAGGATCAGTATGGCCTCATTTTGTTTGTATAGAAGCGCATTCTGGAAAGCCAGTTTTATGCTCTGTATATCAGATACTTGTAGCAAACTTTGTAATTTATCATGATTTGACTGTGTGACATGACCGTGCCGAACCGCAATCGCCAGTAGGCGCGCGCAAGGATCATTATACATTTTTTCGTTAGCAAGATCGGGGGCGACTTTTAGCATGGCATCGATTTGATCGAAACCACCGAATCTTGCGGCATAATAAATTCCTAGTCGCATATCGTCTTTTCTTTCACGTGCATAAGATTCAAGATCTTCGGTAAGTATAGTGTGTGCAAGTCGGGCTAACATGATAGGCAGATTAGAGTTGTCGCCCATTTTTGAGAGACTATTGCTCGTGTTGTTCTTGCAATTTAAGAAGCTCAATTCAGCATGGTCTTTATCGGGGAGAAGACATTCTGCGATTTTTTGATCCTTAGACAAAAAGGCCTCTAATTCTTGTGCGGTTCCATGGTATAAGACTAATAAAAAAGCGAATCTTCTGATAGCTTTAAGGGATCGAGACTTTTCATCGTCCGTGAGATTGGACCCTCCCTCGTCCATTATGACTTCTTTTTGATTTGGGTCAAATGCATACAGAAATGGCATTTCCATGACCTTTGTAGTGCGATCTTTAGTGGGCACACGTAATGGTTTTCCGTCCAGTTTGCATAGTGTGTTATTAAATATCTCTCGTATCTGTACACAACGTGACTCCATTTGTTCAAGTATGGCTTGGATTTTTTCCTTAGATCCGCTTCTAGCGGCATCAATAATAAGTGGCGATCCATCACTTGGAAGGATATCCTCACATTTAGCTATATACGCACTTGATTGTGAGAGTGTTAAGAGTTGTTTGAGCAGTGAAAGTGATAACGGATTAGGATCGCGTACAACACGTTGCAGTACACCATATCTCAGTATATTTGCTCTCACTTCTGGCTTAGATTGTTGCCAATCAAAAAATCCTTCTTTCTTATTAGCACCATTTTCTTGAGTGTCTGCGGGTGGCAAGAAGCTCGATAGAATTCTCCAATGATTTGACTGTGCGGCTATCTCCACTAGTATTTGTTTTTCTGGATTTTGTAGTTTAGACAAGTCTGTGAGGATGTGTTGATTTGGTATCTCTGTGGGGTGGAATTCCTCTAACCACATGAGTTTATAGTAGAGTAATTTACTTTCTTCTGAGAGTTTCGAATTTTCGAATATCTCCTTTATGTGTTGAGGCAACGAAGCTTGAAAGGCCTTTGCAGCTTGTTGCCATTGAGAATCTATTTCAATAGAAGGCATGATGTCATTTTGATCGACTGATGACGTATTTCGTACTGTATTGGTGCTATTAGGCATCATATTGAGTGGTTCATTCATTTGTGCAGCATCCAACACAACGGCCTGGCTCGTATGATCGCTCGATATCCTCAACCCAGATCTCTGCTGAGCTGACTCGGGGCATTTGTGCAGCTGATCTTGGGATGAAATCGTATTGTTGTCTTGAGGATTCAACATGAGAATCGTCCCTTTGAAATGTGAGCGAATATTCTAGCCTCTATATAGGACATATTTTGCAAATAGAGCACTCATTGCATCCATCAGCCTTAAAAAGTTGCACAAATCTATCTCCTTATGTTCATTGTTGTTGGAAGTTTTGATAGTAAGTCCTTGGATTACTCAAGCAGTCATCAGCAAGTATCATCTGTATCAAGGGGATCGCTTTATATGTGAGAACATTTAGATATCTATGCGGTTTTGAATATTCTTTAATCTGATCTTGCATCGGTTTTTCAGGTTGGTATGTTTACAAAATATATAGGAAAAAAGATGTGTGATCTTGAAGAGTTATCTCGCAGATTGATAACAAATCTAAAAGACCTGCTCTGTGGAAAAGTGCGATTTGATTGCAAAATTTTTAAAATTTAGCTAGTCTAAAGATGGATGAAATAGTATTAATCAGGGAGTTGATTATGCAAAAGTTTTTAAAATTAGAAATCATTGTTGGCGGAAACATGGAAAATCAAGAAGATTGTATTGAGCACTGTGCAGATGCAGAGCCTGTTATGCCTCTTGTGGTTAAGCCAGTTGAGCCTGTCTTGATGGGCGATGTTATTGTTCCAGCTAGCGAAGAATAATACTCTCTTTTTGATAGAGTGCAGTAAAAGCTAGAGAAGGGCTCTTCTCTAGCTTTTTTATTGCCCTGTCTATCAATTGGGTACCATCTTCGAGATGCAGCGTAATCACATGATCGTTTTCGAAACATGAGTCAAGATTATTTTGAATTTAAGCCTTCTCTGAGTGAGCTTGATTGTTACGATTTTATTGATGCGAATGCACTTCCTTCAGATATATGCGGATATCGTTTAGAGTATCTACAGGTGTGCTCCTCAACTTTGGATTGTTATCGCTTGGGACAAAGAAAAATTTACTGGGCGGATTACCAAACGCACAGTCGTGGTCAAAAAGGCCGTGTATGGAAAAGTGTTTTTGGGCGTCAGATTCTTTTATCAATCGTGATTCCTAACCAACTGCGCTATAAAGGATTGCTTTATCTGGTTTACGCAATTTTGCAAGCACTTTTGCCGTATGAGCCTCATCTGCGCTATAAGTGGCCAAATGATTTATATCGAGGAAAAGATAAAATCGCGGGACTTTTAATTGAAAATAAAAATGACTGGGCTGTGCTGAGCATCGGACTCAACACAACCTATCAAGATTTGTTATGCGATATTGGGGCCCTATGGCCAGATCAAAGGCATCATGTGAATCGTATCACTTTAATCAGAACAATGATTCAAGAGATCGAAAAGACACATCACACTACTATCGATCCTGAAACGATGATCAATTTTTTAAAAGAGCATCATCTCTATGCTCTTGGGGAACAATTGTGTTTTGAATCTCATGATGGAGTGGTGCAGGAAAAGCGGTTTCTTGATTTAAATATTGATGGCTCTATTGTGCTCGAATCTCTTTGTGAGAAAAAATCGTTTTACAGCGGACGTATTATAAAAGATAAAATAAATCTAAAAAACATTATTAGACCTCTTGCTCATCGCTAAATAAGGCGATAGAATAACCATATTGCTGGCATAGCTCAGCAGGCAGAGCAGCTGATTTGTAATCAGCAGGTCGCAGGTTCGATTCCTGTTGCCAGCTATTTTTTTTGGAGGGATTCCCGAGCGGCCAAAGGGATCAGACTGTAAATCTGACGGCGGATGCCTTCGAAGGTTCGAATCCTTCTCCCTCCAATTCTCGCTTTCGCGGGTGTAGTTCAATGGCAGAACTCCAGCCTTCCAAGCTGGTAGCGTGGGTTCGATTCCCATCACCCGCTCCATTCGCCCATATAGCTCAGGGGCAGAGCACTTCATTGGTAATGAAGAGGTCACCGGTTCAATCCCGGTTATGGGCTGTATAATCAGCTCAGACTATTTGAATTTTCAAGTTTTTCAATACTCTTTTGAAAAAAATCTCGCCAATTGTGTTTTTTTGCTCTTGATTTGCGATTAGTGAAAAGAAACTGCGATGATTCTGATGCGCATTCTTTGATTGAAGTGCACTTATGCAACTCCCTAGATATCTTCCCTATCTTCTACATTTATATTGACATTTCTACAGAATCCCTTTACGATCAGCGTTGATGTTCTCGGTGAAAACTCTGTTTTTCAATAATTCTTTTCTAACAAAAAACACAAATTAAAGAGTGTTTTTTGTTTCAGCGCTTCGAGCTGCGAGAAAGCTTCAGATCGCGAGAAACCCCCTATTGTTAGGTGAGTGCTCAATTAGCAGACAAGGCGCCTCCGAACATGCGAGGGATCGATTAATAATTGGTAATGATTTTTTTAGGAGAATTCGATGTCTGAATTTATCAGAAATAAACCTCACATTAACGTAGGAACCATCGGTCACGTTGACCATGGAAAAACTTCCTTAACAGCAGCAATCACAATTGTCTCTGCTGCGGCTGGAAAGGCACAAGCTTTAGCGTATGATCAAATCGATAAAGCTCCAGAAGAAAAAGCACGTGGTATTACTATTAACACATCTCATGTTGAGTACGAAACCGATAATAGACATTATGCTCACGTAGACTGCCCTGGCCATGCTGACTATGTTAAAAACATGATTACCGGTGCTGCGCAGATGGATGGAGCTATTCTTGTTGTTTCTGCAGCTGATGGTCCTATGCCCCAAACTCGTGAACACATTTTGCTTGCACGTCAAGTGGGTGTTCCTAAGATTGTGGTCTTCTTAAACAAAGCTGATATGGTTGACGATCCTGAGCTGCTTGAGCTTGTTGAAATGGAAGTGCGTGAGCTTCTCTCTTACTACAACTTCCCAGGGGATGAAATTCCTTTCGTTGTTGGATCGGCTCTTAAAGCTCTTGAAAAAGATAACAGTGAAATTGGAACACAGTCTGTTCTCAAATTACTGCAAACGATGGATGAGTATTTTGATATTCCTGCACGTGAAACTGACAAGCCATTCCTAATGCCAGTTGAAGATGTATTTTCTATTTCTGGACGTGGTACAGTTGCGACTGGTCGTATTGAGCGTGGAATTGTTAAAGTTGGTGATACCATCTCTATCGTGGGTCTTCGCGATACTGTTGACTGCACAGTGACTGGAGTAGAAATGTTCCGTAAGCTCTTGAAGCAGGGTGAGGCTGGGGATAACGTTGGAATCTTATTGCGTGGTGTGAAGCGTGATGACATTGAGCGTGGACAAGTGCTTGCTGCACCGAAGTCGATTAATCCTCATACCAAGTTCGAGGCTGAGGTGTATGTTCTATCCAAAGAAGAAGGTGGACGTCATACTCCATTCCTACCTGGATATCGTCCACAGTTTTACTTTCGTACAACAGATGTGACTGGGGAAATTACTCTTCCTGAAGGAGTAGAAATGGTGATGCCTGGCGATAATATCAAAATGATCGTCACACTTGTTTCTGCTATTGCGATGGAAGAAGGGTTACGTTTTGCTATTCGTGAAGGCGGACGTACAGTTGGTGCTGGTGTTGTAACAAAAATTCTTGACTAATTTATCAACATCAGTCAATATAAAAGGGCCGAATTATTCGGCCCTTTCTTTTTAGGCTAGTAGCTCAATTGGCAGAGCGACGGTCTCCAAAACCGTAGGTTGGGGGTTCGAGACCCTCCTGGCCTGATATTAAAAATCAGGCTCAGTCATCTTGTGACGGTTTTTCCATTTTTTATCGATTGTTTTTTTATTCTTCTCGTATTGAAGCGGCTTTATTTTGCTCCTGATGTCTTTTGAGTGCATCAGCTCTTGTAGCTTATGATTTGTGATCTTTAAGAGAATCTGTGATGTTCATCTAGATATTGCTTAAGTTGCTGTTGTTTCGGATGCTGAAAAATCAATTCTATTGTTTTTTATGGAAATATTTATTAATATAAGCAGGATTTCTTCTGTGATTGATCTCACTCTAAGAAAGAATACTCACTACTGTGTCCTTGCTCATAGCTGTATTTATTATGATTATGAGCTGAAACCCAAGAGGATTTATTTATGACTACTGTTTTATCTCAAGAAAACCCTTATCGTTTCTATGAGGTTGTTTTTCTTGTTCACCCTGATCATAGCGATCAGGTTAAATCGATGGTTGAAGGCTATCAAAAAATGGTTTTTAGCACAGGAGGCTCTGTGAGCCGTGTTGAAGACTGGGGCCGTAGACAGCTTGCTTATCCAATTCATAAAGTTCATAAAGCTCATTATGTTTTGATGAATATTCAAACAACAGCCGATGGAATTCAAGAGCTTCGTTTAAAGCTTGAGCAAAGTGATTTCGTCCTAAGAAATCTTATTCTTCAAATGAATTCAGCAGTTTCAGAGCCTTCTTTACTGATGAATCCTGATGAAGCATATGATGTTTCCTTAGAAGATTAATATTATTATTGAATAGCGGAGAATGATTCTATGAGTTGGCGTAAAAAATCCAGACGCAAAAACTGTCCTTTCAGTTCCGGACGCGTCCCTAAAGAAAGTATCGATTATAAAAACTATAAAATGCTGAAAAAGTTCACTACTGAAACAGGAAAGATTGTTCCTTCCCGTATTACTGGTGTTTCAAATTATTATCAGCATCAGATCGCAAAACATATCCAGCTTGCTCGATATCTTGCGCTCATTCCTTATTGCGACAATCACTAAGAGTGAGAGGAAATAAAATGGAAATTATTTTATTAGAAAATATTCGTAATCTTGGTCGTCTAGGTCAAGTGGCACGTGTAGCAAGCGGATATGCTCGTAACTATCTGATTCCTTATGGAAAAGCCTTACCAGCTACGAAGCAGAACAAAGAATTTTTTGAAAACCAGAAACAAGAACTGGAAAAGCAGGCTCAGCTAAAATTAGCGGCAGCTCAAGAAAGAGCAACAGCTTTTGCAAATTTGAGTCTTTCTTTTGAAGTGCAATCGAGCCCAGAAGGCAAGCTCTTCGGTTCGATTAAGGCTACAGATGTGCTTGAAATGCTTTCTAAAAAAGGATTGGCTGTTGCTAAAAATGAGTTGCGCTTAGATCTGACAATTCGCGAGCTTGGGCAATATCAGTATGAAATTCACCTTCATCCTGAAGTTGTGCTCAGCCTGCCTTTGCATGTTGTAGCTCAAAAATCTCATTAAGAGTAAAGAGATCTTTTATGAGTTTGCCAGCCTCAATCGAGTACCCTCATTCTCTAGAGGCTGAGCAAGCGCTTTTGTCAGCACTGATTAAAGATGAATCATTGTGGGATAAAGTTTCCTCTCTCATTCATGCAAATTCGTTTTACCATCCATCGCATAAAATTCTTTTCGAGGCTTTTCTGAGCTTGTTGCAGAGAAATATTCCAATTTCTGTGATTGCTTTGACGCACCAATTAGAGGACGCGAATCGTCTTGATGATATTGGTGGTGTGGCATTTATACAAGGTCTGGCCACTTTTCCTTTGACTGCTTTGCATATCGTAACGTATGCTGAAATTGTTTCTGATCGAGCGATGCGACGCACTCTCATTCAGTTAGCCTCACATATTCATATGACTGCTCTGAATCCTGAGGGGAAAAAAGCAAAAGAATTGGTAGACGAATGTCAGTCTCAAATTCTTTCACTCAGTCATATTTCCAGTACTGATACAAAACCCATGCCAGTGCATGCCTTTATTAAGCAAGCTCTTGATAAAATAGAAGAGAACAAAAGCCTCAATAAGGATTATCAAGGTATTCCTGCAGGATTCCCCGATATTGATAAATTGACTGGTGGCTTTCAATCAGGAGACCTTGTTGTTTTAGCAGCTCGTCCATCAATGGGAAAAACAGCCCTATCTTTAGAATTTACGATGAGTGCAATTTATTCGAACCATCCTGTTTTGTTTTTCAGTCTTGAAATGCCAGCAGAACAAATTGTGTTGCGGTTGCTTTCGATGATGACTGGTGTTGATCATGATACTTTAAGAAGAGGGCAGTTAGAAAATCTTCAGGCGATTGCATATGGTATTGAAACATTAATGTCTAAGCCACTTTTTATTGATGAATCGTCATCGTTAACCATTTCTTCTATTCGATCTCGGTCGCGTATGATTGCTCGTGAGCTAGAGCAGCAAAATAAAAAACTTGGAGCAGTCATTATTGATTACTTACAGTTAATTCAAGGATCACAGATGAGCGATAATCGCGTTTTGGAGGTGTCGGAAATTTCTCGAGGATTAAAATCTTTGGCGAAAGAATTGAAAATACCTGTGATTGCTCTTTCCCAGCTCAATCGTGGACTTGAAGGGCGTACGAATAAAAGGCCTGTGATGTCAGATTTGAGAGAATCTGGTGCAATAGAACAAGATGCCGATCTGATTATGTTTATTTATCGTGATGAATACTACAATCCTCAATCTCCAGAAAAAGGCCTTGCAGAAATTATTATTGCCAAGCATAGGAATGGCCCGATTGGAACAGCTAAGCTTGTCTTTACCCCGGAAAAAGGCTCATTTAAGAGCTATCGTTATCAAGAAAAAAACTAAAAATTCTTTTTCTGGCCTCTTTTCACATATACTCAAAGAACTCATTGTTATCGGACATCACTTATGTCTTTTTTTCAACGCATTCTTTTGAGTTTGCGCCCTGTTACGAAAAGTTTAGTGGCGCACGATCAGGGAGAGCAAAAAAAAATTCTTTTGCACTATCAGTTTCGTGTATTTTTAGGGATTTTTATTGGCTATGCGGGCTATTATCTTGTTCGCAAAAATATAGCGCTTTTGCTCCCTCACCTAGAACAGCATTATGGTTATTCTAAATTACAGCAAGGATGGATTTTAGGAGCCACGTCTTTAAGCTATGGATTGAGCAAATTTTGTATGGGCTGGATTTCCGATCGATCTAATGCCAAATTATTTCTCACTATTGGTTTATCTGGCTCGGCTTTGATTAGTTTTGGATATGGCTGTTTTCCAGGGCTTTTAGCTTATTTTCCCTTAGTGTTGTTTATGATGAGCTTGAATGGGTGGTTTCAAGGTATGGGGTGGCCCTCTTGCGGCAGGGTGATGGTGCATTGGTTTACTCCAAAAGAGCGTGGGAAAAAAATGGCACTGTGGAACATTTCACATAATATCGGACAAGCTATTCCGGCTCTTTTAGTCTCTATTGGTATGAGCCATGTTTTCGGTTGGTCATCGCCTATGCTCATCCCTGGTATCGCAGCAGGCTTAAGTGCGTATTTTGCTTACAATCTGATAGAAGATACTCCGCGTTCTGTTGGTTTGCCAGATATCGATCAAGAGCATCAGTGTTTAGATGATCATAAAACTCCGCATGCTTCGTCTTTAGTTTTTAAAAAAACGTTGCTGGTTCAGAAAAAAGATTTTTATCATCATGTCTTGTTTAATCCAGCTTTATGGTGTTTGGCTTTTGCAAATTTATTTGTTTATCTGACTCGCTATGCAGTGATTGATTGGCTGCCCTCTTATCTTGTAGAGGTACGCGGTTTTTCTTCCCAATCTGCGGGCTTTTCTTATTCTTTGTATGAACTGGCAGGTATTGCTGGAACTTTAGCATGTGGCTGGATGAGTGATCAGATTTTTAAAGGACGTCGAGCTCCTGCTGCGATTTTGTTTATGGTGATGGTGACAGGGGTCTTACAGCTGTATTTATGGCTTCCTAATGAGTTTTTTTGGACAATTAATCTGACGCTTTTTGGATTGGGATTTTTAATTTATGGGCCTGTTATGCTCATTGGATTGCATGCTTTAGATATCGTGCCAAAATCTGTTGCCGGTACAGCAGCAGGTTTCACTGGTTTATTTGGGTATGTTGGTGGTGCGACTTGTGCGAATGCGCTTTTTGGATGGATTGTGGATTGCTATGGATGGGATGGGGGCTTTTCTCTTCTGTTTTTTTCCTGTTTTTGTTCTATTTTTTTTCTGTCTTTAACCTGGAATTCAAAGCCTTTGGCTCAATCTTCTAGCGTATATACAAGAATAAAAAAGAAAAAACTCTCGCTGTATCGTCAATCTTTAGGGTAAAATAGGGCTATTACCTCTTTTTTGTAGATAGTGAGAGATGCTGAGATCGTTATGGAATCAAATGACAGGTGCTGTTTCTCAAACAGCATCGAAAGTGACAGAAAGTTGGGGATGGACAGTACGTGCTCTTTTTCAAACCCAATCTTCTTGGGATTTAACTATGCGCAAAGAGCTCAGAAAAATGCTTCTGAGCGCGGATTTTGGTCCGGTTTTGAGTGAAAAATGCTTGAATTATCTTGACACAATCTCTCCTACTAGCGCAGAAGAGGCTTTAGAAGGATTGTACTCTTATCTTTTCCAGCTTCTTTCACCTTCTCTTGCAGACCCATCGCCAGATCGGAAGGATGTTTATCTCATTGTCGGCGTTAACGGTGCAGGAAAAACAACAACCTCTGCGAAAATGACGTATCTGTTTCAAGAACAAAAACCACTTTTAATTGCAGCGGACACATATCGTGCCGCAGCGATTGCACAATTAGCTCAGTGGGCAGAGCGTTTGGAAAGTGCGTGTTTTATTTCAGAGGCACACGACCCTTCAGCTGTGACTTATGAGGGATTGTTGTATGCGCAAAAACATGAGTATAGTCCTGTGATTGTAGACACATCTGGACGGTTACAAACAGATAAAAATCTTCTGCAAGAGTTAGTGAAAATTAAAAAAACCGCTTTGAAAGTTTTAGAAAATCCAAAGCGCTTAAAAACTATTCTTGTTTTAGATGGAACACAAGGACAAAATATTTTGCATCAAGTTGAGACGTTTCATCAGGCTCTCAGTTTAGATGCGTTAATCCTGACAAAAATGGATGGCCATAGAAAATCTGGTATTTTATGCGCAGTTCTTGAACGTTGTCGGATCTCAGTAGATTTTATTGGTCTTGGAGAGCGCCCAGAAGATTTAATTGTTTTTGATTTGCAGATGTATTTGAAAAAACTCTTAGGTCTCAGTTTATGAAGTGCTATATCGTAGGAGGATGGGTTCGAGATTATTTGAGAGGCCAGCCATCTCATGATAAAGATTGGGTCATTGTTGGAGGAACAAAAGAGGAAGTGATCGCAGCAGGTTTTATTCCTCTAGACGCTTCTTTTCCTGTTTTTTTACACCCGCATACTAAAGAAGAGTATGCTTTAGCACGTACTGAGCGCAAAGTTGGAAAAGGTTATCGAGGTTTTGAAGCTTATAGCCATCCTGATGTTTCTTTGACAGAAGATTTAGCAAGAAGAGATTTGACGATTAATGCTATGGCTTTCGATCCAGAAACACAGCAACTGATAGACCCTTTTGGGGGGCAAAAAGATTGGGCAGAGCATAAATTGCGACACGTTTCTGATGCATTTGCAGATGATCCACTTCGACTGATCCGTTTGGCGCGATTTTATGCGAGCTTCCCACAGACGTATATCGATCCTGAGACTTTAATTTTATGTAAAGAGATTGTGAAGAAAAAAGAGCTGCTTTATATCGCTCGAGAGAGAATTCGCTTAGAACTTGAAAAAACTTATGCACGCGCTTCCGTGCCGCTACGTTTTTGGCAAGCATTGCATGCGATGACGGCAGAGAACGATCTCTTTCCATTTTTAGATATATCGTTTTTAAACACTGCTTGTGTCCAGGATTGTACACACAATAGTCAGCCCTTTTTAAAAGGACTCTTTGATTTGAGAAAATATTTTTCTATTGAAAATTTAAAAAATTTTCATGAAATGTTTCGCTTTTCTCAAGAAGAGAAAAAAATTTGGAGTATCGCTCAAGATCTTTCCTCTTTAGATTCATCTTTAGAAAATTTGTTGGATTTTTCTTTGCGGCATAGGCTGCTGCAAAATCACCCTTCTCTCTATCAAGGTTATCTCTTGGCGGTCGATCCTGTTTGGAGCTGGGATTTTTTGATGGGTGTGCAAGAGAAACTCAAAGCGATCGATTTTTCAGCTCTGAATTCATCTGCATTGATAAATAAAAAAGAGATTTTACGTGATTATTACAGGAATGCTTTGAGGGGAGTTTTATGAAAGATGCTTATCTAACAGTCCTCATTCAGTTTGGGCAAAAAAAGGGGAAAAAGCTGTCGTATCCTATCAACAAAAATCTGAGACCTACCTTAGCGCGAGCAAGAGATGTTCTTTTTAATTGGCTGAAATGCGATCTCAAGGAATGGAGATGTTTGGATTTGTTTGCTGGGACGGGAATTTTAGGGATTCAGGCTTTATCATTAGGTGCCGCACATGTTGATTTCGTAGAAAGCGATATCCACAGAGGGCGTATCTTGCAAATGCATCTGGATGAGATGGGCTATGATCGGAAAAGCAAAATTTGGTGTCAACAGGTGCAATCTTGTCTTCAAAAGCACTTAGATCAAGAGTGTTACGATCTGATTTTTCTGGATCCTCCTTTTGATCAGCCAGAGCTTGTAGAGACAGTTTTTAATCATCTTGGACGGTTTTGTTCAGAAAAAAGCTTGATATATTTTGAATCCCCTGCACAAAAAATCTGGAACCTTCCAGCACAATTTTCTGTCTGGAAAGAAAAAAAGATAGGAGATGTTGTGATCAGGTTGTTCACTTTTCATTCTGAGGGAGTGTCATGCTTGGTGTAATCTGGGAGCGACCAGAACCTCGGCCTGCTTGGATCGATCAGTATTGGATTGACTCAGATAAAAGAGATGCTTTTGAAATCGTGATCACTATGGGGATCGCTGATATTGTCTTGAAAGAGAGGGGCCAGATCATTTTAAAAGGATCGGATCTGTATGGCGCTCTTTTTAAAAAAAATGCTAAAGAATTTTTACCCTCTATTTTTTATCGGAAAAGAAAAAAAGCACAGAGTGTTTTAGATCTGACTTGCGGATGGGCCAGAGACGCGATTCGCTTAGCTCAGCATGGTATTCAGGTGATTGGATTTGAGCAAAGTGCAATTCCTTATCTGTTTTCTTGTTATGCAAAGAACTTTTATTTCCCTGATTTGGATTTCGATCTTTATCACGGATCGTTTCATGAGCATTCGTGGGTCTATGAAAGTGTTTGGCCGTGGGTCTATCTTGATCCTCTTTTTGCAGATAATCGACCCGGTCTTTCGAAGAAAGAAATGGAACTTTTGTATCAGGAAAAATTCTTTTTTTCTTCTGCCCCTTTTTCTGTCTCAGAGCAAAATCATCTTTTAAAAGATCGGGTTCAAGATCTCAAAATAGAGACGCTTGTGATGAAGCAGCATCGGCATGCCAATGCGTGGTTTGATTTGTCTGGAATTCTCTCTGTGACAAAATATAGTCGTGTTTGTCGATTTGATATTTATTATTTGAATCAATTAAGATTGAAAGAGGCTAAAAAAATTTAAATTCATGTGTATCAATCTATTGGATCTTACATGGAGCGGAAACTTTTTCATGAATCCCAAGGATTTTATGAGAAAGAACGTCTTTCAAATCATTTTTGTACACCATCCACAATCCAATCGCATTATCATGAATGGCTGGCTATTTGGCTAAAATTTAAAAATTTTTCGCATGCGATTGAGTATGGCTGCGGTGAAGGCCAAATGGCAACTTCTTTGGCCTTGGGTTTTGAGACCTATCAGCTTGTTGAAAAGAGTCATTCTCAGAAAAAGCGACTTTCTCATCTGGCAGCGCATTTTTGTGACATTCCGGTCTTTCGTCCACGCACTATTATAATATGCCAGGAACTGTTTGATGCTTTTTCAGCAGATATGTTTTTTTGGAGGACAGAACGTCTTTTTGAATGGAAGATTGATCTTGAGACACGGACTCTGCGAGCAGTGCATAGCGACAATCTCTCAGCGCTCTCTTATATTCAAAAACTTCGTGATTATGATGAAGAATTTGTTGATAATACAGCATTTTCTTTTGTTGATTATTCTGCGCATAAACACTTTTTAACCGATCTGTTTTCTAACATGTCAGCTGATTCTGAAGTGCTCATTATTGATTATGGTTGGCAGTGGCACTATTTGCGAGCACACCTTTATCCAGATTGCCCCTTGAGAGGCTTTTGTCATTCCGAGCTGATTCGCGAGCCATGGTCTGATGATCGTATCATGGACCTGACCTATGATATTGATTTTTCATATTTGTGTTTAATATGGGAAGATTTAGGAGGAAAAGTCAACTTTATTAAAACTTTATCTCAATTTCTCATTGACACAATGGAGGAGAGCACTTTGATTTCGCATGCCGATCGGATGCTTTTACACCCGCTGTTTATGGGATCGAAATTTCTTGTTTTATCCTTGTCCCGCTAAATGATCTTTTTCGAGAGCGCTTTTCCATGCCAAGAGATTATTCTTATGCCGAAGTCCAATTAACGCGATCATCGATAGTGTGCTGAATAAGTCTATTAGATTGAAGCTTTGTGTGCTGAGGAGCCCTAAAAAATATCCTAAAACCATAAAAGACGAAAATGCAGCGATTCCTACTGCATAATACAATCCAAGCCATAAGAAGCTGGCTAAGAGTGCATAGAGCGGATGAAAAGCAAAAAAACCCCCAAAAAACGCAGCCACTCCTTTACCACCTTGATATTGATGATAAGGACTGTAGCAGTGCAAAAAAATCATTAAAAACCACAAAGGGAGGATGTAATCCGAGCCTATCGATGGAGAGGTTGATAATATTTTTAATGGAATATAGATTTTTAACGCATCAAAAAGAAAAACAGCGATTCCTGCTACAGGGCCTAAGATCCGCGCTGCATTTGTTGCGCCTGGATTTTTCGATCCTAAAGCGCGTAAATCTTTATTGAAAAAACCGAGATATAATAAAGCGATTGCTCCATTTAAAGGGGCTGCTAAGAGAAAAATGCATAAAATCATAACATGCAATATATCCATATCAGTGAATCCTTTTACGATGCAGATGGGTTTTGTTCGGGTTCCTCATTTAAAGACCATCTTGGTTGAATAAACATTGTACGCTTGAGAGCTGGACCTTGATGTTGAAGATGATAAAGACCAGCAGCTGCAATCATTGCACCATTATCTGTACAGTATGATATATGCGGATGAAAAAAAGAAATTTTTTTATTGACACAAAGTTGTGCAAGTGCTTTTCTTAGGCTGGTATTTGCAGCTACTCCTCCGCAGAGAATGAGTGATCTGCAAAGGGGGTGTTGCTCTAAGGCTCGTTGAGTTTTTACTTTTAACGCCTCAACGATCGTATATTCTACAGTGGCGCAATACTGCTCTAAAGAAAGTCCATAGCTCAGATAATCGGTTGTGGTAGCCTGTGTTTTGAGTCCAGAGAAACTAAAATCGAGATTGTGATTTTTCATCATGGGGATGGAAAGCAAATTTTTGGGAAATCGCTCTTGAGCCTGAGCTGCCAAGTGGCTGAGCTTGGCTCCGCCAGGGTAGCCTAAACCGAGATGTTTAGCGATTTTATCAAATGCTTCGCCAGCAGCATCATCGCGTGTTTGCCCAATAATGTGATATTTAAATCTTTCAGGAGAGTAAACAAGCTGCGTATGGCCTCCAGAAACAATTAAGATTAAGACAGGCCCATGTTGCCATAAATCGCCATGCTCAATGACTGTTGCTAAAATATGTCCTTCAATATGATGAATGGGAATGAGGGGGATGTCATAATACAGGCTGAGTGTATGCGCTACATGCGATCCAATGAGTAAACTGCCTGCTAAGCCGGGGCCTGCAGTATAAGCAATTGCATCTACAGTCTCAATTGTATGAGAGATAGTTTTGATTAATTCTGGTAAAAATCGGCAATGTTCTCGTGCTACAACCTCTGGCATAACGCCTTGATAAGGTGCAAGGCATTCAATATGAGCTTGAGAATGCATGAATTCTATACAGAAATTATCTTTTAGCAAAGAAATTGAGCTATCATCACAGGAGCTTTCTATACCCAGAACACGCATAATTTTTCACATTCCGATTCGATAAATTCATAAAAAGAACAATAAAAACATTGTCTTTTGAGCTGTTGTTAGATTATGATAATGGGCATTAGGACAAAAAGTAAAGAATATTTTTGACCAGCATTCGTGTTCGGTTAAGAACCAAATCATTAAAGGAGTCAGCATGCCTGTTGTAAAATTAAAGGACAATGAATCATATCCAGACGGTCTTATTCGCAGATTTAAAAAAGCTGTCGAACGTTCTGGGATTTTAGCAGCATTAAAAAATTGTCAATATTATGTGAAGCCATCAAAGCTTAAACAGCGTGAAAAAGCAGCTGCTGTTAAGAGATGGAGAAAGAAAAATACTCGTGATTTTGGATCATCTCAGCACGCTTTTAAAGCTTTTAAAAAAGCGCCTATCAAATCAGCAGAAATCAAAAGCGTTGATGCTTCAAAAGAGTAATCTGACTTTCACTATCTGAGCAGGACTATCATGGACAACATTAAAAATACTATTATGCAAGAAGTTAAAAATGCGATGAAAAGCGGCGATAAACCTCGACTCGCTGCTCTTCGTATGATGAGTGCGGCTTTTAAGCAGATAGAAGTTGATGAGCGCTGTGAGCTCGATAATGAGCGTTGCATAAAAATCCTTCAATCTATGAAGACTCAAAGATTAGATGCTGCTGCCCAATATGATGCAGCAGATCGCAAAGATCTCTCTGATCAAGAGCGCTATGAAATTACTGTGATTTCTGATTTTCTGCCTGTGCCTTTTACTGCAGACGAGCTGAGTGCTTTAGTTCGTGAAGCGATTACAGCTACTGAAGCGAAGCAAGTCAGTGATATTTCTCGTATTATGGCGTATTTGGGAGATAAGATTCAAGGAAGAGCCTCATCTAAAGACGTGGGCGCTGTGATTAGAGCACAGCTAGCTTCTTAATTCATCACTGCTTATGGCCGATCGATCCCGTTTAGTAGAAGTTTTAAAAGATCGCATCAATATTATCGAGATCATCGGTTCTGTCGTGTCTCTGAAAAAAGCAGGCAAAGGCTATATTGGCCTTTGCCCTTTTCATAGAGAAAATACACCCTCATTTCATGTTTATGAGCAGCAAAAGCGTTTTTATTGCTATGGTTGTCAAAAGCAAGGAGATGCTTTTTCTTTTTTACAGTATTATCATAATCAATCTTTTGTTGATGTTTTAAAAGAATTAGCGCACCGCTATCACTTAGAATCTTTGCTACAGCCATCTTCTACACATGAGACAAAACAATCTTATGAAAATTTAAAAACACTTTTAGAAAAGGCAACATTGTTTTATGTGCATGCGCTTGATCGCTTACCGCTATCGCATCCAGCTAAACAGATGATCGCTCAAAGACAAATCAGAAAAGAAATTTTAGAATTATATCAAGTTGGTTGGTCAGATGGACAAGCTGATTTGCTGAAAGAGTTGGGCACGAATTACGATGACTTGGTTGCAAGCGGTCTCCTGTGTCAAAGTGAGCGCAATCTTTACTATCATCGTTTTGTGAAACGTATTGTTTTTCCTATTCGAACAGCCTATAAGCGACAAACTGTTGCGTTTGGTGGTCGTTCTGTCGATACGCAGGCAGATCAGAAATATCCCAAATATATTAATACTGCTGAAACCGTACTATTCAAAAAAAGCGAATGTCTTTATGGATTAGATCTTGCTTTACAACATAAAAACTTTAAATCTTTTGTGATCGTAGAGGGTTATTTTGATGTTTTGCAAATGGCGAATCACGGATTTTTTTGTGCCGTTGCACCAATGGGCACAGCTTTAGGCGCAGATCATGTACAGCTTTTATTGTCGCATCACAGAGAATTGATTTTTTGTTTTGATGGAGATAGCGCGGGGCAAAAGGCCTCTTATAAGGCTTTAAGCTTAATTTTACCATTTTACAATCATAAACGAGTGTTTTCTTTTGTAATTTTGCCCGCTGCACACGACCCAGATTCGTTTTTACGTACGGAAGGACGTGAAAGTTTTGTGAATTTATTTCAAAAACGTGTTAAAATAGGTGAATATCTTTTCAAGTGTTTAGAACAGTTGTATCCTTCGTCAGATGTTGACTCTATAGTTCAATTCTCGAGTGCTGCCAAACAGCTGATTCGAACTGTAGAAGACACCGATGCTCGAATGGTTTTAATGCAGATTCTTGAGCAACGTTTTAAAGAGAAAGAAAAAAAAGATTATTTCAAAAAGAAAACGCAACCAGTTGCTTTGAAAAGTTTGAGTACAATTGATTGGATTTATGTCTTAGTCTGCGCCTATCCTCAATTAGAAAATCTTTTAGGGGAAGTGGAGCGAAAAACTCTTTGCGAAATTGATCTGCAAAATCGTTTTGCGAGACTGTGGGATGTTCAGCAGGAAGAGAAAAGAAAAAATTTTAGGCTTACAGTTAAAAATCAATATCAGGCTTTAATCGATTTAATGCCTTTAGACGCTGTAGAAACGGAGTTTTACGAGCAATTAAAAAAACTCGGGCTAATAACACCGAATACCACATTATAATGAGAGCAACTCTATGAAACAGTTCGAAGAACAGAATTATGAATCTCAATTGCAGACATTAATTGCATTAGGGAAAGAGACCGGATATCTAACATATCGACAAATTCATGATAATTTGCCGTATCAAATTAATGATCCGGCAGCCTTCGATGATGTGATTCATATTTTATCTGATCATGAAATTTCTCTTTATGAGCACTCTCCGGATGAGGAGCATGCTTTTGATTCAGAGCCGGATTTGGAGCCCAACGAATTGGCTGAAACGTTTGAGCACGATCCGAGTCATGCTGGAGCTGATAATGTGCGCATTTATATGCGTGAAATGGGCATGGTGCACCTTTTAACTCGTAAAGGTGAAATCGATATTGCTAAGAGAATTGAGCAAGGCATGAAACAAGTTCTTGTTACAATTGCACAGAACGATCGTGTCATCGAAGAAGTTTTTATTTTGTATGCTCAATATACGGGTCCAGATTCTTATCTTGGCGACTTTGTTTCCGGCTTTTATGAGCCAATTCACTCTCAAGACGATCTCATTTCTGATGATAGCTTAGAGGGCGCGGATGAAGTGGTCGAGAATATTGATAAGCTTGTTGAAGAAGAGTTTGATATCGGCGACGATGCTTCCTTGATTTCCGGAAAAACAGAAGACGATCAAACAGATACCGAATCTTCAGACGAAGAGGAAGAAGACGGCGAAGACGGCGAAGACGGCGAAGGCGGCGAAGGCGGTGTCAGTAAAGACACTGGATCTGATCTTGAAGATCATGGACCAGATCCTGTTTTAGTCAAAGAAAAAATTGACAGTCTGCATCAGGCATGGCTTAAGAAAAAAGCGCAATATTCAGAAGAGTCCCAGCAGGCGCTTATTGCTGTCTTTTTAGAGTTCCGCTTTACGAATCCTGTTTTGAATCGTTTAATTGGTTGTATTCGTGAACCATATGAGCAAATTCGTGATCAGGAAAGACAGTTTGTTAAATCTTTAATTCAGAAGAAATATCTTGCGCAGAAAAACATTCCTGAGTTTCTTGATTATCCAAGCTCCTATGAGGATTTCCTGAAACATTTACAGACTATAACAAAAAAGAAAGATCCAGATCTGGAAGTTTCCGCAGAATCATTTTTCAATAAGATTTCTTTGATTTCTAGAAACATTTATATGACACCTGCTGGGCTGAAAGCTGTTTTCAAAGAACTGGCCACTGGTGAGGCGCAAGCGAAAAAGGCTAAAAAAGAAATGGTCGAGGCCAATCTACGACTTGTGATATCGATTGCGAAGAAGTATACGAATCGTGGTTTGCAGTTTTTAGATCTGATTCAAGAAGGGAATATCGGCTTAATGAAAGCGGTAGAGAAATTTGAATATCGCAGAGGATTCAAGTTTTCAACTTATGCGACTTGGTGGATTAAGCAGGCCATTACACGTTCTATTGCCGATCAGGGAAGAACGATTCGAATTCCTGTTCATATGAACGATACAATTAATAAACTCAATCGGATTAGTCGTCAATTGACACAAGAGCTTGGTCGGGAGCCGACTCCAGAAGAGCTTTCTAAAGATATGGATTTACCTGTCGATAAAATCAGAAAGGTGCTGAAAATTTCCAAAGAACCTATATCGATGGAGACCCCAGTTGGAGATAATGGGGATGATGAATCTCATTTAGGAGAATTTATTGAAGATTCTCAAACTGAAGCACCAAGCGATTTAGCAATTAAGGAAGGTCTCAGGGAGTCTATGAGCCGTGTTTTGGATTCTTTGACACCACGAGAAGCGAAAGTGATTCGTATGAGATTTGGTATTGGCATGAATACAGATCATACGCTTGAAGAAGTTGGAAAACAGTTTGATGTAACCAGAGAGCGTATACGACAAATAGAAGCGAAAGCTTTGAAAAAATTACGCCATCCAACACGTGCCCAAGAAATTCGTGGATTTCTGGATGAAGAAGGGACACAGATTGAGGATTAAACACCAATCTGTTCAGTGTGATTAAACTAAGGGAGCCCAAGAGCATGCAACATATTATCCGTTTTCTAAAAATGCATGTTCTTGGACAAGACTGCGTGGTCAGCGATCGTTTACAGCAGTCATTTTTTTTAGATTCTGTGATTATTCGTAATTTGGCTCAAAGGCGCAGCGGCATAGGTTTTGATCGTTTTGTTTTGATTGAGTCGCCTCTGAGTCCGCATAGTGATTTTGTTTTTTGTAGCTATAACTCTCAGGGTATAGCTCCTGGTTTTTGTCTCAATAGCGCGCGGACTGTGATGCATTACGTGCACGATGCGGGTTTGATTAAAAAAAAGACTTTAGAGATTTATGATTCAGTCAATAAAATTTCTGTTACCGCTGATCGCCTTGTTGGAAGCGTGTCGCGTTTAAATATTTCTGTTGAGAAAGCCCCTTATCTGAAAAAATCTTTTTCGGGATTAGATTATTTTGAAATGTCATTATATGGTCAAACATATCTTCTTCTGCATGGTTATCGTGAGATGGGGAAATCAAACGCCATCGATGATGAAATGAAGAAAAAAATCCGTGCTCTAGTCGCTATGGAAGCATTTTCATCTGCTATCGTTCTTGTGATTTATGAAGAAAATGAAGGGTTGCGTATTGATTGTTTCGATTCTCATTTAGGGCGGCTCCCGCTGACAGCGAATATGGCCGTAGCTGTTTATCGTTATCATACTGAAAAGAAGGTGACAACAATGCTGCGCCTTTATGGGCCGTATGGCTATTTTATTGTATCTTCACCTCCAGATAGTATGACATTGACAATTACCGCCCCTATCGCACGTGTTTATCAAGGCGAATTTTTACTGAAATATGCCAATTCATAAAATTTCCGATTTTACGGAGATCGGTTCGAATGTTAGGAGACAGAATGTGGGTTAAATCTATGATTTTTTCGATGCTGTTTTTGGCGCTTTTGATAGAAAGACTCTTTCATCTTCCACTGTGTTTAGGGTGCCGTGCTGTTCAGTTTTTGTTTTTTCTGAGTCTCTTTTTAAAAAACATCAGATCTATTCGGGTAGCGTTATCATTCAGTTTCATGATAGAGATTTACATGCTCTTTTTTTCTCTCACTACCGAAAGTTGTGGTATCGATATCCACGGCATGGTGGCACAGACTTGTGGCAACGATCTGCGAGTAGGTCCTTTATCGATTTTACAGTGGAGCTTGATTATCACAGGCATGCTGTTTATTCAAACTTTTTCTAAGAAAAAGCCCCTTAATCCTTAGGGGCTTTTTTTTAGCATTCTCAGAGAGAAAATCCATCTGCTCTCATCAAAGAGAAGTGGGTTCAGACTAGATGACTCTGCTTCAGAAGTCAAGAAGTGTGATTTTATACAAACTCAACCTGCTCAATGGCTGTATTAGCACGCAAAGATGTGTTTTGATTTTTTTTATCTAAAATCTTTTTCGCGTAAATCCAAGCTGTAGCGACTTTTTCGGCTGCGTTATGCAGTTGATCTAAAGTATGGGCTTGAGATAAAAAGCAGGCTTCAAACATTGATGGCGGCCAATAGATATCTTCTTTTAGCAATTCTTTGAAAAATAACTGGAAATGTTCAAGAGATTGTTGTTTGACATCTGAAAAATTTGAAGGTGCTACATCAGTTTGATATAAAGAAAACATTCCAGCATAAGCATAGTATGAGTGTGGTATATGATGCTGCTTGAGGATAGTAGAAAATCTACGACAAAAATATTCTGTTTTTTCTTGCAGTTCGGTGTAAAAAGATTTTTTTTCTAGCAGTTCTAAAGTTGTGATGCCTGCCTGGACAGCAATAGGGTTTCCAGAGAGTGTGCCCGCGTGATAGACAGGGCCAAGAGGTGCTAATAAGTCGAGATACTCTTTTTTTCCGCCTATGACTGCAAGGGGCATGCCGCCTCCTACAATTTTACCTAAGACATACAAGTCAGGGTCCAGTTGCGGATAAAGTTCGGACGCGCCTCCTTTTGCTACACGAAAGCCGGTCATCACTTCATCAACAATACACAGCGCCCCATGCTTTTTGCATAAATTTTGAATTGTTTGTATAAAAAGCTCTGTCGATGGGATACAACCCATATTTCCAGCAATCGGTTCAAAGATGACACCAGCAATTTCAGGCCCATATTGTTCAAAATGATTGATGAGTGCTGAGTGATCGTTAAAAGGTAGGATATGGGTTTCTTGGGATACTTCAGGAAGGATACCATCTGATGTCAGTGCTTGTGACATGCTTGCGCCGGCAGAGCCGATTTTTACGAGCAAAGAATCGCTATGACCGTGATAACAGCCTTCAAATTTAATAATTGCTTTGCGTCTTGTGGCTGCACGTGCGATACGAATCGCTGTCATGGCAGCTTCTGTCCCAGAGCTCGTGAAACGCATTTTTTCCATTTTTGGAAAAAATTTCTGTATCAATTCAGCAAGACTCGTTTCTTTTTTGGTAGGTGCTCCAAAAGAAAGTCCTTTTTTTGCTGTTTCTATGACACTATTGATAATTTTAGGATGAGCGTGCCCATGAATCATGGGTCCCCAGGAGCCTACAAAATCCAACAGGCAGCGATTTTTTTCATCAATAACAAAGCTTTTATAAGCTGATCGAATAAATAAAGGATGCTTTTGTCCGGCATCTAAAAAAGAGCGCACAGGGGAATTGACTCCGCCTGGAAAAATCGCAGAGGATTGAGCGTATAGTTCACTGTGTTCCATAATACAATCTCGAATTTTTATTAATCTTTTTTCATTGTAACATCACGCAAATATAATAAGAAGTTTTAGAATCTTTTGGTAATAGATAAATTGCAAAAGAACTGTTAGATTTTTATACATATCTAAAAAATAGGATATCTGACCATGCTGCATCTTCGTTGGTATATCGTCCTGTCTTTTTTAGGCCCAGCTTTTGTCTTAGCCTTTCAGCATATTCAGTGGGAATGTGGAGAGAATAAGTCATGTGTGGGTGAGTGGTCTGGACTTGATGCTTTTCATAGTTCTCAGAAGAATTATACGTTAAGTATAAAAAAACAGCGCTTTCATTTGAAATTGAAAGAAATGCAGGGAGAAGATTTTCTTTTAGAAAGTGAGCACTTTTTTTTGAGTGCCCCAAGCGCTTTGTTTCTCTATGATTCAAATGATAGGGCTTGGACTTTCCCAGAAGGTCTTGTTGGGAAATTTGAAAATTTCTATTGGGAAGCAGATCAAGCATTGTATTTTCAGAAAAGTCATACAGTTGTAGCACAAGATGTCCAGGTTCTTCTTGTGACAACGGGTTTTGTTGGTCAGGCAGAAGATTTAGAATATAGTGAGGATAGGATTTTTTTAAAAAATATTGAAATTTCTCAGTGTTCTCAAAAAAATCCCTCTTGGTCTTTAAAAGCAGAGTCTTTACTTTATACGGGTGATGATGATCTTTTAGTGATTCGTTCTCCAAAAATATTTTTTTATGATTATCAAATTTTATCATTTGAAGAATTTCGTTTTGAAAAAAATCAAGCGAGACACGCACTCAGAGGTGTCCCGTCTTTTTCTTTAGCTACAGGGAGCGGTTTAACCTTAAAAAACCCTAGACTGTGGACTTATGATGATCATAAAATTGAAATCACTCCCCAGATCAACTCAAAAAATGGAATCGGAGCTGATTTAAAAATAGAAAAAAACAATTTTTTTGCTGAGGGTTTTGTGCAATTTGGGATTTTTTCTGATCATCAGCCATTATCTTGGTTAGCGAAAACTGCGTATAGTGAAAAAACTGGAAGAGTGTATTTTGGCTATGATGCAGCTCTTGTGAGCGATGATCAGTTTTATTATCGCTATCCCTTTCTAGTGAGTTTTTGGAGAGATCGTTATTTACCGTCTCGTGCCTGGATCGATCAAAAAACAGATTATGGACAATTTAGAATTTTTTCTGAAAAACTCCAAAGAACAGCACAGTCTAAAAATACAGATACGCAAGTGAGCGAATATCTTTTTCAGGCTCAATGGACAAGCAATCACAAAGGAAGCCAAAGTGCAGGATTTGATGTGATTCATCGTGACGATGATGAAATTTATCATCGAGTCAAAACTTGCAATAGCTGGTTTCTTGGAAATCAAATTGATTTTTCTCATGGATTTTCATTTTATACACGCGAACAGGCTTTTAACGGCTTTATGCATGCTCATGTTCCATTATATTCTTTGAGTACTCCTATAGGGGACTATCATTGGTTTTATGTCGGACAAAAATCTTTAAGATATGGGCCTCAGCTCGGCCTGGATGTGATTGCGCAGCCTATCACAAGAGATTTTTTATATAATGCGCATAAACATCATGGTTTGGATTGGAGCGATGATGCACATTGGGTGGTGAGTCAGTGGAATATTGCAACAAACTCTATTTTTGATATTGAAACTGCTATTGCATGGACCTGGTTCTCTATCGATCCTCCTTGGGAAGCTCCTAATCAGCCTTATTTGACACCATTTAGAGATGATGACGTTTTCTCGCCTTTCTCCTTGAGGATTTTTAATGCAGCAGTGGATTTTGCGACCTTAATTGATTTTAAACGTTCAGAAATTGTTTACTTTGCTGCGAGTGCACCTGTTTATCGTGATAGTGAGCAAAGTGTTTTAGTGACGTCTTTATATCATAAGTATTATCCATCGAATGCTTTGTCAACAGATGTTTCAAAGGTTGCTCAGATTCAGTTCGGATATAGTTATCGTCCGCCACAATCTTGGTTTTTTGAGAGCTCTCAGCGTTATGATTTGATACAAATGCAACTAGAAGAGGCAGATTTAAGCTTTGGGTATGAGGATTGCTGCTGGTTAGCTCGATGGCAGATAGATGCATCAAAGCAATATAATCCAGAAAATGGACAAATTGAATGGCGCTATAAAGCAGGGATGCAATTTGAGTTTAAATCTTCAGGATTATACAGAGCAGCTGGAACCTAAGGCTTCAGCTGCTGGATTTTATCAATCAGATGTGATGGAGCTCTTAAGAAGTTCTACCGCTTTTTCTCTTGAAAGTGTGCTGCGAATCTTCACCCATTTATTAGGCTCTAGATCTTTGTAATGTTCAAAAAAATGCACAATTTTTTTGAAAATAGATGCGGGCAAATCGCTGACATTTTGAATGTGTTGAAATTCAGAGGAAATTTTGGAGTCAGGAACTGCAATTAATTTGATATCTTCCCCGGCTTCATCCTCCATATCGATGCCACCAATAATTCTTGCTTTGATGAGGCATCCTGGAATTAATTTATATGGCGCCCAAACAAGAACGTCAATTGGATCGCCATCACCACCTAAGGTGTTCGGCACAAATCCATAATGACAGGGGTAAAACATTGGGGTTTTTAAAAAACGATCGACGATGAGAGCGCCACTTTCCTTATCAATTTCGTATTTGACAGGCTCACTTTCAGCGGGAATTTCAATCAGAACAAAACATGTGTCTGTGAAATTTTCTGGAAATTTAATCTGAGATAGGTTCATTTGCTTTCTCCATCAGAAGCACAATAAGGACAAGAAACACCAGGAATATACAGAACACTTTCGCAATCTGTAGGTTTGAGTGTATGCCGGCAAGCATAACATTGGAGGACATTACTGATTGATAAATCTGGTCGTAAAGCGACGCGTTTATCAAAGACGAAGCAATCACCTTCGTAGAATGCACCGCCTTCCTCTTCAAAATATCGTAAAATGCCTCCATGTAATTGATAGACATCATCGCAGCCCAGACCTTTTAAAAAAGTTGCCGCTTTTTCACATCGAATTCCACCTGTACAAAATGTAACAACTTTTTTATTTTTCCATTCTTCAGCATGTTCTGCAGCGAAAGCCTTAAATTCTTTAAATGAATTAATCGGAGGAATGACCGCACCTTCAAAACTTCCTAATTCTGTTTCGTATTGATTTCGTGTATCAATGACAATCAAATTTGGATTTTTTGAAAGATAATCCTCTTTCAGCTCTTTAGGAGAGATATAAGGAGCCTTCAATTTATGCTGATACGGGTAATCAAAAGCAATCGTTTCTTTTTTAAGGCGGACTAAAAAACGATTAAAAGCATGCTCTTCACTCCAGCTGAGCTTCATATCTAAATCTTTTGGTCCAATTCCGACAACCGCACAGATATGATCGACAAAATTTAAGCAATCTTTTTCTGGACCAGATAAAAAAAGATTCAGCCCTTCAGGGGCGACTAAGATGGTGCCTTTAATATTTTTATCACCTAGAGCATCTAAAATGTTTTTTTTAATCTCTGCTGGCTCTATGATTGGAACAAAATGATATCCTGATATATTTAAAAGTTGCATGTTTCAATAGGAAGTTAGGAATCGTAAAGCGATTATACCAAATTTCTTTCAGAATCAGAATTCATAAAACTGAGCAAT
Organism: uncultured Gammaproteobacteria bacterium; assembly: GCA_964395835.1. Taxonomy (GTDB): domain Bacteria; phylum Pseudomonadota; class Gammaproteobacteria; order Berkiellales; family Berkiellaceae; genus LLD-282. The sequence goes on from CAYNBJ010000003.1 coordinate 27,281, forward strand.
AATAAGAAGAGAGAGTTACGAGGCCGGGAGAATGGATTGATGAAAATCTGGGTTGTTGGAGATATTCATGGACATTTTGATAAATTCAAATTACTTGAAGAAAAAATGCGCCTGTCGACACACGATCGCATTTTCTGTGTGGGTGATTTAATTAATAGGGGTCCAAAATCCGCAGAGGTTTTGGATTACTTTATGAAAAACAAACATTGCAATTCTCTGATAGGGAATCATGATTGGGCTTTTATACTCTGTGCCATTGCAAAAACAGGACCGATTCACAGTGAATTTCAAGCTCTTGGACAAGATCTGCGTTCTTCTCAATGGTTAGCTTGGCTCAGAAATCGTGATTGGATTCATAAAACAAAGGAAGATATTTGGCTCGTACATGCTGGATTATGGCCTGACTGGTCATTGGAAGAGCATCTGTATCACGCAGGAATTTTAAAAGCTTTCTTTTTACAAGCAAGTGTTCAAGATCTCAGAGAACTTGATTATTATTTACCTCGAATCACAGAGCCAACATATCGGAATCATCTTGAATACTATGCATTTTTAATGAATGTGTTTACAAAAAGCAGATACTTAGAAAAAAATGGCATGCGTTGGTCTATGAATTTGGCAGAAAAATGCCATCCTGCTCAGGCTCAGCATCTGACTCCTTGGTATCAAGTCTATCCTTACGGAACAGCGCAAGTTCTCTTTGGACATTGGTCGACACTCAAAGGCCTGAGAGAGCCGTCAGTGATTGGACTCGATACCGGATGTTCATGGGGCGGGCCATTAACTGCATATTGCATTCAAACAAAAGATTTTCTTTCCGTATAATCTCTTAACTGATGATCGATTTTGGCTGAACGTGGTGGGCCAGGATGTTCCAATCTTCCTCAGAAAGTGTCTCAGGTCGTCTTTGAGGATCGATATGAATTTTTTGAAATTCAATATCCCACTGTGAAAGAGCATTTCTTAATGTCTTACGTCTTTGTTGAAATGCTGTATCTACAATTTTTTGAAAATAAGGATGTAGAGAGACTCTCTGTGTTTTGGGGCGCAGTAAGATCACTTGAGATTGAACCTTGGGTTGAGGATGAAAGCATTCCGGACCAACATCACAGACATATTCGACAGTGAATGAATGCTGAATTGATAAAGAGAGACGTCCAAAATCTTTCGATCCAGGTTGGGCAGTCAATCTTTCAGCGACTTCTTTTTGAATTAAGAAAACCGCAGGACAGGTGATACTCAAAGACGCATAGGAGATTAAAAAGGGCGTTGAGATATTATACGGCAGATTCCCCACAAGGCAGTCTATGTCATAATCAGCAAAAGCCTGGGCAAGGTTGAACTTTAACACATCTCCTGAAAACAAAACAAAGCGATTCTCCTTGATTGCTTGTGCATATTTATTGGATAAAAATGTCACAAGATCGCGATCGAGCTCAATCGCCCATAAAGATGCTGCAGATTTTAAAAAAATATCACTTAAAGCACCACGACCTGGACCAATCTCCAAGATCTTTTTTCCAGGGCTTTCTTGCAAGACAGTATTGGTAATTGTGTTTAAAACAGATTGTTCGTGTAAAAAATTCTGCCCAAAACGTTTTTTGGCATAGAGAGGAGGGCGCACTGTGCAGTTCCTTATGAAAGAATTTTAATAAAATGATCGTTTTTCATCTCGGCAATCCATTGTGGCATCAGTTCTTGAGATTTTTTATTCCGCAAAACAGAGATGAGTTCTGCTTGAATATCCGATTGAGAAATCGGAATATCTTTTTCAATGAGCTCAATTTGATAGGCGACTTCACCGATGAAAAATGACTCTTTAGAGAGGGTGCCTTCATCCATTGTGGATAACAGATCCCATGCTGTTGCTGGCAAATCATTTTTATGGGTCAGTTTTAAAATATTTTCCGCACCTTGCCCTTTTTTGAGAGGAACTAAGCGTACTTTTAATGTGCTGGATAATAAATGAGGGAGAGTAATATCCGTAATCCGAACAGCAATATATTCACCTGCAGATTCTATAAATTGCCACTCATTGAGTTTGCGCCAGTCTAAAGCTTGTAAAATATAGGTGGAAATTTGCTCAGTTTTTTTATCTTGTAAGGAACGATATTTTTTTGGTGCCTCTGTGGTTGAGAAAGGCTGATTGCTAAATGCGATATCTAGGCACCATTTTGCATTCACGGCCTCCCAAATTTGAGGTTGTTTGGTTGCTGAGAGCAGTTCTTGCTGGCTAATTTGAATTTGATCATGTACAAAATGCTTAGTCAGACGATCTTTTTTGATTGAAGAAATATAAAGATTTTGAATATTTTGATGCTCTTTTTCATTGAGTTGATACACATCTTTAAAGGATTGTATTTGTGCCTGTGAAAGCTCAACAGGGCGATTATGTGTCAGCTCTGCCCACATTTGATCAAAAAGCGCATCTGTACAAGCATCTTCTAAAATCATAGGGCGCATTTGTGCATAATCATGATTTTTATAATCTTGAGATAACAGTTGATAAGCCTGAAAGCGCTGCACGAGATCTTGCTCAGTGAGGGGTTGATTATCTACAATAGCAACTAGCCGATCTTCTATTTCTGTTGCTTGCAGAAGTGGAAATGATGCAAACAGGCCAAGGAATAAAAATTTTTTCATATTATCGTAAAAAGATAAAAGTATAAACGATAGTACCATAATATCTTATTCTATCCAAAAGTCTTTTTCAGTTATCACATCAGACCATAAATTAGACCATGTTAAAAAAATGCCTTGATAAAAATCCTCGTAAGATTCAAAAAAAGACGGATCAATCACTTGTGAAAATGCATAATCACAAACAAGACCTTTTTGGATTTGCATTTTGTTTTCATTAATGACCTCTTCTTTGGAGGCGGTCATTAAGATTTGACAAGGCCATTTTTTTTCAAAGCATGATTTTAAAAGCCCATGTTTGAGTGCTATGGGAGACTTTCCCAAGTAACGCGTTCCTTCAGGATAAACAATCAGCGGCTTCTGTGTTTTTTGAAAATAGTTCTCGATTTTTCCAATGAGTTTTTGTCTGAGAGTGTGACCTCTGTGAAAAAAAACGACCCTGTTCAGCACAAGGCCATAAAGACCGACGCCTGGTAATACAAAAGCAAGAAGCCATCGGGAGAGTCCACCAGCTCCTTTGCATAAATAAGAATCAATAAAGAAGTCCGCAAAGGTTCTATGATTGCACAAAACAATTTTTGTTTTTTTGTCTAAGGACTGTTCGGAAATCTTTGCAAAGTGAATCTGTAGATCGTCTACAAGTTTTTTTTCTACTGTGAAAAAATCAGATTTTTTTTTCAAAAAGATGCATCTGATGAGGTCTGCGATCAGATAATATTGGCTTTTTATCAGAATCCAAAAAAATGCATACATTATCACACCATCTGTTTTTTTATAAAGTTTATGATAAAAAGAGGATTTTCTTATACAAAGTCAGTAAAAAGTAGAGACTTTTTTATCATTTAGCTATTATTGCAGAATTAGCTCTTCTTCATCAAAAACTATTTATGGAAAAACGGCATTTTTTTGGGCTACTTGTTCGCTTAGCGATTCTTTGTGGGATCATTTTTTATTTACCCGGACCCGCCTCTGTCGATCCGAGAGGATGGAAAGCCTTTTTGATTTTCATACTGACGTTGACTTTAGTGATTCGTAAAGTTTACGACATGGGGACAGTTTCTTTTTTAGCCCTGAGTCTAGTGCTTGTGACTCAAATTTTACCCATTGAAAAAGCTCTGATTAAATTCAGCTATCCTGTTTCCTGGCTCGTGCTCTTTGCTTTTTTTATTGCCAAAGGGTTTATATTATCTGGTTTGGGAACTCGTATCGCGTTGTTTTTGAGCTCTTATGTGGGGAGTACTCCGCTGCGCTTAGCGTATGCCTTGAGCGCTGCAGAGTTTCTTGTTGCGCCTTTTATTCCTTCGAATACTGCTCGAGGCGGAGGACTGATTGTTCCGATTGCAGTTTCTTTGGGGCATAGCGTTTTTTTAGGGGATGCGGAGACATCCAAAACACCCTCAAGTGGAACAGCCTATTTATTATACTGTTGTTTTCAGGCAAATCTTATGAGTTCAGCTTTATTCTTAACAGCTATGGCAGGGAATCCAATTATCGCGAATTATGCTTTAGAAGCCGGCTTTGAACTCAGCTGGTTAGTGTGGTTTCAAGGAGCTTGGATTCCAGCTTTGATTTCTTTCATCATCACACCATGGTTTTTGCACTTTTATTTTCAGATTGATAGCCAGATTCATTCAGTTGGAGACAAAGCCCAATTAGCATACAAAGCTTTAGGGCCCATGAAAGATCGAGAAAAGATCATGGGGGTGATTTTTGGCTTTTTGTTAGTGTGCTGGATAGGTGGAGGGTCTTTTGGCATTGATCCAACAAGTGCAGCATTGTTCGCAGTCGTCCTACTCCTGTTATCGCGGATGGTGACTTGGTCTGATTTGGTTTTAGATCAACAGGCGTGGACAACGTTTGTTTGGCTGACTGCGCTCTTTACTTTGACCTCTTTGATGAAGGAATATGGATTTATTGATTGGGTGACAGGAAGTTTGAGTCAATTTTTACCGGCCATGTCTCAAATCAGCCTTTTTCTTGTTTTATGTATTTTTAATTTTTATAGTCATTATTTCTTCGCGTCTTTAACGAGCCACATTACAACGATTGTGCATCCCTTGTTAGTTTTAGGTTTAAAAATGGGTCTTCCCATCGCGCCGCTTGTTCTTGGTTTAGCCTACACAACCGCTCTTTCTGGGGGACTCACGCACTATGGAACCGGGTCTGGAACTATCACTTATGGGTATGGATATTGGAGTATTTCACAATGGTGGACGGTAGGTTTTTTTCAGGGAAGTCTGATATTAGCAATATTTCTTGCCTCTGGTGTGTTGATATGGTTTTAGATTATAGTGTTTTGAATTAGGATATGATCGTCACAGATCACTCAATGAGAGAGAAAAGCATATGAATATGAATACAAGACATAAATTTTTACTCATTTTTTTCATTCTTGTTTCTATTTTTATGATTTTAGTGAGAGTTTTTGATACTCATACGAATCAAATGACCCTTCTAAAAGAGGCGATCAGTCATTCCTATAAACTCAATTCTGATGTTTTGATTTTGCGTAAAAATGAGAAAAACTTTTTGACCAGGCTGACATGGGATGAATTAAAAAAATTTCAAACACATGCGGCTATTTTACAATCTGATTTGAGCTATCTGTCTCGCTTAATGAGTGATAATCCGCATCTAGCGGGGGCTTTGGATAGCATTCAGGGTCATTTGGATTTATATAAAAATACTTTTTTTTCTATCTCAGAAGCGTATGAAAAGATTGGGATTGATTATGATCACGGTTTAAAAGGTAAAGTAAAACAAAACTTTCTAAAACTAGAAGCCTTTCTTTGGGAGCTAGAAAATGAACACTTTTCTTATCGAGATACTATTGAAAGTTATGAGCATGAAATTCTTAAGCTGACCTTGCAAGAAAAGAATTTTCTTCTTCGCCCATCTCAAAAATATGTGCAACGATTTAAAGATCAGGTAGAAAGCTTGGAAGAATCTCTCGCAGATGAAAAATTTCTTAGTCAAAAAGATCGGCAAATCTTTAGCACATTACTGACTGAGTATATCTCAAATTTTTATCACCTGAGTCAGTTGATTTTAGATCTTGATTATTCTCCCAATAGTCCTATTGTCTCTCTTTCGCATTATGCAAGAGACTTGGAAATGCTCGTACAGCAAATTTCTTCGAAAATTGTTGATGAGTTGATTGTGTCTGAGAAAGGAGCGCGCACCTATTCGACTTTGATTATGTTATCTTTTGCTTTTGGATTGCTGAGCATAGCAATTGTTCCGTTTTTGCTTCTGATGATGAATCAAAAGAGAGAATTGCATTTAATTGAAGAACAAGTGTAGTTATGACCAGGCCTTTGTCTTATAAGGTTGCAACACGGCAATCTGCTTTAGCCCAAAAACAATCATCCCTTGTGTGTGAATATTTAAAAGAGCAAACTGAACATATTGATTTTTCTTTTCTTCCGTTGGTGACCCAAGGCGATCAGAAACTTAAAACACCGATTAAAGATCTTGGTGGAAAAGGAGTCTTTATTAAAGAACTACAGCATGCTCTTTTGAATCAAGAAGCAGATTTTGCTATTCATTCTATGAAAGATATGCCTTTAGAACAGGTCTCTGGTTTAGCAATGAGTGGGCTCTTTAGCGATGCGGCTGCGCATGATGTTTTGGTCAGTACTCATGGGCATTGGAGTCATCTTCCTTTTCAGTCTAAAATCGGTACCTCCTCTTTACGTAGGGCAGCGCAAATTCTGTTATTGCGCCCCGATCTGAAAGTGTTTCCATTGAGAGGGAATATACTCAAGCGCTTAGAGCAATGGCGCTGTGGAGATTATGATGCATTGATTTTAGCGAAAGCTGGGTTGGAGCGTATGAGCTTATGGGAAGAAGGGTGGTATACCTTTGAGTTACATGAGCTTGTCCCTGCTTTTAATCAAGGGATTTTATGTTTGGAATCACGACTGGATCGGAATGATGTTCGCGAATTATGCGAGAAATTTTTAAATTTTGAATTTCTATACAAGCGTGCTTTTTATGAGCGCATTATTGCCCGTTTGTTTGGTGCATCTTGTCAAAGTGCTATAGGTATTCATGTACATTTTTCTGATGGAGATCGATTTGATTTGCATATTTTTGCGGCTCGTTCTTTGAAAGATGCTTTATATGCAGTTGAATCTTTTGAGCATATCGAGGAAGCAGTGCTGTGGGCAAAAAAAACTTTTACTCTTCACAATAAGTCCTGGGCCCTATGTCAGAACTTTTTTACTTGACGCATACCTATGCTTTGAGCCTGCACTCACAAGAGCTTTTAAAAGATAAAAATCTTTTAGTCAAACATCATAGTTTAGTGCGATATTTTGAAAACACACATCACAATATCGAGATGGGCTATCCTGTGATCGCCACTTCATTCGCTGCGCTCAGATGGCTACAGCCATCTTTTGCAAAAGTTTTACATTTATATTGTGTTGGCGATCAGAGCGTCGCTTTCGCAAGAGAATTAGGCTATCAGGGGCCGATTGCAAGTTGTGAGAATACCCCTTCTTTTTTAAGTTTGGTCTTAAAAAATGAGACATTTTTTAAAAGGAATGTGAGTATATGGCTAGGTTCTGCGCAGGGAGCTTGGAGACATAGAGCCATTTTTCAGCAGTATCCCCTCATGCGTGCGTGTATTACGCATTGGAATTGGCCAAATTATCAGGGAGCTTATGAGCTTTCATTGCAAAAGCCAGGGACAATTATTTGCAGCTCACTTGCAGCTAGCTTAGCTTTGCGATCTCAAAAATGGTCTCAATCATGGAATCTCATTCTTTCTTCGCAAAGACTGCAACCGATAGTCTCTGATGTCTTTTTAGATAGAAAAATCCGTGTAAGTTCCTGGATTCAAAAGATTCTATCCGATCTATAATAAAAGTAAGTCTTGTTTTTAGAGAAAAAGGTATGGTAGATCAGTCACCAATCGGGCTAGAATATTTTCTTGAAGAGTTTCGCGCTCTGAGCGCAGCTGAGTTTGCAGCTGTTTGCGAAGAGGGAACAAAGATTTTAAATACATTGTTGCTCAGTCCTCAATTTTTTTTGCAATCCGATCAAATCAAAATGGAAAGCATAAATGTTTTAATTAACTATCTGCCTGTTTATTTGCATATTCTCAAACACATCGATACTGAATTTATTCAACAAGCTTCTGCGATCGAGCTATCAGAAGATGAAAAATATGAAAGAATCAAAGCTCAGTTCATGAGTATGATTCAACAGCTTCCTACCGAAATTCTTCCTATTTTATTAGAACGTTATAAAATTCTGAGTTCTCATTTACAGAAACAAAAAAAGAATAAAACAGAGACTCTTGAGATAGACGAAGATCTGTTGTTTAAAGGTTTGGATACAATTGTGCATCGTTCACAAAGTCTATTGAACAATGAATTAAAAACAGAGATGTCCCTCAATCAGAAAGTGGATTATGTTTTTTCCCAAATTCAATCTGAAATGGCCAGAGATTTAGCCCCTTTATGCTCTTTGGAGATCGTTAAAAATTTAGCACAAGATTTTTCAGAAATTTTTAAAGATTGGGCTGCTTCTAAAGAAGCGAAATTAGATGCGAGAGCGAGAAGTTTGATTACTTTTTTAGCACAAAATTATAAAGAGCCTCTGTCAGAACAGGGCGAGGATTTTGATATCAATTTATTGCTGAGCCCTAAAAAGGGTTTGGTCTTTGAGTATGAAAAAGTAAAAAAGTACCAAATGCCTTTGCTACTCTTAATCCAGATTCAACAAGTCATGGACAATTTATTAGGATCTGGGAAAATAGATCAGACTATTTATAACGCTATTTTGCATAATCAACAAACCATAGAAACATTATTGGAGTACGTGCAGCGTTTTGTTGAAACTCAGGATGTTGTGAATCGGGTGAGTTTTGCTATTCGCTCTTTAAGTGAATGCGAAGCTGCCCAGTTACATCGCTCTCAATCTCAAAAGAATACCAAGACAAGCAAATAAGGAGATCAAGCTGTGCGATTTTCAAAAGTGCTTTTAATAGGCGTATGCTCTTCGATAATATTACTTTTTCTAGGCTACGCCTACGTTCAGCGTGTGTTTCGCGATCAGCGGGAGGGTTTGGAGAGCTTATATAAAAAAGTTCAATCTCAACAAGCCAGTTTAGAGAAAATGGATGCTGAACGCCAAAAAATCGATGAATGGATCGCAGATCAAAAATCTCACTTGCATGATTTAGAAGTGCAAATTCAGTCTTTAGCTCTGAGTCATGAGATTCAGTCACCCTCAGAAGTCGCACAAAAAATTATTTCGTTGCTTGCTGAATCTGAGCATGATATAGATGTCTTAGTGAGAGAGCAAATACAGCAAGAATGGTCTAATTTAAGTAGTCGTTTAGAATGGCTTGATCATTTAAAACGTATTCAACCAGATAAGAAGATGCAATTGCAAAGGGTCATTGCAAAGAGGCCGACATGGGCAGAGCTAAAAAAAATCCTAGCAACTTATCAAAAAAATAAAAATGAGGAGGCCTCTTTGTATCATTTATCAAAATTTGGCATTACTGTGTCCTCCTCGCAGGAGCAAGATGGATTGACATCTTTTGCGCACTTACTTGATAAGCAGGATGGTCATCAGCTCTGCACTTTTTATCAAAATTCATCTCTTCCCCAAGCATTACAAGATTCTTTGTTTTTCGCATGCTCTACAGATGCTTTTTTCGCGATTTATGATGAACATCATTCATAGTTACAGAGAAGGTTTTTATAATGATATATAAAATTTTATCCCTCAGTTTTTGTGTCAGTTTTCTTGTATTATGGACATATCCCTTCACTCTTGTTCTTCATTACGACAATACTGATATACAAATCGCTGCTTTCTATACAGTGTTTTTTATAGTATGGCTCTTTTTTGCAGGCTGGACCCTAGGACAATTTCTTTTATCTTTTCGCATGATGCGTTTGAGATCTCAGCTAGCTTATTATCAAAAATGCTATCAATTTCTTGAAGGCCGTATGGATGAATTAAAATGGGTTTTAGCCAGAATCTCTGATAAAAAACCTCTGTTACGCCAAAATGAAATTATTAGAGATTATCTTGCCAAAACTGGCCATACTTTTGAGCTCCTAGAAGAATATCAAAAAGCGCCATTAGAGCAGAAAGAATCTTGCCCAGATATTCATAATCGTGTTTTGTTAGAAGGATTGAAAGAGCTTAAGCTTGTGATACATGCGTCGCAGCTGTATGATCATCCCTTTCGAGCGATTGATTTGCTCTCTCAGCTACCGTGGGATTTTTGGAAACAAATTGATTTTATACAAATTGTTTTATCCTACTGGACACAGTACTCCAAACCCGTGCAAAAATGGCTTATCTTGAAAATCCAACCCGCTTTTTGGGATCTTGTTCAAACACAACAGTTGTTCGAAACAATCACTCAAGATGATGAAAAAGCATCTTGGCTGGAAACTTTAGAGCGTGCTGGATGGTTTGAAAGTCCTCACCTTCCAGCTGCACAGTTAGAAAGAATGCAAAATTTAAGACAATTGATCTAAGGCAGAAGCAATCATTTTCCTTTGTGTTTCAAGAATTTCCTGAGCTTTGGCATAGCCGTGTGTACAAAAGGTCTGCCATTGCTCTGGGCTGAGCGCAAGATTTTCTACACTGAGATCGGCCCCGATAATTGATCCTGTTTCATTAATAATAAAGAAACCATCAGAATCAGCTTGTGAGTCCTCTTGGTATGAAAGATCGACTAAAAAACGTTGTTGAACATAACCGCAAGAAATACCCGCAATTAATCCTTTAAAAACTCCGGGGAGAATTTTTTTCTCTTTTTCTAAACGATGACAGGCAAGAGCTAAAGCGAGAGAGCCACCATTAATTGCTGCGATACGTGTTCCGCCATCGGCTTGTAAAATATCACAATCAACAGTCAGTGTTTGTTCCCCAAGTTTTTCTAAATGAAGTGATTGACGTAATGTGCGGCTAATGAGTCTTTGAATCTCAATAGATCGACCGTTTGGTTGATTACGATAATGATCCCGAACAGTGCGCTCATGTGTTGAAGATGGAAGCATTTGATATTCAGCGCTCAACCATCCACTAGATGTGCCTTTCAAAAATTTTGGTACGCCGTGACTCAGTGATACAGAGCAAGAAACCACTGTGCGGCCCATTTCGATTAAAATGTTTGATAGGCCATATCCGTAAAATCGATGTTGAAATTTTATTGGTCGGATATCTAAATCAGATCGACCATCAAGACGTAAAATCATTGTTATGTCCTATTTTATGAGTTCGGGTGCGTATTTTAGGGCATATTTGTCTAAAACCGCATTCAAAAACTTCACATTTTTCTCTTCGCTGAGATCGCGTATGAGTGTGAGAGCTTCATTAATAATAACAGCTTTTTTGGTTAAAGAAGGCTGTAAGTGCATTTCCCCCGCACTCACCAAAAGAATGGCTCTTTCAATTGCAGGGAGCGATAAAATTCCATTTTTCATCAAAGAATCAAAGCGTTCTTGATAGACTGATAAAGATTCTTGAAGGCTATTCATCAGCTCGGTCAAAAAATCTAAATCTAAAGATGACATGTTTAATTCTTGTGTTTCTAAAAGAGGGATCAAAATCTCTTTCCATGGACTCATGAGATCATCCATAAAAGAAATATATACAATTTGCGAGGCGATTTGGCGTGTTAAATGCCGTTTTTTAAATTTATCCATAAGGTAATAATCATCACTTTCTTTATAAAAATCACTACGAGCTTGAGTCTGCTTTGAAAATATTTTTTAAAAATAAAAAAATATCTTGAAATATGAATCAGGTAGATTATTGTCGCTTAAGTCTACTGCAATGTCAAAAAACCACCTTCACATTTGTGATTTTTGAGGAATTTTGATAATCTGAGATGAGACTCTGATAAAATTCAAAAAGATATGGAGAGCTATTCATGGCCATAAGCTTTGAAAAACCTGCTGATTTAGAACAGGCACTCGAAGAGCTCGAGACAATTTCACGTGTTTTAGAACAAGAGAATCTCTCTTTGGAAGAGGCTTTAGTGCACTATGAAAATGGCTTAAAGCTTTTGCAAGATTCAAGAAATTACCTGAAAAATGCACAAGACCGCATCCAGCAAATCGCTGAACGTTATCAAAATTGAGACATGTATGTCTGGTTGTGCGCAGCTTGATTTCTATAAAAAAAGATTTGATTATCTTTTTAAGCAATATTTTCAAACACACTATCAGCACCTTGAGTCTGCCTATTATCAACAGCTGACATATGCTTTGGAAACTCCGGCAAAACGCTTACGCCCTTTAATAATTTATGCATCTGTTTTGGGTTTTGGCGGTGCGCTTGAGTGGGCAGATGCTTTAGCTATGGCTGTTGAGTCAGCTCATACCTATTCCCTCATCCATGATGATTTGCCTTGTATGGATGATGATTCTTTTCGCAGGGGGTGGCCCACTGTGCATGAGAGATACTCCGAAGGTGTTGCACTTTTAATCGGGGATGCTTTTTTGACAGAAGCATTTGGACTGATTGGTGAGTATCGTGGAGCAGATAGCCTTAAAATAAGAGCCTTGCAAGATTTTTTTCGTGTGATGAGAGCCGATCAGCTTCTCTATGGTCAATGGCGCGATTTATACGGAACAGTGCTCGATTTAGATGGATTGTATTCATTACATGCGCAAAAAACTGGCGCACTTTTTAGTTTTTGCTTTGCTGCAGGAGCCTATTTGGGGCAAAACATTCAAAAAACTACTTTGCATAGAATTGGTCGCGAGATAGGAGTCGTTTTTCAACTTCAAGATGATTTGATAGATTTTCATCAAGATGCTAAAAAGCATTTTCATTTTTTGATCCAGAACAACTATGTGGCCATTAAAAAATTGATTGAAGAAACCTATGCAAGAGCTTTACAAGATATGAGAGAGCTGCTTCCCAATTCGCAGTGGATGTGTTGCCTTGTGGAAAATCTTGCGCAGAGACACTTATGAATTTTTTAGAAGGCTGTTGTATTGCAATATCTCTGGTCGCGACATATTGTTTTGGCGATCAGCCATTTTATGGAGCGCTTTTATCCATACTTTCAAGTTTTTTGGGATTGATCATTTATTATCAATATCAAGCACTTGGGCATATGTGCTTGAATGTCTATTATGTATTGGCTTTTTCACAAATGGCTTATCGGAGTTCTGCAAAGCAAGATTGGAAAATCTCTCATCGTTTATCTTCAAAAACTCTTTTCATTTTGAGCGCATCTGTGTTGTGTATTTTTTTTTCTTCCCCAACTGCAATAATTTTTTATGATAGCTGCTCTTTTTTTTCTGCAATCTGTGCAACAGAATTAATGCGTAGAGGCTATATTGAGCATTGGTCTGTTTGGATTGTGCATAATTTTACCAGTGCTCTGTTAAATTATAAAAAAGGCCTTTTTTTATTCGCACTCAAAAAATTTACATATCTGATTTTAGGTCTCAGGGGGTATATGTTGTGGAGAAAAAAGTTAAGCCATTTTTGAGATATGTTTTCTGAGACGATCTTTTTCTCTTTGCCAATCTTTTTCTGCTAATGTTGCACGTTTATCTGCTTGATTTTTTCCTTTGGCCAACCCGAGCTCGCATTTGACATACTGCCGATCCCAATAAAGACGCAAAGGGATGAGTGTATATCCTGAACGCTGAGTGAGAGAGAGAATTTTTAGAATTTCTCGTTTTTTCAATAGTAATTTTCGAGTTCGATCGTTTTTATATGCCGACGTTTTGAGCGCAAAGTGCGGCGCTTGAATCGATGCATGAAACAAAAAAATCTCCCCTTCCTTGATTAAGGCATAAGCTTCTGATAAGTGGCCTAAGCCTAAGCGCAAGCCTTTGACTTCCCACCCTTCAAGGACGATGCCGGCTTCAAACCTATCTTCAATATGATAATCAAAAAAAGCTCGTTTATTTTGCATAATCACTTTTTTTTCGCTCATAATTACCTCTTTTTTGTAGTCGATTTCTGCGGATTGCCTTGAGAAAGGGCTGTTCCTATGATAATCTAAAAATGTATCTGATGATATATTTTTCATTTGGGCCCATAGCTCAAGCGGTTAGAGCGGCAAGCTCATAACTTGTTGGTTCCAGGTTCAAGTCCTGGTGGGCCCATTCCTCTTTTTTAGAAAATTTTTGTCATAAATCATAAACTTTTTTTATAGAATGCCGATAAAAAATCTAGCACCTGTTTAGAAAATTTTGGTTTTTTCCATGATATGATGATTTTTTCATAAAAATTCATTTAAAAAAAAGATATTTTAAAAAAACATGTCCTATCTACTGTCTAACGATGATAGGAGCCTGTTTATGCCAAAAGATCAGAATCAATTTCTTATAATTTCAAATATTAATTCTCTCATGCAACACAAGGGCATTGATTTGTCAGCCAATGAAGCGGGCATTTGTTTCGCGCTCGCGATGTCTTTTCTGAGACAAGAGCTCAATCTTTATTACAATCCAGATGAGCCGCGTTTTTTTGATCAATTTTTAGAGAAAATGAGTGAGGTGGACAGCGCTAGGGCTTTTTATGATCAATTTGAGCTTGATCAGAAAAGCTGGGATTTGGGCGTTAAAACCGAAACAAACCGGTTGAATTTAGAAAATGCTTATAATATCTGGGCAGTTTTAGATCTCGCCTTCTGGGTTTATTCTCAAGGAAGTGATCCTTATCATGTCAATCATATTTTTCCAAACATGAACTCTCGTATTTGTGATGATTTAAAAATTGCAATTAAAGGTGCGACCTCCTATCGCTGTGATCAGCAAATCTATGACGCTTTGTTTTGTTCTGCAAATTCTATTCATTCTATATCGCCATTTTTTAAAAATAAAAATGCACACTATCTCATATCCATTCCTCAACATCTTATGGCTCTGAGTGTGTATGAAGATGGTTCTTTTGTTTTGTACGATCCCAATTATGCGAAGATCATACGTCATCCTCAAGATTTCATAGAATATAAAGACTTCTTTTTGCAAGAGTATATTGAAGATCAGGGTTTTATTAATCTATCGTGTTATTTAGTGGATTCCACGAGTCATAAACAGCTTGATCGGCACCTGAGTGATAGTGCACATGCTCTTGCTGTGATGCATAAAAGTTTTGATTCTTATATTCAGATGGTTTTTAAAACAGAGCATGCTTTTTTAGACAATTGGGATTCAGGATATTTAGAATATTTGTATTTTTCTAATAGCCCAAACTTAAAAAAGTATCGTGCACAAGTGATTGCTGATATAGAAAATATTGCGCAAACTGATAAGATTTCTGTGGAGGACGTTTTAAGATTGCAAAATTCTCGAAATCCATTAAGTGACTTTTGTGAACAATTAACAGAGATTGCTGGAAAAACACAGCATTTTACTCCACTGGAAGAGCTCATAGAAAAATTTGGAGACTCTGTAATTTTCACTAACGAACTCCTGCTATCGGCCTTAGATCGTGCTGATAAAAAGCTTGCGCGATATTTAATTGATTTGTTGCCTCCACAAAGCGCTCTTCCAGGAGAGTTTGTGAAATCTATTGATCAAGTTTTTGTATGGTCGCCACCTAGTCGCTTGATTGATACGTATGAATATTTGTTTAAAAAAATTGCTTCTCGCGATCTTTTGGTTGAGCACTCAGAAGAAAGTCATACTGTCCTTTGGTGTTTAGAGAATCAATGTATCAAGGTGGCTATGTCTGTTCTTCCTTATGTTACTCTCTCTTGTGAAGAGATGTACAAAGATAAGACACTCATAGACTATGTTTTACTCTTAAATGATGAAAGTCTGAAGTCGTGTGTTTTGAAGCTTAAAAATTATCGATGGAGTTCGCGTGATGTATCACGTATACTGCAAAAGTGCGAACTGAGATATCTCCAATCTGTTTTTGAAAAAAATCCAGCACTTTTAGAGCAGCTTGAACCTCATCTGCAGCGTCAAATTTTCTCTGCAGCTTTTTTAGCAAAAGATGAAGAATTGATGGAACTGCTATTGCAAAAAAAAGATTTTGATTGCAGCATCACAACAATTGAGCACATCATGGCACTCGTGCATGATGTGGTACAAGATCCTCAGCTTTCACTTGTATCTTTTTTGTTGAAACATAATGCTATTGAAAAATGTTTAAAACAATTTATTGAAAAGCCTGAGAATGATTTTCATAAAGACACGCACGCTTGGGCAAAAATTTTATATTCGGTTTTTTCTGAATGTTCTCAGCCGTGCGATCAAAAACTTATTGGACGATTTTTATATTATGCTGCTTGCGATCAGAACTTCTCGCAGATTGAACGATTTTTATCTTTGCCTTTTAAAAATTTAAATATGGCGGATATTAATGCGGCCTTTCGGCAATATGCGACTGACTATAGTTTGGCCTATACTTTGTTGTCTAGCGGTGATCATCATGGTTTGAGTGGTTTTAAATCTCTTGGGCGTTATTTAACAACCGAAGATATTGAAAGGGATGATAAAATAAAAAAATTTTTTTCTGATAAAGGCTTGAAGACGCTTGTGTTGTGGAAAGGTTACGACGAAGATGCGTTGCTCGATTTTTACAAAAAGATGCCATTGAGTTTAGAGGATTTTCTAAAGGCGCCACAGACATATATGAGTTTAACGGAGAAATATCCCAATCTTTTGAAACGCTATGCTCAGAGCTTAGGTGCAAAGGAACTGAAAGTGCACAGACAGGACATTTTCATGTCATTAATTAAGAAGATAGAACAGTTGCAAAAGGTGAATCAAAGAGAGAAAAGAAATAGCATTTTATTGAGAGATGACTACACCTCTTTGTCGATTATTTGCAAATATGCTGGCGATTTTATGTCTTCATCGCAGAGTTCTGACTTCGACGTGAGTATGATACAGAAGTTATCTGAATTTTTAGGAACCTGCAAAGACGATTGGATTGCGAAGCAAGACGATAATCAGAATGATTGCAAGACTGATTTGTATCAGAATATTTTAAGTTGGGCGCAGAAAAGTGCTGATGCACCATTGTATGCGAAGCAGCAAAACCAGAAGAAAAAATCTTGGTATCAAAATTTTATGCAACTTGTGACACACTTTTAGATAGTCGATTGTGTTATGATATTTGCAGAATGATTTATAAATACGTTATGCATGATTGTTTTATATTACATTGAAAAAGAAGGTCATTTATGCTCCCAAGCGTTCAATGATTCGAGTGATTATAGAGAAATTTGGGATTTTGTAAAAACACTAGGCCCCTTTTATGCACAGATGCATTTGTACTCCTCTTGCCATCAGCGCATTGAACATCAACAGGGGCTGTGTTGCTATACTCGCCTATATTTGTTGGCTCGTTCTCGAATGTCTCCTCAGCAATGGCGTCATTTGCGGATCCAGCGCCTGACATCCTGTGAACGCAAAAAATCCTCTTCTAAAACATTCGCGGTGAATAGCGCCTCTTTTGTTCTTAAAAAAAACTGAATGATTGTAGAGAGCGCTTTATACCAATAGTACCCTAAGGTGTAGCCCACTATGATATCGCTGAAAGCGTGTGCACCTGCAATCATTCGAGGTAAACACAAGAGTATCGATAGGCAAAAGATGCGCAATAAAGCTCGTCGATGTGACAACATATCGTGACATACAGAGTAAAAAAAACCATAAATAAGAGCATGCCCGCTCGGAAAAGACGTGATTGCAAAGACCTTAGCAGTGTGATGGAATTTTGATAAATTCACTATGAGCGGATATCTGAGCGATGGTGAACTTCTAGCCAGTTCAGGGGAGTTTTCTAGCAGCCTCATCAATTGAAAGCCGATTTCATACCATATTGCTAAAATGATTGTAAACATGATAGTAGACATCAGATTTTTTGATTTTTTCCAATATAAGATAAAAACTACCGAGGTCACAAAAATGAGATTGAACATATTTTCATAAGGACTGTTACAGATTCCCCAAAATGCTTTATACCAGCGAGGCGCGTACGCAAGATGACCATTGAGGATACAGAAAATCCAATAATCTACGTGTTGAGAAAAAAGAATATAAAATCCTATAAGAAATAATATATGAAAACCGTTAAAAAATTTAGACATAGATGAGTATCCCCTCATTGGAATCATCGATCTATTTTTTAGGTCGATGATTTGTATTGACTGTTTTATCGGTGATCAAGCAAAAAAAATGCCAAATCTCAGAAAAATCTCTTGAAAAAATAAAAAAAAACACCATATCAATAAAAATAAAAATTTTTGAGGCGAATAATATGCAAGAAGAAACACAGACACTCCACAGCTCATTTCAGGAAGAGCTTCTTCAGGATGCTCAAAATTCTTCAGGTAACACTGCAGATCAAAGCACCATCATTGAAGAAATGAAGATACAGATTCAGCAGCTAGAGCAAGCGCTCTCTGCAAGCCAAGATGAGAATGTGAGGGCGCAAGCGAATCTGATGAATGCGCTTAAACGTAAAGATACAGAAAAAGATCAAGCAGTTCGTTATGGACAAACTGATTTTTTTAAAGAATTTATCTTTGTTCTCGATAGTTTTGATGGAGCGGTCATCAGTTTGCAAAAAACATCAGGAGATCATTGTGAAGTCGTTTCTGGTTTGAAGTTAATTCAAGAACAAATGCAGCAGCTTTTAGTCAAATTTCATTTAGAAGTGCTGGAGCCTCAACCAGGCGATCTCTTTAATCCACATATTGCAGAGGCGATGTCTATTCAGAGTTCTCAAGACCATCTAGATAACAGTATCTTATATGTTGTTCAAAAGGGATATAGATTGCACGATCGTGTTTTAAGACCAGCACGTGTGATTGTGGTAAAAAATAATTAAAAAACGATATGTTATAGTCTTGAATTTTGAGAAAGACGCCCCAACTAACATAAATATAAAGATTTAAATTTTGGAGAATAACATTATGGCATCAGTAAATCCTGTAGGAATTGACTTAGGTACAACAAACTCTTGTATAGCCATTCGTATTGATGGCGTTGTCAAGGTCATTCCTAATGATTTGGGCGCAAATACTACTCCCTCTGTGATTGGTTTTGCCGCTGAAGAAACTCTTGTCGGAGATCTGGCAAAAAGACAAGCAGTGACCAATCCACAAAATACTTTTTTTGGAGTGAAAAGACTGATTGGTCGTCAATTTAACGATTCTGCTATTGAAAAACATAAACTGCCTTACAAAGTGGTCTCAGCAGATAACGGCGATGCATGGGTGGAAGCAAATGGCAAAAAAATGGCTCCACAGCAAATCTCTGCATATGTTCTGATGAAGATGAAAAAAGTTGCTGAAGATTATCTTGGTCAACCTGTGACAGACGCTGTGATTACAGTTCCTGCATATTTTAATGACGCTCAAAGACAGGCAACAAAAGATGCAGGAAAAATTGCAGGATTAAATGTCATTCGTATTATCAATGAGCCAACAGCAGCTGCCTTAGCTTATGGTTTAGATAAGAAAAAAGGTGATTCTATTTTAGCTGTCTACGATCTAGGGGGCGGAACATTTGATATTTCTATTATTGAAATGACAAATGTTGATGGAGAAACTCAGTTTGAAGTCCTATCTACAAACGGAGATACACATTTAGGTGGTGAAGACTTTGATGAAACCTTAATGGAGTTTTTGATTTCTGAGTTTAAAAAAGAAACAGGAATCGATTTGCATAAAGATTCTATTGCGATTCAACGTTTGAAAGAGGCTGCAGAAAAAGCAAAAATTGAATTGTCTTCCCGTGAGCAAACAGATATCAATCTTCCATACATCACTGCGGATGCTTCAGGCCCGAAACATCTTATGCAAAAAATCACACGCGCTAAATTAGAATCTTTAGTGGCAAATTTAATCGAGCGTTCTTTAGAGCCATGTAGAATTGCTTTACGCGATGCAGGAAAGAGTATTGATCAAATTGATGAGATTCTCCTTGTTGGTGGTCAAACTCGTATGCCAAAAGTCCGTGAAGCGGTCCAAGAATTTTTCAAAAAAGAGCCAAGAAAAGATGTGAATCCAGATGAGGCAGTGGCTGTCGGTGCTGCAATTCAGGGTGCGGTTTTATCTGGTGCTATCAATGATGTGTTGCTCCTAGATGTGACGCCACTTTCTTTGGGAATTGAGACCATGGGTGGAGTGATGACAAAGCTGATCGAGAAAAATACGACGATTCCAACTCGGAAATCCCAAATTTTCTCTACAGCAGAAAATAATCAAACAACGGTCACTATTCGAGTTTTTCAAGGCGAACGTGAAATTGCTGTGAAAAATAAACTATTGGGTCAGTTTGATTTGGCTGATATTTCAGCAGCACCACGTGGCACCCCACAAATTGAAGTGTCATTTGATATTGATGCAAATGGAATTTTAAATGTTTCCGCTCAAGATAAAGCAACCGGTAAAAAGCATTCTATTGTTGTGAAAGCTTCGAGCGGATTAAGTGAATCTGAAATTGATCAAATGATTAAAGATGCGCAGCTTCATGAAGCAGAAGACAAAAAATTCCAAGAGCTCGTGCAAGCTAGAAATCAAGCCGATCATATGATTCATACTGTGGAGCGTTCATTGAGTGATATTGGTGATAAAATTCAAGCCGATCAGAAAGATCAGATTATGAATCTCGTATCTGCTTTGAAAGATGCAATTAAAACAGAAGATAAAGAACGCATCGAAAAAGAAACCCAGCTTTTATCCGATGCTTATCAGGCTGTTGCCGCACAATTTGGTGCAGGGGCTCAAGCAGATCAGCATGCGTCTCAAAGTTCAGATCAAGCGCAAGCAGATAATGTAGTCGACGCTGATTTTGAAGAAAAATCATAATTTGAGATTTTCACAGTCTTTATTTAAAAATTTTTGATGACTAGCCATAATGATCACATTCATTATGGCTAGTGTGTTATTATTAAGGCAAAAAACAGGGCTATATTTATGAGTCAGAAAGATTTTTATGAAGTTCTTGGCGTTAGCAGAGATGCTTCTATCGAAGAAATAAAAAAAGCTTATAAAAAATTAGCGATTAAGCACCATCCAGATAAAAATCGAGATAATCCAGAACAGGCAGCTGAAAAGTTCAAAGAAATTACTCAAGCTTATGAAACTCTGAGCGATCCGAAAAAGAAACAATACTACGATCAAATGGGCCATGCTGGGTTCCAAGGTGGTGGTTTTGGTGGCGCAGGTTCTACTGAAGGTTTTGGTGATATTTTTGACAGTGTTTTTAAAGAGTTCTTTGGAGCAGGCGCTGCTGGTCAACAGCGACGTTCACGCACTGATGGGCAGCGTGGTTCTGATTTGATATACAGATTAGAAATTAGTTTAGAAGAGGCTTTATTAGGAACGAGTGTTGATATTCAAATTCGTGTGCCTTCGACATGCGCGGATTGTCAAGGCACTGGTAGCCAATCCAAATCTAAACCGACGAGCTGTCATTACTGTCAGGGAACAGGACAGTTACGCATGCAACAAGGTTTTTTTTCTATACAGCAGCCTTGTCATTATTGTCAGGGTCAAGGTTCTGTCATCAAAGATCCATGTAAATCGTGTAAAGGCAGCGGTCGTAAAGAAAAAGAACAAAAATTGAGCGTTCAAGTTCCTGCAGGTGTCAATGAGGGCGATAGATTACGCCTTTCTGGAAAAGGCGAAGCGGGTATTCATGGTGGCTCTGCTGGTGATTTGTATATTGAAGTCCATCTCAAAAAACATGCTCTTTTTCAAAGAGAAGGGAGAAACTTAAATATTGAAGTGCCCATCTCTTTTTCTTTAGCAGCTCTTGGAGGTGTGATTTCTGTTCCGAGTCTGAAAGGGCCCGTTGAGCTTAAAATTCCAGCAGGGACGCAAACTCATAAAATCTTCAAAATACACGGGTATGGTGTTCCAGGAAATAATCGTCATATAGCAGGGGATTTATTTTGTCGCGTGATTGTCGAGACACCATCACATCTGTCGCAAGAACAGCGCGCACTGTTTGAGAAATTAAGTACTTTGTCACATGAAAGCCACTCGCCTTTAGAACACTCTTGGCTTGCCAAGATGAAAGATTTTTTGTCAAAAATTGCAAAAAAGTCGTAGTCGGTTTTACTAAGCTATTTCTGTCGAAATAAAGCTCGGTTAAAATCGACAATTCGGTTTTAAACATGTGGTAAGATAGTGACAGCCGGTCAGAGACCTATTATGATGCATTTTAGGTTTCTATCTTGGATTTTAAATTTTTCTAAAACCATCATCTGTACAGGATGTTTTTATACAGGGGTATAATAATGGCAATGCAACGTTTTCCGATGACTCAAGAAGGCGCAGATCTTCTGCGACTAGAGCTTGATCGTTTAAAAAATACTGAAAGAAAAAGAATCATTCAAGCGATCTCTGATGCAAGGGAATTGGGTGATTTAAAAGAAAATGCAGAATATCATGCAGCTAAAGAAGAGCAATTTTTTATAGAAAGCAGGATTAATGAACTTGAAGGTAAATTATCCGCTGCACAGATTATTGATATTTCTAATATTGAAAATGATGGAAAAGTCATTTTTGGATCGACTGTTGAACTCACACGTTATGATTCTGAGACAGGGCAGGAGCGTGTAGAGCGCTTTAAAATTGTGGGCGATGATGAAGTGGATGTGAAAGCAAATAAGATTTCTATTCATTCTCCTTTGGCAAGAGCCATTATTGGAAAATCCGCAGGAGATGATATCGAGCTCAGAGCTCCATCAGGAGATGTTGAGTATCATATTGTATCAGTTTCATATCACTAAGGATTGCAATGAACTGGTGGGTAGAGCGACAAAAAAAAGATATTTTTGTTAAAAAAAGAAAAGCAGCAAACTATCATTCGCGCGCTGCTTTTAAATTGATAGATTTGATAGAAAAATATCAATTAAAGAAATATATCCAAGGTCCTGTTGTTGATCTTGGAGCAGCGCCTGGGGGCTGGGCACAAATTCTTCGACAGTCTTTCCCTAAACAGAAAGTTCTGGCGTGTGACTTATTACCCTTAGAAGCCGTTGAAAATGTTTCTTTTATACAAGGGGATTTTACAACACCAGAGATTCAGCAGGTTCTTTTAGATTCATTAGAGGGCGAAAGAGTACATGCAATTTTTTCTGATATGGCTCCTAATTTATCAGGACATCCTCTTGTCGATCATGGGAAATTAGAATATATATCCGATCATGTGCTGAGTTTTGCGCAGAATACTCTCAAAAATAAAGGCTGGCTGATTCAAAAAATCTTTCATGGACCCTCATTTGAGATTATTATTAAAAATTACCGGCCATTTTTTCGTAAGATCTCATTTTTTAAGCCCGAAGCTTCTCGTAAAGAGTCGGCTGAGATTTATATGATAGCCGAAGATTTTAAGAGTAATAAATAGAATTAGGCAATAGTGCTTTTCAAAGTCTACTATTACTAATAAATAGTGAATATTCAAATCCTGAAAGGGGGGATTCAAATTGAATGACCTGATTAAAAATATCATTCTCTGGCTAGCTATTGGTCTCATTTTTTTATCTGCCTTCTCAGGAATTGGACCTGGGCCTCGGCAGGCAAAAACCCTCACTTTTGATGAGTTTTTGCACCATGTGCAAAACAAAGATGTGCTCGATGCTGAATTCGATCAGAATGTAATTCGAGGGCAGCTCCAAGATCGTAGTGATTATTTGACAGTGATTCCACCGATTAGTGGCAAGCTGCTTGATAGCCTAATTGAAAAAAATGTTAAAGTGATTGCTAAAAAACCCGAGCAACCATCTTTGTTGATGAATATGTTCATTAGTTGGTTCCCGGTTCTTCTTTTTATTTTTGCTTATTACTATTTTCTTGTGCGGAATTTGCAAGGCGGTATGGGCGGCAAAGGAGGTGCTTTTTCTTTTGGTAAATCGCGAGCTCGAATGCTGGAAGATGATCAAATTAAAGTGACCTTTGCTGATGTCGCTGGTGTAGATGAAGCCAAACAAGAGGTTCAAGAGCTTGTGGATTTTTTGCGTAATCCTCAAAAATTTCAGGCAATTGGCGGCAAGATTCCTAAGGGTGTTCTCATGGTGGGACAGCCAGGAACAGGAAAAACTCTCTTGGCTAAAGCGATTGCAGGAGAGGCGAAGGTTCCATTTTTCTCGATTTCTGGTTCTGATTTCGTCGAAATGTTCGTAGGTGTCGGTGCATCTAGAGTTCGAGATATGTTTGAACAGGCAAGAAAACATGCGCCTTGTATTATTTTTATAGATGAGATTGATGCCGTTGGTCGTCATAGAGGAGGCGGATATGGTGGAGGCCATGATGAAAGAGAGCAGACGCTGAATCAGCTTCTTGTTGAAATGGATGGTTTTGAAGGGCATGAAGGTATTATCGTGATTGCAGCTACGAATAGACCTGATGTTTTAGATAAGGCTCTTTTACGCCCAGGTCGTTTTGATCGGCGTGTGACAGTTGGTCTACCAGATCTCAAGGGAAGAACGGATATTTTGCAAGTGCATTTGAAAAAAATACAGCTTGATGAAACGATTGAACCCGCCGTAATTGCAAGAGGCACACCGGGGTTTTCTGGAGCTGATTTGGCCAATTTAGTGAACGAAGCTGCTTTATTTGCAGCACGTGAAGATCGCGCTAAGGTCACGATGAAAGATCTTGATCATGCACGTGATAAAATTATTATGGGGCCAGAGCGTCGCTCTCTTGTGATGTCAGAATATGAACGACGTTTGACTGCTTATCATGAAGCCGGCCATACAGTCGTCGGACTCTTTGTTCCTCAACATGATCCCGTTTATAAAGTGACAATTATTCCACGAGCACAGGCTTTAGGTGTAACTATGTATCTACCTGAGGCAGATCGTTATTCGATTTCGAAAAGGGGCTTAGCTTCCAAACTGGCAACTTTATATGGCGGGCGTATTGCTGAGGAGCTTATTTTTGGTTCTGATGAGGTGACCACAGGGGCCTCTAATGATATTGAAAAAGCAACAGAAATCGCAAGAAATATGGTAACTCGTTGGGGCCTTTCTGAGAAACTCGGACCTTTAAACTATGTTGAAGAGCAGGGAGAAGCTTTTCTAGGACGGCCAGCGGCACAGCGAAAAGAGGTGTCAGATCAAACAAGTGTTCAAATTGATCAAGAAGTGAGAGCGATTATTGATAGTGCTTATCAAGAATCGAAAACCATCTTGATGCGTGAACATGCCCTTCTTGAAGCAATGTCACAAGAGTTGCTGGCTAAAGAAACACTAGATAAAGATGAAATTTTAGAACTTGTTCGTCAGTATGGGACACAGGCACCACTTGATTTGGTAAAATAATTCTAAAGGAGCGGAGATAGAAATGTCTTTGTTTGGCACTGATGGAATTCGAGGATTGGTAGGATTCTATCCTATCGATCCAAAAACTTTTCTTCATTTAGGGTGGGCGCTTGCGCAAATTGCAAAACAAGGTCGCGTTATTGTAGCAAAAGACACTCGGCTTTCTTGTTATATGCTTGAATCAGCTTTAGTTTCAGGCTTAACAGCAGCCGGTGCAGATGTTTTTCTCACAGGGCCTCTGCCAACGCCTGCTTTAGCCGTCTTGACACAACAAATACAAGCAGAAATTGGTGTGATGATTTCTGCATCACATAATCCGTATACAGATAATGGCATTAAACTCTTTGATGCCTATGGACATAAATTTAATGATTCTCAACAAAAAATTGTTGAAGAATATCTCAAAATTCCCTTTTCTTTAAATATTTCACCAGGAAAAGTTTATCGGATTGACGATGCTATTGCGCGTTATCATGCACATTTGGAAAAAAAGATGCTTTTTCGGGAGCACAAAAATATTTCTTTGACTTTGGATTTAGCGAATGGAGCGGCCTATAAAATAGCTCCTCTCTTTTTTGAGCAGCGTGGGATGGCTTTGCATGTTTTACACGCCTGTCCTAATGGATTCAATATTAACGAAAATTGTGGCGTTGTTCATCCTGAGTCTTTGGAGTCTGTTTTGCTTCAATGTCGCACAGATTTTGCAATTGCTTTTGATGGAGATGCCGATCGTTTTGCTTTGTATATCGCAGGCGAGAAGTGCGATCCCCATTATATTTTGCTCATGTTGTATGACTTGTATAAAAGACGCTTTAATTATTCAGGTGGCATTGTTGGAACACAATTGCATAATGGAGCTATAGAGTCGTTTTGTAAAAAACATCATATCGATTGGAAAAAAACACAAGTTGGAGATAGATTTTTACTTGAAAAATGCTTAGAAAGTGATTATTTAATAGCCGGAGAACCATCTGGTCATTATTTGTTAGCCGATAAAAGCCCTTCCTCAGATGCTTTATTAATAGCCGCACTGTTGATTGACGATCTGATATCTGAAGAAGGAAAAAACTTAGATTGGTATAAAAAAAATGTTCCATTATGGCCGAGCTCATCGCGTTCTTTAGCAGTGTCTTCTCCAAAAGAATTTATGCAACAGCGCGATGTTTATCAAGAAATTCAAGCTTTGCCTTTACTATATCCACATTTGCGAATTTTTATTCGTCCTTCAGGAACAGAGCCTGTTTTAAGAGTCTATATTGAGGGAGAACAAAAACATCAAGAGTATGCGTTGATACATCAGCAGCTCTTAGAGAGAATTGAGTGTTTTGAACAGAGTTTGCAAGAGCGGGATTATGGAAAAAATTGTTATTCTCAATTGGAAGCATCAATGGGTAAAAGAGTGGGCTGAATTTGTTCGCTTGCTGTTAGAGTACCCTCAGATTTATCTCGCACCACCGCTCCCTTTAGTGGGATTATGTGCTCAAAATGTGCCAGGTGCTATTTTGTCTCCCGGTCTGACTTGTCATGCTATCGGATCGTTTACTGGAGCATATGGTCCAGAATATTTGAAGTGCCTGGGGGTTTCTAAAATTCTTCTCGGGCATAAAGAGCAACGAGTACATACCTCACTTGCTCTATTAAAAGAGCAAATTCTTTTGGCGCTTGAGTGCCAGATCGAAATTTATTTTTGCCTGGGTGAAGAGCATCAGGAAAATTGGATTGAGGAACTGCAAAATGACATTGATTTTCTACACAGCTGTTGCCATACAGGACGCTGTCATATTATTTATGAACCTTTGTGGGCTGTGGGATCAGATCTGAGCATTTCTCTTTTAGATTTGGAAAAGAGAATTTTGTACATAAAGAAAATGTTTTCCCGATCTGGGGATGTTTTTTATGGCGGAAATGTGCAATTAGAACATCTTGATCACATGTTAGCATCTTTAGATATTCGGGGCGTGATTTTAGGCAGAGCATCTTTAAATTATCAAAAATTCTCTCAGTATTTAGAACATTCGAAAATTTTTTGCGCGAGGGGGGACTCGAACCCCCACGGCTTGCGCCACAGCGCCCTCAACGCTGCGTGTCTACCAATTCCACCACTCTCGCTATAACAAGACTATAGTATCGTTATTTTTTTAAAAATTCAAGAACTCTCATTTTTGATCGGGGTCTCTTTGGTAGAGAATGTGTTTTTTGTATATACAGGAATGTTTGATGTAGCTTGTGTTTTTTCATAGCGACTTTGATGTACAGCGTATTTTAAAATCGCTAGTGCAAAAAAGATACCAATTCCGTAAAATGTTACACTATATAAAAAATGTTTGTTCCCTGCTCCTCCAAAATATGAGCTCGATCCCTTGGACTGATCGGATCGATAATGCTGTAAAAGTACAGATCCAATCAAAACAAAACAGACACAAACATAAAAAAATGATAAAAGATTATCAATCATAATCACAACGCAATACAAAATGGATGGACAAGAGTATATCTTGTTTTAGCGTGATAATCATTAAAAATTCCTATATAAAATTGACCTCACAACTGTTCTTCTAATTTGATCTTCTTGAGAGTTTGAACTATCACTACTCCAATATGCTTATGAATTTATAAAGAGTATTGCATGTTCTGGGATTATGTGTTTAGCCATTGGCCACCCATAGTATATGGATTTATGGCGATTTCTGTAGGTGTTGTCCCGTATTTTCTTTCTTATTTGTTACATTTCTATCAAAAAAAATATTCATCTCGCTCTTTATCTCCTTATGAATGCGGTTTCGAGCCCATAGAAACTCAGCAGGCAAATTTTCATATTTCTTTTTATGCTGTCGCTTTAAGTTTTATTGTTTTCGATTTGGAAATGTTGTTTTTAATTCCGTGGGCCTGCTCTCTTCAACAACATCAATCCTTCGATATTCTTATTGGCGGTCTACTCTTTCTTTGTTTTTTATTAGTGGGTTTATATTATGAATATGATCAAGGAGTATTAGGTCATGACACCAACACCTGAATCATCTGCTTCAGGATATCTATTGACAACTTTAGATGATCTGATTCGATGGTCTCAATCTCAATCCTTATGGCCTATGACTTTTGGGCTTGCTTGTTGCGCTGTTGAAATGATGCATGCAGGTGCATCTCGATGGGATTTAGATCGTTTTGGTGTCATGTTTAGACCAAGTCCTAGACAAGCAGATGTGATGATTATTGCGGGAACATTATGTAATAAAATGGCCCCTGCTTTGCGTCAAGTCTATGATCAAATGTTGTTTCCTAAATGGGTCATTTCTATGGGATCCTGCGCAAACGGAGGAGGATACTATCATTATAGTTACAGCGTAGTGCGCGGAGCAGATCGAATAGTACCAGTTGATATTTATGTACCTGGTTGTCCACCAACAGCCGAAGCTTTAATTTATGGGATCTTGCAGTTGCAAAAAAAAATCATCGAACATCGCGGATTAGATACGCATAAGGTACAGATATGAGGTCGATCATATTAGAGATTTTAAAAAATTTATCTCAACCTTATCGCGATATTCCTAGTTTGGATATGGATTTTTTTGAGATTGATTTAAATGATTATCTATCTTTTTATTTGCAGGTGCGGCACTTGTTTGAGCAATTCACAGATCTGACAGTTGTAGATTATTTATCCTATGGTGTGAGCGATTGGAACACAAAAAATTCTACTTCCACAGGATTTTCACGGGCAAAAAGAAAGAATTTATTTGCAGATACAGAGACACTGAATAAACGATTTAAAATTGTTGTTCATTTGCTGAGTTTGAAAAACAACTTTCGTATTCGTGTAGCCACTTATTGTGATTCTAAAATTATTTTTCCATCCTTGACACAGTTATGGCCTGCGGCGAATTGGTATGAGCGAGAGGCATTTGATATGTTCGGCATTATCTTTCAAAATCATCCTGATTTGCGAAGGCTGTTAACAGATTATGGTTTCAACGGATATCCTTTTCGAAAAGACTTTCCAGTTATTGGACATGATCAAATCATTTTTGATCATGCTCAAGGTCAATGTATTCGTGAGCCTGTGGATATTTCTTCGAGAGAAGTTGTGCCTAGGATTATTCGTAAAATTGACCAAGAAGTTGCTAAGAAAGGTGAGCATAATGAATCGAAATGATAAAAAGCCATACGTTTTAAACTTTGGTCCACAACATCCCGCTGCACATGGAGTTTTACGACTTTTGATAGAAATGCAAGGAGAGAGGGTTGTTGATATTGATACCCATATCGGACTTCTTCACAGGGGAACAGAAAAACTTATTGAGCATAGAACATACCAACAATCTATAGGTTATATGGATCGTTTGGATTATGTTTCTATGCTTTGTAATGAGCATGCCTATGTCTTGTGCCTGGAAAAGGCACTACATATTGATCCCCCTAAAAGAGCGCAATATATTCGTGTTCTTTTTGATGAGATTACCCGCCTTTTAAATCATCTTTTATGGCTCGGGGCACATGGACTTGATGTCGGAGCGATGAGTATCTTTCTGTATTGTTTTCATGCAAGAGAAACACTAATGGATTGTTACGAAGCTGTTAGCGGATCAAGAATGCATGCAACATACTATCGACCTGGAGGGGTGCATCGAGATTTGCCTCAAAAAATGCCTCTGTATAAAAAATCCCCAGGGCAAAGTGATCAAGATTTGCAGCGACTGAATCAGGATCGCGGTGGATCGATGATAGATTTTTTAGAGTCGTTTCTGGAAAGATTTCCACAAACGCTTTCTTTATGTGAAAACTTGCTCCATGAAAATAGAATTTGGAAACAGCGTTTAGAAAATATAGGTATTTTAAATTTAGAAGATGCGTTGTCTTATGGGTGCTCTGGCCCCATCCTCAGAGCAAGTGGATATCAGTGGGATTTGAGGAAAAATCAGCCATATTCTGTTTATCCAGAGTTGGATTTTGATGTTCCTGTGCGAACTCAAGGTGACTGTTATGCTCGCTATGAAGTGAGAATTCAAGAGATGAAAGAGTCTATGAGACTGATCTCTCAATGCTTGGAGTGGCTGAAGAAAAATCCAGGTTCTATCATGATTGATAACTATAAATTGACTCCTCCTCCTTATGAAAAAGCACAAGTGCATATGGAAGAAATGATTCATCATTTTAAATTTTATAGTGAGGGATACAGCGTTCCTCCTTGTGAACTATACACAGCAATTGAGCATCCCAAGGGAGAGTTTGGCGTTTATCTCTGTTCAGATGGGGCTAATAAGCCGTATCGATTAAAAATTCGTGCAGCTGGTTACCCGCATCTTGCAATCTTATCAAAATTAGCCAAAGGACATCTCTTAGCAGATGTCGTGACTCTCATAGGCTCGTTAGATATCGTTTTTGGAGAGATCGATCGATGAATACATACATAGACATGCATAGAGAGCTAGAGAAAACGTTCGAAGATCACAAAGAACATTATCCAAAAGATCATGGGCGTGCGACCATCAAAAGCCTCTTAAGAGTTGCTCAGGAAATTCAGGGATATGTCTCTGCTGAAGCTGTAAAATCCATTAGCCAGATCTTAAATTTGACTGAATCAGAAGTTTATGAGGTGGCCTCTTTTTATTCTTTATATGATCTGAGCCCAGTAGGAAAATTTAAAATTGCTCTTTGTACTAATGTTTCTTGTTATTTAAGAGGCTCTGAACAGCTTCAAGATTGCCTAAAAAGAAAATTAAAAATTGATTTTGGCCAAACGACTGAAGACGGGATTTTTACACTGAAAGAAGTGGAGTGCCTGGCTGCTTGCGCCCAAGCTCCTGTTTTACAAATTAATGGTTCTTATTGGGAAAATGTGGATGAGGCTTCTCTATCAGAATGGATAGAACATCCTAAGGATCTAAAAAAATGAAACAATATACCGTTTGTTTAAGAACACGAGATCTGGATAATCCCTCTTCTTATTCTACCTATCGATCTATAGGTGGATATAGCAGTTGGGAGCGAGTGATTTCAGGAACGCTGGATGCAAAAAGTATTATTGAAGAAGTAAAAAAATCTCAATTAAGAGGTCGTGGAGGAGCAGGATTTCCTACAGGATTGAAATGGACCTTCATGCCGAAAACTATTTCCAAACCGATCTATGCTATTTGTAATGCTGATGAAAGTGAACCTGGAGCTTTCAAAGATCGAGAAATTTTAAAATACAATCCTCATCAGCTTATTGAGGGCATGGCATTAGGTGCTTATGCTATTGGCGCACAAGTCGCATATTGTTATATTCGTGGTGAATTTGCACAGGAAGGTTTTAAGATATTTTCACGAGCACTCAAAGAGGCTTACGAAAATCATTTACTTGGAAAAAAAATTATCGGAAATCTTTATTCTTTAGATATTTATCCTGTTTTAGGCGCAGGTGCTTATGTCTGTGGAGAGGAAACAGCATTAATGGAATCACTCGAAGGTAAAAAAGGATGGCCACGATATAAGCCACCATTCCCTGCGAATTACGGTCTTTTTGGATCGCCAACCAATATCAATAATGTTGAAACTTATACAACAGTGCCCTTTATTATAGAAAAAGGGGGAGACTATTTTTCATCCTTAGGAGTAGGAAAAAGTGGCGGGGTCAAAATTTTTAGCATTTCAGGTCACGTGCATTGCCCAGGGAACTATGAGGTTCCATTAGGAACACCCTTTCAAACTTTGCTCCAAATGGCCGGAGGAGTTTGGAGGGGAAAGGCATTAAAAGCTATTATTCCTGGAGGCTCGTCTACACCTATTATTCCTGCACATATTGCGGACAATTTGAATATGGACTATGAATCAATTCAAGCGGCTGGATCTTTTCTCGGGTCGGGATCTGTCATTGTTCTTGATGAAGACACCGATCTTGTTGCATTGCTCGAGCGTATTAGTCTTTTTTATTATAGAGAATCATGTGGTCAGTGTAGCCCCTGTCGTGAAGGAACAGGATGGGCATGGAGACTTTTGTCTAAAATTAACAATGGTCAAGGGACTCACAACGATCTGGATAAATTGAAAAATGTGGCACAGTCTTTATCGGGAAAAACAATTTGCGCTTTAGCTGATGCTGCAGCCATGCCTATTTTGTCTTATTTAAAACATTTTTCTGCTGAATTTGAAAAAAAAATTCAAGGAGCACTATGATTCGTTTTAAAATTAATGGTGCTCTTTTCGAAGAGCCAGAAGGTCTAACAATTATTGAGGCTGCTGATAGAAATGGTATTCATATTCCCAGATTTTGCTATCATCCTAAGCTGTCAATTGCTGCTAATTGTAGAATGTGTTTAGTGAGTACGAGTACGAGTCCAAAGCCTCTTCCTGCATGTGTGACTCCCCTCCAAGAGGGAATGGAGATTTTTACAGAAAATTCAAAAACTCAAAATATGCAAAAGGAAGTTTTAGAATTCCTTTTGATTAATCACCCGCTGGATTGCCCTGTTTGTGATCAGGCAGGTGAATGCGAATTGCAAGATATGACCCTGACTCATGGTGCTGTTGAAAGTCATTTTCATGAACATAAACGCGAGGTTCCAAATCCAAATTTAGGACCCTTAGTGGCTACAGAAATGAATCGTTGCATTCATTGTACTCGGTGTGTTCGTTTTGGACAGGAAATTGCAGGCAAAAAAGAGATCGGGATGTTTTCTAGAGGTGAGCGCTCTTATATTGCAACATATAATAATCAATCTTTAGAATCGAGCTTGGCTGGTAATATTATCGATTTATGCCCAGTTGGAGCCCTGACTTCGAAGCCTTCTCGTTATCGTGGAAGAAGCTGGCAATATGAAGCGTATCGTACAGTGTCTTTTCATGATGGTTTACGTTCACGGCTCATGATTCATTGTTATCAGAACGAGATCCGTAGAATTACATCGGTAGGAGAATTGCAAACATCTGATTATTGGCTCAGTGATCGCGATCGTTTCGGAATTCCGTCTTATCCTGAGTATTCTAGATTGGTTGAAAAAATCACTCATTCTGCTTCTCCTGCGCAAGAAGAAGATTTTTATGGTTTTATAAAAAAATTGACACTGCATGATAAGCGTATAGATTGTATTGTTCCACCTTTTATTTCATATACAGAGTATAACTGTTTAAAAAATTTGATGCTTTCTCTCAATCTCGATGCTCGTATTCTGTGTAGTGGGATGAATTTGCAATACAAGGATGCGCATATCACGTGGGACAAAACACAAGCAGACACTCTGATTGTGATTGGGTCTTTTTTAGAGAGTCATTTTACAAATTTGTATGTTGAAATCAGAAACTTTCTGGGAGAGCAGCACCATAGACATGTATATCATATTGCGTTTTATCATGAGTCTGTTTTTTCTCAGAGATATGATTGTATCCTCAGTTCACCACAAGAGTATTTAGACCATCTCAAAGCATTGATTGTCAGTTTAGATGATCGCAAAATACACATTGTACTTTGTCAACAATTATTCGCTCAATCGTCAATAGAGCAATCACTTGTTGATTGGATGGAAGAAAATCATATTCATTATTATTTAGTCCGAGAGCAGGCTCCTTATGATGCTGATATGATCTATGATGCATGGGATGGTCATGATGCGGCAGATCTTGTCCTGACTTTGCATATAGAGCAAAAAGATCTTGGTTATCATCCCAAAGCGCTCA
This sequence comes from uncultured Gammaproteobacteria bacterium, assembly GCA_964395835.1. GTDB lineage: Bacteria > Pseudomonadota > Gammaproteobacteria > Berkiellales > Berkiellaceae > LLD-282. The sequence goes on from CAYNBJ010000003.1 coordinate 60,818, forward strand.
ATTTAATTCAAAAGGCAAAAGCTATACTTTGCTTAACTTCTTATTTTGCGGAATGGGATAAAGATTTGCCAGTGACTCAATGGCCTTGCCGTTCTCCATGGGAAGGTGCTTTTAGCTATAAGACTTTTTGGCAGGAAGAAAAAGTTTTGATTGAGCCCTTGCCCCTTCAATCAGCTTTGCATTCTGCAATTAATTTACAAGAATTTTTCAACATCAGTTCTGCAGGTAGCCCTTCCCAAGTGCAAAAGATTTCAACATTGCAGTCTGATCATGCGTGTACTGAAGTTGAGACGGGGAACATTCGGCTTTTGGTTTTGAAAAATCCAGCTCAAAATAATATGTTTATTCGGCGTGCATTGCCCTTTTTAAAAACACCGGTGATTTGTCAGCAACAAGGTGTCTGGGTATCTCCTGATTTGGCTGCACTCATTCAAAATGATTATTTCCTTTTTAAGCAACCAGGAGAAATGACAATACAATTGGCTGCTCAGGTGCGTCCTGAATTGGCACCTCAAACTATCATATTATGGGACGACATGTTCCAAAAAGCTTTATCAATAAAGAAATTTATCTATTCATTGGAGGATTTGCTATGACAATGATGAAGCTACTAGCTCCTTTTTTTGTTGCTGTTGCCGTTTTGCTCACTATGGCTTATATGACGTACTTTGAAAGAAGGATTATCGGATGGATGCAGTTTCGCCAAGGTCCAAATAGAGTGGGGCCATTAGGGCTTTTGCAGCCGATTGTAGATGCTTTGAAGCTGATAGCAAAACAACGTTTGATTCCAAACCAATCTTTTGTTTTTTTTTATACACTTGCACCGCTTCTTTCCTTTTTCACATCACTGTTTGTCTGGAGCTTTCTCCCAATTGGTTTAGATGGTTCTTGTATAGAGACAGATCTTTCTTTAGTCTGGGCTTTTGCCACAACGTCTTTGGGAGTTTATGGAATTTTATTAGCGGGATGGTCATCAAATTCAAAATATGCCCTTTTAGGTGCGATTCGCTCTGTAGCACAGGTTCTATCTTATGAGCTTGTTTTGAGTCTGATCTTTCTTTCTCTTATTTTAAGTTATTCAACTTTTTCTCTGTCAGTGATCTCTCACGCGCAAAGTTACGGAATTTTTTCTTGGACGGCATTTCGTTACCCTCATCTTTTTATTCTTTATCTCATAGGAGGATTTGCAGAGACTAATCGCAACCCGTTTGATATTGCAGAAGGGGAATCAGAGCTTGTTGCTGGATATCATGTCGAATATGGTGGATGGAGTTTTGCGTTGTTTTTTCTTGCAGAATATATCAATATGATTATTGTTTCTGTCTTAGCAGCTTTGCTATTTTTAGGCGGAACTTTTGCGCCTTGGAGTAGTGCCAGCATGCAGGGCAGTATCCTATGGATCATCATGAAAACAGCAGGAATTTTATTTCTCTATATTTGGGTAAGAGCGACCTTACCTCGATATCGATACGATCAGTTAATGCACCTAAGCTGGTTTGTGTTGATACCTTTTGCTACTCTAAATGTAATTCTTTTGGCAGTATTGCATTTTTTTTATCCAACATGAGAAGAGAGGAAGTCCTATATGAACATCCTTAAAGGATTAAAGCATTGGTTTCTATTTGATATTGTTCAAGGCTTATCTCAAACGTTAAAAGTCTTTTTTCAGCCAAAAGTTACAATTTCTTATCCAGAAAGTATTGTTCCGCGCTCACCGAGATTTAGAGGACTTCATGCATTGCGGCGTGATGACTTAGGTCAGGAGCGCTGCGTGGCCTGTCAGCTTTGCGAGGCGGCCTGTCCAGCGATGGCTATTGAAGTGGAGCCTATGGAATCTCAAAATGGTGACCGAGTTGCTGCATACTATAGAATAGATCTTTTCAAATGTATTTACTGTGGTCTTTGCGAAGAAAGTTGTCCTGTAGGAGCGATTGTTGAAACAGATCAAATTCATTATGCGTTTACAACAAAAGGCAGTCATATTTTAAATAAAGAAACTTTATTAGCTATAGGTGATTTATATGAAAAAGACATTGCCAAAAATCGAGAATTGATCAAGATGGGGGAGGGATAATATGAATCCCTATTTTGATCTCTGTACAACTTTAGCATGCCTTTGGTTATATTTTTTTACACAAACATACGCACAATCATTGCGAGGTGTCTTAGGGCTCATTGGGCTGGCGTTTGTTGTTGCTTTGCGTGTGATTTCTATGGGTCTTCCGATATATGCGCTTTTGTTTTTTCTTATTTATTTGGGTGCAGTTTTAGTGATTTTTTTATTGGTTCTCATGACAATGAATCAAAATTCTTTTTCACTCTCTCCGAAAAAATACCTTGGCTTAGATTTTAAAAAATTTCTCGCAGCGATCAGTATGACTTGCATGAATTTAATATTGTTTTATTTTTATCCATTTTATTCTTTTTCGCAACTGAGCCAACAGTTACCATCTCAGAAAATTGCTGAAGAATTAGCCCACGCTTCTGCACATTTGCTTATACCGCTGGGAATTTATTTACTGGCTTTAATGATCACCGCTATATCACTTTTTAGAAATCATAAACGAGAATTGTTATGAATTTATCATTTTGTGTTTTACAGCTTCTTTTTCTCTCGCTTTTCGGTCTATTGTATGCTCAGCACATCATCGAAATTTTTATTTATGTTGAAATCTTAGTCATAGCAATTTTTCTTATGATTATGGAAGGCATTGTGGTTGTAGATAATGCCCATCTCATTTTAGGTTCTTGTGCTCTGAGTGTTTTGATTTTATGTGGGGCCGAACTGGCTTTAGGGTTATCTTTTCTCATGAATTGTTTCAAAAACCAGATTCCGATAGATCTTCGTGGCTTGACTGATGTTTATCGGGGTGAGAAATGATAGCTACGTGTGTTCTTGTTTTTACTCTAGCAAGTTTTTTTTGGTTGATTTTAAATTTTATTTTTTCTTCACACTTTTATTCTATTGTCTCTATCGGATCTGCTTGGTGTGTTTATTTCTTAATGAATTCTTTTTTTTGGATAGGTCTTTTTTTCTTGTGCGATCCTGTTATCAAGATTTCTCTTTTTACATGGGTAGATCCAATTCGCTTTCATATATTTCTCGATCACTTTTCAATAGTGATGGAAATCTTAGTAGCCCTGATTTCTTTTTCAGTCATGATTTTTTCTTTAGGATATGTTAAAGCCCAAGATCATACTTCTTTTTTTCGTTTAGTGGGTTTTTTTTCAATTTCGATGCAGTCCCTCTTAATGAGTGGTGATCTTTTATCATTGTTGTTTTTTTGGGAAATGATTGGTGCGGCATCTTTTCTTTTAATCGGTTTTTTTCATACCAAAGAATCTTTAGATAATAGTTTCAAGGTTTTTATTTTCAATCGTCTAGGAGATGCATGTTTTATCTATGCTCTTGCTAAGATATATATGCATTATCATAGCTTTGATTTCTCTGTATTGCAGATTCAATCTTTAGAGGATCTAGCACTTTTCACTCCTTTGCTGATCGCGATTTTCATGAAATCTGCACAATGGCCTTTTCATATTTGGCTTCCTCTCTCAATGTCTGCTCCAACTCCTGTATCGGCGCTCTTACATGCAGCGACCTTAGTGACCTCGGGGGTGTATTTGTATTCTCGGATTTATTTTTTAAATCCAGCTCTGTGGGATCTTTCTTTTTTTAATCAATGTGTCTTATTTTTAGGGTCATGTACAATTATTCTTGGAGGATTCATCGCTATTTTTGAGAATCATATTAAAGTTCTGATCGCTTATTCCACAATATCACAAATAGGGTATGCATTAGTCGCAGTTGGGCTGGGTATGGGTTCTCTTTCTTATTATCATTTATGGACACACGGCTTTTTCAAAGCCCTATTATTTTTATGTGCTGCTTTTGCAACACATCAACGAAATTCTTTTATGCTCAATGACCTCAGAGGTGTTTTTTTTCAAGATCGTTTGATGAAAAGCATTTTTTTTATTGCTTTGCTTTCTTTAATTGGGTGCCCGCCGTTCGCCGGTTTTTATTCTAAAGAGAGAATTATTCATGCTGCGCTTACACATGAGGGAGTTCCTTTATTTGTTCGTTTTTCCCTTCTTTTTGGAGCTTTGCAGACCGCAATTTATAGTGCTCGATTAGGAGTTGTTTTTTGTTCGGAGTCTCTTATCAAAACACCAATACATTCTGGCACAGAAGATCTCATTATGAAGCGTTCTTTGATATTTTTATCTCTGTGCACATTGCTCTCAGGGCCTTTGGGAGAAAGTATGGGGTTTTTAGCCGCTGATGCTCAGAGAGGGTGGTCTTTTATTGAAGAGTCCGTAGAGACAGGATGGGTCATTTTATTTATATCAGTATTTTGGGTTGTTTTCAGAGTATTTAAAAATGTCTCGCAGTGGCTCGGGATGCAGTCGTATCAACAATCTTTTTTTGTGCATCTATCAAAAGAATGTTATTGGCCAGAAAAGTTTTTTCAAGTGATGCAGGTTTCTTATGCCAATACAGCAAAGTGGGTCTATATGTTCCAGCATACAGTGTTTGAATCTGGAATCGGATTGATCATGATATCTGCCTTGAAAAACATTTTTGCTTGTTGTGAAAAAAATCTAGTGAGTCTATCTTTTATGGTGGGTTTGCGTATGGGGATCTTAATGAGCTTTTGTCTTCTTTACGGAGGAATATTTTTGTGCTAGAGAAGTATTGTATCTCGCTCTTGGGAGAAGTGACAGCCTTATATGGAGTATTGACTTGGTTTTTGGGTAGAAAAATCGGATTCAGATTTTTGCTTCTCAGTAGTTTCCTTATTCTGTGCGCTCATATGCAAGCATACTATTATTTGAACGCATACACTCAAATACAAATAAGCTCTGTTTTGCTGGCTCCTTATTTTGGATCAGAGCAGGTGTATTATTGGGATAGCTTAAGTTCAGCGATGTTATTTTTAAATATTTCTATTTCTTTTTTGGTGCTTCTTTATACAAGTCATTTAAAGAAAAAAGATCTGGATATCTTTGGTTATTTTTGGATGGCGATAGGTATTTTAAATATTCTTTTTCTCACTCAACATGCTTTATTATTTTTTATTAGTTTTGAATGTGTATTAATTCCATTTGGTTTCTGGCTCTTGCATGATAGAAGTACAGAGGGCTTTATTGCGTTGCGTCAGTTCGTTCTCTATACAGCATGCGGTTCGATTTTTTTACTTTTTGGTTTGATTTATGCTTTTGTTGAAAACGGTCAAAGTAGCTGGCTTTTTTCTCATCTTTCACATGGGCCGTATCATGCAACAGATTGGTCTATTTTGACCTTTTCTTTTCTGATTCCTTTTTTGATTAAATTGCCTATTTGGCCTCTACATGGATGGCTTCCATTAGCACACACACAAGCGCCAACTCAGGCGAGCGTCATTTTGGCTGCATCTGTTTTAAAAATAGGTGGATATGGATTACTGCGACTTTTGCCATTAATAGGCGATAAGCTGCATGATTTTTGGTCGAATAGCTTAATTCTTATAGGGGTGCTTTCTTTAATGATCACCTCGATGAGTGCTTATTCTCAAAAAACTTTTAAAAAAATTATTGCGTATTCTTCTATTGTGCATATGGCTTGGGTGACCATGGGCATTGGATTGCTTCTCAGTCCATCAGTGAATAGTCAATGGGTCGTTCAGGCGATTGTGATCCAAATGCTTGCTCATGGTTTTGTATCAGCAGGTCTCTTTTGTATTGTGGGGCTTCTTTATGATAGGACTCATTTTAAAATGCTCGAAGATTATAGGGGTATTTCTTACAGTTTGCCGTTGTTTTCTAAATACTTGGCTTTTTTCACGTTGGCCAATGCATCCCTGCCAATGACAGCAGGTTTTATTGGAGAGTTTATGATTTTGCTGGCTTTATATCGCTATAACTCTTATTTGGCGCTTATCGCTCTCACGAGTTTTTTGCTCAATGCTGCGTACAATATTCGGTATTGGAATACTATTATTGAGGATCGCAGAGAGCCAAACACTCGTTTTTCAGGCATTTCTGATTGCAGCCCTTTAGAGCATTTCATTTTTATTTCTTTATCTTGTGTAATTGTGAGTTTGGGGATTGTTCCTGGAGCATATCTGCACTTTTTTGGATTCGGTGCTGCAGGAGGCTGAATATGATATTTTCTGATATGTGGGCTCATCATATAGAGCAAATTTTATTATTTATTCCTCTGACACTTCTTTTGATTTTGAGGCCGTTTCTCTCTAGGAAACCTATTTTTTTAAAAACTTTTTTTTATCTGTCTGTGTGTTCGTACTTACTTCTGTGTATGCACAGCAAGCACCATCTGATTGCACAAAAAGCGGTCTTGATTTTTTTCCTTATTGCTTTTTTGATTTTTTATTTTTGTATGGGGCAGATTTTATATCATAAAAGCTCCGATACGGAGTCTATGTTTTTTAAATTATTATGGCTGTTTGGTCTCTATCTCATGCTATATGCAAATCATTGGGTGCTTCTTTATATCTCTTTTGAACTTGTGAGTTTGCCTTTTTATGTGTGGCCGCTGACTGCAAGTCATCCCGATCGATATCGCGGTGTTTCAAGATATTTTCTTACACAGATCGTTTTAAATGCTTTTTGGATTTTGAGTGTGTCGTACGCACAAGTGACACACAGTGATTGTTTCAGTTTTTTTGATTTTTTTGCATATCAAGATATCTCGGTGAATCTTTTGATTTGCACAACGATGATAATGATTTTTACAAAGATGGGAGTCTACCCTATGGGGTATTGGGTTGCGGATTTATATACTGTCATGACACGAGAGCATATTTTTTGGTTTGGTTTTGTTCCAAAATTTTATGTTTTATGTTTTTTTTCTAGATTTATCGAAGCCGCACATTTGAGAGAAAGTGCATTGATATGTCTGTCCGTTTTGATATTAGCAGGTTCTTTTTGGGGGCATTTTTTGGCAACCTATGAAAAGAATCTACAGCGTTTTTTAGGATTTACCTCTATTGCTCAGAACGGATTTCTATTAATTCCTATTTGTTTTATGGGATCTTTGGGGTTAATGTACAGTCTTTTTTATTTGGTGATCTATAGCGTAGGAGTTCTTCTTGTTCTGTACGGAGTGCAGAGAAGTTTTATTGAAGATATTGGCGATTTATTTGGAAGAAGCCTTTCAAAAGCGCCTTTATTTTCTTATAGCATTGGGTTGTTTTCTTTAGCTGGTTTCCCGCCAACTCCTGGGTTTTTTGCAAAAATTTGGATTCTCATTGCGTTATTCGCTTATTCTGGTGTCTCTCGTTGGCTGGGACTTGTTTTGTTACTTTCTTCGATTCTTGGGCTATACTACTATATGAATTGGTTGCTTCTTTTACCTCGGTATGCGATTAGTCAGCTTGATGAGCATCAGGCGGTAGAAACCGATCCGCATTAAATCGTGATATTTTTTTTAAAATGCTTGTGTTTTTTTACCGAGTCGATATAATAAAGAAAGTAGAGCGGGGTGGAGCAGTCTGGCAGCTCGTCGGGCTCATAACCCGAAGGTCGTAGGTTCAAATCCTGCCCCCGCTACCAAAATTTGTCATAATAAAAAAGGGGCTTTATGCCCCTTTTTTATTATCTTCAATGCCTAGCGCTGATTGTCTTGTCTAGTGATATTGGCGCTTGTTCACACAATCATACCTAACTACGGGAGAATACGCCGTGAGCCGTGAAAAAGAAATCAAACTCATTATTGATGCTCTGTCTCATGAAAAAGAGCTTCCTAAAGATATTGTCTTTGAAGCACTTGAAGAGGCACTTATTGCAGCATATCAGAAACATGTCAATGATTATCAAGCACAATTAGAAGTGGAAATTGATAGGAAAACGGGAAAAATACATGCTGCACGTCTTTGGGATGTGGTTGAAAATGATATGGTTCATGAGCCGTCTTTAGAATTGCCTTTAGATAAAGCACAGCTGTTTGATGTTGAGTCTTATGTCGGGAAGAAAATTCGGGAGCATATTGATTCTGCAGATTTAGGAAGGATTGGTGCACAGCTAGCCAAACAGGCTGTTTACAACAGACTGAAGCTCGCAAAAAAAGAACTATTAGCTCAGGGCTATCATGAAAAGATTGGACAACTTGTAAGCGGAACAGTAAAAAAAGCAACGCGTGAGCTTGTGATTTTAGATTTGCCAAATGGTGCAGAAGGGTTATTGCCTCGTCGAGAAATGATTCCGCGTGAAGCTTTTCGTACAAATGATCGTGTTCGTGCAGTGATTAAAGATGTTGTTTTTGAAAAAAAAGGGCCTTCGATTATTTTATCGCGCGGTGCTCCTGAAATGCTGTCGGAGCTTTTTACTATTGAGGTTCCTGAAATTGCTGAGGGAAGTATCGAAATTCGAGCGATTGCACGCGATCCTGGTTCTCGTGCAAAAATTGCCGTTCAGGCCAAAGATGCTCGTATTGAACCTAAAGGTGCATGTATTGGTATGCGAGGTTCGCGCGTGAACTCTGTTATCGAAGAGTTAGGCGGAGAACGTATCGATGTGATTTTATGGGATGAGAATGACGCTCAATTTGTTGTGAATGCATTGGCTCCTGCTGAAGTTCAATCTATTGTAGTCGATGAGACCAATCATTCGATGCAGGTTGTTGTTGACGAAAGCGCTTTGGCTCAAGCAATTGGTAAAAGTGGGCAAAATGTGAAATTGGCCAGTGATTTGACAGGTTGGAAAATTTCTATTTTGTCGAAAAAAGATGCAGATGAGAAACAGCAAGCTGATGCGGATCGGACATTCATTTTATTTAAAGATGAAATTGGCTTTGATGAAGAGTTGGCATTGCTGCTTGTAGAAGCGGGATTTAGCGATGCTCAGGAAGTTGCATATATCGATAGTCAAGAATATTATGCTATGGGTCTAGATGATGAGATCATCTCTTATCTGAGAGAAAATGCTCAGAGTTATTTACTCCAACAGTCAAGTAAGAAAAGTGATCTCATGGCTTTACCATCGATGACTGCCGATCTGAAAGATCGCTTAATAGAGCAAGAGATTGTGAATTTAGAACAGTTGGCTGATTTAGCAACAGACGATCTGATCGATTTGGTGGCAGATTGTTCAGTTGAACAAGCGCAGGCTGTGATTATCGAAGCTCGCGAGCGCTTATCAGACTTGTCTTTATCCTGAAATTAAAGACTTATCTCAATTTATTGAATATTTTAAGAGGTTCACAATGGTGACAATAGGCGTCTTCGCTCAAACACACAAACTTGATGTTAAAGAAGTTATCGATTTATCTGAAACTTTAAAACTTCCTTTTTCAAAGGACTATAATCAGCTGACCGAGCATGATTATTTATCAGCTGATGCGGGACTGCAGTTAATGCGAGCTTTGAATGCGCATCGAAAAAATGAAGGAGTTAACAAGCTGAAAGAGGTTTCTACGCTTGTAAATTCGAATAGTCGTCCGATTACTGTCGTTACTAAAAGAAAACGAATCAGTTCTTTTGATCTTGAGGCGTTTAAAAAAAATACCGGAAAGCAAATTGTACAGACCCAAAGCACAGAATCTGCGATCGTTGATGATAAAAAAAACTTTGATTCTGAGATTGTTGTTGATGGAGTGGCTATAGAGCAATCTGTCATTGAGCAACCTGTCATTGAGCAACCTTTCATTGAGCAACCTGTCATTGAGCAATCTGTCATTGAGCAACCTGTCATTGAGGCCCAATCTCTGAGCGTAAAATCTCAGGGGCATGGAACTAAATCTAAAGCAGAAAATATTTTTTCACAAGATGATGAAACCAACAGTGGCGGAAAAACAGTTTCTAAATCGCATAAATCCTCTAAAAAGAAAAAGACGACTGCTTATCAGCCAATGGAAATTGCGAAAATTGATAATCAAGCGCTCAAGAAAATCACTGCTCAGTATCAGTATCGTGATCAAGATGATGATCTGCACGATCCAGTAGAAGCATTGAAGAGAAAGCGCAAAGATAATAAAAATCAGCATCAATTTAATCGACCTGTAAAAAAAATAGAATTGATTGTTCGGATCGGTGAGAGTGTCTCTGTAGCAGAATTGGCAGATCAGTTATCATTAAAAATCGTGGTGATTCTCAAAGAGTTGCTAAAAATCGGTGTTATTGCTCAAGCGAGCACTATCTTAGATCGCGATACGGCAACTTTGGTCGTTGAAGAGCTTGGCCATAAGGTATCTACTGCAGCTGAAGAGAATCCAGAGCTTTTAGTTGAAGAGATGGTTTATCAAGGTGAGCACACTCCAAGAAGCCCTGTTGTCACAATTATGGGCCATGTGGATCATGGAAAAACCTCCTTATTAGATTATATTCGCCGCGCGCGTGTTGCGGCTGGTGAAGCAGGCGGCATTACCCAGCATATTGGTGCGTACAAAGTGGCTACAAAACATGGAGATGTCACATTTTTAGATACACCAGGACACGCTGCTTTTACTGCAATGCGTGCTAGAGGTGCTCAATGTACTGATATTGCTGTTATTTTAGTGGCTGCAGATGATGGTGTGATGCCTCAAACCAAAGAAGCGATTAGTCACGCGAAAGCAGCAGGAGTTCCGATTGTTGTGGCTATTAACAAAATGGACAAGCCTGCTGCCGATCTGGAAAGAGTCAAGACAGAGCTCAGCCAATTAGATGTATTACCAGAAGAGTGGGGTGGCGATGTGCCGTTTATGCCACTTTCAGCAAAAACAGGACAAGGTATAGAAGCTTTTCTTGAAGTCTTGGCTTTGCAAGCAGAAATTTTGGAGTTAAAAGCCTATTCTGTAGGGGCAGCAAAAGGAGCCGTCATTGAATCTTCTTTGTCTAAGCACCAAGGTCCTGTGTCTACAGTTTTAGTACAACAAGGCCAATTGAAAATTGGTGATATTATTGTCAGCGGGATTACCTACGGTCGGGTGCGTGCACTGTTAGATGATATTGGACGCAGTGTCGAGTTTGCTGGACCAAGCACACCTGTTCAGGTGATTGGACTCGGCAGTGTCGTGGATGCAGGAGAGTCTTTTGCGGTTGTTTCTAATGAAAAACAAGCAAAAGCACTCATAGATTATCGATGCATTCAACAGAAAAAATCGATGCTACCGACAGCGGCATTGAGTTTAGAAAACTTTTTTGCACAAACAGAAAAGAAAAAAGAATTAAATGTTATTATCAAAGCTGATACACACGGATCAGCTCAAGCAATTGTGCATTCTTTAGATCAGCTCGGAACCCAAGAGGTCAAAATTAAGGTCATTGCGCAATCTGTTGGTGGAATTAGCGACTCTGATATTATGTTGGCTAAAGCATCCGCCGCTATTATTTTAGCGTTTAATACTCGTGCAGAAAAAACAGCTAAGACCTTAGCAGATCAGAGTCATATTGCAATTTATTATTTCAGTATTATCTATGAATTGCTTGACCATGTACGTGCCGCGATCTATGGATTAGAGTCTCCGAAATTTAAAGAAACCTTTGTAGGTCTTGCTGAAGTCCGTGCTGTGTTCCGTTCTTCTATTTTAGGCAATATTGCCGGTTGTTTAGTGATTGAAGGAACAGTTCGTAAAGATTTACCGATCCGTGTTTTAAGAAAAAATGTAGTTGTTTTTGAAGGAAAACTTGAATCTTTACGTCGATTGAAAGATGATGTGCAAGAGGTTCGAGCCGGGACAGAATGTGGAATTGGTGTTAAAGATTACAACGATATCAAAGAAGGCGATCAAATTGAAGTTTATCGCATGGTTGAAGTTGCTAGAAAGCCTCAATAAAATAATTTTGGAGAATAATTATGCGTTCCTATCGTGCTTTAAAAATTGCAGATGCTATTCGTAATGAGTTAATTATGATATGCCAAAGTGGATCATTTGAAGATCCACGTTTGCAAGATGTTGAAATTACGCATGTGGAGCTCTCAAAAGATAGCTCGCATGCTAAAGTGTTTTTTCGATTAATTGCTCAAACAGAGCATAGCTCAAAAGATGTTGAAAAAGTTTTAAATAATGCTGCAGGGTATGTTCGTACCTTAATTGCACAGGCTTTAAATTTGGGTTATACACCATCTTTCAGATTTCATTTTGATCATGTTGCTGTAGCCGGAGAGCGTTTAGAAACGATATTATCCACCTTAGTTGAAAAGAAACACGAGAGTACTAGTGATTGATTCACCCGAAACTGTATGTATCTTTATTGATAAACCAGTGGGGATGACTTCAGCAGATGTTGTTCATGCGCTGAAGAAAAAGTATCCCCACATAAAAATTGGACATGGTGGAACACTTGATCCGTTTGCACAAGGTCTTTTACCAATTTTTTTTGGTAAGTGGACCAGGCTTTCTTCACTATTCTCATTAGGGGATAAGCGCTACATTGGGCGTTTAAAACTTGGAGAGCAGACAGATACCGGAGATCACACAGGTCAGGTTGTGAAATCTCATAAACCCATGCCTGTGCATGACTGGAACTTGCATTTGATTCAAAAAAAACTCCATGGCTCTGTTGATTTACCAATTCCTATTTATAGTGCTTTAAAGATCGATGGCAAACCGATGCATGAGCTTGCGAGAAAAGGCCTTTTGCAAGAACCGGTGCGTTTTCGAGAAAGTCTTATTCATAGTTTGAGTCTTGTTTATAACCCAAAAAATTCTGAAATTTTGATTGATGTTTGCTGTAGTCATGGAACATATATTCGATCTTTAGCTGAAAAAATCGCTAAAGAGCTTGGGCAGGTAGGGCATCTTGTGATGTTGAAAAGAATGGGATATGGCCATAAATCGCAGATGTTTGATTGGCCAATTATGACGCTTGATCAGGCTTTAAGCTCCCCGAATTTTTGTCTTAAGCTGGATGATCTGCAAAACGTTATTGTTTCTTATTCTCTTCCCTCTCAGTCTGCGCAGCAAATTTTTAGAGGTCAAAAAAATCATTTGGCTTTTCGCTATACAGGGTGGTTTTTGATTAAAAATTTTATGCGTGATTTTGGGGCTGTTTATGTCCGGAATGGAAAAATTGAGCAAAGAATTATCATCGAGAATCCTAAAGTGACTCTGCCACAAGAAATGGGTGAGTGTGCAAAAGTGCGGACCCAGCCAACGAATAAAACCTGGGCGCAGGATTGGCTAGCTGATTAGAAAAAAATATGTTAAGATGTGATGTTTTATAAATCTTTTGCTTATAAAAGCATTATTCTTAAGGAGATATTATGTCAGTTGCTCAAAAAGCTAAGGCCCAAATAATTGAATCAAATCAGATGTTTGCAGGCGACACTGGCTCATCAGCAGTTCAAATCGCATTGTTGACTGATCGTATTCGTGGTTTGACTCAACATTTGAAAACTCATGCGAAAGATTTTCATTGCGCGCATGGTTTAAAAAAACTTGTTTCTAAAAGAAAGAAGTTGATGAAATATTTTAAACAGCATAATCACAGCGCTTATACAGCTCTGCTTGCTAAACTTGAGCTTCGCGATATTCGCTAATTATTCACTCATCGCTGGGCTTTAAGCCCGGTGATGATGAGATTCTATATAAAACTGTACTTTTTAAGCTATTGAAGAATCAAAAGGGGTTGCGATCTGTGGCTATTCTTAAAAAAACATTCAACTTAGGTGGCGTCGATGTTACCTTAGAAAGTGGTATTCTGGCCCGTCAGGCAGACGGTGCTGTTGTTTTGAAGGCAAAAAATCTTGTCTTGCTAGCGACAGTTGTTGTCAATCAATCTTCTGCTCCAGTCGGATTTCTACCCCTTTCGGTGCACTATTTGACAAAATCTTATGCTTACGGCCGCGTTCCAGGTGGTTTTAAACGACGCGAGGGGCCTCCAACTGAGCATGAAATTCTTGTGTCACGTTTGATTGATCGTCCTATTCGTCCTTTATTTCCATCTGATTTTTATAAAGAAGTACAAGTGATTGTGACTCTTTTATCTTCAGATGCGAGTGTTGAAGCAGATGTTTTTGCCTTGATTGCTGCGCGAGCTGCTCTGGGTTTAGCTGGGTTGCCACTGACTGCCTCTTTAGGTGCTGTGCGTATTGGGTACCTCAACGCAGAGCGTACCGCCTTTTCTCTCAATCCTTTGTTAACACAGACGCATGGCCTAGATCTTGTTTTGGCGGGTAATGAACAATCGCTCTTTATGGTTGAATGTGCGAGTTCTGAAGTGCCAGAAGATCAGATGGTTGAAGCTCTCGCTTTTGGTCAAAAAGTTTTAGCAGATCTGTGTTCGCATATTGATGCTTTTATAGCGCAGGGCATCGCATCTCAGCAGCCTTTTGATTGTGAGTCAAAAAATGAAGTAGAACCAGAGGCTTGGAAAACGCTATGTGATCAATTTGTCAGCTCCAATTCAGAAGCGTACTGGATGGCTCTGTGTGCCCAGGGCGTACATAAAGCAAACCGTCAAGCATGGATGAAAACAACTTTTGATGCATGGGTTCTTGCATGTTCTGAGCTGGTTCAGAATCCTGAGGTTGATGTCAAGCCTTATATCACTTTGTTAATAGAGCAACTGATTCGTCAAAAAACCTTAGAAAGCGGTCAGCGTCTCGATGGTCGTGCTTATGATGAAATTCGTCCGATCAGTATCGAAACATCGTATTTGCCAAGTGCTCACGGTTCTGCGCTTTTTACGCGTGGATGGACTCAGTCATTAACAAACGTTATTCTTGGCACGGCTAAAGATGCTCAATATTCTGATTCTTACGATCCTAATGCAGGAAAAGATCTGTTTTTATTACATTATAATTTTCCAGCTTATTCGGTTGGAGAGACTGGTGCTGTGAGTAGCCCCAAACGTCGAGAAATTGGACATGGACGCTTAGCGCGCAAAGCCGTTGAAAGTATGCTGCCTTCGCAAGTTGATTTTCCCTATGTTTTAAGAATTGTGTCTGAAATTTTAGAGTCTGACGGATCGAGTTCTATGGCGACAGTTTGTGCAAGTACGATGGCACTGATGGACGCGGGAGTTCCATTGAAAAAGCCTGTCGCTGGAATAGCGATGGGGTTGATTCAGGATGCTCAGCGTACAGTTGTGTTGTCAGATATTTGTGGCGAAGAAGATGCGTTTGGGGATATGGATTTTAAAGTTGCAGGGACACAAGACGGTATTACAGCTTTGCAAATGGATATCAAGGTGTGCGGAATTAATGCGGAAGTTATGAAGGTTGCTTTATTGCAAGCTCAAAAAGGACGTCTACAAATTCTGAGCTTGATGAGCTCATCGCTCGCGTCACCTCGCTCGGAGCTTTCAGCAACTGCACCTCGTATTGAATATCATCGTGTTCGCACAGAACAAATTCGTGATATTATCGGAAAAGGCGGCAGTACGATTAAAATGATTTCAGAGACCTCAGGCGCGACTTTAGAAATTAGCGATGATGGAATTGTGACAATTGTTTCATATACGCAAGAAAGCGCAGAAAAAGCGAAAACGATGATACAGCAAATTACCGATCCTTTGACAATAGGTCAAATTTATGAAGGAACAGTGACAAAAATGCTGGAATTTGGTTTTGTGGTGATGACGTTGGCAGGCAAGGATGGATTGGTCCATATTTCCGAGTGTCCTTTTCCGCAGTCGGAGCTCAATCAGCAAATTGCAATGGGTCAAAAAGTTTCCGTGAAACTCATTCAGATTGACCGTGTTAATAATAAATATAAGTTCTCTATGCTTTTGTCGCAGTAATAGCTCTATAAACAAGAGCATTGAGATGATGACACATCTCAATGCTCTTGTTTTTGAATTCGAATTTTTAAAATTTGATTTTCATTTCTTTGCATAATTTCATATGTGATTGTGTCTTCGTGATAAATTTCCGCTACCTCAGGAACTCGTTCCCATCGTTCAATTAATACGCCGCCTACAGTTGTTGCTGTTTTGGAGGTTAAAGTCAGACCACTCAGTTTGCGAAAAGATGACAATGACATGTCACCAGAAATAATCCACTCATTATGTGCTTTATATTCTAAAAATGATTCTAAAAGAAAAAGATCTTCCATAACGAGATGGTTTAAAATATCTCCTATAGATATTAAACCAATGATTTCTCCGTATTCGTTAACAACAAGACCCAGCCTCTGTTTCTTTTTTATAAAATATTGGTACTGAACAGAGAGTAATGTTTTTTCAGGGACAAAATATCCTGGCTTAATCAGTGATTTCAAAAGGTTTTCATTAAAATTTTGGTTTGGTTTTTTTAAAATTGCTCCTAAGCAATCTTGGAGATATAAAAATCCTAAGACTTTATTGAATGATCCTTTGATAACTGGAAGCACACTGTGTTGAGTTTTTTCTATTTTCTCGTATGAAACCTCCCACCGATCATCAATGTCTATATATTCAATTTTAGAGACAGACCGCATCACATGATTGATGCTCATTTCATGCAACTCTAAAGCACTGAGCATCATTTGTTGATATGATGTTTGTTCTTTTTTGAGCCCGTCCGCAATCATGGTTTTATATTCTTTAAAGGAAATGCTTTTATCGTGTTCTTCTTGGATTCCGAGAGATGTTAAAAAAACACGATTTATTTTTTTTACAATATAAATAATTGGTTTTAAAGCAATTAACAGGGGATAGAGTAACCAGCAGCAAATTCGAGCGACACGCTTAGGTTCTAAGGTGGCTGATGTTTTGGGCAGCACCTCTGCAAAAATCAATAAAAAGAGAGTCAAGATCAGGGGAGCAAGCCATAAAATTTCTGCTGAAAAATTGTTTTCAGAGAGATAGACAGAGAGCATAGACGCAATCAGAATGTTTCCAAAAGTGTTGCCTAATAAAATCACAATTAAAACTTCATCAATTCTATTAATGAGATCTAATAAAATATTTCGTGACCAGCTTTCTTTTTCAGATTGAATTTCATAACGATTTAATCGTAATAGCGAAGCTTCAGAAGCTGAAAAAAATGTCGACAATCCAAATGTTAGAAAAATAAAAATTAATGTCAGCACAGAAGTAAAAAAAAATATATAGTTTGTTTAGTATAGACCCATCATATGAGCACTGCATGAAAGCCCTTCTTTTGTCTATATTCATGGGATTATTCATGATTTTTCTGAGCCTATCACGGCACATGATTGTTCTTCGAAATCATTTATTTTAAGTGAGAGCGAGTGATCTCTGAGTCAGAAGATCGGCTCTATAAAAACATTGAGTCAATTTTGATCAATTCATGAGGAGTTTTGGAAAATTTTTGATCTTCCGATTGAAAAGAACTTTCTGGACAGTCTGGACATAGTGTATGATATTTAAATAAAACTTTTCTAAGGAGAGCCTTGTGTTTGGATTTTTATCACAAAAATTAAGCGGATTGTATCAATCCTTTACAGCTAAAAGTCTTAGCGCAAAAGATCTCGATCCTTTTTTAAAAGAAATTGAGCATTCTTTATTGGAAGCTGATGCTCCATTTGAAAGTGTGGAAACATTTTTAGAGCAAACCAAGACCAATTTGCTAGGGAAAAAGTATCCACAACATTTAAAAGCGCAGCAAGCGATTGTGAAAGTTTTGCATGAAAGCTTAACCGCGCGTTTAGGCGGGCAGAAAAAATCATGGCAGTTGAATCAACCAGGGCCAGTGCGTATTTTGATGTTAGGGTTACAAGGGACTGGGAAAACTACAAGTTCTGTCAAATTTGCAGCATGGTTAAAAAATCAAAAGAAAAAAGTGGCTATTGCGAGCCTTGATATTCATCGGCCTGCAGCTCGTGAGCAAACGGAAATTTTAGCCAAAAAAATGGGCATTGAAACGATTGGCTTTTCTCAAAAAAATAATATCGATCTTTTGATTGATGATATTTTAAAAGGCAGTCGCTATTACGATGCGGTGATCATTGATACTGCCGGGCGTACGGAGCTCAATGATGATATGATGAAAGAGTTGATACACATTGAACGTAAAATCGCACCGCAGCATAAGTTTTACGTTCTCGATGCTATGGCCGGACAAAGTGCTTTGGCTATTGCATCTACCTTTCAAAAAACTGTCGGCATTACTGGAGTGATTGTCACTAAACTCGATAGTGATGCTAGAGCTGGGGCAATTATTGGAATTTACGATACTTTGGGTGTAAATGTTGAGTTTCTTTCCTCAGGTGAGAGTGTTGAGAAATCGCAGCAGTGGTCTATTTTTCATCCCGAACGGATTGCCCAAAGAATTTTGGGCCTGGGCGATATGTTATCGTTGATTGAAAAAATAGAACAAAGTTTTTCTGAAAAAGAACGGAAAGCACTCGAAGAAAAGATTATTAAGTCTGAAAGTTCTATGAATTTTGAAGATTTAAAAAATCATTTGGCTTCATTAGAAAAGTTTTCGTCTCAACAGGGAGGAATGAAAAACATTCTTTCTCTGATTCCTGGCCTCAGTTCAATGATGGGCCAAATTTCTGATCAGCAGATCCAAAATCCGATGAAAAAAGCGCTTGCTTTGATTGACTCTATGACAAAAAAAGAACGTCTTTATCCAGCTTTGTTAGATCAACCAGGCCGCAAACAGCGTATTGCTCAGGGCGCTGGATGTTTGATTCAGGATTTGAATGCTTTAATTAAGCAGCTAAAAAAGCTGTCAGAGATGACAAAAATGATGTCTAATCCTGCAAAAATGCAGGGGATGCTCAATGCCTTACCTCAAAATCTGCAAGATATGCTCAAATCGCAAGAAGAAAAATAGACATCAGCGAGGGAAAGAGCATCGTCTGATCATACAAGCTATATAAAATACGGTGCTTTTTTCAGCCTCTTTGATGCTGTCTCAGAATGCTAAAAAGGGCATTTCAGATGTTGAGGAGTCTTTTTTCATTGAAAAACCAACAAACGATTGGTTTTGCTTGAGATATCATGTTAAAATAATTCGATTTTTGGATAGACTTGCTGGTCGCAAGCAAGTCACCTTATTTTTATTTTTAGGAGTTGTTATGCAAGACATCGCAGTATTAAACCTCAGTCGCCGTGCTGATATTGGGAAAGGTGCGAGCCGCCGCCTTAGACGTGCGGAGCGCGTTCCTGCTATTATTTATGGGCATCATATTGAGCCAGTTGCAGTCGAAATTGAGCATCGCTTTGTAGTAAATTTTATTCGTCGCAAAGATCTGTCTTCTCATATCTTCGATCTGAATGTAGACGGTGCTGCTTATAAAGCGATTATCAAAAATCTTGAAAGACATGTGTATAAAAACAAAGTCACTCATATTGAATTTCAAGCTGTTTCCGCAAAAGAAGCATTGACAGTTGATGTGCCTCTCGTATTTCTGAATGCAGATCGCTGTGTCGGTATTAAGAAAGGTGCAGTATTGAGTCTCAATTTAAAATCTGTGAAAGTCCGTTGTCTTCCTCAGGTTTTACCTTCTTCCATTACTATCGATCTTGCAGACCTCGATGTTGGACAAAGCATTCACCTCTCCCATATTCAGTGGCCTGCTGGGGTTGAAAGCTATGAGCTGATGTTGGGTAAAGATCACGATCTGAGCGTCGTGGCTCTTTCTGAAGCAGAATAAGCTGACATCTTCCGTGTCACAAAGACACTTGTGCTTGTGTGGGCTTGGTAATCCTGGCCCACAATATCAAAATAATCGGCATAATCTTGGTTTTTTAGCAATTGAGCGTATTGTCGACCATTATCATGGTCAGTGGAGTCACCATAAAACAGGATCGCTGCACTCGCTCATTGTTTTGCCAGACCTTGTTTTGCATTGTGTAAAGCCGCAAAAATATATGAATCTGAGTGGTCAGTGTCTGAGACCATATCTCGATTATTACAAATTGAGTTCAGCTGATCTGATTGTGTTCCATGATGAATTAGATTTGCCTTTTGGAGCGCTTCGTCTCAAAAAAGATGGATCCAGTGCTGGACATAATGGCTTAAAAGATATTCATCTTCATTTAAAAACGTCGCAGTATTGGCGCGTGCGTTTAGGAATAGGTCGCCCATTGAGTCCTATGCCTGTCTCTCATTATGTGCTATCTGATTGTAGTGCTGATCAGCTTGCTCTATGGTCACAAATGAGTGAGAATTTGATGAAAGGATTACCATCTCTTTTAGAACGTAATGCAGCTTGTGTAGAGCGCTTATGGCATGCGTCTCAAAGAAAAGATGATAAAATCTAGATACAGCAGCAAAATGGAAAAAGTGAAAGTTTTGAAATTCTATTCAGTCAGGTCTTGAGCAATCTATCGACCCATGGCATCATAATCCTTGTGTAAGATATCTATGAAACAGAAATTATGACGGAAGATGTGACTTCTGCGCCTTTGAATGAGTATTTTTCAAAAGACTATCAACAAGGATGGGAAACTCAGATTGAGATGGATACCCTCCCTCCGGGGCTGAATGAAGAGACCGTTCGTTTTATTTCCAGGAAAAAAAATGAGCCTGATTTTTTGTTGCAGTGGCGATTGCGCGCTTTAGCAGCATGGAAAAATATGCAAGAGCCTCATTGGCTTAAAGCACATTACGCACCCATTGATTATCAAGCTATGAGTTATTACTCTGCCCCTAAATCGATGAATGATCGACCCAAATCGCTCGATGAGGTAGACCCTGTTTTGCTGGAAACATATGAAAAATTAGGGATCCCGTTGCATGAACGAGCCTCGCTTGCTGGAGTCGCTGTGGACGCAGTATTCGATAGTGTGTCAATAGGGACAACTTTTAGAGAAAAGCTTAAAGAAGCAGGAGTCATTTTTTGTTCCTTTTCTGAAGCTGTACATGAAGTTCCGCATTTAATTCAACAGTACCTAGGCTCAGTCGTGCCGATTGAGGACAATTATTTTGCTGCTTTAAACTCCGCAGTGTTTTCAGATGGATCTTTTTGTTACATTCCAAAAGGAGTGCGTTGCCCCTTAGAGTTATCCACATATTTTCGAATTAATGCTTTGAATACAGGCCAATTTGAAAGAACTTTAATTATTGCCGACGAAGGAAGTGTTGTCAGTTATTTAGAGGGTTGTAGCGCCCCTCGTCGTGACGAACATCAGCTTCATGCCGCAGTGGTTGAGCTCGTCGCTCTGGATAGAGCACAGATTAAATATTCTACTGTGCAAAATTGGTATCCAGGAGATTTTGATGGTCGCGGTGGCGTGTATAATTTTGTAACAAAACGCGGCCTTTGCAAGGGGTATCAGTCTAAAATTTCTTGGACACAGCTCGAAACAGGTTCTGCGATTACTTGGAAATACCCCTCCGTGATTTTGCAGGGAGATGAAAGTGTTGGTGAATTTTATTCTGTTGCAGTCACGAAAGCGAGACAACAGGCTGATACAGGTACAAAAATGATTCATTTGGGGAAAAATACAAAAAGTACAATTATTTCGAAAGGAATTAGCGCTGGGAATTCTTCAAATACTTATCGTGGCTTAGTCAAGATAGGACGCCATGCTCAGAAAGCAAGGAATTTTACACAATGCGACTCTTTACTCATCGGTGCTCAGGCACAGGCACATACTTACCCTACAATCGAAGCTCGCCACCAAGATGCACATCTTGAGCATGAAGCAACAACTTCATCTATTTCTCAAGAACAAATGTTTTATTTAGCTCAAAGAGGCCTTGATCAAGAAGAGGCCTTGTCTTTGATAGTGAATGGTTTTTGTAAAGATGTGATTAAGCAGCTCCCACTCGAATTCGCTGTAGAAGCGAAAAAATTATTAGATGTGACATTAGAAGGAAGTGTTGGTTAACACTTGTACAGATCAAGGATAAAACATGCTTAAAATTTCTCATTTCAATGTTGCCATTGAATCTAAACAAGTGATTCAAGATTTTAACTGGTCTCTTGAACCAGGGACATTGCATATTCTTATGGGTCCTAATGGTAGCGGAAAAAGCTCTTTAGCTAAGGCATTAGGTGGTCATCCCGATTATCATATGCAGGGGAAGATTGAGTTTTTTCATCAGGATTGGACTGATTTAACTCCAGCTCAACGCGCTTTAGCAGGTCTTTTTGTCGCCTTTCAATCTCCTGTAGAAATTCCTGGATTGACTTTATTGATTTTTTTAAAAACCATGGTGAATGCTCATCGCGCTCAATTTGGACAAGATGCTTTGGATGCGATTGATTTTCTTTCTTATGTGCGAACACAAATTTCCAAAGTCGGTTTAGATGAATCCTTTTTGTATCGCTCTTTCAATCAAGGCTTTAGTGGGGGTGAAAAAAAACGCTGTGAATTATTGCAGATTTTATTATTAAATCCTAAAGTCATTATTTTTGACGAAACGGATTCTGGACTCGATCGCGATGCCTTGTGTTTAATGAGTGATGTCATCGCACACATGCGTCAAGATCCAGAAAAAATTATTATTATTATTACGCATTACGATCATTTCTTTCATATGCTAACTCCAAATTATGTCCATATTTTTATGCATGGAAAAATTCAAGCGACTGGGCAACAAGACGTGATTGATAAACTCAAACGAGAAGGATATCGTGGTTTTCTGGAGTCTTCGGAATGAGTCTCCAAAAACTTTATAGCCTAGAGCTTTCAAAAATTTCAAACTCCATGATTGTTGTGGATGATCTCGTTGCCCAATATGGAACGCATCTTGAGCTCATTTGTGATTGCAATACTTCTATTCATTTTGGCTCATTAGAAGAACTCAATGCAGGAAATCTCATGCTGCGTTTTGTCATTTTTTCAGATAGCTATTTGCAGGTTCATGGGAATTATCAATCTCATCTCGCACATCAACGAGAAATTTGTATTGAAATTGAGATTCTTCCCAATGGCAAAATAGATTTTTTTTGTGTTGTTGAGCAAAATGGAGCATTAAAAATCCTTCATCATCATATTTTACATGAGAATAGTGAATGCTCTCTTGTGTATTTAGCATTACAAAAACAGACTGCATATCTGGATCTCTTTTTGGATTGCCAACATCGTGGCATGAAAAGTCAAAGTCATTGTGAAATTCGCACCCTATTAAAAGATCAATCCATGACACACTGTCAAGCCACACTGGCATTGGATAAAGATCTGTCTGTTCGGGCACATTATTCAAATCATAATTTGATTTTAGGAGGTACTCCAGTCTTAAAAGCACAGCCGAATTTGGAAATTGAATCGTTTGATGTGCAGTGTACACACGGTGTGACTGTAGGAGCCTTAGATCATGAGAGTCTTTTTTATTTGATGGCTCGAGGTTTAGAGGAATCGTTTGCGCATTTTCTATTAGTAAAAAATTTTTTATTTCGCTTCAATCATATAACTCTCTCTGAAGAAAAAAAGCAGCTTTTAGAGGGTATGATTGAGCGTTTTTGCCATTCACCTACGGAGTTGTAATTGTATGATTCGTAAAGATTTTCCTCTGATTAGTCATCCTCCATATGCGCCCTTTTGCTACCTCGATAATGCCGCGACGACACAGGTTCCTCAACAGGTGATTGATGCGATTGAGATTTATCTTAAATCGCAACATGCAAACATTCATCGCAGTCCTCATCGTCTTGGCGAGGGTGCTACAGAGCTGTATGAGCTTTTGCGCACTCGGTTAGCACAAAAATATAGTGTGCCTGCTAAAGGTGTCGTTCTCACTTATGGTGCAACAGATTCACTCAATATTCTTGCCCATGGGATGGCAGATTTTTTAGAGCCAGAGAGTGCTATTGTTTTGACAGAGCTCGATCATCATGCTGCACTTGTGCCTTGGTTGGCATTGGCTCAACAAAAAAATCTTAAGATTCTTTGGGCACCTATTAATTGGGCCCAAGGGACAATCGACCTGAATCTTTTGGAAGAGCTGTTTCATAAAGAGTCTCATATTAAGCTCATGACCTTTGTGGGGCTTTCTCATGTTTTAGGGATTTATCAACCGATAGAGCAAATCACAGCTCTGTGCCGAAAACATGGTATTATATCGATTGTAGATGGTTGCCAGATGGGGCTAGATGCTTTGTCTTTGGATCTCTTGGCGATTGATTATTTTGTAATCAGCGCGCATAAAATGTTCGGTCCTGCTGGAATAGGAGCCATTATTTCGTCTTGCCCAGATCATTTAAAACTCTTACAGCCTTATCGAAAAGGCGGTGGAATGATTTTGAGTGTGAAAAAAACCGGCGTACTTTATCAAGAAATTCCAACTTTATTTGAAGCAGGAACACCGCCCTTAGTCGCAGCTGCGGGCTGGATTGCAGCTTTAGCCTATATTGAGCACAATGATTCTTGGGGCTTGAGGGTGCATCTCGAAGAGCTGAAAGCATATATACTGGAAAAAATCGCTGTATTTTTGAAAGACTGTCCACAGTATCATTTAGTGAGTCAGGAAAGTCAGGCACAACGCGCGATGATCTTCTCTTTTGTGCATAAAAAAATTCATGTGCACGATCTTGCAACTTATCTCGATCATCGACATGGAATTGCAGTGCGAGCAGGTCATCATTGCGCGATGCCTTTGATGGAGGCCATGCAGTTGAGCGGGACGTTGAGAGCTTCTTTTTCTTGGTATAATACAAAACAAGAGTGTGATTTACTTCTCAACGCTTTGAAACATGCTCAGGAGTTTTTTAATGTCTGAGACACTGAATGAGTTGTATCAAGATTTAATTCGAGATCATCAAAAAAATCCTAGGGCTTTTGGGTTGCTTCCTTTGAAAGAGCCCTTATGTCGGAATGAAAGTTTTAATCCTCTTTGTGGAGATCATTTGAAAGCAGCACTGTACCCTCTTGAGGGCGACGATCACAAGACAGTCTTGCGTTTTGAAGGCTCAAGTTGTGCTATGTGCATGGCAAGCGCATCTCTTTTAGCAGAGCGTCTCAATTGCTTAGATTCATCCGAAATTGGTGTTTTTTTTAATAATATTTTTTGTTTATTGGAGAGTCCAACGACACAACAGTTAGACATGTTGGGCAAAATCTCTATTTTGCAAACGGTCAAAAACTACCCTTCTCGGGTGAAATGTGTCACGCTCTCATGGCATCTTTTTTATTCGTTGTATCAGCAGCAAGGAGTGCTAAACACATAATGAATTTTTCACAGTCTACGCGGAAAGAAACAATTTCTTTACAAAGAGATGTTGAGGGTCTGACGATACCTAATGGACATCCTTTGTGGCTACATGCAGGAACATCTGTACAGCTGACACAGTCATTAGGCACATCTTTTACAATTTATACTGACGGTCATCTCATTCGTATTTATGGGCATGATGCAGACGCTTTAGGTAAAAACCAACCCATCCCTTTTGAATGGCCGATGCGCACCGAGGATTTAACAGCAGAAATGATTGTGGCTGCTTTGCGCAATGTCTATGATCCAGAAATCCCGGTCAATATAGTCGATCTGGGGCTCATATATGATTGTAATATCTCTTTGAGAGATCATGGTGTTTTTGTTAATATTGTGATGACACTTACAGCCCCGGCGTGTGGAATGGGGCCGATTTTAGCTCAAGATGTCGAAAAAATTGCAAAAAGTGCACCCGGTGTCGCGGATGTTCATATTGATGTTGTATTCGATCCTCCTTGGAGCTACGAAATGATGTCGGACAGAGCCCGTATAGAGCTAGGATTGATTTAAAATAGGAGCAAATATTTCATGGCACTTAGTTGTGGTCTTTTGGGCTTGCCTAATGTTGGTAAGTCTACGTTATTTAATGCATTAACAAAATTACAAATTCAAGCAGAAAATTACCCGTTTTGCACCATAGAGCCGAATGTTGGCTTGGTAACAGTTCCGGATTTGCGCTTGCGAACTCTTTCTCGCTTATGTAAGCCACTTAAAGAAGTGCCCGCTTATGTTCAATTTGTGGATATTGCTGGTTTAGTAGAGGGCGCATCTGCTGGGCAGGGTTTGGGGAACACATTTCTGCATCATGTTCGTGAAGTCGATGCTTTATGTCATATCGTCCGCTGTTTTGACGATCCTGATATTGTCCATGTTTGTGGTTCTGTCGATCCGGTTCGTGATGCGAAAATTATAGAGCAAGAGTTGATTTTAAGCGATTTGCAAACCTTAGAAAAATCTTTAGAGAAAAAGAAAAAAACTTTTAAAGGACTCGGGGCAGAAGGCAAACGATTAGAGCAACTCTATGAGGAGCTTGTAGAGCATCTTTCTAATGGAAAGAGCGCACGCTCTTTTGGAAAAGAGATAGAGGATTGTCCTGCATTACTCAGCGCTAAGCCTTTATTATATATTGCAAATCAACAAGAAGAAGGTGTTTCACAACCGAATGCTTGGGTTTTGAAATTGCAAGAATATGCATCTCAACAAGGTGCACAGTTTTTGATCATTAATGCACGATTTGAAGCCGAGCTCGCTCTTTTAGAGGAAGCCGATCAGAAAGATTTTCTTGAGCTGAATGGGTTAACAGAGCCAGGATTAAATCGAATTATTAGAGAGGCATATAAGCTTCTGAATTTAGAAACATTTTTTACTGCAGGTGAAAAAGAAGTCCGTGCTTGGACGGTGACACGTAATACCTTGGCTCCGCAAGCTGCCGGAAAAATCCATTCAGATTTTGAAAAACACTTTATTCGTGCTGAAGTGGTTTCTTTTGCAGATTATCAGGCCAATGCAGGCGAGCAAGGAGCAAAGCAAGCGGGTAAATGGCGACTCGAGGGGAAAATGTATGTTGTTCAAGATGGCGATGTCATTACTTTTCGAGTAAATGCATAGCCAATCCTTTGATTATTAACGTGTTTTTTGATACCATGTTGTTATTGCTTCATGAATGATGAATCGCGACATGGTAACCATTCCACTTTTTTTACTGGCTAATTTGCTGACTTTTGGGACAATCTCTTTGTCTGGGTGCTCGAATGTGCCTGAAAACTCTCAGGACTCACTGTCTGTGATCCAAAAAGATGAGGGCTATTTATCCGTGATAGGTCCAGATTATCCTGCCTATACCTTATCGGTCTCTTATCAACATCTTAATTCAGGTGCATATCGTATTTCATTCACTCATTATTTCATGCCCACAATGATTGTCGAGATTGAGGATTATCATGTTTCTTCCCTGACTATGGGTAAAGACGTTTATTTTCAAGATGAAGCGACAGGCATTTTAAATGCATATTTCCCCTCTTTTCCTTGGGCACAACTGTCCGCTATTTTAGAAGAGGGAGAACTTCGTGCTGAGGCTTCTCAGGACTGGTTGTTAACAGACTGGGAGAAAGGGAGGTTTCATATGCAAGCTCCTGGATATCAAATTTCCTGGATTTCAAAATCCTATCAAAATCCTTGATTCATTAAACGCAATCCCACTGTATCTGATCTTGATAAGAGTTTTTAATAAAATCTTCAATCGCTAGAAAGAGTCCAGAGCCAAAAAATCCCCGATAAGCCGATAAGGGCGATGGATGAGGTGCTTTGAAAATTTGATGAATAGGATTAGATATCATTTTTTCCACTTTTTGAGCTTGAGCACCTAATAACACAAAAAGTAAAGGTTCTTTTTTGCGATTCAGACTTTCGATGGTTTTTTGAAAAAAGAACTCCCACCCTAAATGCTGATGAGAAAGAGGAGCACCTTTTCTCACTGTTAAAATTGTATTGATTAAAAAAATTCCTTGCTGAGCCCAGCTCGACAGATCTCCGTTTGGACGAGAGATATCCAGATTGTCTTTCAGCTCATGGAGCAAATTTTTTAGAGAGGGAGGATAGGATACCCCTTGAGGAACAGAAAAACATAGACCATGTGCCTGGCCTTCTCCGTGGTATGGATCTTGTCCAATAAAGATGACTCGCACCTTTTCATAAGGGGTCAAGTGGTAAGCTCGAAAAATATCGCTCTTTCGTGGATAAATCGTGTGGGATGCATATTCTTGTTCGAGAAAGTCGGTTAAACACCTCAGCGGCTGGGTCGCAAAAATCTCTTGGAGCTCCTGGCCCCAGCTCAGACCTAATAAGAGAGATGAGTTTTTTGAACGCTGCATATTAGGGACCTTGAATAACGATTTTTTGACCTTCATAGCGTTTGAATCCGAAAGCACCTGATTTTTTCAAGAGAATATAAGAGCCAATCAGACCAGTACATTCATCTTCTATATCAAGTGTTTCAGTGCCTAGGACGCAGAAATTTGTAGCGTCCAAATAACACGATACAGGGTATTTAATGATTGTTGGGTCTTCAGCGACTGGTTCGATCGTAATCTGAAGATTCTGACTGATTTCTCGAAGATCGTTCTGTGCTTGTGCCAAAAGACTATCGTGACATAATCTGTTTTTCTGTCCTTTCAGAAGCTCTCTCCATTTGCTTTGCCCTCCCCATCCTTTCGCAAACATCGCTTTTTCTAAGATCCCAGCATCTTTTCTACTTGAGCATTTTGCTAGGCTGACAGCCCAATCAGCGCCTTGATCAAGCCATCTTTTGGGTTTTTGAGAAAGACGGGTCAATCCAATTTTGGGATTTGGGCTAAATGCCAGATAGATAAGATGCGTTGACCAGCATGTTTCTAGAGCCCACTGTGGTTCGCGACAGGTGCCCTGCTCAAAATGACATTTATATGGAGCAAGAAAGCATAAATCACATCGTGCTAGAGAGATAAAGCATTTATAGCAATATCCTTTAGGGGATTTTGTAGGTGCCGCACATCCTAAGCAAAATTTCCTCGGATCTACTGTGATTTTTATGATTTTCCCAACAAGAGAATTCAGAGAATGAGAGTATGAAGAATGAGAATAAATGGCTTGATTGTGGACAAGGGCAATACTGAAGGACATCTAAGATTTCCCTGTGCAAAAAATTTTGGCTATGAGTGGGCTCGAACCACCGACCCCAGCATTATGAGTGCTGTGCTCTAACCAGCTGAGCTACATAGCCAGAAATGTGTATTGGAAACACAAATGAGATATTAACAAAAAGAAAAAAAAGATGCAATTTTCTTTTGCAATCTGAAATAAAAAAATAGAAAAATGATTGTTCGAAAATTTGTGAGAGATCGATAGCTTTTCTGGCGCACTCATAGATCCACGCGAGCATGGGCCTTCGCAAAGCATTGATTTTAAAGCGTAAATCCGATACGATGACTTTATGAATATTGCATTTATTGAAAAATTACCATGGAGTGCGCATAATTGATATCATTTTGTCGGAATCACTATTTGTCTATCGATGTGGATCAAGCTCTTAAAAGGCATTTTCAGCATAAAATTAAAAAAGTTGTCACCTACATATTATCTTGCATAAGATCGTCGAATTTTCCACAGCTTATTCAGCGATTAGATAAAAAAAAGCCATTTTCACTTTAAATGAGAACGTTATTTTCAAAAAATTTTCTTTTTGATTGGGTATATTATTGAATAAACAATAGAATTTAGCGGGCTGATTGAATTGCAGTATGACTCATGTCAGAATAGGACACTTATTTTCATTCTTTGCGAAAAAATGTCCCACTTTCTGTCCTCCCTGTTTGTATTTCTCTGGGAATATCGTGCTTTCTTTCTGCACCTAGCGATTATTTGCCAGCCACTGTCTGTCATTTTGTATCGTTTTTGGACAAAATATCAGATCTATCCTGAGGCGCCTACACAAAGAGCCAATCTTTATTTGATTATGCGCGAAGAAAAGATCCGCGGATTATTAATTGGCACGATGCATCTCGCTATTAATGCGAAAGAAGCAAGGCCTTGGATCAATGTATTGAATCGGCTAATTGGCACGATGCATATCGCTATTAATGCGGAAGAAGCAAAGCCTTGGATCGATGTATTAAATCAGCACATCTCTGAGTTGACTGCAGTTTTTACAGAAGCTCCTTTGCCTCATCATTCTCTTTTGTCTGGAGGCTTAGAAAAGCCACTTCTTGCAAAGTGCGAGTCCCGTTCAGTGCAGGTTCTGTCACTAGAAGACAGTGTAGCAGCACAACAAGCTATGGTGTATGGCTATGAGAAATTTTTAAATCATCAGATCGGGTTGCCTTTTTCTTATTGGTTTATCCAAAAGTTTACTACTACGGTTTTCACGTTTGCGATTGCGCGTAAGATAATGCTTTTTCCCTTGCAATGTCTACAAAACATGATATACCCCAGTTTTTCTAAGAATTTTGCCCAAGAAGATGTTGCTCTCATGGGAAATCTCAGGAAAAATTTGTTCTCTGGTTTTTCATATTTACCGCGATATGATTTTTGTGAAAGTTTTTTCATCAAGGAGAGAGATGTGCTATATGCTCAAAAAATTGATCAGTATCTCAATAATGATGAAAAAAATATGGCAGCTATTCTTGTAGGGCTTGTGCATTTATCAGAGAATGGTTGTTTGTACGAAGAGCTTGAGAAGAAAGGCTGGAGCTTAGTGCCAGCTCCTTGTATCGTGTCACTTGCTGAGTCGTAAACAGACAGTCCTTTAAGCGCATTCCAGCGATTAGATAAAAAAAGCCATTTTCACTTTAAATGAGAACGTTATTTTCAAAAAATTTTCTTTTTGATTGGGTATATTATTGAATAAACAATAGAATTTAGCGGGCTGATTGAATTGCAGTATGACTCATGTCAGAATAGGACACTTATTTTCATTCTTTGCGAAAAAATGTCCCACTTTCTGTCCTCCCTGTTTGTATTTCTCTGGGAATATCGTGCTTTCTTTCTGCACCTAGCGATTATTTGCCAGCCACTGTCTGTCATTTTGTATCGTTTTTGGACAAAATATCAGATCTATCCTGAGGCGCCTACACAAAGAGCCAATCTTTATTTGATTATGCGCGAAGAAAAGATCCGCGGATTATTAATTGGCACGATGCATATCGCTATTAATGCGGAAGAAGCAAAGCCTTGGATCGATGTATTAAATCAGCACATCTCTGAGTTGACTGCAGTTTTTACAGAAGCTCCTTTGCCTCATCATTCTCTTTTGTCTGGAGGCTTAGAAAAGCCACTTCTTGCAAAGTGCGAGTCCCGTTCAGTGCAGGTTCTGTCACTAGAAGACAGTGTAGCAGCACAACAAGCTATGGTGTATGGCTATGAGAAATTTTTAAATCATCAGATCGGGTTGCCTTTTTCTTATTGGTTTATCCAAAAGTTTACTACTACGGTTTTCACGTTTGCGATTGCGCGTAAGATAATGCTTTTTCCCTTGCAATGTCTACAAAACATGATATACCCCAGTTTTTCTAAGAATTTTGCCCAAGAAGATGTTGCTCTCATGGGAAATCTCAGGAAAAATTTGTTCTCTGGTTTTTCATATTTACCGCGATATGATTTTTGTGAAAGTTTTTTCATCAAGGAGAGAGATGTGCTATATGCTCAAAAAATTGATCAGTATCTCAATAATGATGAAAAAAATATGGCAGCTATTCTTGTAGGGCTTGTGCATTTATCAGAGAATGGTTGTTTGTACGAGGAGCTTGAGAAGAAAGGCTGGAGCTTAGTGCCAGCTCCTTGTATCCTGTCACTTGCTGAGTCGTAAACAGACAGTCCTTTAAGCGCACTCCATGACATATGCTTTCTCAATTGGGGTGCAAAGTTGTGTGATGTTCACTAAAAGGCCCGCTCTAAAAAAGCGGGCCTTTTTGACTTCAATATATAGACTGATATTTTTTTATCGCAAAATTTATTTTATAAGATTTAAAATGAGAATATGATGAATCACCATTTAGAAAACAATGAGAATGTATTTCAAGGTCGTATATCGACTCAAGTAGATGTCAATCCTTTGGTTGATTTGGTATATAGATGTAATTTTGAAGAATTTTCTGATGTGTTTTTGCACTATCAAGATCAGATAAACGATACAAATCATTTTGGAAAAACAGCTCTTATCATAGCAGCGCGAATAGGCAAGTCCGATATTGTGGATTTTTTAATAGACCACGGCGCCGATGTGAATATAGCAGACTGTGATGGTACAACAGCACTCATAGCGGCCTGTCTTTTTGATATGAGTCAAGCTGATTTGGAAAGACATCATATTCGTATTGCTGAACGATTGATAAGCGCTAATGCGTCCATTGAGATACAGAATAGATTTGGACAATCCCCTTTGATGTTGGCAGCCTGTGCAGGTTCATTAGAGTTGCTAAAAATCTTATTGGCCGCACAGATCACAAACCGTGCTCATTTTATAAATCAGCAAGACGAGAGTGGAAATACCGCTCTGAGTATGGGAGCAGAACTAGGACGATTTGATATTGTGAAGTGTTTACTGGCGCAGAAAGAAATTGATGTTAATATACGTAATCTCAATAAGGAAACAGCCTTGATGCGTGCAGCTGTGATTCATGCTGAATCAGTCGTTCAGTTGCTTCTCAATCATAAGAATATTGATACAAGCGGTATTCATATTTTGATTGATCAGAAAAAATGCAGATCGGATATCGCACAACTAATTCAAAATACAGATGTGCACACTCGACAGTGCAATTTGTTTATGCACATATATATCAAAGTGATGTGTTTTTTGAGCATGCGTAGTGCTTTCAACGGACCTGTTTATCCATGTGTTCCCAAAATAGATTCATGGACCGATCCCTTTGTTTGGGCGCACAAGACTATCCAGAATTTTGCACAACCTGCTGAAGAAGATCGCAAAGCATTGGTACGATCTTCAAAACAGCGTGTAGGTTGATAAACAGCAAGGTCTCAGAAGTGAAATCAGAGAGATGGACTGTAGGTTTGTTTCTCTGATGAATCGGGCTTTTGATGAGATCTGCTAAATACGATTGGATGAGGAGTGTGCAGGTCAAATTCTCTCTTGTCTGTATCAGACTTTGGCATCAGGGGTGGTAATTGTGCTGTAGGGTGTAAAATCCACAATCGAGCATCATGTTCGAGTCTCGATTTATTTAAGCAGTCATAAGGAATTTGGTGTTTATCATTCATCTGAGTGCGAGAGGCACCCATTCTAATCATCCTTTCAATGACGCTTATGTCGATATGAGAGCCTGCTGCCAACATGAGAGGAGTCTTGTGATTATTATTTGTATTATCAAGACAGCAGAAAAACGCTGGATCACTCTCAATCTTATCTAAGAGAGTGTGTGCTATTTCTGCATTATTGCGATAGATCGCTACTGACAGCGCGTTATCATGTAAGTTGTTTTTGAGATCAATACAAGCACCTTTTTGTATAAGGAGTTCTGCGATCTCCTTGCTGTTATCACTGACTGCACAGATCAAGGCAGAGTCCTTGTCTTTGTTTTGGTAATTGAGCGTGATCTGGGTCCGCATATCCAGCAGAATTTTTATCGCTTCGAGACATCTATTCCGCGTGAGCAAGATCAGGACACTGTCTTTAGAGCATTCCTCATTTTCGGTGTACACAGATTCATCAATGTTGATTCTATCAACATTCTTGAGCAGAAAATTCACGATGTTTCCATGACCATGTTCAGCAGCTGCTAAGAGAGCTGTATAACCATACTGATCTCTTATTTCTGTCTGTGCTGCCATGGTGAGAACAAGATAGCGCACAACTTCAAGGTGTCCTTTTTCTGCTGCAAGTATCAGAGCGGTTCTGTTTTTCGAGTTTCGTTGATTGACATCTATTTTGTTTGGATAAGTTCTGAGCAAGAGTTGTATGATATCGAGGTGGCCATTTGACGCAGCGAGCATAAAAGCCGTATTATTTTGCATATTTTTTTTATTAATATGCTCCTCATTCAATATTCCTTTCTGTCGAAGCGAGTGATTTGCGAAGAGAAACTCAAGCACCTGTAGATGGCCCGCATGAGACGCAATCATCACGGCTGTTTCCCCATATATGTTTGTATGATTGAGTGCCATATCCACATTGAATCTCAATAAGACCTCCATAATTTCGAGCGATGCTGTGCGGGCAGTGAGGAGAATCGCCGTCTCATTGTTATGGCCCGATATATCGGTTAAGATCTGATCAAACAGCGTTCTGTGCTTACTCGGGGTGATCGCATCACTGGGCCTTATCGCATCACTGAGCCTGATCAAGTGCATCAGAATATCGGTGTTCTTCCCGGTTATTGCGGAGTGCACCGCATGAGATATATTTAATCTGTTTAATCTGTTTAATCTGTCGTCTTTTGTGCAGCCGTGTTTTAGTAGTAATTGAAAAATGCAGGAGACTGTTTCTGTATGCCCTGCATTGACTGCAATCTGGAGTGCCGTATTGGCATTGTCATTCCTAGCATAGATCGCCTTCCACTGCAGAGGTTGATTTAAAATCCATTCAATCAAGGCATGCTTATTTTGTCTTGCGAAGACCATGAGAGTATTGTTTCCCTCATTGTTTGTAATCGTAGGGTCAGCTTTGTGTTTAAAAAGATATTCGATCATATCAAGACTTGTACTGTGCATCAGCGCGGTGTAACCCTCTTTGTTTTGATAGTTTGGGTTCAGTTGCGAAGACTTAAAGAGATTTTTAACTGTTTTTAAGCAATTTTTTTTGACAGCTAAAAAGAGTGCCGTATCGCCATTATGATTTTCAAGGTGAATATTAACCTTATGGCCAGCTAGATCAATCATGTCCGCCATCTGCTTTTGCGCAAAGATCATGAGAGCATTGTTGTTTTGATGATTACACAATGTTGTGTTTGCGCCTTGCGCGATAAGATATTGCGCTATTTTCGGGTTCTTCGCGAGCATCAAAGCTGTATGACCATCTTTGTTTGTATAATCGATGTTAGGCTTCTGTTTAACGATCTCTTGGATGGTTTTGAGGCATGATGCTTCAACTGCTAAAAGGAGAGCAGTATTTCCAGCATTATTTGCGCTGTCGATGTGGAACAGTCTTAAGCCTAACAAAAAGGCAACAGTTTTATGATGAGCCTTGCTCGCATACTGCATCAGGAGATTATTGCCGTCAGTATCTCGATGTGCACTCATTGTTTCGCGCTGCAGAAGGCTATGTATGATGTTTCTGTGCTCCGGTGCCATAAAAGTGTCGTGTAAAAGTCTACGTGCTGTGTGTTTACAGTTCGATCTGAGAGCTAACATGAAAGCGGTATCTTGATCTTTATTTGTCTGGTTTATATTGAAAGATATATTTTGCACAAAATACTCAGCGGCTGCATCGTTACCTTGGCTCGCCAAAACCATGATCACATTATTGTTCTGAGCATCTTGATCGAATTTGTTTGCTCCGGCTTTGAGAAGATTCGTGAACATCTCCTTGTTTGCCGAACAAGTTTCTCTTTCCCATTTTGGCTGTGCTTTCGCCGCTAAAAGGAGGGCGGTATCACCATTTTGATTTTTGAGATTGATATTCTCTAGATCAACGTGGCCGGATTTGAATAAAAAATCAATGATTGCATGATTGTTTTGACTCGCAAAGACCATGAGAGCATTGTTTTTTTGATTGTTTAAAAGAGTAGCATTTGCGCCTTGTCCGATAAGATACTGCACTATGCTCAAGTTTTTCGCGAGCATCAAAGCCGTATCACCAGCGTTATTTTGATGATTGATATTTGGCTTTTGTGTATTTCGAATGTCTTCAAACAGAGCCTGGATTGTTTCTAATGATCCTGCTTTTGCTGCTAAAAGAAGAGCAGTGTCGCCACTATGATTTTGTTCATCTACATCGAAGCAGAAGCGATTTAAAAGCAATTTAACAATTTCAGAGTCGTGTTGTTTCGCAAAGAGCATCAGAGCGTTATTCCCCTGCTTGTTTTTCAGAGTCATGTTTGCCTGAGGGATTGCGATTAGTTCGTCGAATATCAAGGGATCCTTTTTGCACATGAAAGCGAGGGTCAGAGCGCTATGCCCTTCTATGTTTGTATGATTTATATTTGGTTTTGCTGTTAATAGTGCTTGAACTGTTAGTAAGGAAACTGCTTTGATCGCTAAAAAGAGAGCTGTATCTCCATCATGATTTTGACTTTCAATATTGAAGAGATTGAGGCTCAAAAGAAAAGAAACAGCATCAGCATTGCCCTGTTTTGCAAAGAGCATAAGAAGATTATTTCCTTTATTATCTGTTTGAGAGATACCTTCCTGGAGCTCCAGAAGAGTCTCTATGATTTTTCTGTGCTCGGGGCTCATTGCAGTGTGTGGTAAAAGTATACAAGCTGTTTTTTGAGAGTTTGATCTAAGGGCTAAAATGAGGGCGGTCTCAGCACGATGATTGACAGCATTGATATCAAAGATCTTGAGGTTGACAAGAAAAGAAACATAAGAAGCGTTTCCCTTGCTGGCAACGATCATCAGAAGGTTATTTCCTTCGTCATTAGTGTCAGTGATCCCTGCTTTGCGATTCACAAGATATTGGAAGCCCTTCGATTGTGGCATCAGAGACTGAGTAGATTTCGCATATTCTAAAAGAATTTTGGCTGTTCTTTGGGATCCGCATCGGAGTGCTAAAGTGAGAGCTGTATCGCGGTCTTTGTTTTCGGCATTAATGTAGAAGATCTTGAGACTTAAAAGAAAGGAAACAGCATCAAAATCGCCTTTTTTCGCAAAGATCATCAAGGGATTATATCCTTCGGCATCTTGCGTTCTTATGCCCTCTTTTCGATCTAATAGATACTGTATGAGTTGATTGTGTTGAGTGTCATGTTCTGAGCTCAACGTATTTTCCTGCATAAAATTGAAAAGTAAGCGGGCTGTTTTTTGACATGTCGCTTTGAGCGCTAAAATCAGAGCTGTGTGACCTTGCTGATTTTTTGCGTGAATGTCGCAGCATTTAAGATTTAACAGATACTCAACAGCATCATATTTGCCTTGGTCTGCCAATATCATCAGTGCATTGTTGCCTTCGTGATTTGAATAGGTGATGTCTGCGTGTTGTTCATCGATCAGATATTTGGGTATTTTGTGGTCGCTATTGTAAAGTAAAGCGAGCATTAAAGCTGTATAACCAGTCTTGTTTTGATGATCGATGTTGATCTTGTCTGTTGTGTGGGGGGTTTCTGCGCACAGAGCGTGTACTGTTGCGAAGGATCCTGATTTGATCGCAAAAAACAGAGCCGTATTGCCTAGACAGTTTGCGGTATTGACGTTGAAGATCCTGAGGCTTAAAAGCAAAGAGACAGCATTCGCATTGCCCTGGCTTGCAAAGACAATCAGAGGATTATTTCCTTGGCTATCTTGAGTGGCGATACCCTCCCGGCGCTTCACAAGATTTTTGATGATTTCTCTGTGCTCAGGGCTCATGGCAGTCTGTGGTAAAAGGTGAGTGGCTGTTTTTTGAGAGCTTGATTTGAGGGCCAAATTTAAAGCTGTATCACCTTGAAGATTTTTCATGTTGATGTCGAAGGATTGAAGAGTTAAGAGATACTCAACAGCATCAGATTGACCGCGGCTTGCAAGGAGCATGAGAACATTATTTCCTTGTTTGTCTGTCAGTGTGGTGTCTGCATTTTGCTTCTCAATCAGATATCTGCAGATCTCTAAGTCATTAATGAGCATCAAAGCTGTATAACCAGCGTTGTTTTGATGATCAATGTTTGGTTTGTATTCTGGCAATTTGGTGCACAGAGTTTGGATTGTTTGCAAGGAGCCTGCTTTAGCTGCTAAAAGGAGAGCTGTATCGCCATCATCATTCTGATGTTCAAGATCGAAGCATTTCAGATCTAAAAGAAATTGAACGATTTGAGAGTTGCCTTGGCTTGCAAAAATCATCAGTGCATTGTTGCCTGCATGATTTGAAAAGGTGATGTCTGCGTGTTGTTCATCGATCAGATAGCGAAGGATTTTGTGGTCGGTATTGTAAAGTAAAGCGAGCATCAAAGCTGTATAACCAGCCTTGTTTTGATGATTGAGATTGGGTGTGTCTAAGTGAGGGAGCTCTGTGAACAGAGCTTGTACTGTTTCTAGGGACCCCGCTTGGATCGCCAAAAACAGAGCTGTATTTCCGTTATGATTAAAAGTATTGATGTCAAAACACTTGTAATTTAATAGATACTGAACAGCATCAGATTTACCATGGCTTGCCAGGACCATCAGAGCATTGTTTCCTTGACGGTTTTGCAAGGTGAGGAGTGCGTTTTGCTCGATAAGATAGTTTCGTATCTTTGTGTTACGGTTGATCAGTGCGAGCATGAGAGCTGTATAACCAGCTTTGTTCTCATGATTGATATCTGGCTTTTCTGTGTTTGAGGTTGCTTGAAACATCGCTTGGATTGTGGCGAGAGCACCTTCTTTAGTTGCTAAAAGGAGAGCGGTATCGCCATCAGTATTTTGTGTATTGATATTGTAGATTTGCAGTTTTAGCAAAAATTTCACAGCTTGATGGTTGGATTTTTTCGCATATAACATCAAGGCATTATTTCCTGCACGATCTTGATCAGCTATCTTTTCTTCGCGAGTTACAAGATAGCTTATG
This sequence comes from uncultured Gammaproteobacteria bacterium, assembly GCA_964395835.1. Taxonomy (GTDB): domain Bacteria; phylum Pseudomonadota; class Gammaproteobacteria; order Berkiellales; family Berkiellaceae; genus LLD-282. The sequence goes on from CAYNBJ010000003.1 coordinate 98,961, forward strand.
ACTTTATTTTGGTCCTCAGAATGAGAATATGAATGGCGAAAAATTAGCCTCGCTATGTTTTTATGATGTGCTTTGAGAGCCAAAAAGAGAGCTGTCTCATCGTTTTGGTTTGTGATATTGACATCAATATTATTGCATTTTAATAGGAGTGCAACTGCTTCATAATTTCCTTGGAGCGCAAAAATCATGAGTGCAGTATTGCCTGCATGATTTTGATGATTGAGATTGGCGTTTGCAAGAAGCAGGGTCGTGATCGTATCGCAATCAGTGGCGAGGGTTAAGGCTGTATTTCCATCTTTATCTTGCATATTGATACTGCGAGTTAGGTAGTTCTCTTCTTCAAAGGGCTGCGATAACCATGAAGGTTTGTTCCAGCTCTCGAGCAGTACACGCAGAATATCGTTTAGTCCCAATTTCGCTGCAAGCATGATAGGTGTTCTTTGATCTTGATCACAGGCTGCAATTTTGAAGCCCATACTCAAAACTAGCTGTACAATAGCAGCGTTTCTAGTTTGCACTGCTTCGTTTATAAAAAGAGCAGGAGGTATCGTTTCAAAATCCATCGTGGACTGCAACATACTGATTGATATTGTCTTTTTAAATTGATTGAGTAGATTAAAATTTTGAAACCTGATGGCTTCTAGCAACATTGTTTTTGGATCCGAGAACATAGCTAAAGACCTATTATATTTGGGTGTAGAAGATTGTATTTTAAATTTGTATGAGCAGTGCTTAAACAAAGTGAAGGCTACAGATCGATTTTGCCTCAGTCTGTTACGCTCAATCATTTCTGAGAATGCGTTATCTCATTTTCTAACAATTTTCTTGTATTTTTTTTTAAAAAACAATCATTTCATTAAATAATGTGTAAAAATTCTGAGAGGGTCTACAAAATAGCGGAATCTATCATGCCTGAGCACATGTTCCCACTCTTACCAGATCAGATGTGTATACGATATCTCAAATCAACATTTCGCTCGTTCAAATCTTGTATAGGGTTTTTTCTGTGAGCTCGGTTTTTACCCCACACTTCTGATTTGGGTTCTGTGATTTATCCTGTGTAGGGACCTTGATGCTAGGGGGGCGAAATAAAAGAACTTGCGTATTATGGTATGTGGAATGAGTGTCATTGGGAGCAATCTTTAAATTATGCGAATGAGTGAGGAAATCGGAAGCGGTCTGTGCTTGCTTATTCATAAGGTGGGTGCAAGCTCCAAGCTGAACTAATCTATCCCCTATGCTTTTGTCACTACCTGATCGTGCTGCCGTTATGAGAGGGGTATCGCCATTTTGATTTCTATCATTTAGAGAGAGGAGAGCAGGATTTTGCGCAATCGCATCTAAGAACATGTGTGCCATTTTTGTGTTTTTGTGAGAGATAGCGAGTGTTAGAGCGTTCTCGCCAGATTGATTTTTAAGATCCAGGAGAGCTCCTTTTTTTACAAGGAGTTCAGAGATATCAAAATGTTCGAAAATAACAGCAGTCATGAGGGCAGATAAACCTTCATTATTTTGGTAATTCAGATCGAGGTTAGGCATATCTATGAGCATCTTGATTAATTCGATGCAATTAAATTGCGCAAGATAGATGAGTACATTGTTTTTAATTGTATTTCTTCTTCTTGTTTTGCCTGTGTTGCCTTCTAAAACATACTGATTAATATCTATATTTTTTACATTCTGTACAAGAAAGTGTACGATATCGCACGATCCGAATTCAGCTGCTAAGAGGAGAGCTGTATAGCCATTATGATCTCGATTGACTGTTTCGGCTTTCATGTCTGCAACCAGCCATTTCACAAATTCGAGGTGGCCCTGTCTTGCTGCAATCATCAGTGCTGTTTGCCCATATTTGTTGACTAGATTGACGTTCAATTTGGTATAAGTTTTGGCTAAAAATTGGGCAATTTGGAGGTGGCCGCCTTCTGCTGCAAGCATAAGCGCGGTATTTTGTGAGAGATCTCTTTTTTCGATTTGATTGCGATTTAATATGCCAGCTTTTTGTGTTTGTGGATGATCTAAGAGGACGGTCAGGACTGGGAGATCTCCATGACTCGCAGCTATCATTATCGGTGTTTTCAAAAATAGGTCTCTAGCATTAAGAGCTATCTCGATCTTGTATTCCAATAAAAATCGTATGACTGTGGGTGACCCTACGCGAGTCGCGTGGAGCATGGCTGTATCTGATAGATAGGGCTCATGATAATTCAGAATTCTTTTATCTGCCTCTATCAGGTGTTGAATAATTTCTAATAACTCATGTTCTATCGCATAACAAATAGCACGAGATGCCTGTGGTCGTTCAAGAAAACTCGTCTTTTTTTGCGTATTGCTTGCTTTTAAAAGAGCAAGGACAGTTTGGGTGTCTTGTGATTTGATCGCTAAACACAAAGGAGTATCGCCATCATTATTCTCATCTTCAATGTCGAACTTTTTGAGACTTAAAAGAAATTGAACAATTGGATAGTTTCCTCTTCTTGCGAGGAGCATGAGAACATTATTTCCTTGTGTGTCTGTCAGTGTGGTGTCTGCATTTTGCTTCTCAATCAGATATCTGCAGATCTCTAAGTCATTAATGAGCATCAAAGCTGTATAACCAGCGTTGTTTTGATGATCAATGTTTGGTTTGTATTCTGGCAATTTGGTGCACAGAGTTTGGATTGTTTGCAAGGAGCCTGCTTTAGCTGCTAAAAGGAGAGCTGTATCGCCATCATCATTCTGATGTTCAAGATCGAAGCATTTCAGATCTAAAAGAAATTGAACGATTTGAGAGTTGCCTTGGCTTGCAAAAATCATCAGTGCATTGTTGCCTGCATGATTTGAAAAGGTGATGTCTGCGTGTTGTTCATCGATCAGATAGCGAAGGATTTTGTGGTCGGTATTGTAAAGTAAAGCGAGCATTAAAGCTGTATAACCAGCCTTGTTTTGATGATTGAGATTGGGTGTGTCTGAGTGAGGGGGCTCTGTGAACAGAGCTTGTACTGTTTCTAAGGACCCCGCTTGGATCGCCAAAAACAGAGCTGTATTGCCTAGACGGTTTGCGGTATTGATGTCGAAGAGCCTGAGGCTTAAAAGCAAAGAGACAGCATTCGCATTGCCCTGGCTTGCAAAGACAATCAGAGGATTATTTCCTTGGGAATCTTGAGCTCTAATACCTTCTGAGCGATGTATCAGTGCTTCTATGACCTCAAGGTGCTCGTTGTATTTTTCTGTGTGTGGCAAAAGGATTTGTGCTGTGTTTTGCCAGCCGGATTTGAGTGCTAAGAGAAAAGATGTTTCTTTAATGTCAATGTTGAAGCATTTGAGATTTAATAGATAATCGAGAGCATCAGATTTACCGTGGCTTGCCATGATCATCAGTACATTGTTTCCTTGACGATTTGAAAAGTTGATATCTGCTTTTTGTGTATCAAGAAGATAGTTGGGTATGTTATGGTCGGTATTGTAGAGTAAAGCGAGCATCAAAGCTGTATAACCAGCGTTGTTTTGATGATCAATGTTTGGTTTGTATTCTGGCAATTTGGTGCACAGAGTTTGGATTGTTTGCAAGGAGCCTGCTTTAGCTGCTAAAAGGAGAGCTGTATCGCCATCATCATTCTGATGTTCAAGATCGAAGCATTTCAGATCTAAAAGAAATTGAACGATTTGAGAGTTGCCTTGGCTTGCAAAAATCATCAGTGCATTGTTGCCTGCATGATTTGAAAAGGTGATGTCTGCGTGTTGTTCATCGATCAGATAGCGAAGGATTTTGTGGTCGGTATTGTAAAGTAAAGCGAGCATTAAAGCTGTATAACCAGCCTTGTTTTGATGATTGAGATTGGGTGTATCTGAGTGAGGGAGCTCTGTGAACAGAGCTTGTACTGTTTCTAAGGACCCTGATTTGATCGCAAAAAACAGAGCTGTATTGCCTAGACGGTTTGCTGTATTGATGTCGAAGATCCTGAGGCTTAAAAGCAAAGAGACAGCATTCGCATTGCCCTGGCTTGCAAAGACAATCAGAGGATTCTTTCCTTGGCTATCTTGAGTGGTGATACCTTCCCGGCGCTTCGCAAGATTTTCGATGATTTCTCTGTGCTCAGGGCTCATTGCAGTCTGTGGTAAAAGGTGAGTGGCTGTTTTTTGAGAGTTTGATCTGAGGGCCAAATTTAAAGCTGTATCACCTTGAAGATTTTTCATGTTGATGTCGAAGGATTGAAGAGTTAAGAGATACTCAACAGCATCAGATTGACCGCGGCTTGCAAGGAGCATGAGAACATTATTTCCTTGTTTGTCTGTCAGTGTGGTGTCTGCATTTTGCTTCTCAATCAGATATCTGCAGATCTCTAAGTCATTAATGAGCATCAAAGCTGTATAACCAGCGTTGTTTTGATGATCAATGTTTGGTTTGTATTCTGGCAATTTGGTGCACAGAGTTTGGATTGTTTGCAAGGAGCCTGCTTTAGCTGCTAAAAGGAGAGCTGTATCGCCATCATCATTCTGATGTTCAAGATCGAAGCATTTCAGATCTAAAAGAAATTGAACGATTTGAGAGTTGCCTTGGCTTGCAAAAATCATCAGTGCATTGTTGCCTGCATGATTTGAAAAGGTGATGTCTGCGTGTTGTTCATCGATCAGATAGCGAAGGATTTTGTGGTCGGTATTGTAAAGTAAAGTGAGCATTAAAGCTGTATAACCAGCCTTGTTTTGATGATTGAGATTGGGTGTATTTGAGTGAGGAAGCTCTGTGAACAGAGCTTGTACTGTTTCTAAGGAGCCCGCTTGGATCGCTAAAAACAGAGCTGTATTTCCGTTATGATTAAAAGTATTGATGTCAAAGAGGCGCAATTTTATAAGAAAGTTTACAGAGCGATAAGCGCATTGACTAGCGTAGATCATCAGAGGATTATTTCCTTGGGAATCTGGATCTGTGATACCATCTTCTCGGTACGCAAGATATTTCATGTCAGCCAAGTGCTCAGTATTCTGTGGTATATATTTTAAAAGGACCTGGACTGTTTTTTGGCATGCTGCTTTGATAGACAAGGTGAGAGCAGTATCTCCGTCTTTGTTTTGTGTCGTGATATCTGCGTTCTTGTGTTTGAGCAGATATGAAACTGCATGATAATAGCCCTTACTTGCAAAAATCATTAATGCATTATTATCTGCATTGTTTTTGATATTAATGTCTGCGTTGTTGTTGATGAGAGTTGTGATTGTATCCAAATCAGAAGCTAGGGTTAATGCGGTATTCCCATCTTCATTTTGCATGTTGATGATCGCGCAGATCGAAGAAGTGTTTTCATCACTATCAGGTGACGGCTTGGCATCTTGGCAGCGACATCTGATATGGTGCTTTAGTAATAAAATAAGAATTTCGTTTTGTTGTAATTGAGCCGCTAGCATGAGCGGTGTGTTTTTATTGAGATCGACTGCCTCAATGTGTGCGCCCATCTCCAAAACTCTTTGAACAATCTCGTGATTTTCAGTTCGCACAGCTTCAATAAGAGGACAGAGATGCTCCTTTTCATAAGCAGTGATAGTTCTAGCGCCTATTCCTTGAATCGTGCGGAGCACGAGCAGATTTTTTTCGCGTATCGCTTTGAAAAAATTTGTTTGTATTGTTTTGGCAGCTTGCTTTTTTTTCAAGACCATCTCAAGACCTTGGCGCTTTATTAAAAAGATTGTTTCTGAAAAAGTTTATACCAAAATTTTTTATAAAAAGCGATTATGTCATGATGTTGTGGACCTTTAAATAGGCACTACGCTTATGAGATGAGTGCATAGCGTTCGTGGGGATTTTTCTCTATAGCTTAAATGATTGTTAGACTAAAAGAATGAATTTTTATATGAGATTTATTGCGTCTATGACTGCTTTTTTTAGAATCTCTTTTCAGTGAACCTATAGATTGGTTTGTGATGTATGCCGATATCATATTGATATGAAAAATGCTATATTTATGAATGATTCAGAAAAGGTATGGTTTTTATGGATACACGGCAAGATAATGACAAATTTGAATTTGCTTGCGCACTTCGTAATGGAAACACTCGCCTAGTGAAAGAAAAGATAAAAAATTTATTGATCCACAATCGCTCAGAAGCAAGCATTCTCATTCAGGCGACTTTTCGAATTGCTGCTATTCGAGGTTATCTAGAACTCCTTGAGTATTGCCTGTCTAAAGGGGCGGATATTAATGCATTAGACTCGGAACACATGAGCGCACTGATGCATGCCGTCATTGGCGGTCATCAAAGCGCGGTTGAATTTCTTTTAAAGAGATCTGCCAAAATTCATGAGCATGTGGTCAATGGGTACAGCATTCTAAGCTGGGCAGAGTTCGGCGATCCCAAAATCGCACAGCTTCTTTTGAATCACGGTGCTTCTCATTCCAGTGATAGCAAGAACAATTCTGTAAAGATATCGGCTAAGAGGTAGTAAAAACATGCAGGGTAAAAATTTTGCGCGAATCAGAGAGTAATCGCAATTGCCAGATAATCCCCCTCCAAGCACCATAAGTATCTAGAACAAGTGCAAGATACCGATCATGAAAATTATTAAAAAATTGATTATTTGCTTATCACAGCGACCTTTTTGTATGACTTTGGATGCGAAGAGCACAACGCAGGGAAAAAAACCGAGTTTCAGAAAAGTTGTATCATTCGTCGAACGCCTAGCTAGACAAGAGAACGATTGAGCATTGAGATTGAAGTTTTTTGCATTGAGATCAGGAGAAAAAGAAGATTTTTTTGCGTATCTTAAGTGAAACGGACCTCTTTTGTCTAAAAATCATCCTGTCATCTCAGACTTGAGTATCTATGGATGCGGATCAGTCTGTGTTTACGCGTTCGCATTTTTTATTGAAGATTGGATTTTTCACAAATGAGCAGTCATTTGGTTTGTGAGTTTTTTGTGAATTATTATAATATCGATTTTACAGAGCGACTTTCGTTCTTTAAAATCGAGTCTGAAAAAATAAAATTCATTTTAAAAAACTTTGCTTGCTAACATAGAATCATCTGAACATAAAGGAAAAAACCATGCATATTACGATTGACTCTCATGAGTCGGAAGAATCAAACCAAAACCATCTCTCTTGCGAAGCGATATTGGATGAAGACAGAGCAAATGCCGAGGTATTCGATTTGATGTTATTAGAAGTACAAGATCTCATGAGGCGCGGAAATGGTACGGCGATCAAAAATATGAATTTATCAAAAAATCTTATGGATCATATTTCATCTATTTATGAACCTGCCACTGTATTTCTCAGTGCGATCGTATTTGCTGACATGGAGATTATTAGGTATTTTCTCAACGAAAAAAATGCAAACATCAATCAGGTTGACAGGCATGGTCGCACCGCCCTCATGCTAGCCGCTTACGGAAATGTAAAGGCTCATCAGAGTTCCCTCTTGAATTTTCTGTTGCAGCACAAAGATATTGATATTAATCTTGTAGATCACGAGGGATCTTCTGCTTTAATGTATTTTTGCAGGACCGGAAATGTTGATGCAGTCAAACAATTGCTGAAACAGAACGATATAGACAAAAATTATATCGATCCAAACAGCCAGACTGCTTTATCGATCGCTGTGAATCAGGGTTACGTAGATATCGTGAAAATTCTCTTAGAAGATCAGCAGATTTTGAAGGCAAGCCGTACTTATAAAAACCAAGACGGAGCAACGTTAGCGATGCAGGCTGCGCTATTTGCGCATACCAATGTGCTAGAACTTCTTATCGCACACAGTACTCATGAGGATTTGATCCAGTTAAAAGCAATGGCTGCACAAAATTGTTATCAGCCACATATCGCCAGGATGATCAATTCTCACGTTGAACCCGATATACTCAGTAGTTTTGTCACTTCATTGACCAATTATTTTTTCGCGACCACTGCGTCTTGTTTCAGTGCCTATCGATCTCCTGAACAGGTTGATTGTTACAAGCATTATACGGAAGAAGCCAGTCCAATGCTTCTATCGTTTAGCCAAAATACTCCGAGAAGTGACTCTTCGTCACCTATCGATCATCCAAATTTTGAAAAAGATCGCCTCAATCGGTTTGTATAAGTCATCTGTTGCATGATCCCCAAGATTTTCTAGTGCTCAAAGAGGCCTCAGCTTTTGGATTTTTTCTGATACTGAGGCGCATGCTTGGAGGTCTCTGATCTCAAAATAATAAACTTATAAATTTTCGAAGACTTTGATGTTTTTTGTAGATGCACATATGCAAAACCGATCCAAAATGATGCGATGACTCAATCAGGCTCAGGCCTGTTCAATATGATTTCAAGTTGCATTGCAATGAAAAAATCGATTATTATTTGGGAATAGAATATTGTTTTCAATAGGAAAATTCAGAAAATGCTAGGCTTTGACGAAAATGACAATGCGCTTTTGATCGCTTGCGAGGAAGGAGACGCAGATCTGGCTCTTTTCCTATTGTGCAGAGATATTCAGACTCTCAAGCCGATGCTGGATGCTGTGAATTCACAAGGTCAAGGACCATTAATCTTAGCAACTCGTCGGGGCCTGTTAGGGGTCGTATCGGATATTTTAAGACTAGCTCCTGAGCTAGTCTATCAGAAAGACAGTGATGGTAAGAGTGCCGCAAGCTATGCGATTGAGAATAAAGCAGATGCTCAAAGCCAGACAGAAAAAGCAACTGAGGCGCTGCGTGGTGCAAATAGCTTGATGTGTCGAGACAAGTCTACGGAAAAATGTGTAGAATGGTATAGATGGTCTCATTCTACAGAACAACCTGCTAGTACTAGAATGGAGAGACAGACCGAGATTTTTGCGGCGATGTCTGCCGAGATGTCTGACAACATGTCTACCGCGGTGTCGCTGATGAAAAACTATAGCGACATGTTCCAGCAATACATCAAGAAAGTAGAAGCCTGTGATTCTGCTCTAAAGCAAACTATGCCAATAATGTCCACTTTATCTCAGAAAATGAAATATATTGATTCTAAATTCCGTGTTGTGGATCTGTCACTCTCTGCGCTCACTCAGGCATGGCTTATCATTAGCATATGGGTGAATAAATTAAAGTCTGATCGCGCCAAGAACAATTTGGAATCCGAGGAGATGGGGATTGCCATGTTGAGGGTGATAGACCTGGCGCAGAAGCACTACGAAGCGGCCGGGCACCACGCAGAGTGTTTGAAAAAATATATGGTTTTTTCAAAAATCGAGATGGCTTTGCAAGATAGACAGGTGCTCTTATTAGGTTTTTGGCAAAAAATCCGACTTTTCTTGAAAAAAGCTCAGGAGAGTATTGTGTCTTTTTGTACAAGTGCTTATGAAACAATCTCTTCCTGGTTCGATGTGCACAGTGAGCCACGAAATGAAGATCTTTTGAATTCTGAAAGAGCTAATACGAATCCAGAGAATCAAGATGGATCTGCGCTTAATGGGTTGTCAGCGTTCATGGCCTTTTGGCCTATTGGCCAAAGAATTTCTCGGGAAACTGAAAATGACGAGCAGGCAGATCCGATCATGAGCGCACTTCGATTTTAAAGTAGAGTATATTTTCATTCTTTTGAAAATAGAGCTCTTTCATCAATTTTTCAATATGAAACAGTTCATGAGAATAACGATAAAGGACATGTCAAAATTGAGCAAAAATAGCAGCTCTCATGCATCATATGGATTGAATTCAAGAGAATTTGATTCATTCGCTGTATGGAATCAAGGTTTTTTAAGAAGAAAAATATATTATCGAGAAGCGCTATTATAGCTCTTCCATGCTATTTGATGCGTAAGAATGCAATAATATTGCTCATAGTGATTGGTGGATTGCACGCTCATTGTATTGGAGATGAGACTTGGTGTTTAATGCAGATAAATTTTGGATGATAGATGCAAAAGCTGCAGAACATTTAGGCTCCTCATGCAACGTTTCTGCTCAGCTGAATACAAAGGAGTATGAGAAGGAAATTCCATGTCTTTCAATGATCTCACTTGTTCAGTCAAGAAAATTTTTTAGGCCTAGGCGCTCTCTATGCCCTTCCATTCCGTATCGAATTTATGTATATTAATCATATAGTTGCACGAAAGTTGGCAGCAACCCTCTTTGTTGGCTCTGACACAAGACATCAGAGCTAAGATTTGTTTTTTTAGCATAGCCTATCGGCTCTAAGGATTTAAAATGGACAACTCTAAACAGCCGCAGCAACAATTGCAAGACGCTGAGTCTATGTTTGTTGTCTTAGAATCCGATTTCAAAAACGTCAATCCAGAAGACATTTTAGATTCTCTCAAGAACAATTCGCTCACACAGCAAGATTTTGCTGATCGAAGATTCTTTACTTATCTTGGGCCTGCGAAAAAAAAGATAGAAGTCACTTTTTTCCAGAAAGCTTTGCTGCAATTGCGACGCAGTATGCTGAAAAACAGTAAGTGGTTAACATGGTTAGAAATTGCAAAAGTTATTTTAGAGCACGATTGCCCTAGAGATAATCCTAATCTAGCCAAGAAGGACGCACTCCTTATTGTGCTACATATCATGCAAGAGCAGATGGGTGAGATGATACATTGGAGGCAGCAGAAGCAAAATTTTGATGATGCACAAAAAAAATATGATTCCCTGAAAGACATTTTACAACTGATTTTAAAAAAGCAGATATGCCGAGTGACGAATAAGCATATTGAATCTTCTTTGTATTTGAATGAGTTTGCAATTGTAAATGAGCTTGTAGCAGCTGAGTGCAGACAAAGGAATTCAGAGATTCACGGACCAGACTCGCAAACGTCCTTTATTACGATTTTCAATCGAGACACAGATCTGCCTCTTTTGCATACAGTTCTGGATCGTATGAGCGCAGATCACGATTCTATATTCGGAGATAGCTCCCTTGAGATCGAGAGTGAATTGTTCCAAATTTTCAAAACACTTGTGCAAACATATCCAAAATTGGCTTCATCTTCATATAGATATCACAATGTCCCGAATGGATCTCACTCAACGACTCCTTTAGACTATGTTTTAAATAAACTGCTGATATCTCAAGAGGCAGATTCTAATTCCCATCGAAGTAAAAAAGCCCGTGAGCTGCTAAAAAGTATTCAGTGCTTGAAGCTTCAAGGCGTCGATATCTCACAAGTACCCTCTATGTTAACAGAATCACAATATCCAATATGGCATCCATTTCAGGTTTTTATAGAATCCTTGATAGCGTGCAAAAATAATAATGAAGAGGCCGCTGCAGTGGTCTATACAGGTGAAACCACCCTTCATATTGCAGCGAAAAACGGCAGCATGCAGGATTTGCAAGATCTCATCAACAGCCTAAACAGCTCTGATCAGCAAGATGTGTTTTCGTATAAGGATAATAAAAATTGGACTGCCTTACATGTGGCAGCTAATAGGGGGCATGTAGAGGTTGTCCGAGCACTGCTTGGCGCTAATGCCGCTAGCGATGCGTGGGATAGTAAAGGCCGTACTGCCTTACATTTGGCAGCTAATCAGGGGCATGTAGAGGTTGTCCGAGAACTGCTGAGCTTGAATAATCAGACGTTGCTTCTTATGGCAGATGATTATTACACACATTCTGCCTTGCATTTGGCAGCTTTGAAAGGGCATTTAGAGTGCGTGCAAGCACTGCTGGAGGTGAAAAATCCGTATTTGCTTTGCTTGCAGGATAAAGATGGCCATACTGCCTTACATGTGGCAGCTTGGGGGGGGCATGTAAAGGTCATCCAAGAACTGCTTCGGGAGGAGGATGCGTCCTTGCTTACGCAGCGGGATCAGAAAGGCCATACCGCCTTACATGTGGCAGCTTTGAAAGGGAATTTAGAGTGCGTGAAAGCACTGCTGGGGGTGCGGAATATATATTTGCTTCTCAATCAAGATAATAGCGGACATACCGCCTTGCATTTGGCAGCTTGGCAGGGGCATGACAAGGTTGTGCAAGAACTGCTGGGGGTGAATAATCCATATTTGCCTCGATCGCAGGATAAAGATGGTCGTACTGCCTTACATGTGGCAGCTTGGCAGGGGCATGACAAGGTTGTGCAAGCACTGCTTAGTGTGAAGAAGCAGGATTTACTTCCACTGCAGGATCGAGATGGTCGTACTGCCTTACATGTGGCATCTTTGAAAGGGAATTTAGAGTGCGTGAAAGCACTGCTGGGGGTGGACAATCAAGATTTGCTTCTCATGAAAGATAATAGCGGACATACAGCCTTGCATTTGGCAGCTCTGAAAGGGAATTTAGAGTGCGTGCAAGCGCTGCTGGGGGTGGATAATCAAGATTTGCTTCTCATAAAGAATAAAGATGACCGTACTGCCTTGCATTTTGCAGCTAATCAGGGGCATGTAGAAGTTGTCCGAGTACTGCTTCATAAGTCTGAGTGGCTGCGTATGCAGTTAGATCATAAAGGTCATACTGCTTTATATTATGCACAGAAGGGCAAGTATAGCGATGTTGTGCAAGTACTGAATTTGCACCGAACGAGTGATAATAACGAACATACTGCTTTAGATTTGGGAGGTCAGAAAGGTGCTCCGCATGAGCCGGATTTGAGCAATTTGATAGATAATCTCGAATGCAGCGTTATGGATTCAGCTTTATCGTCCACAAATAAGAATGCAGTAGAGCAATCTTTGGAACAAAGTGCGCAGCAGCTTCCAGAGCCAGATTCTCAAGAGCAAGATATTGTTCAGACCCCAGTGGGCTTGAATCGTGATGGCCTCAACAATGTGAATGTAGAGCAATCTTTGGAACAAAGTGCGCAGCAGCTTCCAGAGCTAGATTCTCAAGAGCAAGATATTGTTCAGACCCCAGTGGGCTTGCATCGTGATGGCCTCAACAATGTGAATGTAGAGCAATCTTTGGAACAAAGTGCGCAGCAGCTTCCAGAGCTAGATTCTCAAGAGCAAGATATTGTTCAGACCCCAGTGGGCTTGAATCGTGATGGCCTCAACAATGTGAATGTAGAGCAATCTTTGGAACAAAGTGCGCAGCAGCTTCCAGAGCTAGATTCTCAAGAGCAAGATATTGTTCAGACCCCAGTGGGCTTGAATCGTGATGGCCCCAACAATGTGAATGTAGAGCAATCTTTGGAACAAAGTGCGCAGCAGCTTCAAGAGCAAGATTCTCAAGAGGAAGATATTGTTCCGACCCCAGTGGTCTTGCATCGTGATAGCCTCAACAATGTGAATGTAGGGCAATCTTTGGAACAAAGTGCACAGCAGCTTCAAGAGCAAGATTCTCAAGAGAAAGATATTGTTCAGACCCCAGTGGGCTTGCATCGTGATGGCCCCAACAATGTGAATGTAGGGCAATCTTTGGAACAAAGTGCGCAGCAGCTTCCAGAGCCAGATTCTCAAGAGAAAGATATTGTTCAGACCCCAGTGGGCTTGCATCGTGATGGCCTCAACAATGTGAATGATGATATATTGAATTTGAGACTGACGACTTCTTCGAATTCTCAAAATGCTTTTTCGCATAATTCAGGTGCGGGTATGGCAAGTGCATCAACGTCTTCAGAACAGTTGAGTTGGTGGCAAGAAATTTGGATTTTTTTGAGCGCAACTGTGGATAGTCTGTGGTCTTTTTGTGCGAGTGTTTCTGAAACAATTTGCTCATGGCTCGAATCGAGTAGGGAAGCAAGGACGATGCATTCTCCTTCCAGTGTTCCGGCTACTACGTCAGCGGCATCTCAGTCACTGAATGATTCTAGTGCTCCACTAAGACGTGAGGAATCAGGAATCGATCGCAGGAAGCGCAAGAATTCGTGATCACTCACATACTTTGTGTCTGTGAAGGTTGCGCTTTACTGGACTGTGCAAGAGGATTATGCTGAAGCCAATGTGGATCTGTATGTGCAGATCAATTTGAGGCCTGCTCGGGGATGGTTGTATGCTCAAAGTTCATAAGTTGTGCAATGCCCCCATTGTCCTTCAAGTATTAAGACTGTGATCTGCTTTTGAATAGCATTTTTAAGCACATTTCGGTTTTGTTAATAAAGAATAATTTTATGTGTTTGGTCTTATCATCTGCCATACAAAAAAACCAGCTATCGCTAGGTTAATGAACCGACAGTTCTTGTTATCAAATCTCGCATCTGTCTGATTGAATATTGCGATTTTTTTTAAGGTTGTGACCCAAATACACCGAATGACCTTCAGATGATCTCAGCAGATTGGATACCGCGCATCCATACTCACTGCTGATGGATTCACGTCTTGAGATTGCACAAGTTTGAGAATATCGCAAAAGTGTGTGTTTTTGTTTTTAGATCGGTATCTGTCTCACAGAATATGCGATAATCAATGAGAATCGATTCTTCTCTATTCAAAGCATTTCAAAGCAGGGTGATAAGGACAATTCCTGTCAGAACAGCTTATTGACTACGCATCTGAGATAGAACAGTGTCATCTGCGATTCATAAAAACGGTTCTGATAGATGCAGACATGTCCCTGCTATTGATCAAGGCGCTCTTGTGATAGCGCTCAATCTGAATCAGGCATGCTGCTTGTTTGTGAAAATGCCTTATACAATTCCTTGGTACAACGATAGTGCGATATTTTTGACCATTGAGAGTGCTGTTTATTATGCCCAGCATTTGAATGTATTTTCAGAAAAGTGCGATACTCGTGCATTTGATGCAATGAACTGCTATCTGAGAGCCACTCTTTTATCATCTTCCATTTTGCATCAGATTTATGTATATTTTTCGTGCAGTAAATGAAAATCTGATCGCGAAAAATTTTAAAAGATCACCATTGAACAAAGAAAAAAAGTCTTTTTATAAAATAACCCCGAAACTCTCACTAGCTTTTATAAGCAATGCTAGAGGGAATGATGAGCATCTTTCTTTAAGGCGGCTCAGAATTCTTTTTTCAGCTATAAGGAATGGCAATGGACAACCATAAACAGCTTCAGCAAGAAATTGAAGACTTTGCATCTATGTTTGCTGATTTACAATCTGATTCCAAGAAAGTCCAGCCTCAAGCTCTTTTAAATTATCTCAAGAACAATAAGCTCACTCAGCTGGATATTGCTCGGATAAAACCGAAGTATAGCTATTCGCATGCTTATCGGGATTTTCAGAAGAATATGATGTGCCGAATCAGTATCGAAGTCACGTTTCTCCAGAAAGCTTTGCTTCAATACAGTGAATCGAGTGATGCAACATGGCTAGAGATCGCAAAAGTCATTTTAGAGCACGATTGCCCTAGAGAAACTGTCAATCAAAATGGTGATGATGCCCTCTTTATTCTACTCAAGCAGATGCATTCGATTAAAAGTAAATTTTTTATCAATCGGGATCAACATCCTGTTCGGAAACAATATGATTCTTTAAAAGGCATTTTGAAACTGATTTTAAAGAAGCAAATATGCAAAGTGACTGATAATCGCATTGAATATTCTTTGCATTTAAAGGATTCTGCAATTGTACAGCAGCTTGTAGATGCGGAGTGTAAACAAAGGCAGCAAGATCATGGCTATCCAGACTCTCAAAATTCATTTATTACAATGTCAAAATCCAGGAAAGAAGCTATTCCTCTTCTGCATAAAGTGCTGGAATGTGTCTGCTCTAATGAATCTGC
Organism: uncultured Gammaproteobacteria bacterium; assembly: GCA_964395835.1. GTDB lineage: Bacteria > Pseudomonadota > Gammaproteobacteria > Berkiellales > Berkiellaceae > LLD-282. The sequence continues at coordinate 114,506 of CAYNBJ010000003.1, forward strand.
TATGAGTGGTGCTCATGTCGATGCAGGTGAGAGTGAGTTTTTCAAAATCTTTCAAATACTTGTGCAAACATATCCAGCGTTTGCGCAATATAAAAAACCACAATTTGGGCAATATCACGAAATCATTAGCACTCCTTTGGAATATGCTGTAAATGCGCTGCTGCAGGTTATGCTGGAAGATCGCTTTTCTTTTCCATCTCAAAACATCGACCTGCTGAAAATCATTCAGTGCCTGAAGTTTCAGGGTGTTAATATCTCGAATGTGCCTTCCGTATTGAAATCAAACTATCCAGAATGGCATCCAGTTCAAGTTTTTATACAATCTTTGATAGAGTGCAAAAATAATCAAGAAGCTGCTGCAGTGGGGTATATCGATGAAACCGCTCTTCATATTGCGGCGAAAAACGGCAATACTGCGGATTTAAAAACTCTGCTCGAAAGAATGTATTCTAACGATTTTGTGTCTTATAGAGATCGTAAAGGCCGTACCGCCTTACATGTGGCAGCTTGGAACGGGCATGTAGAGTTTGTACAAACACTGCTTCAGATTTCTGATAACCGTTTGCTTATGAAGAAGGATCACAGAGGCAGGACCGCCTTACATGCGGCAGCTTGGAAGTGGCATGCAGAGGTTGTGCATGTATTGCTTCAGGTTGATAAAGATTTGCTTCGGATGCAGGATCACAACGGCTGTACTGCCTTACATATGTCAGCTTGTAACACACATATAGACGTTGTGCAAAAATTGCTTGAGAAGGCTGATCAGAATTCGCTTCGGATGCAGGATAACAATGGCCGTACTGCTTTACATTTCGCAGCTTGGAATGGGCATGTACAGTTTGTGCAAGGACTGCTTCAGGTTGATAAAGATTTGCTTCGGATGCAGGATCACAACGGCTGTACTGC